>NZ_FNTV01000001.1:605431-1210863 GCF_900105965.1 Arthrobacter alpinus
TGCCGTTGCCGCGTACCGGACCATCGAGGCGTTGGAGGTTGCAGTTGACAACGAAGGTGAGGTTGTCGAGCTTGTCGTTAGCGGCGAGTTGGAGCAGGCCGCGTGATTCGGGCTCGTCCATTTCACCGTCCCCCAGGAACGCCCAGACCTGCTGGTCGCTGGTGTCCTTGATGCCGCGGTTGTGCAGGTATCGGTTGGACTGGGCCTGGTAGATCGCGTTCATCGGGCCAATGCCCATGGACACGGTGGGGAATTCCCAGAATTCCGGCATCAGGCGCGGGTGCGGGTACGAGGAAAGCGCGTGGCCTTCCTTGGACTTTTCCTGACGGAATCCGTCCATGTCTTCTTCGGAGAGGCGGCCTTCAAGGAAGGCGCGGGCGTACATGCCGGGGGAGGCGTGGCCCTGGAAGAAGACCTGGTCCCCGCCACCGGCGTGGTCCTTGCCGCGGAAGAAGTGGTTGAAACCGACCTCGTACAGGGTTGCGGCACCTGCATAAGTGGAAATGTGTCCACCAACACCAATCTCCGGAGACTGGGCCCGGTGGACCATAATGGCGGCGTTCCAGCGCAACCAGGCACGGTACTTACGCTCGATCTCCTCGTTGCCGGGGAACACGGGTTCCTGATCAACGGGAATCGTGTTTACGTAGTCCGTGGTCGTGACCATCGGCACGCCAACGCTCTGCGCACCAGCCCGCTGAAGCAGGCTACGCATAATGTACTGGGCACGCTCTGTGCCGCGTTCCTGAATCAACGTATCCAAGGACTCAAGCCATTCGGCTGTCTCTTCTGGATCGCGATCAGGCAGCTGGTTTGTCAACCCGCTGAGGATATGGGAGTTTTCGTCTCCTGCAGCCACGTCCAACCTCTCTTATAAAAGCAGTGTGGGGGCGCCCAGAGCTGTGGCCATGGGCGTGTACCAACACTCTAGACCGCAGGGACCGCTAGTGCGTAGCTGCGCCCGTTGCATGACCAGCTGCATGAACTGCATCTAATGCCGTTACAAGCGAACTCCCGCGCACCCGCGAAAAGTGCCATGTTGTGCAAATCACAAAATGATCGAGGACTTTGCGGGGTGTTTGTTGCCAATGGCAGTTAAGTAGAGGCAATATGGGCTGACCCCCTAGACTGGGGATACATACCAACAAACCAGCGCGCAAGTGCTGACCGCAGGAGGAAAAACGTGAGCGAGGCCGACGCCGGCACTGTTGCCAAGGTGGCAGGCAAATTGGGGTTCAAGGATGAGGATCTTGTCCAGGAACTCGGATACGACGACGACGTTGATTTTAAACTTCGCGATGACATTGAGGATCTGATTGGGTCCGAAATGTTTGATGAGGACGATCATGACGTTGTGGACGCCATTATCTTCTGGTGGCGCGCAGACGACGGCGATCTGGTGGATTCCCTGGTGGATTCACTGACGACTCTGGATGAGGGTGGGATTGTTTGGATCCTCACACCGAAGCAGGGCCGGGATGGTTACGTCCCGCCGTCGGACATTCAGGAAGCTGCCCCTACGGCGGGCCTGCATGTGACAACCACCGCCGGAGTGTCCGCGGATTGGGCGGCAACCCGCTTGGTTCCACGCAAGCGCCAGTAGCGCAGGACTGCCTGTGACGAACGACGGCGGCACGGACTTTGGATTGCGCGTGGGGGACATGGCTCCCGACTTTTCCTTGCCGAACCAGTTTGGCGAGCCAATTTCCCTTTCCGGGTTGCGTGGTGCTCCTGTGGCGATCGTTTTTTACCCTTTCGCGTTCTCCGGGATTTGCACGGGGGAGTTGTGTGAACTTCGTGACAATATTGCCGATTTTGCTGCTGTGGGCGTGCGCTTGTTAGCTGTGTCCGTGGACACGAAATACACACTGCGCGCCTACGCCCATGCCGAGGGCTATGACTTTGACCTGCTGGCCGATTTTTGGCCCCATGGTGGGGTGAGCCAGGCTTATGGAGTCTTTAACCCTGTCCGCGGCATGGCCGGGCGAGGCACTTTTTTGGTGTCGGCCGATGGGCGCATAGCTGACATGTTCAGCACTCCCACAGGCCAGGCTCGTCCGTTGGCTCGGTACCGTCAAGCTTTGGGGCGGCTTTAGTCATGGACAAGGTGCGTCCGGGTATTGGCCAGACGGCCTTCGCAAAGGGGTCGCCCTTGCCGCCCGATGGCTTAGCCGCGGATGCTCAGCGGTTCGGTGACCTTCCCGCTGGTGCCCTATCGGCTGGGGATATTGAGGCGCTCGACCGGCTGGCTGAAATGATGAGGCACCGGCGTGTAGCTTTGCTCACCGGTGCCGGACTCAGCACGGATTCGGGCATTCCGGATTACCGCGGCCCGGACTCAGCGCCCCGCCAGCCTTTGACGTACCAGGAATTTGTGGGCGACCCGCTGCTCCGTCAGCGTTATTGGGCCAGGAACCATATTGGCTGGGCACACATGCACCGAGCCGAACCCAATGTTGGACATTTTGCCGCAGCGGCACTGGAGCGAGCAGGTCATCTCACAGGCATCGTGACTCAGAATGTTGACCGCCTGCATGAGGATGCGGGGGCCTCAAATGTTGTGGACCTGCACGGTCGCTTTGATCAAGTCGTGTGCATGAATTGCCAGACAACCTATTCGCGATCGTTTCTCGCCACGATTCTTGCCGAACTTAATCCAGGTTTTCTTGAGGCCGTCAACGGAGCCCCGATAGGGCCTGATGCCGACGCTGACATTGCCGATGAACTTCTCATTGCCTCTTTCAAGATCGCCAAGTGCCCCTTGTGCGGCGGGATGCTCAAACCCGATTTTGTTTTCTTTGGAGAAAACGTTCCTAAGGAAAGAGTTGAACGGTCCTTTGCCATGGTGGAGGCCGCGGAGTTGTTGTTGGTGGCCGGATCCTCTTTGACGGTCATGAGCGGGTTAAGGTTCGTGAAGAGAGCGGCCAAAGACCTAAAACACGTGGTGATCATTAATCGCGGTGAAACCCGCGGTGATCCGCTAGCCAATGCCAAATTAGAGACCGGCGTGGGGGAGAGTTTGAGCTATTTGGCAGGCGCGCTGGGACTCGATTGGCACAATCGCTAAAACCTGTGTACAGTAGTTTCTCGTTGGTCAGGCCAACAAGCGCAAAGCTTGGAAGCTGAATCAATGAATGGGTCTTTAGCTCAGCTGGTAGAGCGCCACGTTTACACCGTGGATGTCATCGGTTCGATCCCGGTAGGACCCACCACAGAAGAACCCCTCGGTTTCACGGTTTAGACCATGAAACCGAGGGGTTCTTTGCTTTGCCCCGTGAATTCATCTGGGCTGAATCTGAGCCTTTGCTGCCACGAAAATTTTGGGCACCAACGGCTGTACGTAGAGGATTGCATGCAAGGGATATCGTTCACGGCCATTGACTTCGAAACGGCCAATAACTTCCGCGCCTCTGCATGTGCTGTGGGGCTGACGAAAGTCCGGGCCGGGCGCGTTGTGGCTCAGGTGGCATGGTTGATGAAACCATTGCCAGGCTACGAGGAGTTTCATCCGGTCAATGTAGGCATCCACGGGATCACTGCAGCCCACGTTCGGGCCATGCCTGACTGGCGGGGCATTTACGGCCCCATGATGGATTTCATTGAGGGTGATGCCTTGGTGGGCCATAATGTCAGTTTTGAGAAGTCGGTCATTGCCAAGGCCAACGAGGCCAGCGGGCTGCCCGTTCCCACGTTGGACTATTACTGCACCTTGGCTCTGGCGCGAAAGCAGCTGGAATTGCCGCACTACACGTTGTCGGATGTTGTCGGGGCCTTGGATCTGCCTGCCTTCAACCACCATGACGCCGGAGATGACGCTCGTGCCAGCGCACTGATCGCTATTGAGCTGGCCAAGCGCAGCGGTGCCAGCACGCTGGCTCAGCTGTGGCCGGCGGCTAGCGGGCCCAGTGCCCGAGTTCCTGCCTACTATTCGCCAGGGTACACGCGGAAGCTGGCGGAGCTGCCGCAGGCAAATCCACAGGCCAATCCCTACGGGCCGCTATTTGGCCAGACCATGGTCTTCAGCGGTGACCTGGACGCCATGCCCCGTGCCGAGGCTCAGGACGCATCGGCTGCACGAGGTGCCACGATCGCCAACGGTACAACGAAAAAGGTCACCATAGTCGTTTGCGCCGAGCTTGAGCGCGGAGGCCGGCCAAGCGCCAAGGTGAAGCGTGCTCACGAGCTGGCGGCAGCAGGCCAAAACATCATGGTCATCGGTGAACTGCAGTTCCTGAGGCTGTTGGCGTTTAAGTAGCCGCTACGCCCCCAGTACGGAACATCCCGGGCAGGCATGTCAGACCCTGTCCGTAAGGTACCGTCCATGACCTCATATCCTGAAGAAGTTCTGGTACGCATCTCACCCGCCGGAGTCCCACTGGCGATCACTCGAAATGGTCGCGTCTGGTTTGTGGGAGCTGAACCCATCCGATGGTTTGAGCGGACGGCCTGGTGGAAGCATCAGCGGCGCATGCCCAAGGGGCAAGGCCGGGTGGATGTTCAAGTGTGGCGGATTCAAGCCCGGCTGGGACACAATCCTCGCAGCGAGTTGGTCACCATGGAATTGGAATGTGATTCCGATGGCGGTGCGTGGCGCATGCGGGGCCCGATTGCCCTGGCCGGCTAAAGTTGTGGCCGCCCAGAATATGCCTTGTTAAAGTGAAAGGTTCCCCGCCACAGCTATTGGGGGACGCTGTGGTGGGGAACCAGTAATAAAAATATAACGCCTCATTCTGCAAGATGCAAACTGACACGCCAAATTTCCAGATTGCCGCCGGAGGGGCGCAACAACGCATGACACAGTGTGGTGCCAAGTGCTTTTGGAGTGGGTAATTGCATTCGGAGCAGGCTCAGACGAATGGTTCTTTAAAATGGAGGACCCTCCACTGTGGCTATTGGGGGACGCCACAGTGGAAGGTCTGAAAAAGAATATACAGCCCCCTTGGGCAAAACACAATACCGGACGTTCTACCTCTTCGGCTGACCAGTATGGTGGAACTTGTTCACTGTAATGAACTAGAATTGTGTTGTATATTACCGGCCTGTGGGACGCATGGGCCACCCCCCCCTTCAGCGTCGAGGAAACCACATGAGTGAAGTTATGGCCGAAGCTACGAGCGCACCTTCCCGTCAGTCCGCGACTGCCGGCAAGGGCCATGACGTTAGGCCAAACGCGACCCCGGCTCCGGCGGTAACTCGGGCGGCAGCCGTACTGGACGCCTTGGCGGATTCACTCACGGGGCGCCTCACTCTTAGTGACTTGGCGCGGGAGTTGGCCATCCCTAAATCCTCCACCTCAAACTTGCTGCAGGCCCTGGAGGACGCGGAACTCATCACTCGCGTTGGAACCGACTATGCGCTAGGTGTGAAGCTGGTGGAACTTGGTGCTGCTTATCTGAGTCGCCGCGATGAGGTGAAAGAGTTTTACCGCTTCTGCGAGCAGGCGCCACTACTTAATGCTGCAACGGTTCGCATCGCCATGCTTGACGGCGACAATGTCATCTACCTGGCCCGTTATGAGGGGCACCCCGCTGTTCGGTTGACGTCCAATATTGGCGACAAGATGCCCGTGTCGCTGTGCTCCGTTGGCAAGGCCTTGGTGGCAAAGCTGCACGACCATGATCTGGATGAGCAGTTTCCGGATGATGTGGCGTTACCCATCATGACCTCCAAGTCCCTAAAGACCGGGCGCGAGCTCAAGGCTGAGATCAGGTCCATCCGAGCGCAAGGTTATGCCTTCGAGGATGAGGAATCCACCCTGGGGGTTGTGAGCCTGGGTGTTGCCGTACCTACCCGCGGCTCTCACGGGCCAAGCCTGGGTGTCTCCGTGACGGCATTGAAGGCAACTTTCTCTGAAGCCGAGCGCGAGGCCATGGTGGGCGAGTTGCGTGATTTGACTAAAATGCTGGGCAACCCGATGGGGTAGTGACATAAACTACATTTTCTCTTGGCGAAGTGTTCAATGTACTGTACGCTGTTCAACATAGTGATCGACCTTCGGGTCGTTGTCGCCTGCCTGAACCAATGGTGGTTCGGTACGTTTCAAGGGAGATTCAGTGACTACACAACCGCTACGCTCGGCTCCGGCATCAGCTTCGGATGCAGACGAGAAGGTAGATCCGGACCAGCTTCGCCGGGCCACGCTCGCAAGCTCAGTAGGTTCAGCACTTGAGTACTACGACTTCTACATTTACGGTCTCGCTTCGGCGCTGATCTTTGGTCCACTTTTCTTCGCTCCACTGGGCGACACAGGCGCCTTGATCGCATCCTTCGCCACGTACGGCGTTGGCTTTGCGGCTCGCCCCTTCGGTGGCCTGGTGTTTGGCTACATTGGAGATCGCTTCGGCCGCAAGCAGGTTCTGCTGCTTACCATCGCTCTCATGGGTGGCGCATCGTTCGCCATCGGCCTGCTGCCCACCTATGAGCAGGCGGGTATGGTCGGTGCCGTGCTCTTGGTTCTCATGCGAATCCTGCAGGGCTTGGGCGCAGGCGCCGAGCAGGCTGGAGCCACAACTCTCATCTCCGAAGTTGCCCCGCGAAAGCGCCGTGGCTCCTTCGCGTCCCTGCCCTTCGTGGGTATCCAGGTCGGTACGCTCCTGGGTGCCGGTACCTTCGCCTTGCTCGGCATGGCCAATCCGGAAATCCTCACCGGTTGGCTGTGGCGTGTGCCGTTCCTTGCCAGCATCGTGCTGATCGCCGTCGCCGTGTACATCCGCCTGCAGCTCAAGGAGACCCCCGTCTTCCAGGAGCTGGAGAAGCACAAGAACGTCACCAAGAACCCGCTTGGAACGCTGTGGCGCACCTCCAAAAAGAATGTCCTGATCGGCATTGGCCTGCGCATGGGCGAAAACGGCAACTCCAGCATCTACTCCACACTTCTGGTTGGCTTCATGGCTGGCAAGGGCGGCGTGTTTGAAGGGGACAAGTTCATTGGCCCCGTGGGTTTGCTGATCGCGGCCGGTTTCGCAGCAATCTTGGTCATCACTTTCGGCGCACTGTCCGACCGTGTCGGCCGTGTCAAGGTGTACCGCTATGGCGCTCTGTTCCAGCTGCTGTTTGCCTTCCCTGCGTTCTACCTGATCACCCTGGGGCACGTCTGGCTCGTCTGGGCGGTCATGGTTGTGGGCATCTCCATCGGTGTTCAGTCCATGCTCGGCCCGCAGTGTGCGCTGCTACCGGAGCTCTTCGGTGCCACCCACCGATTCACGGGCGTGGCCATGAGCCGCGAAATCTCGGCCGTGTTTGCCGGTGGTTTTGCCCCCATGATCGGTGCGGGTCTGCTGGTCCTCACGAACCACTCCTGGCTGGTTCTGGCCGTGTACTCCGCCGTTCTGGCCGGCATCTCCTTCGTCACCACTTTCTTTACCCCGGAAACCGTGGGCCGCGACCTCAACCTCGTCGAGGACGCCTCCTAATATCTAACAAGTACAGAACGGCGCCCGTCTCGACGGGCGCCGTTCTGCATTTAATTGACCCGGCCGATCCCTGTCCCGCCAAGTTCGACGCCGGCCTCCGGCCCCGCGGCCACCCCACCAGGGCCGATGCCCTCGCTGGGCAGTCTTCTCCTGGGAGAGCGGGCCGCACCCGGCCTCGTGAGTTCTTTCGGGCATGAAGAAGGGGAACCTGCACGGTGCAGGTTCCCCTTCTTGATGGATTGTTGCGAGGTGCTTAGTAGAAGTGAACCGGGTCCACGATGTGCAGAAGAGGCTCGCCAGCTTGGAAGCTGCTGAGGTTCTTGATGAACCGTTCTGCGATGAGACGGTTCTCGGCAGCACTCAAGGCCGAAGTGTGCGGAGAGACCATGACGCGCGGGTGGTCCCAGAGGGGGCTTGTGGCCGGCAGAGGCTCCACGGCGAATACGTCGAGGCAGGCGTAGGACACCTGGCCGTTGTTCAATGCCTCCAGCAATGCATCCTCGTCAACAACGGTGCCACGACCAACGTTGACCAGCACGGTGCCGGGCTTCATCGCATTGAAGATCTCAGCATTGATCATCTTTTCCGTGTACGGCGTCCCGGGAAGAGTGTTGATCAGCACGTCAGCGGTGGAGACCAGCCCTGGCAATCCGGCGGTGTCGGTGACCTGCTCGATGCCGTCGATGGGTTCAACGTTGCGCTTGGTGCCATTGACCTTCATTCCCAGAGCGCGGGCCAAACGTGCCGTCTCCATGCCGATCTCTCCGAGGCCGGTAATGACCACGGAGGAGCCGCTGGCCAGGCGTGTAGGCGTCCGCAGTTCGGGCCAGTTCTTGACGGCCTGGTCTGCCGCCAGCTCAGCGGTGCGCTTGAATCCATTGAGGACGCCCATCATGGCGAATTCAGCCAAAGGAAGGGCGTGGACTCCGGCGGAGCTGGTTACGGTGATCCGGGCCAAATCGGCGGCCGGGAGATTGGCAGCCTTGACGGCTCCGCCGGCTCCTGCGGCCATTGCCTGGATCCACTGCAACTTCTGGCTTGAGGCGATGGCGGCCAGGCCGGCAGGGTTCTCGTTGGGGAATCCATAGAGTACCTCGGCGCTGTTCAATAGTTCCCAGTAGCGAGCCTCCTGTTCCGGTGTGCGCACGAATGCCGGATCGCCGGCGTGGTCGGCGGGGAAGCGTTCTTGGGGGAGCAGCTCCGGCTCGTAGAGAACTGTGACAGCCGGGTGGGCGGCGCGAATGGCCTCCACAAGCTCGGCTTCCAGGGGGACAGCAATCGCAACGGTGAGATTATTTGTGGTCATGATGTTCATCATACTGAATTGTGGATAGAATACTGAACACATGTGACTTTGAGTCGCAGGGAAAATCCAACTACAAAGTTGTGAGGACAGGTACGCAATGACGCAAACCCCTTCATCTCGACCGCCATCGGGAATTTCATACAGTCCAAGCGGCCCACAAGCGCTTGGATTTGTTGGCTTGGGGCACATGGGTGCGCCCATGGCCGCCAACCTCCTGCGAGCCGGATGGGCCGTGACTGTCTGGAACCGCTCCGCACGTTCCGTAAATGACCTCGCCAAACAGGGCGCGAAGGCCGTCGCCAGGGTTGCCGAACTTCGCGACCACAACGTGATCATCTTTATGCTGCCTGATCTGGACTTCATCGCAGAGGCAGCAGAGCCTCTTTTGGACTCTTGGCGAGCCGAACCACCCGCGCCGGGAAGCGCCGTCGTTGTTATGAGCAGTGTTTCACCGCAGGCGGTCAAAGCCTTTGGAGAAACGGTGGCACAGGCAAGTTCAGGCAACGCATCGGTCGTTGATGCTCCCGTGAGCGGCGGAACCGTAGGTGCGCGCAACGGCACGTTGGCCATCATGGCAGGAGGAGCCGCAGCGGACTTCGCACGTGTTCGCCCGGTCCTTGAAAGCATGGGGAGCACCGTGCGATTGCTTGGTGGGCTTGGCTCGGGGTCGTTGGCCAAGGCGTGTAACCAGTTGCTAGTGGGGACTGCTGCCGCGGCATTGGCGGAGGCCGCCGAGCTGGCTGAGCGATCGGGTATGGATGTTGACGCGCTTTTTGAGGTCCTCAGTGGCGGGCTCGCCGGAAGTGCCGTCATGCAAATTGTGGGGCCGCGGATCGCCGCCAAGGACTACACCCCCACGGGGCCGGCGAAGTTCATGCACAAGGATCTGGGCTTTGTTTTGGACAGTGCTCAGGCCGCCGGCTCAGCGGTTCCCATGGCATCGGCAGCTCGCGCGTTGTACGGCACCCTCAAGGAGCAAGGGCTCGGCGATCTGGACCTTGCCGTAGTACGCGAAAGTATTGCCCGGCTGGCGTGATTCCCATCCCGGTGCCCACAGCCCCTCACCTGGGGCGACGGCAGGGTATTTCTCACGGAAAGTTCTCGACAAGCAGTGAAGGAACACAGTAATGACTGGAATGTTTGATCTAAGCGGCCGAGTGGCCCTGGTGACCGGTTCAAGCCGGGGTATTGGCAACGCATTGGCGCGTGGCCTGGCCGAAGCCGGGGCAACGGTTGTGCTCCATGGGCTCGACCCGGTTCGATTGGTGGCAGCCGAAGCTGCGATGGCCACCGACTTCGCGGAAGGACAAATCCGTTCCGTCGCATTCGATGTCACCTCCGATGTGGCCGCCGCCGAAGGCGTGGCGTGGATTGAAAACAATGTTGGACCCCTGGAAATCCTCGTCAACAACGCCGGGATTCAGCACCGCGTCCCCCTGCTCGAAATGGACGTCAAGGACTGGGAGCGCGTCATAAGCACGGATTTGACCAGCGCATTCTTGGTGGGCCGTGAAGCTGCCAAGGGCATGCTGGCGCGCGGACACGGAAAGGTCATCAACATTTGTTCCGTACAGACTGATCTGGCGCGGCCCACGATTGCCGCTTACACAGCAGCCAAGGGTGGATTGCGGAATCTGACCCGTGCCATGACGGCCGAGTGGGCCGGTGGCGGATTGCAGATCAATGGGATTGCTCCCGGATACATTCATACCGAAATGACCCAAAACTTGGTCGACGATGAAAAGTTCAACGCCTGGATTCTGGGACGCACGCCGGCAAATAGGTGGGGGACCGTGCAAGACCTTGCAGGACCTGCCGTGTGGCTCGCCTCGGATGCATCGAACTTTGTCAACGGCCAGACCATCTTCATTGATGGCGGCATGACGGTGGTGGTCTAGGACATGGCTGAATTCTTAGCGCTTCCGGCCACGGCACCGGCCGTAGTTGCACATGGCAAGGGTGACTTGCGGATAGATCAGCTCACTTTGACCGAACCGGGCAATGATGAGGCCGTGATTGAAATTTCCTACGGCGGCATCTGCGGTTCCGATCTTCATTACTGGATCCACGGTGCTGCGGGGGAGTCAATCCTGAAGGACCCCATGGTTTTGGGCCATGAAGTGGTGGGCACTGTGGCACGTGCCGCTGCTGATGGGACAGGACCTGCCGTGGGGACCGCCGTCGCCGTGCACCCGGCTACGCCCGGGGAAGGCGCCGCAAAGTACCCTGCGGACCGCCCCAACTTGTCACCGGGGTGCACTTACTTGGGCAGCGCTGCCCGCCACCCCCACACAAACGGGGCGTTTCTGCGCTACGCCAACTTACCCACCCGAATGCTGCGCACCTTGCCACCATCGCTGCCGATGCGTTTGGCAGCACTCGTGGAGCCGGCCAGCGTAGCGTGGCACGCAGTAGCCCGGGCCGGAGATGTGCGCGGAAAATCCGTACTGGTCGTTGGCTGTGGCCCCATTGGAACCCTGGCAATCGCCATCTTGAAGCGCGCTGGCGCTGGGCATATTACGGCAGTTGACATGCACGCCAAGCCCTTGGAGATTGCGGCCGCCGTTGGGGCTGATCGGGTGCTTCAAGCGCCAGACGCGGAGACCATTGCTGCGATTGAGGCTGATGTGGTGATTGAATCCTCCGGCAATCATTTTGGCCTGGGAACGGCTATCAATGGCGCCACCCGAGGCGGGCGCGTCGTTATGGTCGGGTTGTTACCCTCAGGTCAGCAACCGGTTGCCATCTCCTTGGCGATCACTCGTGAGCTTGAGCTCTTGGGATCATTTCGCTTCAATGAAGAAATTGAAGACGTTATCGACGCCCTTGCCGACGGTTCACTGTTCGTAGATCCTGTCATTACGCATGAATACGCACTTAGTGACGCCCTGGAAGCATTTGACATGGCCAAGAATTCCGCATTGTCCGGCAAGGTTTTACTTAACTTCGATGCACATTAAGGCAGGATGGCATCCGGTTGCCAACGTTTCCATGGTTTGTGCGTCATGTTACGTATCCAAATCATGGAACCAAGTGGGGATCCGGTGTCAACACCGATAAGCTGTAGGAAACTGTTCAATTCACTCTGGAGGTAGTATGTCTGCACAAATCGGCACTGCACAGATCGGCGTTACAGGTCTGGCCGTCATGGGCGCCAACTTGGCCCGCAACCTGGCCCGCAACGGATTCACCGTTGCCCTGCACAACCGCTCGGTCGAGAAGACCGATTCACTTCTTGCTGCGCACGGCACCGAGGGCGACTTTGTTCGTACCGAGACGCTGGCAGAGTTGGTCGAGTCCCTGGAGAAGCCGCGCCGCGTGCTCATTATGGTCAAGGCCGGTGGCCCGGTTGACTCCGTAATCGATCAGCTGGTTCCGCTCCTGGAAGCTGGCGACATTGTTATTGACGGTGGCAACTCGCACTACCTGGACACCCGCCGCCGAGAAGCTACGCTGGCCGAGAAGGACCTGCACTTCGTAGGCGTTGGCGTTTCCGGTGGTGAAGAAGGCGCCTTGCTGGGCCCGTCCATCATGCCCGGCGGCTCCAAGGAATCCTACGATGCACTTGGCCCGCTGCTGGAAAAGATTTCCGCCAAGGTTGACGGCCAGCCCTGCTGCGCCTGGATCGGCACCGACGGCGCCGGCCACTTCGTCAAGATGGTTCACAACGGCATCGAATATGCTGACATGCAGGTTATCGGTGAAGCGTTCGACCTGCTGCGTAGCGCAGCCGGCATCGAGCCGGCCGAGCAGGCAGAGATCTTCGGCAAGTGGAACGAAGGCCAGCTGGCCTCCTTCCTGATCGAAATCACCGCTGAAGTTCTGGGTCACGTTGACGCCAAAACCGGCAAGCCGCTGGTTGACGTCATTGTTGACTCCGCAGGCCAGAAGGGCACGGGCCGCTGGACGGTTCAGTCCGGCCTGGATCTGGGTTCGCCCCTCTCCGCCATCGCCGAGTCCGTTTTCGCTCGCGGCCTCTCCTCACAGCGTGATCAGCGTGCCATCGGCCAGGAAGTTCTGGCCGGCCACGAGGTTGCCGTTGAACTTGGCGCCGACTTCGTTGAAGACGTTCGCCAGGCACTCTACGCATCCAAGCTCATCAGCTACGCGCAGGGCATCGACATGCTGCAGTCTGCCGCCGTTGAATACAACTGGGACCTGAAGCTGGACGAGATCGCTTCGCTGTGGCGTGGCGGTTGCATCATCCGTGCCGAACTCCTCAAGGACATCACCAAGGCCTACGCGGCAGCGGACAAGCCGGCCAACCTGCTGTTCGCACCGGCGTTCGCCGCCGAAATCGCGGAGGTTCTCCCTGCCTGGCGCCGCGTGGTTTCCACCGCTGTCCAGCTGGGCATCCCGGTTCCGGTATTCTCCTCCTCGCTGGCTTACTACGACGGCCTGCGCCGCAAGCGCCTGCCCGCCGCACTGACCCAGGGTCTGCGCGACCTCTTCGGTGCTCACACGTACAGCCGTGTTGACGTTGAAGGCACCTTCCACACTCAGTGGAGCGGCGACAAATCCGAGATCAGTGCAGTAGACACCCACTAATCCGCAACCGCGAGGGGCCCCAAATAAAGCCGCTGGCGCGTCTTTATTTGGGGCCCCTCGCGGTTGCGGGCCCAGATAACTGGGCTTGCGCGGTTTAGAGGTAAGTGCGACGGCGGCCGGTGACATTCCTCAGGGAAGGTCACCGGCCGCCGTCGCACTTTAAGCGAGCGTCAGGAAAAAATTAGATCCACATGGCGGGATCAATGTACTCTGCCGGATCCACGGCCGGTGCCATCTCGCGCTTCGCATCCCGGTGGCGCCACGTGGCAGGGATGCCGGTGATGATGGAGTTGGCGGGCGCATCCTTGACCACGACGGCGTTGGAACCAACGGCCGAATCGTCGCCAATATTGATGGGCCCCAAAACCTTGGCGCCGGCACCGATGGTGACCCGATTGCCGATGGTGGGGTGACGCTTCGTCTTGGCCAGGGAACGGCCGCCAAGGGTTACGCCGTGGTAAATCATGACGTCGTCACCAATTTCGGCTGTCTCGCCGATAACAACGCCCATGCCGTGGTCAATAAAGAACCGCCGACCGATGGTGGCTCCGGGGTGGATCTCAACCCCGGTGGCGAAACGGGTCAGCTGTGAGAGGACCCTGGCCGGGAATCGCAGTCCCGGATTGGCCCACATCTTGTGCGTCAGCCGATGCATCCAGATGGCATGCATGCCCGAATAGACAAAAAAGTTCTCCAGGGAACCTCGAGCTGCCGGGTCATGCGACCGGGCGGATTCAAGGTCTTCACGTATCCTGCCGAAAAATCCCACAGACTTCTTTCAGTTGACCGCCGCAGTTTTACTTCGGCGTGGTTCTTGCGTGCACCTAACCCTGCAGAGCCAAAGACCCGCATCACTGACACAAGAGCGTCAATGATGCGGGAATTATTCCAGCAGGGCGCAGGGAGTTCTAGCCTCGGATGTCGTCGTACAGGACGGTGGAGATGTAGCGTTCGCCGAAGTCGGGGACGACGGCAACAATGAGCTTGCCGGCGTTTTCCGGTCGCTTCGCCAGTTCCAGGGCGCCCCAGACAGCGGCTCCGGCCGAGATGCCGCCCAGGATGCCTTCCTGGTTGCCCATGGCCCGGGAAACGGCAACGGAGTCCTCCAGTGTGGCGTCCAGGACTTCGTCGTAGATGCCCTGGTCAAGAACCTCGGGGATGAAGTTGGCGCCAAGGCCCTGGATCTTGTGCGGGCCCGGTGCGCCACCGTTGAGGATCGCGGAGTCGATCGGCTCCACGGCTACGATCTGAATGCCGGGCTTGCGCTCCTTCAGAAGCTGACCGGCGCCCGTGATGGTTCCGCCCGTTCCGATGCCGGCAACGAAGATGTCGATGGCGCCGTCGGTGTCTTCCCAGATTTCTTCACCCGTTGTGGCGTGGTGAATGGCTGCGTTGGCCGGGTTGGCGAACTGTTGGGCCCAGATGGCGTTTTCCGTGTTGGAAACAATTTCCTTCGCCTTCTCGACGGCACCACGCATGCCTTCGGAGCCTGGAGTAAGGACGATCTCGGCGCCGTAAGCGCGCAACATGACACGACGCTCGGTGGACATGGTCTCGGGCATGGTGAGGATGACCTTGTACCCACGTGCCGCACCCACCATGGCCAGGGCAATGCCGGTGTTCCCGGATGTGCCTTCCACAATGGTTCCGCCGGGCTTGAGCGCGCCTGAGGCTTCGGCGGCGTCGACGATTGCAACACCGATCCGGTCCTTGACGCTGTTGGCGGGGTTGTAGAACTCAAGCTTCACGGCGACGGTGGCGTCCAAGCCCTCCGTCAAGCGGTTCAGGCGCACCAGTGGGGTGCCGCCAACCAGCTGGGTGACATTGTCATAAATACGTGCCATGAAAGGTCCTTAGAATCGTCTGGAAAACGGGGGAGTGCGGACTGCTGCGACGGGCGCGCCGTGTCCGCGGACAGTGCATTACCGTCAGCGTACCGAGTCCAATTGCGTGGTCCTAGGCAGTGAGCCACTTCGCGTAATGTTTGCGAACTTTTGCAATTTTTGGGTTGATAATGACCTGGCAGTAGCCAACTTCGGGCCGCTGGGCATAAAAATCCTGGTGGTAGTGCTCGGCGGGGAAAATCTTCACCTGCGGGCTTACCTCGGTAACAATGGGATCGGACCAAAGTGGCTGATTCCGTTCCACGGCCGCCAGGAAGGCCGCTTCCTGTTTCGCATCAGCGTAGTACATGGCCGAGCGGTACTGGGTGCCGACGTCGTACCCCTGCCGGTTCAAGGTGGTTGGGTCATGCTGGACAAAGAACATGTCCAAGATGACATCCTCCGGGATGACCGTTTCATCGAACGTCACAGCCACAACCTCCGCGTGGCCTGTCATTCCGGTACAGATTTGTTCATAGGTGGGGTTGGGCAGGGCGCCGCCGGTGTAGCCGGAAACCACTGATTCCACGCCCCGGGTCATCTGATAGACGGCATCGAGGCACCAAAAGCAGCCGCCGCCAAGTACAAAAGTCTTCATAGTCCTTTATAAGCCATTTGAGGCCAGCATCATTCCCGCCGCGGCGTTCTGTGTCCCTCCGCAGGGGCCTGCCGGAAGTAAGCTAGAAGCATGAGCAAGGAACCAACTTTCCCCTCGTCCGAGGACGGGGCTGACGCAGCTGCCCAGGGTGCCGAGGCACTGACGGCACATCTTGAAGGATTCGAGACCGCCGGCGATGCTGCTGCGGTGCTGCCTGACGCCGTAGAAGCCGCCGGGCTTTCCGTTGTTGGTGATGACGAACTTGTTGGCGATGTTTCCGACGCCGACGACGCCGACGAGGAATTTGAGCAGGAGGATCTGGACACCCCTGTCCTTTCCGACGTGCTTGTGGCTGTCGAGGAGCTCTGGCCCGAATCATTGGCCGAGGACTGGGACCGTGTAGGGCTGGTGGTTGGTCGCCCAGAAGCCGAAGTAAGGCGGATCATGTTTGCCGTGGATCCTACGATCGAGGTGGTTGAAGAGGCCCTTGAATGGGGTGCCCAACTTCTCATCACCCACCACCCCCTGCTGTTGAAGGGCGTCAATTCCGTCGCCGCAACATCCGGCAAGGGCCGAATTGTCCATCGGCTCATTGAGGGCGGCTGCGCACTTCTTACGGTCCATACCAATGGTGACAGCGCCGTGGGCGGCGTCTCCGATGTTCTCGCCGACGTCTTGGGACTCGCCGATACCCAACCGCTTACACCCGCGGTCCACGGACTTGTTGAAGAAGGCATTGGCCGGGTGGGTCTGCTGCCCGGAGTTGAAAAGCTCGGAGATTTGGCGGCACGAATCTTCCTGACTCTGCCCGCCGTCGCTGGTGGTGTTCGGGTATCAGGAGACCGGGACGCGCTGGTGCAAAAGGTCGCCGTCTGTGGTGGTGCCGGCGACAGCTTGTTTGAAGCCGTCCGGGCGAACGATGCCGATGTCTATGTCACGGCGGATCTGCGCCACCATCCTGCGTCGGAAGCTCGGGAGGCACGTACCGACGGTCGGCCCTACCTGATTGATCTATCCCACTTTGCCAGTGAATGGTTGTGGCTTCCCCCAGCGGCCAAGGCGCTGGGAAATGTTCTGGCAGATCAAGGATTTGAAGCAGAGCTTAGGGTCAGCCAAACAAATACGGACCCGTGGGATTTTATTCTCACGCCCGGCAACTAGGCTTGCCTACAGGAATACCCATTTTTAATATGCAGCAGGAGGACTTACATGGCTAAGGCAGAACCGGGCGAGCAAATGCGCTTGCTGGACGTTGCGGTGCTTGACGGCAAACTACGGGGACTGGACGTCCAAGCCAAGGCTTTGAAGGAAGACCCCAGGCTTCCGGATCTGCATTCGGGTCTCACAGTGGCAAAAAGCGATCTCGTTGTCCTTGACACAGCCGTCAGCGACGCTCAGCGTGCGTTGACAAAGTCCGAGGACGATGTGGCGGCCGTCGTTGCCCGTATCGAACGCGACGAAGCGAAGCTCAATAGCGGAACCGGCCTGTCCAAGGACCTCATGGCGCTGCAAAGTGAAATTGAGTCACTGACCAACCGCCGCGGCACCCTGGAAGATGTTGAGCTTGAGGCCATGGAGGCTTTCGAGGAAGCAACTGCCAAGGCTCAGGCCGAACGCGAGCTCGTGGCACAAATGCAGAGCGTGCTCGATGAAGTTCTTGACGAGGTGCGCAGCAAGCTAGGGGCTTTGAAGATGGAACGCGATGCCATCTTGGCCGAGCGCACCGACTTGGCAGCAACCTTCGCCCCTGACCTGATGGCTATCTACGACCGCTCACTTGCCAAATACGGGGTGGGCGCAGCGCGCCTGTTCCACGGCAAGTCTGAAGGTTCCGGCATGCATCTGAGCGCTGGCGACCTCGTTGACATCAAGAAAGCCAGCCCGGAGACAATCGTGATGTGCCCCGATTCCGGTGCCATCTTGGTCCGCTCTGCGGACTGGGGATAAAACCTTATCCGCTGCGAACGCCGGCCACGGAATTCGCAGCGGATAGATCCCGCCATCACCGACGGGACAACCCTGCGGGTTAGTCCGCCAGGATGATGTTCAGTGCGTGCGGCTTGCGGGCCGTTCCAGCAATGAGTTCCACAGTCCATTTCTCCCCGGCAGCCTTGGCCAATTGCGCAGGGGTTTGGGGATCCTTGCCGCGGCGGGTCAGTAGGTGCCGGGCCAGCTCGCCGCGGGTGTGCTTGGCAAAGTGTGAGACCACCTTGCGGACGCCGTCGCGCTCCGTGAAGACGTTGACCGCCACGGTCCGTTCCGGCTCTGGCGCCCACGCCGCTGCGTACGTGCTGGAGCGGCAGTCGACCAGCAGATGACCCTCGGTGTGCGGGGATACTGCCTCAGCCAACTTTGGTTTCCAATAGCTGGCCAGTTTTCCTGTGCCCGGCAGCCCCACGGACATCGATAGTCGGTAGGCGGGAATCCTGTCAGCAAAACCGACGGCGCCCCATAGCCCGGAGACAACAACGACGGCGGCGTCGGCCTTGCGCTTTTGGGGTGTGGTGAGGCTTTGGTAGCCCAAGGCATCGAACAGCACGCCCGAGTAAATACTATGCGCCGGTGCGGCAGGCTCGCGGGCCAAGCGCGTATTGCGGCTGACCTCGTGTACCAAGGACGCCCCGACGCCCAGATGACTGAGCGCGTCCTCTTGGGCAGACACCGCAGCCAAGGCCACGGCCACTTCCTGGCGGGCACCCGTCAACTCCGGAAAGCTCAATTCGGCAAGGTCAACGGGGGAGCCGGCATCGGCAGGAGTCTTGCCCTCGGAAGGGGGAAGCAAAATTAGCACCAGATGAGCTTATCGTTTGGCGGTCGGCCCCGGTTCACGGGCCGTGTACAGCAGGGTGTACCGCCAGCTCCAAAAGAGCGCCTGCGCTCCCTAAAGCCTTGTACTTGCTGATGCAGCGCCCACTTTGCCTATAGACCGGTCTAGTGAGTCGCCTCACGGAACTCGCCGGTAACAAGGGAGCCCTGACAGACTTGTCAGTGGCTTGAACCAAGGGTGTTTCAAGCTGGAAAAGGGTAACTATTGTGGTTCAACAACTCGTGGTAAACACTAGCGACGCCGTCCTTGACTCCTGGATCGAGCGCGAGACCATGGCCGAGGCCATGATTCCGCTCATCGGCAAGCTGTACCGTGAAAACAACGTGCTCACCAGCATTCACGGCCGGTCACTGATCAATCAATCGGTCATCAGCATCCTGAAGGCCCACCGCTTCGCCCGTCAGATCGACGAGGTTGAACTGCCGGTGGAAGAAACACTGCCCCTGCTGCAAGAACTCGCCAAGCTGCAATTGGGTGCCGCCTCCCTTGACCTGGCCCGCCTCAACGCCAGTTTCAAGGCCTCGGCTGAGGAATCCCTGGAGATCTTCCTGCGGACCGAGCTGGCCGAGATCGTCGACGGGTTCGGCGCGGACGAGCGCAGCAGCACAGATGTTGTCCTCTACGGCTTTGGCCGCATTGGCCGCCTCCTGGCACGCATCCTCATTGAACACTCAGGCGGTGGCCACGGCCTGCGCTTGCGTGCCATAGTGGTGCGCAAGGGTGGCGACATGGACCTGACCAAGCGTGCCAGCCTGCTTCGCCGCGACTCCGTCCACGGACCCTTCAACGGCACCATCACCGTTGATCATGACCGCAACATCATCCTGGCCAATGGAACAGCAGTTCAGGTCATTTACTCTGACAGCCCTGCCACCATCGATTACACCAGCTACGGCATCCACGATGCCTTGGTGGTGGACAATACGGGCCGCTGGCGCGACGAGGAAGGCCTGTCGCAGCACCTGCAGAGCACGGGAGTTGCCAGGGTTCTCCTAACAGCTCCGGGCAAGGGTGCGCTGAAGAACATCGTGCACGGTATCAACCACGGCACCATCGCACCCGAAGACAAGATTGTCACGGCAGCCTCCTGCACCACCAACGCCATCACCCCGGTGCTGAAGGTGCTCAACGACAAATTCGGCATTGTCCACGGCCACGTCGAGACGGTTCACTCATTCACCAATGACCAAAACCTCACGGACAACTTCCACAAGGGAGACCGTCGCGGCCGTTCCGCAGCCCTGAACATGGTGCTGACCGAGACCGGGGCGGCCAAAGCAGTGGCCAAGGCCCTGCCCGAACTCGAGGGCAAGCTGACCGGCAACTCGATCCGCGTGCCAACCCCCAATGTGTCCATGGCAATCTTGCACCTGACGTTGGAAAACGGCACCACCAAGGATGAGGTCAACACCTACCTGCGGGACATCTCGCTGCACTCGGGGCTGCGCAAGCAGATCGACTACATCGATTCCCCCGAAGTGGTCTCCAGCGACTTTGTCGGCTCGCGCCGTGCAGGAATCGTGGACGGGCTGGCCACCATCAGCACCGAAAAGAATTTGGTGCTTTACGTCTGGTACGACAACGAGTTCGGCTACAGCTGCCAGGTGGTGCGCGTCATGGAGGAGATGGCAGGAGTTCACCCCCGCCCGTTCCCCAGCCTCGAGCACGCCGCCGCCCAGCTGGGCTAGCAACTCAGGGGACGGCGTCGAACATTAATGCTCGACGCCGTCCCGTCCGTTCGCAGGGTGTCTCACGAGACGTTAGACTTGGTAGCTGGATAGGGCAGCTGGGCAACCGCGCGTCACGCAAGTGGCTCGAGGAACGTCCGGGCTCCACAGAACAGGGTGGTGGGTAACGCCCACTCGGGGTAACCCGCAGGACAGTGCCACAGAGAATAGACCGCCTGTGTTCCTCCAAGGATCTGCAGGTAAGGGTGAAACGGTGGTGTAAGAGACCACCAGTTCCCTAGGTGACTAGGGAAGCTAGGTAAACCCCACCCGGAGCAAGGCCAGACAGGGCATGATTGAGGGCTGTTCGCCCGAGTGCCTGGGTAGGCTGCTAGAGGGCGTCGGCAACGGCGTTCGTAGATGGATGGTTGCCTCTCCGCCACGGGCAACTGCGGCGGATGACAAAACCCGGCGTATCGGCTGCCCTATCCAACAAATTTCACCGATTCCGGCCGCCAGGCTTTCACCATGCGCAGAGTTCACAACGAATGTGACGCATGGTGCCGCGGGCGTCAAACTCACCATGAACGCTGCGCATGACGCCTGTGGATAACCGCGGGCCCGCGAGTTCGCTGCGTCTTAGACTTAAGCCATCACGATCCACACGCGGCCGCGATCGCCGGCCAGTCAGGGGTGGGCACCGTCCATGGCACGGCATGCACAGGTTTTCCGATCCCAACGCTCCGCACGCCAGCGGCATGGACGGGCACCCGTCCGCTCCGCCGTTGTCCTGGCCCTGATCGTCCTGGTGGTGCTGGTTGGATGGCTGCACAGTTCCGGGCGTTGGCCCTTTGAAGCCAATGCCGGGCCGCCACCGAAGCTCACGGCACTGCCGCCGGCACAGGGAAAACCCCTTGTCGCAGTGGGCCCGGGCACCGCATTGGCCCTGCTGGAAACCCTGGAGGTCAAGGGGAAAGCTTCCGGCAGCGACTATCAGCGCAGTGCGTTTGGCGAGGCGTGGGAGGACGCCGACGCCAATGGCTGCGACACCCGCAATGACGTCCTGCGCCGGGACCTGCAGGATGTCAGGTACGCGGAAAACTCACCGTGCCTCGTTGCCTCGGGTCTGCTCGCCGAGCCGTACACAGGGACGACCGTAGAGTTCCGCCGGGGCAAGGACAGCAGCGGCGCCGTTCAGATCGATCACGTAGTGGCCCTTGGCAATGCTTGGCGAACGGGTGCAGCTGCCCTCACCGCCGTTCAACGCCAAAGTTTGGCCAATGACCCCTTGAACCTCATGGCTGTGGACGGCCCGGCCAATGAGGAGAAGTCCGACGGCGATGCTGCCACGTGGCTGCCTCCGGCCAAAAAGATCCGCTGCCATTATGTTGCCCGCCAAATCTCGGTCAAGGCCGCCTACCGCCTCTGGGTGGCACCCGCGGAGAAAGCCGCCATGGTGCGCGTTCTCGGCTTGTGTCCACAACAAGAAAGCCTGCCCTCCGGCTACCTCCCTTAAAGGTGGGCACCGGTGGGCAGGCTCCGTGAGACTGCTGCTACATGGTGGTTCCGATTTCGGTCAACGGCAGATCCGGGTGGTTCTTCTCGACGCGGCGCATGGCCCAAACATCGTTGAAGAGGGCAAGGAATTCGCCGTCCGAGCGCTCCAGCACCTCAGCGCCGTGGAGGTTGGCCAGCGTGGCCGTTGCCTCCGGCGTCGTCAGCCTGGCGAGGGAGTACGGAAGGCGCTCCAGACGCATGGGGGCGTTGAAGTCGTGGTGCATGCGGTCCTCGACCACCTCGAACTGCATGGGGCCGACAGCGGCCAGTACAGGTGCCTGGTCTCCGCGCACGTCCGAGCGGAGCACCTGGATGACGCCTTCGTGCTCCAGCTGTTCGATGCCGCGCCGGAACTGCTTGTACTTGCTGGGGTCCTTGGAGCGTGCCACCTGGAAGTGCTCGGGCGCGAACAACGGGATTGCCGGGTACTCCACAGCCTCCTCGACGAAGAGGCTGTCACCCACGCGCAGGGCGGAGGCGTTGACCAGGCCGACGACGTCGCCCGGGAAAGCGGTGTCAATGACTTCGCGTTCGCGACCAAAGACCTGCTGGGCGTACTTCGTGGCAAAGGACTTGCCTGTGCGGGTCTGCGTGACAACCATGCCCCGCTCAAACTTGCCCGAACAGATGCGAATGAACGCCACGTGATCGCGGTGTGCCTGGTTCATGCCGGCCTGGACCTTGAAGACGAATCCGGAGAAAGGCGCGTCAACGGGGCGGGCGGTGCCGGTCACATCGGCGCGGGGTGAGGCTGGCGGAGCGAAATCCACCAACGTGTCCAGGATCTGCTTGACCCCGAAGTTCAGGGCCGCTGAGGAAAACAGAAGGGGGGTGGCCTTGCCGGCGTAGAAGGCCTCGAGATCCAGCGGGTTGGCTTCGTCCACCACCAGACTGGCCTCATCAGTGGAATCCGCCCACGCGGAACCTTCGGAGTTCGCCGCCTGTTCTGGGGTTAGGTACTCGGTCAGGGCGATCTGCGCGCCAGAGCTGTTGCGGGAAAACTTTGCGAACTCGTTGCGGCGGACGTCCCAGACGCCGCGGAAATCGCCGGCGATGCCAATGGCCCAGGTCAACGGCATGGGTGTCAGTCCGGTGCGCGCGGTGATCTCATCCATGAGTTCCAAGGGGTCCAGGCCCGGACGGTCCCACTTGTTAATGACTGTGATGATGGGAAGGTTGCGCTGGCGGCACACCTCGAACAGCTTCATGGTCTGGGTTTCCAGTCCCTTGGCCGCATCGACGAGCATGACGGCGCAGTCAACCGCTGCCAGAACACGGTAGGTGTCCTCGGAAAAGTCGGCGTGCCCAGGGGTGTCAAGGAGGTTGATGACAGTGTCCCGGTAGGAGAACTGCAGCGCCGCGGAGCTGATCGAGATGCCTCGGTCCTTTTCCATCTGCTGCCAGTCAGAGACCGTGTCCTTGCGGTTGGACTTGCCGTTCGTGGCGCCGGCCGTGCCGATGACCTTGGCATGCAATGCGAGTGCCTCTGTCAGCGTGGACTTACCAGCATCGGGGTGAGAGATGACGGCGAAGGTACGCCGACGCTCCGCCTGGCCGGAAATTTCGGTGGCGCGGGCGGGGGACTGGGCCGGAGAGGACACAAGACTACTTTCTAGCGGTGAAGAATTTTGGGGCGGGGCGCAACTATCTAGTTTACCGCAGCCTGCAGGGCGCGGTTCTTGGCCTTGTTTAGCGCGGCAAGGAAAGTGAACCAAATCCCAGCTGCCACGAACCGCCGGCATCGATGCGTTCCAGGACAATCCTTTGCAATGCGGTGGTGCGGGGGAGTGCGTCCAGGTTTTCCATACTGCGCGTACGGAAGGTGAAGTAGACGGCATCCGTTGGCTGGTCCATGGGGTCACCATAGGGAGTGAACCGGGCTGCAAACGCCGCGATGTTGGATTCCGGGTTCAAATGGTCCCGTAGATACGGGTCCAGCAGCCATGACTCACAATTGGCCGTGCGGACCGGCTTGTCTGGGAAGTGTTCGGCAAAGAATGAGGCAGCCTGGGCGAGGCTGTCCTGAACAACGGCGGTGGACAAGCCACCATCTTCGGGGATGTGGATGCCAAGAATCCATTCCCCCTCGTCGACGCCGGGGATGCTCGCCTTGGGTTGGTGAATCAGGTATTGCAGGCGGCCCAGCTGGTAGATCCGGCCGGAAAAGCTCTGGTTGAGCCACTTGTAGGTGTCCATGCCAAATCTGTTGTGAACACGGCGATTGATGGCCATATTGCGGCCAAAATCTGCCAAAGTAGCGCGTGAGATTGCCTCTGAAATGCCCCGCGCGCCGTGCCACGCAACAATTGCCGGAACAAAGCGCATCATGGCGCTGAGCCAATCCAATTCCGTGACGGGGTTCTCGGCGGTGCCCAGTGTGGGAATGGATTCCTCTGAACTGCCCAACTGTGTGGCCAAGAATGCCAGGACTTCCTCAACGGCGGGGGAAGCCGGAGCGTTCAACAACGCGAGGGACTCGGCCTGGTCCTCTTGCGCAATGTTGAGGTATTCAAACGTCAGGGCTGGGCTCATGGCGGTCCGCAAGGTCATGTGCCCAGCCTACCCAACTGAGCGGGGCCAAAAATCAAAAAAAAGAATGGGCAGTAGTTGTCTGTCGTGAAAGCACGATCAACTACTGCCCATTCTTTTGTCATGGCCGGGTATTTCCATCCGTCATGGGTGCAAGTGCGCAGGATGCGGCTACTTGGCTGCCTTTGGCTTCTGATCGAAAAGGGTCTCAGCCTGTTCGAGTGACATGCCGTTGGTCTCCGGGATCTTGAACATCACGAAGAAGAACGATGCCACGGCGAACAGCGCGTACATGCCGTAGGTCAGCGGCAAGGATGCCGCGGCCATGGACGGGAACGTCAAGGTGATGGCGAAGTTCGCAATCCACTGGGCAGCGGCGGCCAGGCCGAGGGCCCTGGCGCGAATGCGTGACGGGAAGATCTCACCCAGGAGAACCCATACCAGCGGGCCCCAGGAAGCGCCAAAGCTGACGACAAACACGTTGGCGGCGACCAGGGCAACCGGACCCCAAGCGCCCTGCAGGGAGATTTCGGAGCCCGTACCCGTTGCTGCGGAGAACGCCAGAGCCATGGTGCCCAAGGAAAGGGCCATGCCAATGGAACCCACCAGAAGGATGGGGCGTCGGCCAATCTTGTCGACCAGGGCAATGGCTACCAAGGTGACCAAGATGTTGACGATTGCCGTCACCACGGAGATGGTCAGCGAGTCTTTTTCCTGGAAGCCGACTGCCTTCCACAACGTAGTGGAGTAGTAGAAGATCACATTGATGCCAACGAACTGCTGCAGCATGGAGAGGATGATGCCGATCCACACCACCGGCATCAAGCCAAAGCGCTTGCCGCGCAGCGAGCCCTGGCGTGCAGCCAACTTATCTGCGTGGACAGCATCCAGGATTTCGTTGATGCTGATTTCAGCGTCTTCGTTCGGTGCAATGGTCTTGAAGACCTTGGCGGCCTCGTCTTCCTTGCCCTTCAGGACAAGGTAGCGAGGGGATTCGGGCAGCTTCAAGGCGATAAGGAAGTATGCGACGGCGGGCACGGCGGCAGCCAGGAACATCCAGCGCCAGGCAGGCAGCCCAAACCACAGCTCCTGCGCGGCACCACCGGCGGCATTGGCGAACAAGGCATCCGAGAGCAACGCGGCAAAGATACCGATCGTGATGGCCAGCTGCTGCAGCGAGGCCAGCCGGCCACGGTGCTTACGGGGCGAAATTTCAGAGATGTACGCCGGGGCAATGACGGAGGCCAGACCGATGCCCAAACCTCCCACCAGACGCCAGAAGATCAGGTCGTAGACTCCGAAAGCAAAGCCGGTACCCAGTGCGCTGACCAGGAACAGCACGCCACCAATTTTCATGGCGGGGATGCGGCCCCTGGCGTCTGCAATGCGCCCGGCCATGTAGGCGCCAACGGCACAGCCCAAAAGTGCCACGGCGACGGCGAACCCTGTGACTGCATCGCCAAGGACGAAATCATCTTGCAAGGCATCGACGGCGCCGTTAACTACCGAGGAATCAAAACCGAAGAGGAATCCTCCCACGGCGCCGGCGACGGCAAGTCCAATGACCTTGCGTGGTATCGGCGTTGTTGGTGATTTTGGCGTAGCAGTCCCGGACATGGTTCCCCTTTGAAGCCGCCACGCAAAAGATCGTGGCCCGTTTGAAAAAAGTGCTTAGTAATTCCAAATGGTAAAGCTACTCCATGCTGGCGAGCCCAACGAACTGCAGGCGCCTAAACCGGCCGTGACAAATGACTCATGGGATGTGCGTCACGGCAAGGGGGTGGTCCTAGTGACCAAACGGGTCTGGATCCACGCCGGGCATCCACGTCAGGCCCGGAACACCCCAGCCGAGGCTCTTGGCGGAGCGCCGGGCCTTTTTTGAGTAGCGGGCGTTGAGCCGATCCACGTAGAGCTTTCCGTCCAGATGGTCGTACTCATGCTGCATGCAGCGAGCAAACCAGCCGGTCGCCTCAAAGTCCAGCGGATTGCCCTGCGCATCGAATCCGCGAACCCGGACCCATTCGGCGCGCTTGAGCGGAAAATCGATTCCCGGAACGGAAAGGCATCCCTCTACCTCGTCATCGGGATCCGGGGTGTTGCCGGAGATCTTGCCAACGGTCAGCGTGGGGTTCACAACAACGCCACGGGAGGGGACGTCGTCGTCGTTTTCCATCTTGTAGGTGAAGATGCGCAGACCCACGCCGATCTGGGGTGCTGCCAGGCCAACGCCGTTGGCAGCGTCCATGGTCTCGTGCATGTCCGCGATGAGGGACGCGAGTTCCGCATCAAAGGCTTTGACCTCATCGGCACGGCGGTGAAGAACGGGCTCACCCAAGATGGTCACGGGGCGGATGGTCATGAGGACTTCCTTTTCACGCTGGCAACAATTTGCAAGTTTACAAAAGCTATGGGGCAAAGAAAAACACCCCGATCAATTGACCGGGGTGTTTATCGTGATTCCAGGTGAACCACACATGGGGTGAGATACGGGGTTTGAACCCGCGACCTCCTGGACCACAACCAGGCGCTCTGCCAACTGAGCTAATCCCACCATGTCCGCCGTAGGCTTGGAAGTTTTACCCTCCGTGCTTGTGGCAACGACGAATAGTCTATCCGATCTAAAAGGGGGTCAGGACCAAAAGAGGCCTTTTTTGCCTATTTGTGACCTAGATCGCGTCGCAGCGGAGCAGATTCCGCGAAAATACGCGGAATCTGAATCTAGAACTTGGCAGAAATCTTTTTCGCGGTCTTAGAATCCGGGCCCGGGGCCGGCACGAACACTGCCTCGCGGTAGTACTTAAGCTCGTTGATGCTGTCCTTGATGTCCCCGAGTGCCCGGTGGTTGCCGGTCTTGGGGGGCGACTGGAAGTAGGCGCGCGGGTACCAACGCCGGGAGAGCTCCTTGATGGTGGAAACATCGATGACACGGTAGTGCAGGTGCTCCACCAGCTCGGGCATGTCGCGGACCAGGAACACCTTGTCGGTGCCAATCGAGTTGCCGGCCAGCGGTGCCTTGTTGGCAACGGGCACGTGCTCACGAATGTAGGCCAGCACCTGGGCCTGGGCGTCTTCCATTGTGGTTCCATCGGCCAGCTCGTCGATCAGCTTGGAGGTGGTGTGCATGTTGCGGACAAAATCGCCCATCTGCGCCAAGGCCTCGTCGCTGGGCTTGATGACAACGTCAACGCCCTCGCCCAAGATGTTCAATTCGGAGTCCGTGACGAGCGCCGCAACCTCGATCAGGGCGTCGTTCTCGGCATCCAGGCCGGTCATCTCACAGTCAATCCACACAATGCGTTCATTAGTAATAGCCACCTCACCAATGTACCGCTAACCGCACGCCCGCCGCCGCGCTGGTAAAATTAGGCACGGCAAAGCCTGTGCTGCCTTTTTATCTAGTTGCAGGAAAATTACTTACGACGGCTGGAGACTTTCGATGGCAGCCCTGCCTTCCGCACGGCGGCAGCCGGCCGCGTCCGCGCCGAGACCGTGGATTGCTGTGCTCGAAGGCTTCATCGGCTCCGTCTTGATCCTGGTGGGCTCCGTAGGAGTTGGCTGGATTGCCAACGGTTCGCCCATGATTCGCAATTCCCTGGTCATCGCCATGCGCACCGAAGGCGCAGGCGTGGTGACCTCCACGGTTCTCTTGACGCTCGGAGCCATGCTCCTGCTGCGCTCATGGCTGCGCCTTGGCCAGAGCCTCATCAACTGGGGTCCCGGTTCCTTGAAAACCGTGGTGGTGGCGGTGATTGCCTGGGGCGCACCCATGATGCTGGCCGTGCCCATTTTCTCCCGCGATGTCTATGCCTACACAGGCCAGGGCAGGCTCATGGCGGAAGGGCTAAACCCTTACACCTACGGCATCTCGGCTCTCAGTAACTGGTTCATGTTGGGCACAGACCCCTCATGGGCGGAAAACCGCACACCCTATGGCCCCTTGTTTCTCTGGCTGAGCCGCGGCGTCGTGGCCTTGACGGGAGCGCAGCCGGACATTTCCGTGCTGCTGTTCCGGGCCATCGCATGCATCGGTGTGGCCCTGTGTGTGATCTTCGTGCCCAAGTTGGCGCAACTCCAAGGTGTGAACGGTGCCCGGGCCTTGTGGCTCTCGGTCGCCAACCCGCTGTTCCTTCTATCCTTTGTTGCCAGCGCTCACAACGACGCCTTGATGGTGGGCCTGGCTGTTGCGGGTGTTTACTGTGCCGCCACACGACGGGGATTGCTCGGCGTGGTTCTTGTCACTGCTTCGATCGCGGTCAAGCCCATAACAATTGTTTTGCTGCCGTTCATCGGCTTGTTATGGGCAGGTCACGCCGCAGGCTGGGGGCGCAGATTCCTCTTCTGGGCGGCCACCGGGTCACTTAGCCTGGCCATGCTGTTGCTCATGGGCCTGCCAGGGAATGTGGGGTTGGGCTGGACCTGGGCCCTTACCGACGCCACGCCCGGCTACACGGGCTATTCTCCTTCAGGATTTGGCGGTCAAATGCTTGAGGCGCTGGGCAACCTTGTGGGGCTCGATGGCATGGCCATAGGCAACGGGTTCCGCTCCTTGCTGACCGTGGCGAGCATGGGGGTCGCCGCCTGGTTGGTCCTCTTTGGTGACCCCAAGCAAGTGGTGCGCCGTGCCGGATTGGCGTTTGCCGCCGTGGTTCTTATGGCGCCCATCATTCAGCCCTGGTACATCCTGTGGTTCCTGCCGTTGGTGGCGGCGACGGGTATCCGCAACAACTGGCAGATCAAGGTTTGCTACGTGGTGATCGGCTTCTTTGTCGTATTCGGGGCCCAGGACCAGCTCTTCGTGTGGGACTTTGTGAAGCTGCAGGTCGGTTCCGGCACGCTGGCAACCGCTGTGGCATGGACCGCCGTGTTTTATCTGTTGGTGTTGGACGTCCACACCCGCAAGCTGCTCTTTAGCAAGGAATCAGACGTGGATGCCCTGCGTTCACAACCAGACACGCTCACAACAGTTCCACGGCCGCCAAGGTAGCCGGTCCGCGTCGAAACTCACATGAGTCAACGCTGATTTCGAACCGGACCGGCTACTTCGGCGTTACAACGGGGAGGGCTTCCGGTGAACTTGCGCTCTTGCCCAGCTCCACGGTGCGTTGAACGGCCCACACGAGCAGTGTCACCAGCAGCACGTTGCGGATGGTCAGCACGGCCGCCATAATCGGGTTTGCGTGGATCAGCGGCGTGTAGAACAACGGGTAGATGATGAATGTGGTGAAGGCGATGCCCATCAGGAGGGTTGCCGGAATCTTCCAGCGGTCCCAATCGTGCACCAAGCCGGCAACCACCACGGGCAGCAGCCAGATGATGAACTGCGGAGAGCCAACCTTGTTGAAGACAATGAAGGCCGTGACCATCAGAAGTGAACCCTCCAGGATCAACTCCTCGCGCTGGGCGCCGCGGCGCAGAGCCCACAGCATGAGAAGGGCTCCGGTCAGGGTCGCAACGATGAGCAGCGGCTGCATCAAGGTGGCGGCAATTTCGGCTCCGGGTCCGTAGACCTCGGTTGAGTTGATGGCCACGTTGTCGGCAATCTTGGAGCCACCAATATTGAACACGCTGAGCCATACCCACGGGGTGGAGAACGTGGCCTCGAGCTGCATGCCGCGATCGCCCTGGTTGATGGCAAAGTCGAGCAGGTGCGAGCCTGCCCCGGTGAGGACTGCCACGGCGGCCACGGCTGCGGTCACCGCCACGCCCGTCAGGAAGATCTGAACACGCTTGGCGCTGGCAATGAGCAGGGGAGCGATCACTGCTGCCGGCCACACCTTGATCCAGGTTGCCGCCGAGAGCAGGAACGCGGCAACAATGGGCCGTTCGACCGCGTACAGCAAGGCAATGAGCACCAGCGAGGTTGTGATGCCTTCCACGCGGGCAAAACTCAAGAAGCCCATGAACATGGTGAAAAACAGCCAAAACCAGGCCGGGGCAATGCCGCTATGGGAACGTTTTCCCCGTGTCAGGAACACCATTCCAAGGGCGTTCAGGGCAATGACGATCAACGTCCAGCCCAAAAGATACAACGACGGGCCAAACATGTTTGCCGCAAAAATGGGAAGCTGCGCCAGCAGCGGATACACCCAGGGGCTGATCACATCGCCCAGATCGGATGGGTTGTAGCCCAAGAGCGCCCACTGACGGTACTGCTGGGTGTCGCTGAACGTGTCGCCGTGGATGATGAAGCTCATCATCCAGGCGAGGAAAAAGCCATGGACGACGGTGAAGCCCCACCATACGCTCGAAGGCGTGCGGAACCAGGCAATCACCTTGGGCGAAAGAATCGCGTTACGGAGGTCCGTGGCCCGAGTCAGGACCCTGTCAAAGCGTGGAGCAGAAATCTTAGGACTCCTTGGTCAGGGAATCAGCAGCCGAGGTTGAGGCGGCACTGCCGGACTCTTCCCCGGCGATAGCCGGGGTGCCCGCCGAGGCGGGTACGGCGTCGTTCTTGGGGTGATCATGTCGGGGGATCAGGCCAGGGTTGCGGCCCATCAGGAACAGCTGGCGCACGCTCCACACGAACAAGACCACCAGGAGCAGGTTGCGCATTGTCAGCACACCAGCCATGAGCGCGTTGTTGTGGGACAAGGCATCGTAGAAGAGCGGGTAAACCATGAACGTCAGGATGGCCACGCCAATGAGCATGGTGGCCGGGACGCGCCACGCCTTCCACTGGTAGGACAGGCCGACTGCGACGGCGGGAGCCAGCCACACCATGAACTGCGGCGAACCCACCTTGTTGAAGACCACAAAGGCGGTCACGAGCGCGAGTGCACCAAAGAGCAGGAGCGCGGTGCGATCGGCCCCGCCATTGCGCTTTCCGGTGTGCAGGGCCCAGAAAACCAGCCCGGCAACGAGCAGCGCGGCGGCAACAAGCAGCGGCTGCATGAGCACGCTCATGATCTCGGAACCGGGGCCGTCCACCTGCATGGAGTTGATGTCCTGATTCATGTACATGCGCGCACCGCCCAAGCCCAACACGCTCATCCACAGCCATGGCGTGGTGAAGGTGGCCTCGAGCTGCATGCCGCGATCGCCTTGTTCCAACAGGAAATTCAGCAGCTTCGGCAGGGCATTCATGCTTAGCGCCATGCCCACCACCAGTGCGGTCACCAGCACACCGGCCAACACCACCTGCACTCGCTGCCGGACTACTGTGAACAAGGCAAGGACGACGGCGGCCGGCCAGACTTTGGTCCACGTGGCCACACTGAGAATGAACGATGTCAGGAACGGGCTCGCCACACCGATCGACAGTGCGATCAGGACGACCGGCGCCGTCAATCCGTCAACACGGGCAAAGCCCAGCCACGCCATCAGGGCTGTGAACCCGGTCCACCACAGGGCGGCCGGAATGGCCTCGCGCTTTTTGCCCCAGCGCGTGAGTTTTCCCACGGCCAACGTGTTCAGTGCGGCGATCATCAGGACCCAGATGAACAGGAACGGCCCGCTGCCAAAGATGTAGGCAATGGCCATGGGAATCAAGGCCAGTATTGGGTAGACCCACGGGCTGGGACCGGTCACGAGGGCTTCGTTGAAGTCCACGGATGCCCAAATGCGGTAGATAAAGGTGTCGCTAAACGCCTCGCCGCGCAGTGACAGCAGCCCCGCCAGTAAGAGGAACATCACATGTACAGCACCAAAGATGGTCCACATGCCGCGTGGAGTTCTCAGCCAGGTTTGGGTCCGGGCGGGCAGAAGCGCGTCCCGGAATCGGGCAAGGGCGGCAAAAAACGTATCCGTGGAGATGGTCCAGTCCTTCGTAGCAGTGGTGACGCCCGGGCGCAGCACGCGTGCGTGGCGCAGGTCCAGTGGTCGTTTCCAAGGAATTGACCGGGTGAAGTGGGTAGAATGCCAAGAACGGAGTCCGTGGCTGCTTACATATTAGCGCAGCACCCTGTTGCTCCCCGGGCCGGTTCCGGCCCTCTGCACGCAAACCAGTCCTGCCGCGAGGGACAGCATTAGTTCAGGAGTTAAGCAGTTGACAAGCACGCGTGTTGCCCAGCCGGAGGTGAAGACAAAGGTGTTGAGTAAGCTGCCTTTTCGCACTGGGACCGCGGCATCAGCAGTTTGGCAGGGATTTGCCGGTTCTGTGATGTTGCTGTTGGGCTCACTGGGTGTTGGATGGCTCGCCAGCAGTTCTGTCCTGATCCGCAATCCACTCTTTATTGTGGCCAGAACCACGCCGGTGGCCGTCATTGTCGCCACGGTTTTGTTGTGCCTTGGTGCTGCTTTGATGCTGCGTGGTTGGCTGCGGTTGCGCCAACACTTGGTGTCGTGGGATGAATCTTCTGCTCCGGTCTTGAAGAAGGCCCTGATTTTGTGGGTTGCGCCCATGATGTTCGCGCTGCCGCTCTTCAGCCGGGACTCCTACGCCTATATTGGCCAGGGCCGCCTCATGCAGCAGGGGCTGAATCCTTATACCGACGGCATTTCCGCCTTGAACAACTATTTTTCGCTCGGTCCGGACACCCTGTGGACCGAAGCGCCCACACCCTATGGACCCTTGTGGCTCTGGTTGGAGCACTTCGCGGTTCTCCTGCCGGCCAGCAGCCCCGAGATCGCGCTGATTCCCTTCCGGCTGGCGTGCCTGGCTGGTGTGGTGTTGCTGGCCATCTACATCCCCAAGCTGGCCGCCCGCCACGGTTTCAACCCACACCGGGCCTTGTGGCTGGTGGTTTTGAACCCCGTTGTGCTGATTAACTTTGTTGCCAGCGTCCACAATGATTCGCTCATGCTGGGCCTTGTGGTGGCCGGTCTCTACTACGCCTCATCGAAGCGGGCCATCCTGGGGATCTTGCTCGTGACGGCTTCGATCGCCATTAAACCCATCACCTTGATCGCCTTGCCCTTTGTTGGATTGCTGTGGGCGGGGTCCCAAGCGGGTTGGGTCCGCAAATTTGGGATCTGGGCGGCAACCCTGGGCATCTCTACGGCCGTCATGGGCATCATGGGCGCCATCAATGGTCTGGGCTTTGGCTGGTTGGCGGCCCTGCAGACACCCGGTACGGTGTGGATCTGGTACGCGCCGATTGGCCTGTTCTCGAATATTGTTGGCTTCGTAGTCACACTGTTGGGCGGGGGCGGTGCCTCCGTGACGGATGTGATCCAGGGGATCGGCCAGGTGGCTTCGATTCTTATCGTCATGGTTCTGGCATTTTGGAAGATCAACCTGCCGTCCAGCGCATCCGCAGACGCAGGTTTGACGGCAAATGCCGGGTCAGCCTTCACCAACCCGGAAGCACATGGCGAATCGCAGCGGTACAGCCAGGCAGTGCTGCGGCGCATGACATGGGCTTTTGCAGCAGTTGTTCTCATGGCGCCGATGATTCAGCCCTGGTACATGTTGTGGCTTGTGGCCTTCTTCGCAGTCACAGGGGTAAAGGAGGGATGGCAGCTGCGGACAGTGCTCTATCTGACGGCGTTCTTTACGCTGATTGCACTAACGGATCAGCTCAGCGTATTCCCTTGGATTCCGGTCGTCCTGGTTCGGTCCGTAGCCATTGGCGTTGGCGTCCTGAGCATTTTGTATGTCATGTTCTGGGACAAAAAAACGCGAGGACTCTTTGTCCCCAGCCGCGAACCTGCCCGTTCCACAACCGCCTGAATCAGAGGTGTTTGAGGGCCTCGCGACGGGACAGCGGGCTGAGCTGGGCGGCATGTTCTTGAACATAGGAGCGCACCCACTCGGGATCGGTTTTGCCATGTTGGCGCAGAGCCCAGCCGATCGCTTTGCGGATGAAAAACTCCTTGTCATCCAGGTTCGGGCCAATCACCCCGCTGAGCAGGTTCAGATCCGTGGCTGCCTTGGCCGGCAATTGAGCAATGATCGAGGCCCGGCGGAACCAAAAGTTCTCATGGACGCTCCACTGCCGCAAGAGCGGATCCATGGTGTCCCGATGCATTTGGAGCAGTTCGCACAGGCGAGGCGCCACCGAATCCACGAAATCCCACCACTGACCGGTCCCAATAACGACGCCGTAAAACGGCAAGAGCCCCATCTCGCCTTTGCCGAGGCGTGAGTCAGTGAGCATGATGGCCGCGTACCGTTCCTCCCGAAACTGTGCAGCGGTCCACAGCGCCATGACGGTTGCATGCAGCTCCTCGACGTTGGCGAAGGGGTGCTCCTTGGCAAGGGCTCTGACAGTTTTGCGGACCGCGGGGGAGGGGACCCCCAGATACGGCATGGAAGATTTCATGTAGAGCGCCATCCCCTCGGCTTTCTCAGTGAGGGACACCTGATCCAAGGCGGGACGAAGGGCTTGCAGAAACGCGGCGTTGGTCAGGCCCGTCGGGACGTATTCGAGGAGAAGGTCCGTGTCTGATGGCGTCATGCCACCAGCGTAGCGCCCCGGCGGCTACCATCTTGTTGGTATGGAGCAAAGTGCGTTGATGCCAGCCGTGGAGCTAGTTGCGGCGTTGCGATCTGCCGGATGTGTCTTTGCGGAAGAGGAAGCCGCGATTCTGTTGGAAGCAGCCGGCACCGCTGGCATCCTCACCGACATGCTGGCCCTGCGAACCCACGGACACCCTTTGGAACACATCGTGGGGTGGGCACAATTTTACGGGTTAAGAATCGCCGTGGCACCGGGAGTCTTTGTGCCCCGGCTGCGCAGCGAGTTCCTCGTGAGTGAGGCCTTGGACGCGTTGCTGCGGATGCCGTCGAATAACGCTGGCCTGCGGATTCTTGATCTTTGCTGCGGGAGCGGGGCTATCGGTGCAGCCCTAACCCACCGCCTGACCCACCGAGGTCACAAGGTGGAACTCCACGCTGCGGACATTGACCCTGTTGCGCTCGAATGTGCCGCCCGGAATATTGGACCGTTCCACGGCACGGTCCACAGCGGGGACTTGTTCGCAGCTCTGCCCCATGAATTGGGATCCAGCTTTCACATCATTGTGGCAAATGCCCCCTATGTACCAACCTCGGCCATCGATTTCATGCCGCAGGAGGCAAGGGTCTACGAGCCTGAAGCTGCCTTGGATGGGGGAATCGACGGTCTCGCCGTGCAACGAAGAATCGCACTGGAGGCCCCCGCATGGCTTCGCCCAGATGGGCTGCTGTTAATCGAAAGCAGTGTCCGGCAGGCCCCCAAAAGCGCAGCCATCATGGGCTCACATGGATTTTCAACGAGTATTGCTACCAACCATGATGTGGACGGCACAGTTGTCACAGGACGAATGCAGTGAGCCGAGAGCCCTTTCGCATCCGGAGCTGATGGGCCAAGATTAGTAGACAAGCCGTCATACATGGTGGGTCCTAAAGGAACGAGCACATGATGAATCCTCGTTTTGGCCAAGGTGCAGTGGTGGTGGGCTTGCTGCCCGAGCAAGATCCCGCAGTGTTGAAATGTGCCGTTGACTTGGCTGTGGCCACCGGCGCGGAGCTCGTGGGGGCATATGTTGACCCGGGCAGTTATCTTATTGAGTGGGATCCCGACGGCAACGTTTTAGGGAAATCCCTGGACAGGGCCCTGGATCCCGACGACGAGGCGGCGCTGGCTGTCTTGGAACTTGGGCCGCTACTGACCGCGGCAACGGAAAAGCACAACGTCACCGCGAGCATCCGCGTTCTCGGTGGCGAGACAGCGCTGGCGCTTGGGCGGTTGGCGGAGGCCGTCAATGCCTCGGTTATTGTGGTGGGCGCCCGGCGACCGGGATTGCTGGCCGGCGTCAATGAAGTCCTGGCCGGATCCGTGGTGCGCAAGCTTTTGGCAACCCAGCACATTCCAGTCCTTGCCATACCGCGCGTGGACGCCCACCCGCCGCTACACGGCTGAAGCCTAGTTTTTCTTGGCCACGAGTTCCGCTAGCTGAGCCAGGCCCTTTTCAAAATCGCCACCTACCATCTTGTCCATGTTCATGAAGAGCATGAAGACGCGGCTCAGGCCCTTGTTTTCTCCCGTCATGGTCCACGTGACACGCGTGCCATCGCCCACCGGTTCAAAGGTGAACGTTGTGGGGTTAACGGCCTTCATGGGCTTGGTGAACTCCAGGCGCAGGTGAATCCGTGAGGGTTCAACGGCCTCGAGGATTTCCATGGTTCCAGCCCCGGCCTTGCCATTTCCCTTCCACGAATAGGTTGCGCCAACGCCTTCAACCGGGCCCGAGTAGCTGCGCTGCATGGACGGATCGAGGCCTTCCCATGGTGACCAATTGATCCACTCACGGAAACCGACAACGTGAGCGTAGATTTCAGCTGCTGGGGCCGGGATGACTGAGCTGCGGGAGACGGTAAATGTTGACATAGTCACAGCATAGGCCCCGGCGCCGACATTCGTCAGTGCCCTCGTGACGCGCCGCGTTAGCTGGCGTCTTCGGGCCCTTCGGCAGGATCTTGGGTGTGCATCCGAATCTCCGGCATCTCCTTGCCGTCGGTTCCTTCCGCAGCAGTCTCTGCATGCTCCCGGGATGTTCCCTCACCCGAGAGAGCCGTTCCGTCGCTAGTGTTTGTGGCTGGTGTGCTGCTCATGGCCCTGCCTTCTTTCCTGCCGCCGGGCTCCTGTTGGCCGTGCGGCCTTTCTCTCATTGTGGCCCTTTGGGGCGGCTTTGTCATCGGCATAAAGTGCCCGCGAGATTGGCTGCTTGGTGGTGCGTCCTCGCCGCGCGAGGTACACACTGGAAGCATGCTCAATCCCGTGGCCTGGTGGCGCCAACAACTCCGAGGCACCTTTAGCAACAATTCGCCCACCGTTCCGCAATGGGAGCTGGACCTGGAAATGGGCGACGACGCCGGCTACTTCGGCCCCGATTCGGCGGCTTGGGCTGTGCATGGCTCAATGACGACACTCGTGGCAGGTATCCAGGCCCTGCTCATTCAGGCGCTTCACCCGGGCGCGCTCGCGGGTGTCCATGACCATTCCAACTACCGGACCGATCCGTTGGGCAGGCTGGCCGGCACCATCCAGTGGATCTTTACGGTCACCTATGGAGACACCGTTGCGGCGATCAAGGCCTCGGCCAGAGTTCAGCGCCTCCACGGTTACGTCAGAGGAAACTACACCACCAACGCGGGGGAGCAGCGCCCCTACACAGCCAACGATCCCGATCTGCTCCGGTGGATACACCTGGCGTTCACGCAGGCATTTCTGGCCACACATCAGGCCTATGGTGGAGCCATCCCTGGCGGACCCGACGCCTATGTGGCCGACTGGGCTGTGGCCGGCGCCCTCATGCAGGTGAAAGATCCACCCACAACAGTTCGCGAGCTCCAAACCCAACTCGCCACGTTCAACGGCGAGCTGCGCTGTGATGAACGCGCCGCTGAAGCCATCGCATTCATTCGCCACCCGCCATTGCCACGCTCACAGCGAGCAGGGTACAGAATCCTCTTTGCCGCCGCCGTTGCGGCCCTGCCACCGCTATATCGCGAGCTTATGGACCTCCACGTCCCGGGGCTGGGCCCGGTGCCGCTCCCGGTGAAGATTCCCACCCAGGTCGTCTTCGCCGTGGTGCGTGCGAGCCTGGAATCTCCGGGCCCCAGTGAAACCGCTGCGCGGGCCCGTCGCACACGGCTGGGTGTGCAGGACGCTCCCAGAAAACGCCGCTAGGGTTGGCAGTGGCCTTTTGGCCCAGCAACGCCCGCCCACCATCCAAGGACTGTACCCAGCCCATGTCGCCACGCACTTTCTACCGTACGATCGCCACGGCCGAGGCCGTCACCTGGACACTGCTGATCGCAGCAATGATCCTCAAATATGGTGTGAAGGTTGGCGATTGGCCGGTCTCCATTGCCGGGTTTGCGCACGGTTTGGTGTTCATCGCCTACGTGGTCACCGCGATTTTGGTGGGCCTGAACCAGCGGTGGCCGAAGGGACTGATCGTGGTTGCCGCGGCCACCTCCGTCATTCCCTATCTGACCATTCCTTTCACCAAATGGCTGGAAAACAAGGGAAGGCTCGACGGCGCATGGCGCACCACCGTGAGCGACCACCCCGGGGACGGCAAGTGGGCGGATGTGGCATTGCGGGCGATGATTGGCAGGCCGGTTCTGCTCGGCGTAACCTTCGTGGTGGTTGTTGGCGGGGTCATGGCCACCATGCTTTTTGTTGGCCCTCCCGGCGGCCGTGCGTAACTAGCCGCGTTTACTCGTTGGCAGCGTAGGGATTGATGGATCGTTCTGGGAACGGTGTAAACCACGCAGAGACGTCCACTGTGGCCATGCCCAGCTGTGCGGCCTGGTAGAGCAGCTCGTGGTCCAGATCATCAAACAGAGTTTTGTTGGCAAGGGCCCGCCAGTGTTCCGGCAAATCCAAGGCAGGGAGCATCTCGGCCAGGATGTCCACACTGTCAAGGGCTAGCTTGAGCGAGAGCTCTTGGGCAAGACACGACGGTGAGCTAAACGATGTTGCCAGGGCCGTACCCAAATCCAGTGTCACCACGAGGAATCGCTGGGCAAAGAGTGGCCCGTAGTGGCTTTGGTACAGCGGCGGAAGGGCGCCAAGTTGGAGCGCCTCATCGAGGGCTCCCGGTGAGGTGCGAAGTGCCTGAACGTCATCGAAGAGTTGATCGATAAGGTACTCGTACGCCCAGTGGATGGCACCGCGAAGATTCGTGGCCTGCCGCAACGACTGAGCCCGGACATCGGGGTTGAGCTCCACGGTGGAGTAGCCCAGGCGTTCCAGATCCAGACCCGGAAGTTTTTCGGCGGCAGCAAAAATTGTGTGGAGCCAATCGTCTTCACTCTCGGGCTCCTCGTCACCAAGAACGTCGCCAAACTCTGCGTCAAACTCTCCGTCGACGTCGTCTTCCAGATCATCCTGGGCAAGCCATGCATCTGGTTCCCCTGACGCGCCATCGATCCACATACTGGCTCCGAGCGCCGTGACTCCGGGCACCGCACCGAGCACGTCGTCAGGCTCCACCAGCATCATGAGGGCCGATTCGGGACTCTCCGCGGCCTGGGCGAGCAGCTCAACAAGGGCATGCGAATCACCGTCCGACTGTTCGCGTGCCCACTTCCGGGCGTGGGCCTGAACAGCGTCCGGGTGATCAAATTCCAGATCAATTTCAAGGTGCAGCTTTGCTGTCCGCGGAATATCCATGTCCGGTAGCTTACCGTGGAGCCGGGGCGGGAGCCTGAGCCGCTCCCGTGAGCAATAGCTCCAATCCAAAGGTGAAGGCGGCATCGGTGTCGGCCAGATCGGCAGGGGCCTGAATGACGCCGGCCCGGATCAGGCCGCTGCGGGTTTGTTCCGCGGTGACGCTGCCCAAGATGAAGTGCACCAGCGATCGGGCAGCCCAGCCGGCGTTGCTCCCTTGGAGGCCTGCTGCCTCAAAACCGTGGCCAAGGCGGCGCAACGCTGTGAGCGATTCCGGGTCAATGGCGTAGGCCAGCGCAACCACCTCGGCGCCGTCGCGCACTTTCAGAAGTGCCTGGCGGATGGCCTGCGAATGCCGGCGGAGAGGTGCGAACGCGTCGGCACCTTTGGCTGCATCCAGAGGACCGGAATCTGCCGGTACCAGAATCAGGACCGACAGGACGCCGAGCAACTCTTGCTTGTTTTTCACATGCCAGTACAAGGCCCCGGGCTGCACCCCCAAGTCGCGTGCGAGCCGCCGCATGGACAGGTCTTCCAGCCCATAATCCCGCAGGATTTCAAAGGCGGTCTCGATGACCTGGTCACGCGTCAGTGGCATGTGCTGCATTCCTTTGTCGAGGTGGCGCCGGGGATACGTGGCCGCCACCATCCATTTTGCCCCATGCTTGCGGCAGCGGCCGCGCACGCCGTCGCTTGAGCGGAGGGCATTTGACAGAACGACCGCCGGTTTTGATACTTGAACAGTGTTCAATAATTTCCAAGCTCTCGCCGACCGGCAGTTGTCCGGCGCCACCTTGACCCGCCAAGACGCCCTGGCTGTCCTGAATTCCACCGACGAACAAATGCTTGATGTGGTGGCCGCCGCCGCGCGCTTGCGTCGTGCGCACTTTGCCAACACGGTGAAGGTGAACTACCTGGTCAACCTCAAGTCAGGGCTGTGCCCGGAGGACTGCACCTACTGTTCCCAGCGCTTGGGGTCGGCCGCGCAGATCCTCAAATACACCTGGATTAAACCGGAAGAAGCCCTGGAGCAAGCGGCAACAGGCATCGCCGCGGGAGCAAGCCGGGTGTGTCTCGTGGCGAGTGGCAAGGGCCCCACGGACCGTGATGTTGAGCGCGTTGCTGGCATGGTGGAGGGCCTGAAGGACCAGCATCCGCAGGTGGAGGTTTGTGCCTGCCTTGGCATTCTGAAGGATGGTCAGGCGGAAAAGCTCAAGGCCTGTGGGGTGGACGCATACAACCACAACCTGAACACGAGCGAAGAAATGTACAAAGAAATCTGCTCCACGCATGAATTCGCCGACCGGGTCCGGACCGTTGAACATGCCAAGAGCGCCGGACTGTCTCCGTGCTCGGGACTGATTGTGGGCATGGGTGAGAGCGACGATGACCTCATCGATGCCATCTTCGCCCTGCGAGACCTGGGCAGCGACTCCATCCCTGTCAACTTCCTCATGCCATTTGAAGGCACCCCGCTGGAAGGCACCTGGCTATTGACCCCTGCTCGATGCCTGCGCATCCTCGCTACTGTTCGCTTCGCCTGCCCCGAGGTGGAAATCCGCATGGCCGGTGGGCGGGAAATGCACCTGAGGACGCTCCAGCCCTTGGCCCTCAACATCGCCAACTCGCTGTTCCTGGGTGATTACCTCACCAGCGAGGGACAGCCCGGCGAGGCCGATCTGGCGATGATTGCCGACGCCGGTTTCACGGTTCTCGGCAGCAGCCCTGTCCCCGACACTCCTTCCACCCACGACGGCGATCCCCAGGCTGGTGCCCAGCCCACCATCCGGCGCCGAGGTGCCGGGACGGAATTCGCCGCCAATGCTTAGTGCCCCCGCCGTCGAACATGGTGGCCGGAACGCCGCAGGAACAACACACCGTTCCTTGGCAGAGCGGGACCGTGGTTTGCTGTGGCACCCCTATGCTTCCCTTGATGGGCCCGCGCCCTACGCAGTCCTGGGGGCGGCCGGGACCAAACTCGACCTTGAGGCTCCTGGTGGCCAGAGGTTCGAGGTGATTGACGCCATGAGTTCTTGGTGGTCGGCCGTCCACGGGTACCGCAATGAGGCACTGGACGCGGCACTTCTGGAGCAGGCTGGATCGTTTTCACATGTCATGTTTGGCGGGTTGACTCACGCACCGGCGGTTATTCTGGCCGAAAAGTTGATAGACATGGCCCCGAGCGGCCTGGAGCATGTGTTTTTCGCCGATTCGGGTTCAGTTTCGGTGGAAGTGGCGTTGAAATTGGCCGTGCAGTACCAGCGAGCGGCTGGGTATTCGCGCCGGGCCCGCTTCCTGGCGCTCTCGGGCGGGTATCACGGTGACACGTTTGCCGCGATGAGCGTATGTGATCCCGTGGATGGCATGCACTCCGAGTTTCCGGGTCTTGTGGCTCCGCAGCTGTTTTTGCCGAGGCCGCCGAAAGCCCGTTTGATCAAGGGGGAACTTCGCTCGGATCCACTGGAAGTGGCCCAATGGGTGGGCGTATTGGAAGAGATGGTCCTCACCCACCTGGATGAACTGGCAGCCATTGTTCTTGAACCCGTGCTCCAGGGCGCCGGGGGCATGCACATCTATGCGCCGGAGTGTGTCCGGGCTGCCCGTCGTGTGGCCAGTGAACACGGCCTTTTGCTGATCGTGGACGAGATTGCCACGGGTTTCGGCCGTACTGGCAGACTTTTTGCCTCCGAATGGTCGGCCGTCACGCCGGACATCATGTGCGTGGGCAAGGCACTTACCGGCGGTTATCTGACGCTTGCGGCCATGCTGTGCTCACGAGAGGTGGCGGCCGTCATCACGGCATCGCCTCTGCGAGCGCTCCTCCATGGGCCAACGTTCATGGCCAACCCCTTGGCGTGTGCCGTTGCAGTGGCGTCGTTGACGTTGCTGGACTCTGAACCCTGGCAACGGCAGGTTGGCGCTCTTGAAGCAGGGCTCACCGCGGCGTTGGCGCCCGCGGCCGCGCTTTCGCAGGTTCGCGACGTTCGGGTGCTGGGTGGCGTCGGCGTGATCCAGCTGAACGTGCCGGCGGATGTCACGGCACTGACCCGGGTGGCTGTGGAACATGGGGTATGGGTCCGTCCTTTCCGTGACCTTGTTTACACCATGCCTCCGTACATAAGTTCGGCCGAGGATATTGCCGCCATCGGCGCCGGCCTGTGCGCAGCCGTGGCCGCGGTACATGGTCAATGAGACACACAGTTGCTGAGTCCCCAACGGCAAACACCGGCGCCATGGATGCCTGGCTGCAGAGCCGAGCCAATGTCCGCGAGCGCCGTGGCCTGACGCGGAGGGCAGGTGCCTCCGGTTGCGAAGATGCTGGCACCATGCTGGATTTGGCGAGCAACGACTATTTGGGCCTGTCTCGGGATTCCCGTCTTACGGCGGCCGCCGTAGCCGCTGTTGAGCAGTTCGGATCAGGAGCCCGTGCGTCCCGGGTGGTGACTGGGACACTGCCGGCCCATGAGTTCTTGGAAGAGAAGCTGTGTACGCTCACGGGTGCTGCGTCAGCGCTGGTGTTTTCCTCCGGGTATCTGGCAAATCTTGGCATCCTTGGGTCCTTGGGAGGCCCGGGTACGCTCCTCATCCTCGATGCGCACGTGCATGCTTCGCTGTTGGACGCGGCCCGGCTTTCGCGCTCACCCGTTGTCACGGTTTCACATAGCGATCTGGAGGACGTGGAGAGGGCGCTGAAATCCAGGAGTCAGCCCCGGGCAGTGGTGGTGGTGGAATCCCTGTATTCGGTGCTGGGGGACAGTGCAAACCTCATGGAGCTGGCGGCCTTGTGCGCCATGTATGACGCGTGGCTGCTGGTCGACGAGGCTCATGGGATCGGCGTGGCGGGTTCTGGGCGCGGTGCGGTACACGCCGCCGGGCTTGCGGGGGCCCCACACGTGGTCGTGACGGCGACACTGTCCAAGGCTCTTGGTGCGCAGGGTGGCGCTGTCCTCGGGTCCGCTGCATTGCGGGATCACTTGGTCAACACGGCACGCCCCTTCATCTTTGACACGGCCTTGGCCCCTGCGTCCGCCGCAGCGGCGGCAAGAGCGGCACAAATCATCGCCGCAGAGCCTGAACTTGCCACGAGACTTCAGGACAACGCAGCAACCCTGGCTGATCTGTGTGGGATCGGGCGCTCGCAGGGCGCCGTGCAATCCATACCCATGGCAACAGCTGACGATGCCGTGGCCGCAGCCGCCCGGTTGCGTGCCGCCGGAGTCCTGGTGGGATGCTTCAGGCCGCCCAGCGTGCCCGACGGCGTATCCCGCCTGCGCCTGACGGCCCGGGCCGATCTCACACACGGACAGATGGTCCACGCTGCGCGGCTGATCCGTGCAGTTCTGCAGGAACAGCCTGCGCGGAATCTTGAACACGGCGGCATGAGCCGGAATGGGAACAACATATGAACTACCTCGTTGTAGGAGAGCCTGACACCGTCAAGGAGGTTATGCGACGCACGGATGATTTTGCGCCGAGCAATGCCCTGACCTCAGTGGTGCCGCTGGCTCCGGCCACCTTGCGCATTCTGAGCAAAGCCAAGTTTGCCTTACCCCCGGTGTTGGCCTCGGCCACGGGGGAGCGGCACCGGATGGTGCGCAAGATGGTGGCGGGCTTCTTCACCCCGGCCAAGGTGGCAGCAGTGGCCCCGCGCGTGCAAGAGCTGACACGCCACCGAATCGCGGAGACTGCCGTCGCACTGGACGCCGGCCCCGTGGACCTGTCCCTTTCACTGGCTCGCCACGTGCCACCGGTCATCATGGCCGAACTTACGGCGCAGGAAAACCCGCCCTTGGACACGCTCAAGGTGTGGAGCAGGGACTCCTTGGAGTTGTTCTGGGGATGGCCAGGGCCTGGACGCCAGCTCGAACTTGCTCTCAGCGCCGCCGAGTTTTATGGCTGGCTACGTGCGGAGGTGGAGGCAAGTCGTGGCCGGGACTCCCTGTTCGGAGTGCTGCTGGCGGCGGGCCTGTCCACAGCGGAGGTATGTTCACTGGGTTACTTCCTTGTCATTGCCGGACAAGAAACCACCTCACAGCTGATCAACACTGCGTTGTATAGGGGGCTCGGGCGTGGCACCCATGGATGGGCCGAACTTGCTGACCCGAAGCGTGCCGCCGAGCACGTGCGCGGCGTCCTGGCCGAGGAATCATCGGTACACACATGGCGCCGCGCCGCCCTCCACGACACCGAACTCCGGGGAGTGACGCTGCCGGCCGGTGCCGAGATTCTCCTGGAACTTTCCGGTCGTCATGCACCCGACTCCCCGCCTGCCGCCTACTCGCTCGCTTTCGGGTACGGACTGCACCGCTGCCTCGGTGCCAAACTTGCCGAGCTTGAAACCCAACTCGTAGTCCAGGAAACAGCGGCCGCCCTGCCCCATCTTGAACGCACAGGCCCCGAACCTGAATGGTTGCGTCTGCTGTCCTTCCAAACTCCGCAATCGGTCATGGCCGCAAGGCTGCCACAGTGAAACGCGGAAAGGCAAGTGTCGCCGGGGCAGAGCTTCCCGGCGTCGTACTCATCACCGGCACGGACACCGACGTAGGCAAGACAGTGGCGACGGCGGCACTTGCCGCGGCACTGCAGGCACAAGGCGCTTGCGTGGCCGTCTACAAACCCGTTCAAACCGGTGTGTCCCCGGGCGATGGCGGGGACATGGGTGAGGTTCGGCGCTTGGCCGGAACTGACGAATGCCTCGAAGGGATTCGACTGACGCTGCCCATGGCCCCCGTCGCCGCGGCCGTGCGTGAGGCCAAAGTGCTGCCAGCACTTGAGGTCCATGCGGCTGCGATAGCAGACCTGGCCGACAAGTATGATCACGTCCTGGTAGAGGGAGCCGGCGGACTTCTGGTGGCGCTGGACGGAGACGGGAACACCATCGCCGAATTGGCCAGAGCCCTGGAAGATGGCCCGGCGAGCCCATGTGCCGTGGTTGTGGTGTGCCGCAGCGGACTCGGCACCCTCAATCACACCCTGCTGACTCTGGAGGCGCTCGCGGTTCGTGGTTTGAACACCACTGGGCTGGTGGTGGGCGCCTGGCCCCGGGACCCCAGCGCGATTGAGCTGGACAATAGAGTATTCCTCGAGCAACTTCCCACCCCACTGTTGGGATGCCTGCCCGAGAAAGCATCGGCGCTCTCCGGGGAACAATTCCGTGCGGCGGCCCCTGAATGGTTGCGTGGGCGCGGATGAAAGCCGTCTCCACTCGAGGCAAGAAGGGCACCAACAGTTAGATGGGCTGCGGACCTTCGTAATGGTCCAAATGGACAATTTTTCAGGCCGGTGAAGAAATAATTGAAATTACTATCGAATCAACTGGATTTATCACCGGTTTGTGATGTAGTTTATCTATTAGTCCCCGACAAACCGTCCGGGACGTCCGCGTGCAATCGAAGGGAGGCCATGATGTTTACAACTATCAAGTCCGGAGTAATCGGATCTGTTCATGCCTTGCCCGGCACGCCTGTCAATCGCCGTCACAGCTAACACTGTCACCGCGTAGGGCCGCCGCCGCAAGGCTGTCCAGACTAGGTCACGTCTACGTGACCATCTCCCGACCCGTCAATCCTGGTCATTCGCTGCACCCCCTGGTAAGCACCCTTGTCCTTTCCGCGCCTCTGGCGTGGTTGACATGTGTTGCTTTTCTTGCCGCGAAAGGCCAGCGCCTGACTGCCGGACTCCAAGCACAAAACAAACCGCGCTTTTTTGTGCTCTCATAATGCCGTTTTAAATTCATTTCGATTATGAAAGAAGGGCCTTATTTGTCGCGCCATAAAATGTCCAACAATTCACCACAATTATTGAAGGGAGGTGCCAGCATGAACCCCAAGTCATTTAGATCATCCGTCAAGCGGATATTCTTCACCCCCGTGGATCAGGAAAAGTTCAACCAGCTTCGCGAACGTCAGTACCGCGAAATCATCCGGGTTGACCTGTTCAACATCCGGTAAGTTTCCTGCCGTTCACCTTGTGCCAGCGACGGCACGCCACTGAAAGGAGGGAGCGAGATGACCATTACACATTTCGAAATCCTCATTCCCCATGCCGGTTCGGTGCACATTGCACCGACCGGCCACCGTGAACAGCCCGTGCTGACCAGCACGGGCTGTTTCATTTAATGAATCAGTCAATTCTCAATAGTTGAAGCTACAAGTAAGTGGTGTATCTTTGGGGTATGACCAGCGTTGCGGCGTGTGGCCGCCAAAACGAAACCAACCTCAAGGAGAACCCATGAACACCACCCTGCGCGATGTACGCTCGCCCAACTGGAGCACCGTTGATGCTCCTGACGTGGTGGTGCTTTTCCTTCACGGCTTCGGGTCCAACGAACACGAGCTGGCGTCCCTTGCTCCTGCCCTGGGGCTCAACCTTCCGTGGGCATCGCTGCGCGCCCCACTTGAGCTGGGCAACGGGGGAGCGGCGTGGTTTCACATTACGACGCCGGGCGCCCCGGATTCGGCACCCGTTGAACAGGCGAGCGAGGCAATCTGGGCCTGGATCGAGAAAAACGTGGATCCCGGAACGCGCATCGTTCCCATTGGCTTCTCGCAGGGCGGGCTCATGGCAAGCCAATTGTTGCGCACCAAGCCGGAGCGAGTAGTGGCACCGGTTGTCCTTGGCGGATTCGTGCTGGGCGCACCGCAACCCGGTGACAATACCCTGAGCGAACACCGCCCGGCACTTTTCTGGGGACGAGGCGCCGAGGACGGGGTCATCGCGCCGGCAGCCATTGCCCGCAGCAGCGACTTCCTGCCACGGCACACCACGCTCAATGAACGGATTTACCCCGGGCTGGGGCATGGCATCAACGCCGCCGAGCTCAGCGACGTGCGCCGTTTCCTGACACTTGAGATTGGCGCTCACGTGGCAGCCGCGGCATGAACACCGACTCGCCCTTTGAGATCGGAATCTTCACCTTCGGTGAGCTGACCCGTGACGAGCACGGCCATCCCATGGAGGCCATGGCTCGCACCCATGACATTCTCGAGTGGGCCCGCGTCGCCGATGAGTCCGGGCTGGACGTTTTTGGTGTGGGCGAACACCACCGCGAAGACTTCGCCGTCTCCTCGCCCGCGGTGGTACTCGCCGCCGCCGCTGCACAAACCAAGAACATCCGCCTCACCAGCACCGTGACGGTACTTTCCAGTGCCGATCCCGTTCGTGTATTTGAAGACTTTGCCACCTTGGATCTTGTCAGCGCAGGACGCGCAGAGTTGACCGCAGGCCGGGGCGCCTATCTGGAGTCCTTTCCGCTGTTCGGCCAAGAACTTCAGCGGTATGACGAATACTTCGAAGACAAGCTCGAGCTACTCCTGCGGATCCGTGAGGAAAACCCCGTCAACTGGAAAGGGACCACGCGCCCACCATTGAAAAATGCAGGGGTGTGGCCCCGACCTGTCCAGCATTCCCTGCCCATCTGGGCCGCCGTAGGGGGAACACCTGCCTCGGCTGAGCGGGCCGGGCGGCTGGGAATGCCGTTGTACCTGGCAATTTTGGGGGAGCCGGAACGATTTGGTCCCTTGGCGCAGTTATACCGCGTGGCCGCTCAAACCGCTGGCCGTGGCACAGGGAGAATCGGGGTCACCTCCCACTTCTATGTTGAGGAAACCTCGCAGGGAGCCAAAGACACCTTCTTCCCGCACTACTCGTCCTACATTGAGCAGAACATGCCCCGAGCTGGGCGGCTCGATCGGCCCAGCTTTGACGCCTGGGCTAGTCCGCGCGGAGCACTATTTGCGGGCAGCCCGGCCGAAATTGTAGACAAGATCCTGTGGGAACACGAAATTCTGGGCCACTCCCGATTCCTCGCGCAGGTGGGCCTGGGTGGCTTGTCTCAAACGGCAACCCTTCGCTCCATCGAACTGCTCGCCACGGAAGTTCTGCCAGCCGTTCGGGCCGCGCTGAAAAGCTAATGCCCGGTTCCTCAGCTGTCAGGTGCGCCGGTATGCGAATATTCTGGTCAAAACTGGCGGCGAAGGGATTGACCATGAATGTGCTCGAATTTGCCAACGCGGGCGAATGGGAGGCCTGGCTGGAAACTCACCACCTCCAGTTGGGCGAGGCCTGGTTGCGCATCGGGAAGCGGAACACCGAACGTGACCTGATCACCATCGTTGACGCCGGCGACGTCGGGTTGTGCTTTGGCTGGATTGACGGTCAGCGCAAGGCCTGCGATGCGGACTCCTTTCTGCAGCGCTATTCACGCAGACGAGCCGGGAGCGCATGGTCCCAGGTCAATGTGGAGAGGGCACAAACACTGGTGGCCGCCGGGCGAATGCATCCAGCTGGTTTGGAAGAGATTGCTCACGCGCAGCACGACGGGCGCTGGGAGAACGCCTATGAATCGCAGCGGACCGCCCAGATCCCGGTCGAATTGTTGGCCGTTCTGGCCGCCAATCCTCATGCACATGCTGCTTTTGAGGCCCTGGGCCGCTCGGAACGGTACCTTTTGATGCTCCCACTGCTCAAGGCTTACACGGCAGAGCGAAAGGCTGCGGCACTGACGCGCGTCATCGGCCGCCTCGCCCGGGAGTAACGGACTTACCGCGGGCAAGTTGCGTGCCCCATTTCAGGGGCTATACCGCCCTCAGCGTGATTCAGATCTTTCCAACTTGCTTCTTCCGGTAAGCGACGGCACAGTTGGCCCCGCCTTAAGGTGCTGTGAAAGCCTCGGCCCGTTCTGCCAGGTGAGGACGGCAACGGCTGCCAAGAGAGCCGCGACTGTGGCTGCGCCGAGCAGGTTGACGCCACCCCAACCAACGCTTTGCAAGAGCCACGCCGCTGCAAAGGACCCGGTGGCGGAGACGGCGGCGGTGGAGCCATCGGCGAAGCCTTGAAGCTTTGCGCCACGGCCTTGCGGGTAAGACCGCAGCAGCAGTGCCGAACCTGCCACGAAGAGGACATTCCAGCCGACGCCAACCAGCGTCAGTGTCGCGATCATGGCAGCGCCGGTGCTGAAAAACACGCCAAGGATGCAGCCAAGAGCCATGATGAATCCACCCGCTAGATTTGTTCTGAAGTTGCCACAGCGCTTCAGGAGCTGGGCGCTTAGTGCGGATGGGGCAAACATGCCGATGAGGTGCCACTGGATCATGGATGCACCCATGGCAGAAGAATGGCCGGCGTGATCGTTGGCGAGGGGGCCGGTGGCCATGACCAGCGTCATGACGAGCCCGGAGCCAGCCAGGACCAGGACGGCCTGTTGGAACTGCGGATTGCCAGCCCGCCTGTGGATAGCGATGGCCGGTTGCTTTGCCTCCTCGGTGTTGCCGGTGGCTGGTGGCATGGTTAGGGCCAGAACCAAGGCCACGACGCCGAGAGCGGCGATCAATAGGCATGAGCCAAGGTATGGCTGCAAGGCAGCGTGAGATGCGGCAACAGCGGCAAATGGTCCCAAAGCCGCGGCGGCAATTCCGCCGTACATGACCAGTGCCAGCGCCCGCTCGCGCGTGGCAGGCGGCGAATATTCCGAGGCCACAAATCTCAAGAATCCACCCACTGCACGGTAGCCGCCGGTCAATGCCGTTCCGAGGCAAAAGAGGGCAAAGGAGTGGGTTGCGACAGCAAAAGCGGACAGGAAGCCACCCGCGATCGCCGTGATGGCGCCGACCACCATGACAGGACGGTACCCAAACCTGGCTGCCGCATGGCCGGCCGTGAATGAACAAATGGTACCCACCACCACAATCAAACTCAGGGGCAAGGTCATCAAAACAGGCGAAGGTGCCAGTAACATTCCCACGAGTCCGGTCAGGGTCAGGTCAATGCTCACAATCATGTAGTAGCAAGCCTGAGCGGCAATAAGGCGGATGAGCAAGGCTCTGAAATGTACGGCGGACTGGGTCATGCTGCCACGATGCCATCGGGCGAAGGTACGCAACAGTGGCAAGATGGCCACTATGCGAAAGAATTCTGCCACAAGAGCAACTCCCCTCAAGGTCGCTGTCTTGGCTCTGCCTGAGGTTTTGACGCTGGACTTCGGCATTCCTGTCCAAGTCCTGGGGCGAAATACGCAGGGGAACTACAGTGTTCAAACCTGCTCACCGGGCGGATTGCCTGTCCGGGCCACTGGCGGGTTTTCCGTCCTGCCAGATCGGGGTCTTGAACTTCTTGATGAGGTTCACACCGTGATCATCCCCGGGTTCACCACCTCGCGGGAACAACTCCCGGCGGAAGTCCTGACTGCTCTGATTGCCGCACATAAGAGGGGAGTGCGCATGGTCTCCATCTGCACGGGTGCGTTTGCCTTGGCTCAGGCCGGGATTCTGGACGGGCTGCGGGCCACAACGCATTGGGAATCCACGGCAGATTTGGCCACGCTCTTCCCGGCCGTTGCGGTGGATGAAAATGTTCTGTTCGTGGACAATGGGCAGGTGCTCACCTCGGCCGGCGTTGCCGCCGGAATCGATCTGTGCCTGCACCTGGTGAGAAGCGACTTCGGAGCCGCACAAGGCAACCTGACGGCCAAGGGGATCGTGTCAGCGCCCCGCCGCGAAGGAACCCAATCACAATTCATTAGCCACAAACCGGTGAAATCCCCTGCAAGCCAGCCGGCCGATGTCAGCGCCGCCATGGAATGGGCCGTCAGACACATGCACCAGCCCATTACGCTCGGCCACATCGGTGCAGCAACGGCGCTCAGCGAGCGAACCTTGGCGCGCCGCTTTGAGCTGCATGCGGGAATTGCGCCCATGAAATGGCTTTCGGCTCAACGGGTGGAACGGGCCAAGGAACTCCTGGAAACTACGGGCGCGCCCATTGAAAGAATTGCCGCCTCGGTGGGGCTCGGATCAGGGGCCAATTTTCGCACCATTTTCAAGAAACACACCTCCCTGACACCCAGCCAATACCGGCATGCTTTTGGTACGCGTCACGCGCCCGGCTTGATAGATTAATGGCCATGATTTCCATTCAGCGCGACAACCCGAGCCTGGCCGATGTACAGCAGTTGCTAGATGATCACTTGGCGGACATGCGGGCAACTTCGCCCACCGAAAGCGTTCATGCCCTGGATCATGCGGCCCTGAGCCAGCCCGGCGCTACCTTTTGGACAGTTCGTGAGGATGGTGTGCTGCTCGGTTGTGGCGCCTTGAAGCAGCTCGATGCCGAGCAGGGCGAGATCAAATCCATGCGCACGGCGCCGGTGGCTCGCGGACGTGGCCTGGCCGCTTCCCTACTGGGGCACATCATGGCCGAAGCCCGGGGCCGCGGATACCGGCACCTGTATCTTGAGACCGGAAGTGACGCATTCTTCGCTCCGGCCAGGCGCCTGTACGCCAGGCACGGGTTCGCCGAATGCGAGCCCTTCGCTGACTACGTTCTGGATCCACACAGCGTCTTTATGGAATTAGAGCTCGACGCCGGTGACGGCAGCCGTGGAACCTCCGGCGGCCAAGAGGTGATTGGGGAGCCTGTTCCCGGGTGCGCGGCCCCGGATTTCCAGTAAGTCTCTGGCGTGTGCGTGCAGGCGCTTGTCCTCGTCGGTGACGGGAATCCAGGTGGGGACGGGAACCGAGTTTCCGGCGTCGTCCCGGGCCACCATGACGGTGAGACAGTAGGTGGTCAGGTTCATCTCGCCGCCTTTGGGATCTCCCGAACGGACGTGGACCGCAATGTGCATGCCTTTGGTCCCCGTGTAAACCAACCGTGCTTCCACCTCCACCACGTGACCGATCAGCAGTGGACGGTAGAAGCGGACACCGCCTGAGAATACGGCCACGGTGGCATTTCCGCAGTAGCGCGTTGCACACACATACGCGGCCTCGTCGATCCACTTCATGACGATCCCGCCATGAACCTTGCCGCCCCAGTTCACATCCGTGGGGGCGGCCAAGAATCGCAGGACAACGCGCTCAGCAGTCCCGGCATCGCTATATTCCTGGACCTTCATGGCGTCTACGATTTCTTCACGAACCTTGATCCGGGCCAGGGCATCATCACGCTGGTGAATCTCCTTGGCAGTGGCCGGCTCAAATGGAGCCACTTCCGTTGGTTTGCCGTCCGCGCCCACCGCGACGAAGATGACAATGCATTGACTGCGCATGGTGGGGACTCCGCCTCGGGGATCGCCCGAGGACACCACTGTGTGAATGTGCATCGAGGATCTGCCCGTGTAGACAACCGTGGCCTTGACCTCAACCATGTCGCCACTGTTGACGGGGTCCGCGAAGTGAATATTGCCCACATAAGCGGTCACACAATAGGACTTGGCCCAGCCGACGGCGGCCGCGTAGGCTGCCTTGTCCACCCATTCCAGCACGGTGCCGGCATCCACGGAGCCGCTATGGCCGACGTCGGTAGGAGCGGCAAGAAAACGAAGGGTCACCGAGTTGGTGGGAGTCTCACTCATTGCTCGATTCTATTTATCTCGGCGCCAGTCCTTGCGTTTGAGAGTCTCATCGGAGGACTCTCGCGTCACAATCCACGGCGTTCTGCCGCGCCAATGTGCCAAGTGGCGAATGTTGCCGCACAGTTAATCGTCCATTCATGACATCCGCAGACCTTGTTAAATTGGCCTTACTAATTTAACTGTCATGGATAATATTTCGCGTAGATCAATACTGTCCGCAGGCCTTGGCGCCGGCCTCGTCGCCGCAGTGCCCGGAGCCGCTTTTGCTACCTCCGTAGCTGAGGATTCCGGCCTTCGCACCGATCCGTTCATGCTGGGAATTGCCTCCGGCGAGCCGTGGCCGGATGGATTCGTACTCTGGACCCGACTGGCGGTGAACCCGGTGGCTGAAGACGGTCTGGGTGGCATGCCGTCGCGCAATGTCGCTGTTGCCTGGGAGGTGGCCGAAGACGCCACCATGCGCAAGGTGGTAGCCCGGGGCATGGAGCACGCGCGAATCGAAACCGCCCACTCGGTGCATGTGGAGTTGCGAGGTCTGCGGCCGGGACGTGAGTACTACTACCGATTCCGTACCGGCCGGCATGTCAGCCCCGTGGGCCGCACCATGACCGCCCCGGCCCTGCACGAGACACCGTCACAGTTGGCTATGGCCTTCGCCAGCTGTGCGCAGTACGAGCACGGCTACTTCACCGCCTATTCGCGACTGGCACAGGACCACCCGGACCTTGTGCTTCACCTGGGCGATTACCTCTACGAGTACAAGAAGGACAGCTATGTGATTGGCGGCGGCAACCCGCGCGACCACGAGGGTCCGGAAACTGTCAGCCTGGCTGGCTATCGCCAGCGTCACGCCCAATACAAGTCCGACGCCGATCTGCAGGCTGCGCACGCGGTGGCGCCGTGGCTGGTGGTGTGGGATGACCATGAGGTGGACAACAACTGGGCGGATGAGGTCCCGGAGAACAAGGACGCAGCCCAGCTCAACGACACCACTGAGCATTTCCGGCAGCGCCGGTCGGCGGCCTTCCAGGCGTACTACGAGAACATGCCGCTGCGACCCTCGTCCGTGCCGGCCGGGTTCGACATGAAGATCTACCGCACCATCCAGTGGGGCCAGTTGGCCAATTTCCACATGATGGATACCCGGCAGTACCGCGACGACCAGCTGGCCGGCGATGGGTGGCAGAAGAACGTGGCCGAGCGTTTGGCCGAGGACCGCACCATCACCGGTGACGAGCAGGAGAAGTGGCTGTTGGACGGCTTCAAGAACTCCACACAACGCTGGGACATCCTGGGCCAGCAGGTGTTCTTCGCGGAGCGGGACAGGAACAAGGCCCTCGAGATTGACGACGTCTCCATGGACGGTTGGGACGGCTATGCCGCCTCCCGCCGCCGCATCACCCAAGGCTGGGTGGATGCGAACGTTCGCAACGCCGTCGTTCTTACCGGCGACGTGCACCGCAACTGGGCGAACGATCTCAAGGTGGATTACAAGGATCCGGCTGCACCAGTGGTTGGCTCGGAACTGGTGTGCACCTCCATCACGTCCACGGGCAACGGAAGCGGTTCCACCACTGATTCGACCATGGCGTGGAACCCACACCTGAAGTTTTACAATGACAACCGCGGCTACGTGAACACCAAGATCACCAAGGACGCACTCACCGCAGACTACCGGACCCTTGACTACGTCACGACGCCCGGAGCTTCCGTCAGCACGAAGGCGTCCTTCGTCATCCAGGACGGAATTGGCGGGCTTCAAGCGAAGTAGAAGCTGCAATCGAGGCCGGAGGCGGCGGCGGTGGGGAGGGACTTCCGCCGTCGCCTCATTGGCCGACTCGCCCGTCGATACACTCCCGCAGCAGGTCGGCATGTCCGCAGTGCCGGGCATACTCCTCGATCCTGTGCACGTACAGTTCACGGACTGCTATTTGATCCTTCCCAAGACGCTCTCCAAGATCCGTGTGACCTGCCAGGGCAGCATCGGTTTCGGCCTGTTCGCGCGCCAGCCTGGCAAGGGCGGCGTCGACCTCGCCGTGGTCGGCGATTAGGCCATCGAAATCCCCATCACCGTCGCCGTAGATTTTCGGCAGCGGCTCAGCATCGCTGTCGCGAGGGTCTTCATCAGGGTCCGCCCGCATATCAGGGTAGATAGTGGATTTAGTCCATCTCGTGGGTTGTTCAGTCATGCGTTCCATCCTTACCGGTTCCGGGGGAAGCTCACAAGTACTTTTTTACTTGAAGCATCAACTATTATTGGGGTATGCTTCTTCCATGACTGTTGCAGCTGACCTTCCCCCGGTACTTTTTCTCTCACATGGCGCGCCGCCGCTGGCTGACGACGCTACCTGGACTGCCGAGTTGGCGGCATGGTCGGGGACCATGGAAAAGCCCAAGGACATCTTGATGGTGTCCGCGCACTGGGAGAACGCGCCTGTCACATTGAGTGCCACGCGCAACAAGCAAGATCTTGTCTACGACTTTTGGGGATTCCCGCAGCGATACTATGACGTACGCTACGACGCGCCGATGGCACCTGATCTCGCCGACGAGGTTGCTCGCTTGGCTGGCACCCATGGCCACCATGTGGAACGCGACGAGACTCGTGGCCTGGACCATGGCGCCTATGTGCCCCTGAAGGAAATGTTTCCCGACGCTGATGTTCCCGTAGTGCAGATGTCAATGCCAACGTTGGATCCGCAAGGCCTGTTTGCGCTCGGTCAGTCGTTGGCGCCACTGCGTGAGCGTGGGACCATGATCGTTGGATCCGGATTTACCACACACAATTTGCGGTGGTTCAACCCTGCCGCTGGGCCGGACACAACTCCGCCTGCCGCATCGAGCGAATTCGACCACTGGGCCGAAGAAGCCATGGCTCGGGGTGATGTGGACTCAATTCTTGACTTCCTGCACAAGGCCCCGGCCGCACGCGAAGCCCACCCACGTTCGGAACACTGGGCACCTCTCTATGTTGCACTCGGCGCGGCTTACGCATCCGGTGGCATTGAGGCGAAGACGGCCATCGATGGTTTCTGGTTCGGGCTCTCAAAGCGCTCATGGTCGCTCACATAAACATGGCGCGTGGAACTGGCTACTGACATGAACGGTTCACCCGAATTGGAGGATGACGCTGCACGTTGGCGGCGTCACCCTCCTTGGGTTTACTAGCTGAGCGTTAAGACGGTCTTGCCCGGGAGCTTGTCATTTTCCGCATCTTCGTGGACGGCGTGCAGTTCCAGCAGTGGCCGGCGGTCAGCAATATTGAGTTTGATTCGACCTTGTTCCACGCGTGCAACCAGGTCGGCCAAGTGGGAACCGTTGGGCGTAACCCATACGTTCGCCGTGCGAACGGCGCGCTCGGGGTCGGCTGGTATGGCTCCAGCGGAGCTAACCGCAATGCCGCCATCGGCGACATAGGCCGTTAGCTTCTCCAGGTCCTCCGGGGTGAGACGCACGTGGTTAATGACTGCGTCGAAGGGTTCACCCACTGCCGAGGGGCCGGCGTCGAGATCCAGCGGACTGATGACCTCGGAGGTGCCGTATCCAAGTAGGCGGTCGGCATGCTGAGGGTCGCTGACAGCGGTCACCGTCGCGCCGGCGTCGACCGCGAGTTGGACGACGATGCTGCCCACTGTGCCACCTGCTCCGTTGACGAGCACGCTCTGCCCGGGCTGAATATTCGCCAGTTCGATCGCGGCCTGCCGGGCTGCCAGGCCGGTCAGAGGAAGGGCTGCTGCGTCGGCCAACGGCAGTGTCTTGGGTGCGGCGGTGACGAACTCGGCTGCGATGACCGCGTACTCCGCGGCACCGCCGTGCTCGTTCAGGGGGAACATTCCAATGATGAGGTCATCGAGCTGGAATCCGGTGACTCCTTTGCCCAGTCCGACGACCGTGCCGGCAACATCAAGGCCCGGCGTGATCGGCAGCGGGGTCGGGATGGCTTCCGCGAGCACGCCCAACCGGAAATGACCGTCTACCGGGTTGAACGAGGTGGCGGATACCTTCACGAGGATTTGGCTGGGTCCAGGCACGGGGAGTTCTAGCTCCTCTGCTTGCAGAACCTCGATGCCGCCGAACTGGTGGTAGCGAATTGCTTTCATGGGAATCTCCTGGTGATAGTTATCGTTTGGTCCTGCGCTGGTGAGGGCCAAAAGGTGCATCGGGAGTTGCCTAGGCAACTGATAGAACTCTGTCGCAGTTGCCTAGGCAAGTCAAGTGGTCGTCTTTCGGTGTATAGTTTCGTTTCATGACCGAATCGCCCACATGGCTCGACGAACACCAACAGGCGGTGTGGCAGGACCTGCTTACCGTCGTGATCGCGCTTCCTTCGCTACTCGACCGGCAGCTGGAACGCGACGCCGAGACGACGAACTTTGAATACAGTGTTCTCGCCCGCTTGTCCATGGCCCCAGACTTTACGGTTCGCCTTAGCGAGCTGGCCGCGCAATGTGACAGCAGCCTGCCCAGGCTGTCAAAGGTCATGGTTCGCTTCGAGCAACGCGGCTGGGTCACCCGCAGTCCTGATCCGGGTAATGGGCGATACATACTCGCCGCGTTGACCGAAACCGGCATGCAGAAAGTTGTTGAGAGTGCACCTGGTCATGTGAATCGAGTGCGCGAGCTCGTGTTCGACCCGCTGACGCTCACACAGCAACGCAACCTCGGAATTGCGCTCTCTCGCATCGCGGGGACGGTTCGCGAACAACTCGACAACCGCAAGTAATGCTCGCGCCGGGACGGCCCAACTGCTGACCCAAGCTTCTCGCCGGCAGGCCCGGCGTCGTCGAGCTTGAGAGTGGGGCTGATTCTGTCGAGGGCGGCATTTGGGATGCTGGCGGAGTTGGTTCGGGTTAGGTGCGCGAACTATTCGATGCTCATTTTGGCGAGGAGCGCGTCTTCTTCGCGTCATGCCACAGATGTGCGACGACGGTCTCCGACGCCCCATGGGGGTCATCTTCTTCGGGTCCTTGTTAGTCGGTCGTGCATTTGCCCCGATTCTCACCGCGGTCCGAGGTGGCGCTTTGGTCGGCGACCGGCTCCCGCCGAGTCCGGGCTCGGCCGCTCGTGGTCTCGGTGGAGAGACGGGATTCATCTCATCCGCAGGCATTGTCAGCTTCCTTGCCTGGTGGATATTCTTGACGTGAATTATGATTACACTCATAATTGAGTATGATCGGAAAAGTCGAGAAAGAAGGGTGAAAAAATCATGACTGAAGCTGCGGGCGTGGATCGTTTTCAAGATGCCGTCACCCGAACGGTCGACGTCGAAGGAGTCAGCATCGCCTACCGCGAGATCGGCCCCGCCGACGGTATCCCGCTTGTGGCGTTGACACACCTCGGGGCGAACCTGGACAACTGGGACCCTCGGATTGTCGACGCCCTTGCCACCGGCCGCAGGGTCATCCTGCTCGGATACCAGGGCGTCGGCAGGTCTGGCGGCACCGTCCGGGCCTCCATTCAGGAGATGGCCGACGACGCGATCGGTGCGATCCGGGCCCTCGGCCACTCGCGTATCGATTTGTTCGGCCTGTCAATGGGCGGGATGGTGGCACAAGAAATCGCACACCGCGCCCCGGATCTAATCAGTCGTATGATCCTCGCCAGCAGCGGACCTGCCGGTGGCCCAGGGCTGACCGCAATGACCCGCGTCATGATCGCCGGCACGCTCGGCGCTGTCACCACGTTCCAAGACCCGAAGATGCTGCTGTTCTTCGCCCGAACCCAGGCTGGTAGGACTGCTGGGCGTGAGTATTTGAAGCGTCTAGGCGAGCGGTCAACCGACCGCGACACTGCTGTTCACAGTGGGGTTCTGCGTGCGCAACTCGCCGCCGTGAACCGTTGGGGTAATCAGCCACCGGCGGCGGCGTCGCTGTTCACGGGACCAGTACTTCTCGTCCACGGTGACAGCGACCGGATGGTTACCGTCGCGAACTCGAACGCTCTCGCTGACGTGTTTCCAGAGTCGTCGCTCACGGTGTATCCCCGTGCCGGTCACGGAGCCGTCTTCCAATACCATGACGAATTCACCGCAAGCGCACGAGACTTCCTTCGCCGCTGACAGGCCAATCTGAGCGCTGTTCTCCAGTGCCAGCCCATTACATTTCTGCCTATCTATAAGGAGCATTACCGATGAGAGCCTTCATTCTCACCAAGTACAAGACCGCCCTCCACGAGGCGGATGTGCCTGAACCCGTGGTCGGCGACTATGACGTCCTCGTCCGAGTTCAGGCCGCCGGGCTGAACCAACTGGACGAAAAGATTCGGGTCGGCGAGTTCAAACGAATCCTGCCCTACAAGCTGCCGAGGGTCCTCGGCCACGACCTCGCCGGCACCGTCATCTGCGTCGGCACGAAGGTCCGAAACTTCAAACCGGGCGATGAAGTCTACGGTCGCCCTGGAACCGACCACATCGGCACCTTCGCCGAACGGATCGCCGTCCCCGAGGCCGACCTCGCCATAAAGCCTGCCTCGATCACCATGGACGAAGCAGGCTCACTGCCTCTGGTCGCCCTGACCGCCTGGCAGGCGCTCGTCGAAATCGGCCGCGTGCAACCCGGTCAGAAAGTCCTCATCCACGCTGGCGCAGGTGGTGTCGGAACGATTGCCATTCAACTCGCCAAACACCTCGGCGCGGAAGTCGCCACCACGGCAAGCGCAGCCAATGCCGACTTCGTTCGGAGTCTTGGTGCCGACCACATGATCGACTACCGTTCAGAGGACTTCGAACAACGTCTTGGCGATTTTGACTTCGTTCTTGACAGTCTCGGCGGGGAGAACCTCGAGAAGTCGCTGCGCATCTTGAAACGCGGCGGAACAGTCGTCGGTATCTCCGGACCGCCCACCCCAGAATTTGCACACCGCGCAGGGCTGAACGCGGTGCTACGTCTTGCGATCACCGCGCTCAGCAGCAAGATTCGAAAGCAGGCCAAACGGATCGGCGTCAGCTACCAGTTCCTCTTCATGCGTGCCAGTGGTGACCAGCTCCGAGACATCACGGCGCTCATCGACAGCGGCGCCATTCGCCCTGTCGTTGGACGCGTGTTCCCCTTCGAAGAAACCATCCAAGGCCTCGAGTCCCTGGCAAATGGTGGCATCCGGGGTAAGGCCGTCATCAGCAACCCCTGACCAACTGTTCTCCAAACCGCATTCGATTTTAGAAAGGGTCATCATGGGCAGCAGCTCTCAGGATCCCACCATTACCTCGTACGCTCAGGCACCAGCCAAAACCATCACCGCCAGGGGCGTCACGTACGCCTACCGTGAACTTGGGCCGAAGGGCGGCGTCCCCGTCGTGTTCTTCGTCCACCTCGCCGCGACGCTGGACAATTGGGACCCTCGCATTGTGGACCCCATCGCGCAGCACCGCCACGTCATCACCTTTGACCAGCGAGGTGTCGGAGCTTCCACCGGGAAGGTGCCCGGCACCATCGAAGCCGCGGCCGACGACGCCTACGACTTCATTACCGCACTGGGTTACGACTCGATCGACGTGTTCTCGTTCTCGATGGGAGGCATGATCGCCCAGGACCTCGTCATCAAGCATCCCAATCTCGTCCGGAAGCTGATCCTCACTGGAACCGGCCCGCGAGGCGGGAAAGACATGGACAAGGTCGCCAGGACCACCTACTGGGACATCCTGCGGGCCACGCTGACACGGTCCGACCCGAAAGAGTTCCTCTTCTTCAACCGGGACGCTGAAGGCAAACGGGCCGGCAAAGCTTTCGTTGCCCGCCTCGCCGAACGGACGGCCGACCGCGACAAACGGATCGGCACGAAGGCGTTCCAGGCGCAACTCAAGGCGATCCAACGCTTCGGCCGTTCGGCGTCGTCCGACCTGTCGGTCGTCACGCAGCCGACTCTCATCGCCAACGGCGACAATGACCGAATGGTTCCCTCGATCCTCTCCAAGGACCTGCAGCACAGGATCGCAGGTTCGGATCTCGTTATCTATCCGAACTCGGGTCACGGCGGCATATTCCAGTTCCACGAACAGTTCGCACCAATCGCGGTGAAGTTCCTCACCGAATAGCACGGATATCGCGTTGGGTTCAGCCAGCCCGGGTGAACACGCCGAGCCCGTTCGGCTCCTGGCCAGGTGCCGGGAACTTGTTGAAGTACGTCAGGGTGACCCCGGTGATCTGCCCGTCCTTGCGGACGAAGACTGCCGAGGAGAGTGAACCGGGGAGCGCATTCTCACCGGTCGGCACGAAGGACAGAGTGTCGCCGTTCCACGGATCGATCTTGAACGTGTAGCCGCCCTCAGGGCCGAGCGCGCCGGTGAGGGCACCGTTCTTCTCGGTCACGACGAATTTGCCGAAGTAGGGGCTCGTGTATGTGCCGACGTAGTCGCTGGCCGGACCCGCGGCCGCGGCATCTGTGGGGGGCTCTTTGCCTACGAGGTCACCTGCCGGGTCGGAGAAGTGCGCGAAGACACCGGGCCACACGTCCAACCAGGGGCGCGTCTCTTCACCGAACTGAACGAGGTCGACGAACTCCGAAACGATCGCCTCCGGAACTCCAGAGGGAGCTCCGTTCGTGAGCACGACGATCCCGAGGTTCAGATCGGGAATCATTGTGGCATTGGTGGCGGATCCCCACCCGAATGCGCCGGAGTGGCTAATGTTGACGCGGCCGGTCACGGTGGCACCGACGTTCGTGCCGAAGCCATAGTGCGAGGTGCGCGATGTCAGGTTCGTGGCATCGCCGCCGGTGATCGAGTGGGCGGAATAGGTCTTTGCCAGCACGAGCGGGTCGATGAATTCAGCGCCGTCGACCTCGCCGTTGGCCAGCACCATATTCATCCACTTCGCAATGTCGCCGGCAGTGGAGGCGACACCGCCGGCAGGAGCTTCGGCATCAGCGTCACGGTCGAACAGCTGCACGTACTGACCTACTCCGGTGCGCGCGTGCATCGCCGCGCGATCATCTGCGGCGAGATATTCGTCGTGGATGGTGCTGGTCGAAGTCATGCCGAGCGGTTCGAACAGCAGTTCGTGCGCGGTCTGCGCCCACGTCTGCCCGCGCGACGCCGCGACCGCCTCGCCGCCTACCGTCAGTCCGAAGTTGGAGTACTGGTATGTATCGCGGAACGACGCCAAAGGAATCTGGTTCATGTGGGCCATGATGTAGTCGACATCGAAGCCGAGGTCCTCGAGGTCATCGCCGCCACCGGTCGGAATGCCGGTGCGGTGCGAGAAGAAGTCGGCGATCTTTCCATGCTTGGTCACGTACGGATCGTTCAGCGCGAAGTCGGGGAGGTATTTGACCACCGGATCTTCCCAGGACAGATCGGCGTCTTCGGTGATCGCTTTGGCCACAATGCTCGACGAGAGGGGTTTGGATAAAGACGCGATCTGAAACACTGTGTTGACGTCTACGGGTTCCTTCGTCTTCACGTCTCGCACACCTCGTCCCTCTTCGAACACGACCTTACCGTTCGAGACGACAGCGACTGCCGCGCCGGGCACTCCTGTCTGCTTGAGCGCCTTCTCGATGAACTGGGGGAGCGCAGCGACGGCCGCGGCCACTGCCGTGTCACGATCCGTGTAGAGATCGACGACGTCCTGGTTGGGTGCTTCGCCGACGGTGACGGCGAGCCCGCTCGAAGATGACGGTTCCCCGGCCGTACCCGCGGTGCACGCCGTGAATCCCAGCGTGAGTGCTGCCATCGTCGACACGGCGACAATGCGTACGATGCCCTTGTTCGTGCTGCTCATGCTGTTCATGCCGCTGCCTCCCGTTGACGGTCTGTTGGCGGAGACATGGCTTCCCACTCGCGCATACGAAGCCATGGCTTCCGGTGCCCATAGAGATCATTGTCCATTTCCGGAAGCGGACAAGACAACCACCGCTTCCGGACGTGGCCTCTAGAGGGCGTCCTGATCCGGTCACATGCGCCATAATGGTGTCCACACGCTCCAGAGGTGGACATGAATGATAGAGAACTGCTCGAACTGATCTACCGCAGCCGTCCCAAGACGGTGGCGGAACTCGCCACCACCGCGCACGCGGATGAGGGCGAGGCCGCCGACGCCGTTGCGCGTCTCGCGCGGGGAGGCGCGATCTCTGTGCGCGATGGCACCATCGCGTACCCGACGCCGGCGATGTGGACGGCCGACGTCGTCGAACGCGAAGTGCGTGCGATGCGGCAGACGGCGGACGAGGCCGCCTCGCGAATCGAGGCGCTCGTTGCAGACCTACCGACTCTGCTGCGTCACTGGGCTGCGGGCGAGGCGTCCGGTGATCTCGTTCCCGTTTTTGTGCGACACGGGCCGCAGGCAGCAGAAGACCTCTGGTACGACATCGCGCGGGAGGGCAGCGACACCGCCTGGTCAGTGCTTCCCGATCTCGGACGCTACTTGCAGACCGATCCCGCCCGCGCCAGCCGTTTCGCGGAGATGTTCGCCGGCAAGCGATCGGTGCGAGCCCTTCTCCCGCGTTCGATGGCAGGGGACTCCCGGCTCGTGGCGATCGCCGAGCGCTACGCGGCTGTCGGGGTGGAGTTCCGCATTCTCGACGACCTTCCGAGTTGGTTCTGGATCGACGGCGAGGTGCTCGCACTGCCGATCGAATGGGGCGAGGGGTGGCCGTCCAGCGTGGTCGGTGTCCGTAGCGCGTCCCTGGCAGAGCTGGGCCGAAGCCTGTTCCGGGAGCTCTGGCATCGCGCCGAGCCGATCGGTGGTGTGGAGCAGCAGTGGGCGCCGCTTCTTGTGCTGATGAAGCAGGGCGTCACTCTCGACGCGGCATCTCGCAGGCTCGGGATCAATCCGAGAACTGGTCGTCGCCGCATTGCGGCGGCGATGGAGCAGTACGGAGTGTCGACTTTGTTCGCTTTGGGTGTGGCGTGGGCCGCGGACGGGAAGCCGACGGCACTCTGAGCGATGATGTCCTCGACAGCCGTCGTGCCAGGACTGATCGTGGAGTGGCCGCATAGTGGCTGCAGCCGTAACGACCAGTCCCTCGCCTGCGCCGAACGCTCATCGCGCCGTCACCGGCCGCGCATGCCAGCGCCGGGCACGCTCCCGGCCACCAAATACGAGGGCCGCCGGCCATGGCGCGCAGCGGCGCTGGAACGCTAACGGGTGACTGTGGGGGAAGTCTCCGCCGGTGAGGGGCCATTGCAATTGGCACACGGCGCTTGGGACGTCAGACTGAATGCATGCAGACTTTTCTCCCATACCCCGACTTTCAGCAGAGTGCCGCCGCCTTGGACACGACAAGGCTAGGAAAACAGCGTGTTGAAGCGCTGCAAATTCTCCGTACGTTGGTGATTCCGGGATACGGCCGGCAGTCGCACCCCGCCGTTCGTATGTGGATGGGACATGTTCCCGCTCTCACCATGTACGCCCTGGCCATGGCGGACGAATGGATCGCCCGCGGCCACCCGGATAACACCCGAGAGAGCATCAAGGAGTTCGCCCCGCAGGCCGCCCACCCCGACTATGCGGACAAGATCCCCATGCCACCGTGGTTGGGTGACCCTGATTTTCACGCAAGTCACCGTTCCAGGCTGATTCAGAAGGACCCGCGCTTCTATGACGCGCTTTTTTCTGACACCCCAACGGATTTGGAATTGCTCTGGCCCGAGCCGCGCCGGGAGATGATTCCCGAGGACCCTTACGACGACTTCGTGTGGGTTCTGCGAGCCCCGTTAGGTGACGTCGACCCGGAAAAGATCGACAAGGTCGGAATGCCGGTCGGGGGCAAGGCCAAGTCTGTGAATGACGAGCACGACGGCGACGAAGTCACCGTAGCCGACAAAAAGGGGCCACGTTTTGGGGCCAAAGATGTCCGCAAGGCGCCAGCGCCGAAGGCGAAGAAGCCCACGCGTAACCGCAAACGACAGGATGAGGCCTTCAGGACATTACCCGGTAACACCACGGTGCTGATCCCGTTGGAAGATGGTGCCAGGTTTGTGTTGGGCAAGCTCCAGGGGCGGCCGATCACGCTCGAAGACGGCCGTTTTGGCCGCACCTTCGAAGCCCAGGAGATCATTGACCGCGCGGACTTCGACAATCCGGCACTCTTGCAGGATCCGCGGGTGTTCTTCCCGATCCCCGGCCAGTAGCAGCCCGGATTCCGGGCTGCTGCTTGTGCGGTTTGCTTGGGGTGCTAGCGACTGACAGGGATTGGTCCGGCGTCGGGCGCGGCCTGAAACAATTTTGCTGCCGGGGACTAACTGCGCAGCCTTGTCCAGATCGGCTCCGATGACCACGCCGATGACGGGGCACAACAACCCGGGAAGCATTCTTCATCCCGCCCCTGCGCCCATGCCTGCCACCAGGGCGGCGACCTTTAGCTTGGCGTTCGCTCCCTGGTCCGCAGGTACGGACAATCTTTCGTTGGTCAACGAGTGCTGCCCGCATCCTCGGCACCAGTCCTGGCCGGACAGAACGGCGGCTAAGCATGCTGCTGCCCAAAAAGGGGAGCCGGTCATGCTGAGGGGGCGGAGTCTGTGAATTGCTCCCCGAAAGTAAGGAAATGAATTAGTCAGTCCAACTTTCGGGGAGCAGTTCAAACGCGCAGGCCAGAGCCACTTTTTGCGCCCCGGCCGGTGTGTGGGTTCAAAACATCGTTGACTCTGGTGGTGGCCGCGGAGTTCGCAGGGCATTTGATATGTCGGGACATAGTTGACGGTGAGAATTGCTGCTTTACGTGGCGTCTGTCTGCCGGTGCCTGGGCTTTGGCTTAGCCGGCTCTACCTTCCGGGTGCCAGACTACGCCGTGTGGTGCGGGCGCGGCCACACCGAGTGCTTGTCATGGCCCATATATCCCGGCGATGGAAACTATGACCCGTACTTGTTTTGGTGCTGAAACCAGGGGAAAAGCCTGAGAAAAAACTAAAGCCCCCTCCCGAAGGAGAGAGCTTTTGTCAACGATGTCCCGCTACATCTGTCAACGATGTCGCGACACATCACATTGTGCCCCGGGCGGGAATTGAACCCACGACCAAGAGATTAGAAGGCTCCTGCTCTATCCGCTGAGCTACCGAGGCGTGGCCCTAAATACTGGCCTCATCTAAATTATCAGGTTAATTCCACGAACTCTTCCTCCACAGGCACAGCCGCCTGCTAACCCGTCCACAATTCCCAGTTTGCCACTGGTTCGAGCAACTTCGAAGGCGTTTGCTGGAAGCCAGGGAACACCGCCGCAGCTGCGGCCCAGAGAAAGGCAATGCAATGGTCAACACCGTCACCATCAGGGGATTTGCTACTACCGGGATAGAGTTGCGGACCACCGCCAACGGCCTTGTTGTGGGCGATTTCCGCATGGGGTCCAATGAGCGCCGCCCGGATCCTGTCACCAATGTATGGGCAGATGGACCCACAAACTGGTTCCGCGTCAATGTTTTCCGGGCGCTGGCCCAAAACGCGGCGTCAAGCATTCACAAGGGAGACCGCATCATTGTGGTGGGCAAGCTCAAGATCAGCACGTACTTGCGGAAGGACGGGGCCACCGGCACCAACGTGGACATCGAAGCTGAAACCATCGGGCCCGATCTCCAGTTTGGCACCGCTCACTACATCCGTGTTGCCAGTGCCCATCCTGCTGGCAGGGACTCGTCAAGGAGCGACGCCGATCCCGCCAACGTCCCGCCACTGAATTCTGGTGGTGAGGGCGAGGCAGGGTCCTTCCATGACGACCCATCCGGTGGGGACGCAGAGAACCACGACGCCGGTGACCTGAGTACAGTCCCGGAACATGCTGAGGATCCAGTGGACCTTGCCGAAGCCCAGGAATTAGTTGGAGAAGGCGAAACACTGAACAGGGCCACGGGCGAGCTAATCCCAGAAGACGTGCCCTTCTAGGAGTAGTGGGCAAGTGGCCTGCCGCGTCATGGCAGAATGGCGGGGTGACTTCGGAAAAGATGACATCCCGCCGCCAGCCAACCCAAACCCGCTCGAATTTTCGTGCAATAGGCATGGCTGCCCTGTTGGCTGCAGCAACGGTTCTAGGAGGCTGCTCCTTATTGCCGTCAGCTTCGGAAGATGCCACATCCGCCGCGGATTCAGCGACAACCCCCGCCTCGGCTGCAGCGCAGGAAGGCGCGGTTTCAGCTACCCAGGCTCCGGAAGTCAAGACACCAGCGCAAGACCTTCAAGAAAAGGTCAAAGCTTCACTGACAACGTTGGCCGCCAGCGCAAAATCGCCCAACCGCGAGCAAATGATGCAGGCCATGGTTAAAGCCGGGGCCGTTCAAGAAAAAGTGGAAATATCCGTTGACATCACACCCACCGGACTCGCCGTAGACGCCATAGAGACAGCAACTTTGGTCGACAAGGAATGCGTAGTCGGACAGGTTCGGGCTGGATCGGTGGCCGTCACAATTCTCCCCGTCCTAGCCTCCGGGCGTTGCTTTGTAGGAGATGCTCACTAGCCTTCTGCAACGTGCGGCTACAGTGTTCCTCACTTTCATGGTCGCGAATGTGAGATATATGCCTGTACCCACTAACCTTGGGGGTATGGCGGAATTTATTTATACAATGTCCAATGCCCGCAAGGCTGTTGGCGAAAAACTCATTCTCGACAACGTAAGCATGTCTTTCTACCCGGGTGCCAAGATTGGTGTCGTAGGACCCAATGGTGCTGGTAAGTCCACCATCTTGAAGATCATGGCTGGCTTGGACACCCCCTCCAACGGTGATGCTCGCTTGAGCCCCGGCTACACAGTGGGCATTTTGCTCCAGGAGCCGCCGCTGAACGAGGAAAAGACTGTTCTTGGCAACGTCCAAGAAGGCGTTGGCGAGATCTACGCAAAGATCACCCGTTACAACGAGATCTCCGAGGAAATGTCCAGCCCTGACGCTGACTTTGACTCGCTTCTGGAAGAAATGGGCAAGTTGCAGGAAGCCATTGATGCCGCCGATGCTTGGGACATCGACTCCCAGCTGGAGCAGGCCATGGATGCACTCCAGTGCCCGCCGGGAGACTCAGACGTCACAGTCCTCTCCGGTGGTGAGCGACGTCGCGTGGCCCTGTGCAAGCTCCTGCTGCAGAAGCCGGACCTGTTGCTCCTCGATGAGCCCACTAACCACTTGGACGCCGAGTCCGTCAACTGGTTGGAACAGCACCTCAAGAGCTACGCCGGTGCCGTTCTCGCCGTGACCCACGATAGGTACTTCCTTGACCACGTGGCTGAATGGATCGCTGAAGTAGACCGCGGTCACCTGTACCCGTACGAGGGCAACTACTCCACTTACCTGGAGAAGAAGCGCGCTCGTCTGGAAGTTCAGGGCAAGAAGGATGCCAAGCAGGCCAAGCGCCTCACCGAAGAACTCGAGTGGGTACGCTCCAACGCCAAGGGCCGCCAGACCAAGTCCAAGGCTCGTTTGGCCCGCTACGAGGAAATGGCTGCCGAAGCCGACCGTACGCGCAAGCTCGACTTCGAAGAAATTCAGATCCCGCCGGGCCCGCGCCTGGGTGGCATCGTCTTGGAAGCCGAGAACCTCAAAAAGGGCTACGGCGATCGCGTACTGATCGACGGCCTGACCTTCACCCTGCCCCGCAACGGCATTGTTGGCGTCATCGGCCCGAACGGTGTTGGTAAGTCCACGCTCTTCAAGACCATTGTTGGCCTTGAAGAGCTCGACGGCGGAAACCTCAAGGTTGGCGATTCGGTCAAGATTTCCTACGCTGACCAGAGCCGCGGCGGCATCGACCCGGACAAGACTTTGTGGGAAGTTGTTTCCGACGGTCTGGACTTCATCCAGGTCGGCCAGGTTGAAATGCCTTCACGCGCCTATGTTGCGGCCTTCGGTTTCAAGGGTCCGGACCAGCAGAAGAAGGCTGGTGTGCTCTCCGGTGGTGAGCGCAACCGCCTGAACCTGGCGCTGACCCTGAAGCAGGGTGGAAACCTGTTGCTTTTGGATGAGCCCACTAACGACCTTGACGTGGAAACCCTCAGCAGCCTGGAAAATGCGCTGCTGGAATTCCCCGGCTGTGCCGTGGTGGTATCTCACGATCGCTGGTTCCTGGACCGAGTGGCCACCCACATCCTCGCTTACGAAGGCACCGATGAGAACCCTGCCAACTGGCACTGGTTCGAGGGCAACTTCGATTCCTACGAGGAAAACAAGGTTGAGCGCTTGGGCGCCGATGCGGCCCGTCCGCACCGTGTTACCCACCGCCGCCTGACCCGCGACTAACATCTCGGGCACGTAGGACCAACAAGAATGGCCGGTCTCCTCACGGAGACCGGCCATTCTTGTGCCTGCGGTTGCAAGTGGTCAGAGTTTCGGTCGTGACCATTGGTTCCACGACGAAGACATGGTGATTCTCCGATAGTTGAACGAAGCCCGGTCTTTTTCGCGATAAGGCACTTATGCTGGGGAAATGTCAGAGACAAAAGCCAAGCCAAAGGTCCATCGCTGGGTATTCTGGCCAGCGGCCTCGATAGTCCTCGTTTTCGCATCGTTTGCCATGCTCGCGCCGGAAACCGCTGAGGCGTTGTTCTCCGGAGTCCAGGGCACCATCGTCGGCTACTTCAACTGGTACTACGTGCTACTGGCCACAGCCCTGGTGATCTTTTGCTTGTGGCTCGGCTTCGGCAAGTTCGGCGACATCAAGCTGGGCAAGGACGACGACGTACCCGAGTTCTCGCTCGGATCGTGGTTTTCCCTGCTCTTCGCCGCCGGCATGGGGATCGGCCTGGTGTTCTACGGCGTCAGTGAGCCCCTGAGTCACTATGCCTCGCCCAAGCCTGGCACCACCGGCAGCCCTGGCGATCTCGCCCAACATGCCCTCTCGCAGACGTTCCTGCATTGGGGCGTTCATGCCTGGTCGATTTACGTGGTCATCGGCCTGGCCCTGGCCTACGCCATCCATCGACGCGGCCGGCCGGTATCGATCCGGTGGACGCTTGAACCCCTGCTCGGGCGGAGGGTGCGCGGCGGACTGGGCAACCTGATCGACGTCATTGCCCTTGTTGGCACCATCTTCGGGGTGGCCACCTCGCTGGGGCTCGGCGTCCTGCAAATCAGCGCTGGACTGGAGAGCGCCGGGCTGATCTCCTCCTCAATTTTCGTTGACCTGGTCATCATCGCGGTCATCACCTGCTTCGTGTTGTTCTCCGTGCTTTCTGGTGTGGGCAAGGGCATGAAGTGGCTCTCCAACACCAACCTCATCCTGGCCGGCATCTTCGTGGTCTTCCTGCTGATAGTGGGCCCCACCCAGTTCCTGTTGCGCAACTTTGTGCAATCCACCGGCAACTACCTTCAAAATTTCCTTGGCATGGCCTTCAACGTCAGCGCCTTCTCCGGGGCAGAGGGCGAAGCCTGGCAGTCAACATGGACTACGTTCTATTGGGGCTGGTGGATCTCTTGGGCCCCGTTCGTGGGCATCTTCATTGCCCGGATTTCCAAGGGCCGCACCGTGCGCCAATTCGTGGCCGGGGTCATCTTGGTGCCCACACTGGTCACACTCCTGTGGTTCAGCGTGCTGGGCGGCACCGCGCTGTACTCCGAACTCTCCGGCAAAGGCGGGCTGGTGGGCGCGGATGGAACGGTTGACACCTCCGGCGCCCTGTTTGCGATGCTGGACCAGGTTCCCGCCGGTGGCGTGCTCACCATCGGGGCCATCTTGATGATCGTGATCTTCTTCGTGACCTCCGCCGACTCGGGCGCGCTGGTGATGGGCATGATCGCCAGCGGGGGAGACGTGGAGCCAAAGAACTGGATCCGCATATTCTTCACCTTGGTCACGTCACTGCTGGCCAGCGCGCTGCTGCTGTCCGGCGGATTGGAGGCCCTGAAAACCGCGGCGATCATCATCGCATTGCCCTTCAGCGTGGTGCTTATCCTGATTTGCTGGTCCACCTACCGGGCGTTCTCCCGTGAGTCCCGCGCCTACGACAAGGCCAAGCGCCTGGCGTTCGTTGACCACATCGGGGATTTCTACGGCCTTGAGGTTGAGGCCCCGAACCAGGATTCCCCGCTTCTGAATCTGCGTGCGCTCACCACCCTGCTGCGCGGGCGGCTTCCGGCGGACAAACGCTCGCACATTGACCCTTTCGGCCATCATCCTCGGGACCGTGAGAGCGAGGATTCATCCTCCGCTGATGAGCCCGCAAAACCCGAGTCATAACCTCGCTTCCCTTTTGAGCGAGTTAGTCTGTTTCAACGCCTTCGGGAACACGGATCATGCCTTCCTGGGCAACCGTGGCGACCAGCTCGCCGTCGCGGTTGAAGAAGCGGCCAAGGTTGAGTCCGCGAGCCTCTGACGCACTGGGCGAGGCTGCCACATAGAGCAGCCAGTCGTCCACCTTAAGCGGGCGGTGCCACCACATGGCATGGTCAAGGCTGGCCACACTGATCCCGGGAGTTGACCAGCTGATGCCGTGGCGCCGCAAGGACGGCTCCAGCAGTGTGTAATCACTGGCATAGGCAAGCGCTGCGCGGTGCAGGTTTTGATCGGCTGGCATGGGGCCAAGCGTCTTCAGCCACACGGCCTGGTGCGCAACATGCTCGCCCTTGACGTCAAAGTAGATGTTGGCGCCTACATGCCGGATATCGAACGGGCGGTCGTACGCCCACGCCTGCGCCACGGGGTGGTCTATCCCACCCAGCAAATCGGCCGATGTGGGAAGTGTCTCCGGGGCCGGGATGCCCTCCGGCATGGTGTCCTGATGCTCAATGCCGCTATCGGGTCGTTGGAAAGAGGCGATCATCGACAGGATCGGCACGGACCCTTGATAGGCGTGCGTGCGCCGGGCGGAGAAGGACCGCCCGTCGCGCAACCGCTGAACTCCAAAAGTCAGAGGAGCCGCGGCGTCACCTGGGCGCAGGAAATAGCCGTGCATCGAATGAACCAGGTGATCGCTGCCAACCGTGCGGGATGCGGCAATCAGCGACTGTGCCAAAACCTGACCCCCAAAGAGCCTCGGGCGCGGGGCGTTGGCATCGCCGAGGCCCACAAAGATGTCTTCATCCGTTTGGGCTCCACCGGCATCGGACAGTTCCAAGATGCGCAAAAGTGTTTCCATCGGATCGGTGCTCTTAGGCGTCACATTCATAGACGTGACTCTATGTGTCGGTGGACCAAGCCACAAATAGGCGCTCCGGCAGGATTTCCCCGAATTGCGGGCACAAGGGTGTGACCTTGCAGACTTGGATTGGTGGCGCCCCTGCGGCTTTGAGATGATGAAGGCATGGCACCCGGTATTCAGATCGCACAGCAAATCCGTTTCGGAGACATTGACGCCTACGATCACGTCAACAACGTAGTTTTCCTCCAATATCTTGAGGATGCCCGCGTGCAACTCACTTACGCCGATTTACCCGGTGGGGGCACGTTCCAAGACCTTGTGGGCAAGGACTTGTTCACCTTGGTGGGGCGTCACGAAATTGAATACCTTGCGCCGATCAGCTTCCGGCCCACCCCCATTTTCGTGAACATCTGGGTCACCAACATTGGCGGCTCAAGCTTTGACTTTGGTTACACCATCACCGAAGAAGACGTTTCCGTGGTTTATGCGCAGGCGGCAACCTCCATGGTGTTGGTTTCTCGCACCACGGGCCGGCCCGTCCGCTTGACCGATACCCAACGCACCGCCCTGGAAGCGTGGTTGGGTGATCCCGTGCCGTTCAAACGCGGCGCCACGCGCACCAACACCCCAACCCTCGCCGAAGGAAACCGCTGATGTCCACCGCAACGCACACCGATGAACTGCTCCTGGACGACGCCGGAACTGTTGCCGATCTGCGCACCTTTGTCACGCGCGCGCGCACCGCTGACGACGGCGCCATCCGGCTCCAGGGGGCTGGCCGCGTCCTCGCCGCTTATGTCTGCGTCATGCGCTCGAAACTTCTGGGGGAGGGAACTCCCACGGTTCTTGGGTTGCGCACCATGGCGCTGGCAGCGCCGTCGACCATTGACATGACGGTGTCGCTGGCCTCAGTCGCGGATCGCCTGGCGCGGATGGACGACGGCGACACGCGCCTTCCGGTGCCGCCCGTGACGGTTCATGAATCCTGGGCGGGCGTTAGCGCACCGCGCAGCGCATGGGAGGAACTTGGCACTGTCTCGGCCGATGCCCTGATCGCCGTAGCAAAGGCCGGGGTTCAGGAAATCGGGCAGATCATCCCCGTGAACCCGGGCGCCCTGTTGGTCAACAACATTCGCGCCTCAGTGTGGGGACGGCCCATGGAAGGCATGCCGGGCGAGGTGCCCGGCGGTGCTGCGTTTGCTGCGTATGCGCTTGGCTTTGTTGCGCCCGGCGAAAGCGCCACGATCTTCGGCTCTCACAAGTGGCTGCGCGTCAGCTCCGCGCGTGGCCACATCCTGGTCCGCCCGAAGTCTGTCCTGTAGTCCGTGCGCCGGTGATCAGGATACGCCTGACCACCGGACTGGGCATCCTAGGCCGAGTTGACCAGTGAGTGTGCCGCCCGCTCTAGGTAATCCCAGAGTGTGGCTTCGTGCATGGGGGACAGCTCCGCGGCGTCGACTCCCTTGCGCATGGCCGCCAGCCAGTGATCACGCGCTTCCGGGGTGACGGCAAAGGGAACGTGACGCATCCGCAGGCGCGGATGGCCGCGTTCCTCAAGGTAGGTCCGCGGTCCACCCCAATACTGTTCGATGAACATCAGCATGCGTTGCTCGGCCGGCCCCAAATCTTCTTCGGGGTACATGGCGCGCAACAGCGGATCGGCGGCAACGCCCTGGTAAAAGACGTTGATGATCTTCTTGAACGTCTCATGTCCACCAATTTGGCCATAAAACGTGTCTGAATAATCCTCCGTTTGCCCCGGATTGGTGGGTGAAGGCTGAATGCGGATCGGTTCGGAAGTCATGGTGTTTTCTATTCTGCTGACTCGGTAGGTTCGTTGGTCATGCGGACGGACGACGCCGGTGCCGGGCCCGCCGCTGAAGCGGCACTTGGCGCCGGGCTGCTTTGGGTGCCGGTAGCCGCCATCGCATCTTCGGCCAGCGGCTGGTAGTTGCCCTTGGAACGGTTGCCCAGGCGCAGGATCTCGCCGTTGCGCAGATACCAGAGCGCCCCGTCTTCAGCCAGAACCCGGGTGATGCGAAGACCCACCGATTCCACCGTGCCGATGACCTCACTGGTCTGGATCACATCACCTATGCCGTACTGGTCCTCGATGGTGATGAAGATGCCTGCCAGGAAGTCGCGGATGAGCTGCTGGCAGCCAAAACCGATGGCAATACCCAACACTCCAACACTGGCCAGCAACGGGGCAATGTCGATTTGGAACGCGATCAACACGTAGAAGCCTGTCACCACGGCAACGACGGCTGTCACGATGGAGTTCAGAAGTGAGCCGATGGTGCGGGCCCGCTGGACACGGCGTTCGTTTTCCAGGGCCCTCACGACGGGGTCAATGTTTCGAAGCACCGGCGCGGCCCAACGCAGGGAACGGTGTTCCATCATGGAGTTGTCAGTCAAGGCCCGCTTGACCACAATCCGGATCAGGTAGTGCAGCACAAGCCACACCACTAGGCCAACGGCCACCGTGATGCCGGCCAAGGCCAGGTGTTCAAGGATGCCGTCATTGGAGCCGACGAAAATATTGCTAGCTAGCACGCGAAATTTACCCTGTGTCCGTTGGAGGTGGAAAAGAACTCTCTCTCAACCCTAACGCCCACTCCTGAGGGATTCAGTCCTCTGTGATGCCCAGCAGTCCGGGAACATGCTTGACCGGAAAGTTCACGCTGCGGGCAATGAAGCACTTTGCTGAGGCCTCGGCATGAAGCGAAAGGGCCAGCTCTTCGGTGGCAGGATCCGCGACATGGATTTTCGGGTGCAGCGTGACAGCTTCAAATTGTCCACTCCCGTCCCGGTTCATCACCATGGTCCCGGTCGCAGTGTCCTCGTATCGGGTGATGACCACCCCATGCAGGACTGCGACGTGAAGATAGGAGAGCATGTGGCATTGGGCCAATGCGGTGACTAATAGTTGCTCTGGGTTCCAGCGTTCGCGGTCACCGTGAAATGTTCTGTCTGCCGAGCCCAGCAGAATGGGCAGACCAACGGCCGTGACGCTGTGGTCGCGACCGTAATCCTTGTATGTTGATGTCCCGGTACCCTTATTGCCGGTCCACAAGACATTGATTTCATAGTGATGTTGATTCAGGCCCATAATGCTAAGCCTAGGCGACATAACGGGCCCCAGCCACGTCCCGTGGCTGCCGCCGCCGGAACCGGCTCAGTCAACATCGCGGCGCCGCCAACCAGGGGCGGCGCCGCGAAAGTGACGCTGGCTGCTACTTGTCGCTGGCCTGGGCACGCAACGCGCGGGCCACGCCGTCGCGGCTTTCAATCAGCAAGCGGCGCAAGGCAGGTGTTTCACTGCTCAAGGTGTCAAGGAATTTATCCGTGGCATCCAAGACGGCCTGTGAGACCAGTCCGGAGGGGTACAGGCCAGTGATGATGGTCGATGCAGTCTCGTACGACTTTTCCTCCCAAATGCCCTGCACAGAGGCAAAATACTTGGCCACGTACGGTTCCAGCAGGGACTTGTCCCAGACCTTGCCGAAGCCGGTGATCGATGCCCGCTGGATGGAGTTGGCGCCGTCACCGCGAACCACCACTGACTCCCACGTCTGGGCCTTGGCCTCCGCCGTGGGAATGGCCGCGTAGGCGGTGGCAGCAGCCAACTGACCATTCTGGGTGTTATCCAGGGCAACCGCAGCATCAATGGCCGCAGCATCGGCGCGGCCACCCGCCACGAGCGAGGTCAGCAGCTCCCACCGCATATCTGTATCCAAGGTGAGCGAATCCAACTCGACGTTTCCATCCAGCAATCCCTGGACGGAATCGAGCTGCTGCGCCGACTGGGCGCGGGATGCAAAGGCCTTCACGAACTGGAGCTGCGCATCTGACCCGGCACCGGCGGCCTGTGCCAGTGCCCACAGCGAATCTGCGGCGGCGATGGCCGTGGCTTTTTGGTGCTCGGGAGCAACATAGAGTTCCAGGGCCGTGGCCAGCTGACGCAGCAGCACCATGATGACCGTGGAATCGCTTTCGTGGCCAACCGTGGCCAGCACAAAGTCAACGTACGCACGGGCGGGAGTTTCGCCGTCGCGCGTGGCATCCCAGGCAGATGCCGATACCAGGGTGCGGGGGAGCGATTCCTTGAAGTCCTTCAGGTGATCCTTGGCCGTGGCCAGTGACTCCGCGTCGAGACGGATCTTGGCATAGGCCAGATCGTCGTCATTGAGCAGGATCAGCGCTGGGCGCTTCAGGCCCACCAATTCCGGCACCTCTGTGGTGGCGCCATCAACGTCGAGCTCAACGCGGTGGGTGCGCACCAGCTTGCCGGCATCTGCACCGGATGCGGCCAGATCGTAGAAGCCAATCGCGGCACGGTGGGGGCGCAGCGTCGGGTACTCGGCAATCGCGGACTGGAGGATCGAGAATGAGGTGATCACGCCGTCGTCCGCGACCTCAAGAGCGGGCTTGAACGTGTTGACACCGGCCGTCTCGAGCCACTTCTCCGTCCATGCGGAAAGGTCGCGGCCACTGGCAGCTTCGAGCTCCACCATAAGATCCGGAAGCTCGGTGTTGCCCCAGGCGTGCTTGCCAAAGTAGGCGCGCACACCGGCCATGAATTCTTCCTGACCAACCCAGGCCACCAGCTGGCGCAGAACGGAGGCACCCTTGGCGTAGGTGATGCCGTCAAAGTTGACCAGCACGTCCTCAAGATCGTTGATCTCTGCCTTGATGGGGTGGGTGGAGGGCAGCTGGTCCTGGCGGTAGGCCCAGCTCTTTTCCAGCGAGGAGAAGGTGGTCCACGCATCCACGTACTTGGTGTTCTCGGCCGCGGCCAGGGTGGACATGAACTCGGCGAAGGACTCGTTGAGCCACAGGTCATTCCACCAGCGCATGGTCACGAGGTCGCCAAACCACATGTGCGCCAGCTCGTGCAGGATGGTGATGGCACGGCGTTCCACCATGGCGTCGGTGACCTTGGAACGGAACACATAGCTTTCCAGGAAGGTCACCGCGCCGGCGTTCTCCATGGCGCCAGCGTTGAACTCAGGCACAAACAACTGGTCGTACTTAGGGAACGGGTACGGGGTGCCGAACTGCTTCTCAAAGAATTCAAAGCCCTGGCGGGTCAGCTCGAAGACGTTCTCGGCATCCATGAATTCCATGAGGGACTTGCGGGCAAAAACGCCCAGCGGGATGGTGCGGCCATCGGAGCTGGTCAGCTCGGAGCGCACGCTCTCGTAGGGGCCGGCGATCAACGCGGTGATGTAGCTGGACATCTTCAGCGTGGGCTCAAAATGCCACGTCGACTTGCCCTCGCCCGCGGCAAGTGGTGCCGGGGTGGGGGAGTTGGAAATGACGTCCCAGTGTGCCGGGGCGGTCACGTGGAAGGTGAACGCGGCCTTCTGGTCCGGCTGCTCAAACACGGCAAACATGCGACGACTGTCAGGAACCTCGAACTGGCTGTAGAGGTACACCTCGCCATCCACGGGGTCCACAAAGCGGTGCAGGCCCTCACCGGTGTTCATGTACAGCGCGTCGGCCTTGACTGTGAGCACGTTTTCGGCGGCGAGCTGGGGCAAGAGGATGCGGACGCCGTCGGACACCTCTGACGGGTCCAGCTCCACGCCGTTCAGTGTCACCTGATGGACCTTGTCCGTCACTGCATCAATGAACGACGACGAACCCTCCTTCGCGCTGAAGGTCACCGTGGTGGTGGAGGCGAAGGTGGTGTCCGAGGTGGTCAGGTCGAGAACGACGTCATAGCTTGTGACAGTCAGGGTGGCCGAGCGCTCAATGGCTTCGGCACGGGTCAGGTTCATACCAGGCAAGGTGATGCCTTCCGTTCGGGTTCGGATTGAACATTGCCGCAGGGCAGCAACAGCAGTGTGCCCGGCGGTGGGTGAATTGATTCCTTTAGGCTACTGCCAAGTAGTCCCGGGGTCATGCAGACAGGCTGAATTTGCGCCCCGCGTGGCGCTAGGGAAGGGTTGAGAGAAGAATTTAGGTTGGCTAGTTGGGGAAGTGGGCTTTTCATGGGGCAACAGTTGCGCAGTGTTGCGCAGGAGAATACTTACAACCAGCGATGGCTGTTAGGGACGCTGCTTGGCTCGATCTTGATTACTGTGGTGGCAGCCGCCTGGATGGTCTTGATGGCGGATCGGCTGCCAGCTGGGCTGGCCACGCACTGGAACGGCAAGAATGAGGTGGACGGCTATTCATCGCTGTGGGGCATGGTTGGCATGACCATTGCCGTGGCAGCAGGGACAAGCTCCGTCATCTCAGTGCTGGCAATTGCCACCCGCAGTCAAAATCTGTTGCTTGCACGCATCGGCCTCGCTTTTGGAGTGGCCCTCGGTGTGGGCGTCACCGCAATGATGGTCGCCGTAGTTGCCGGACAGCTCGATCTCACAGACGCCTCAAGAGCACAACTATCCGGACCCGTCATGGCCGGAGGACTTGCCGCCGCCTTCGTATTTGGCACAGCTGTGCTGTGGCTGTACCGGCCCGGCGAAATCCAAAGAAGTCAAAACCCTGACATTGCTGCCGTGAATGCAACAGCCACGGCGGAAAATGGAGAGCTTGCCCGAGTGGCGCAGACCCGTGCCGCGCAGGGTGAAACGCTGCGGATCAAGGTTTCCACGGGGCGTTGGGCGTGGGTTCTGAGTCTTGGCCTTGGAATCGTGATGTCCGTCAGCATGTACTTCATCATCCCCGCGCTGGCCCTGCTGGGCATTGTCGCGGCAGCCCTCGTCTGGGTATTTTGCCAAGGGACTGCAGTCATTGGACCGGATGGAGTGAAAGTCCTGGCCTCCGGGTTTTGGAAACTCATGCCCTTGAGCTGGCCGGAAATCAACAAGGCTACGGTGGAGGACGTCAAAGCCATGGACTATGGCGGATGGGGGTACCGCATGAATGGTGGAAGCGTGGGTTTCATCATGGCAAGTGGTCCCGCACTTGTGATGGACGTTGGCTTCCACCAAAAGTTCGTCATCTCCATGCCCAGTGCTACTTCGGCGGGTCAAGCGATGGCCTTGGTCAACGCTTATGTTCACAACGTGAAAGTGAAAAAATAAACCCATGACACGCAACGGCAATCGCAACACCTTCAGCGGGCGGCGCCTCGACGCCCGCGCGTTGAGGTTTGCCATAATCTTCCCCGTGCTGCTCGCCGCGGCACTCATCATCGGAAGTGTGTTGATCAGTGCTCAGCTGCCACACGGAATGGTGTTCCCATGGGGCGGTGATTCCGTGGGAGTCACCACCTTCCTCACGGTGGGAGTTGCCGCCATCGTGTTGATAGGGGCTGGACTAGGGAGCCAAGGGGCACGAACAAGCCTGCCCCGCACGCTTCGGCGCGTTCTGTTGGGGCTGGCCATGGCCGCGCAATTATCCGCCTTCACACTGTTTGTGGCAGCGCTTTTGGGTCAAGGTGCACACGGTGGATTGCCGCCCGAGCGCGTGGACGGATTTGTACTCCTCATGGGGTGCGGCCTTGCCGCGGCCATGGGCATTGTTCTGGCGATGACGTTCAAGCCGGATGAACAGTGGACCCCGGCCGACGATCTTGCCCTGGCCCACATGCTGGAGGCCCAAGAGGACCCCACCGAGGCCAACGACAAGCTGGCCTACTTCCTTCACCCGAGAAGTTCCGTCATCTTGATGATCTTGCTGGCAGGAATCCTGCCCGGTGCATTCCTGGCGCTCATCTCGCCGTGGATCCTGCTGGCGACTGTTCTCGCCGCGCTCCTTGCGATCGGACTCCTGTGCGCCACCGTGACGGTGGACCGCACACAACTGGAAGTGAAGCTGCTGGGTCTTGTTCCCGTCCTCGTTGTGCCGTGCCAAAACCTGACTGCGGCGGTGTCGCTGGACATCCTTGCGCGAGACTACGGCGGATGGGGCCCGCGCAAACACAGCGGCTCCGCCACTTTCCTGAGCTACTCCGGCGCCGCAGTGGTGCTCCGGCTCGACGACGGCGGCAAGGCCGCACTCAGCGCCCCCTCCCTTGACATCGCCGATGAGCTCTCCACCATCTTGAATCGTCGCGCCGGGAAAGCGCCGCGCTAACCGTTGGCGGGCTTAATGTGGCGCAGGCTTCGGTAGGCTTGAGGCAGTAGTCACTACCTCGAGAACAAGGAATCATCATGCGCGTTCACATCGCAACCGACCACGCCGGCATGGAGCTCAGCGCTCACCTCATCACGGCGCTGGCCGCCAAGGGCTACGAGATGGTGGACCACGGACCCCAGGCCTACGACGCCGAAGATGACTACCCTTCCTTCTGCATCAACGCAGCGCTCGCAGTAGTTGCCGATCAGGCCGCCGGTGTTGACGCGCTGGGCATTGTGCTGGGTGGTTCGGGCAACGGCGAGCAGATTGCCGCCAACAAGGTCAAGGGTGTGCGCGCTGCGCTGGCGTGGAACCACTCCACAGCCACGCTGGCCCGCGAACACAACGACGCCAACGTGATCGCAGTGGGCGGGCGCCAGCACAGCGTGGAAGAAGCCACCAGCATCATCGAAGCGTTCCTGGCGGAGCCTTTCAGCAACGCCGAACGCCATGTGCGCCGCATTGGCAAGATCGCCACGTACGAGACCACGGGCGAGATCGTCGAGTAATTTCTCCTTGAACAATCAATACTTGTTGCTGCCGGGACCAGGCGGTGTGACCGATGCCTGAGGGACATTCGGTTCACCGCTTGGCCCGGCAGTTTCGTGACGTCTTTAGTGGTGCCGCGCTGGCTGTTTCCAGCCCGCAGGGCAAGTTTGCCGCAGGTGCGCTTTTGCTGGATGGGCACGTGGTGGAACGCGCCGAGGCTCACGGCAAGCAGATGTTCCTGTACTTCTCACACGATCTGGTGATGCGCGTTCATCTGGGGCTCTATGGTGCCTGGGATTTTGGGGGCGACTCAACCTTTAGCGGGGCCTCCAGCATTGGCGCACCACGGCGGATCGGCGAGCGGGAAGTGGCTGCGGATCCTGGGTTGGTCCACGCGTCCGAGGGCACCGCGGCGAGCTTGCAAGCCGGGGGAGGGCGTGGGGACTACACCGGCCCGCCCGAGCCTAAGGGCGCCGTTCGCGTTCGCCTCGTCTCGGACCACGGATGGGCAGATTTGCGCGGGCCAACCGCGTGCGAGGTCATCACGCCCGCCGAGTCTGTTGCCCTGCGTCGCAAACTGGGGCCGGATCCACTGAACAATTTGCAGCACGATGCGCAGGAGTTTGTGAACCGCATTCGTAAAAGCTCCACCGCTATTGCCGTGCAACTTATGAAGCAAGAGGTGCTGGCAGGGGTTGGCAATGTGTACCGGGCCGAGGTGCTGTTCCGGCTGGGTCTGGACCCAATGCTGCCGGGAAGGAGCCTGCAGCAAGAGGAAACCCTTGCCATGTGGGAGGACATTGCCCGGGTCATGGGCGACGGCGTCCGCGATGGGCGCATCATCACGACTGAACTCGTTGACAGGCCCTCCGGAGTTGGCCAGGAGGTGGGTCACGGGCTGCTCGCCAGTGACGGGCACCTGCGGCCCAATCACGATGTTCCCGTAGAAGATTCCCACTACGTGTACAAGCGTGATGGGCTGCCCTGCAGGCACTGCGGAACAGTTATCGCCATGAAGGAGCTTGGCGGCCGGAAACTTTATTGGTGCCCCTCCTGCCAGAGACATTAGCCGGTCTTGGCCTCGGTGGCGCTCGATTTGCAGGATCGGCAAAGTGGTTGATATTGTTACGGAGTTGTTCCGGCGAAAGCCCACAATGATCCCCATATCTGGGGGCGTAGCTTAATGGTAAAGCCTCAGTTTTCCAAACTGATGACGCGGGTTCGATTCCCGTCGCCCCCTCCAAATTAAGAAATCCCCGGTCTTCTGACTGGGGATTTTTTGTTTCCCCAGCCCTGGCCGCGGGTGAGCATGGAGCGCAAGGTTGGGCCGCCGTCGTACACGGAAATGGACAACGCTGGCGCCTGATGCTGCCGCCTGGCTCCGCCCCGGATGGGCCGATTGTGCATCTGGCAACTTTTGCCCGTAGACTGTCTCGGGCAACTACGGGGCGTAGCGTAGTGGCTAGCGCGCCTGCTTTGGGAGCAGGAGACCGCAGGTTCGAGTCCTGTCGCCCCGACTTCAGCATTATCCGGTTCACGTTTGGTCAGTGACTGCCTATGTGCTGGGCCTATACATCCATCAACAGACCATCAGGAGTACCACGCTGTGAAGAGCGCTGTCGAAAACCTCACACCCACTCGGGTAAAGCTCGATGTTGAGGTTTCCTTTGAGGAATTGAAGCCCAGCATCACTGAGGCCTACAAGACACTTGCCACACAGGTTCAGGTGCCTGGCTTCCGTAAGGGCAAGGTCCCCAACACACTGATCGATCAGCGTGTTGGCCGTGGCTACGTCCTGGAAACGGCCATCAACTCCGGCCTCAACGGCTGGTACCAGGAAGCTGTTGTCGAGAACAAGCTCACCCCGTTGAGCCGCCCCGAGGTTGAAATCACCGAAGTTCCGGACCCGTCCGGCACCGACGGTGTGGTCAAGTTCCAGGTTGAGCTGGACATCCGCCCCGAGATCGAACTGCCGGACTACGCCGGTATTGAGGTTGAGGTTGCAGCTGTTGAGGCATCCGAGGAAGATACCGACAAGGCTCTTGACGAGCTGCGCGGCCGCTTCGGCACCTTGAAGGTTGAAGACCGCCCGGCAGCTGACGGTGACTTCCTCACCATCAACATTGATGCCAAGATCGACGACGTAGAGGTTGACTCAGCTGCTGACCTTTCTTACCAGGTCGGCGCAGGCAACATGCTTGACGGTCTGGACGAGGCTGCAACCGGCCTGTCCGCCGGCGAAGAAGCAATCTTCAACACCAAGCTGGCCGGCGGCGAGCACGCAGGTGAAGAAGCTCAGGTCACCGTCAAGGTCACCTCCGTGAAGGTTCGCGAACTGCCCGAGGCAAACGACGACTTCGCTCAGCTGGCTTCCGAGTTCGACACCATCGCCGAACTGAAGGAAGACCTGGCCAAGCAGGCTGCAGAGTCCAAGACTGTTGAGCAGGGTGTTGAAGCCCGCGACAAGGTACTGGAGAAGCTCGTTTCATTGGTAGAGGTTCCGGTTCCGGAATCCGTCATTGCCGAGCAGCTCGAGCAGCACTTCCGCCCCGAGAACTCCCACGGTGAAGATCACGACTCCGAAGAGCACCGCGCGGAAGTCAAGGAAAACACCGAGAAGGCTTTCCGCAACGAGATCATCCTCGACGCTATCGCCGAGAAGGAAGAAGTCAGCGTCAGCCAGGCTGAACTGATCGACTACATCGTCTCCTCCGCCAGCCAGTACGGCATGGACCCGAACCAGTTCGCGCAGATGCTCGATTCCTCGGGCCAGGTCAACATGATCGTTGGCGAAGTTCGCCGTCGCAAGGCACTTGCCGCAGTCCTGGGCAAGGCCGTTGTGAAGGACTCCGAAGGTGCAGCAGTTGACCTGACTGACTTCGTCTCCGTTGCCTCCGAAGAAGAAATTGCTTCCGAGGACGAGGTTCTCGAGCCCACAGCAGTGACCGATCCGGGCGAAGTCCGCATCTAATTGCTTCCCTTTACAGGGTAAACAAGATTCAAAAGCCGTTGCCGGTTCCTTTTCGAAGGGCCCGGCAACGGCTTTTTGTTTGCCATTGATGGCGCCCTTCACGCTGCCACGCCAATGGCGTTTTATTCCCCACCATGGCGGATCTTCGGGGATCGTGCGCCTACAGCGAACAGTGTACTGATGGGCGCCAAAGCGTCTCCAAAAAGGGCTACTGTCCAAGTAGTGAACATTAGTGATGGTCACGTTGGGCATGCTCAGCGAGCCACACGAAGGAGAGGTAAACCCACCATGGCACAGCACACCACCCCCACGATGGCTAGCGCGGACCCGTCCGGTTCGGACCAGTACATCTACAACCGCCTGCTCAAAGAACGCATCATTTGGTTGGGCTCAGAGGTTCGTGACGACAACGCCAACCTGATCTGCTCGCAGCTGCTGCTGCTCTCGGCTGAGGATCCTGAGAAGGACATCTACCTTTACATCAACTCACCCGGTGGATCCGTAACGGCCGGTATGGCCATCTACGACACCATGGAGTTCATCCCCAACGACGTGGTAACCGTAGCCACCGGACTGGCAGCCTCCATGGGCCAGTTCCTGCTCTCCTCGGGCACCAAGGGCAAGCGCTACGCGACTCCCAACGCACGCATCCTCATGCACCAGCCTTCCGGCGGAATTGGTGGAACGGCGTCGGACATCAAGATCCAGGCCGAGCTGATCCTGCACATGAAGAAGGTCATGGCCGAGCTGACTGCAGAGCAGACCGGCCAGACGGTGGAAAAGATCCTCACCGACAATGACCGTGACAAGTGGTTCACCGCGGCTGAAGCCCTGGAATACGGATTCTTTGACAAGATCGCCCGTCACGCAGGATCCGTTGCCGGTGGCGGCGGAACAAACGCAAAGTAAAAGCCGAAGAAAAAGATTTCAGGAGCAAACCGATGACTTACAACTTTGGCAGCACAGCATTTGGCCACACTGCCGGCAACCTTCCCTCCAGCCGTTACGTGCTCCCTCAGTTCGAGGAGCGCACACCCTACGGCTTCAAGCGCCAGGACCCGTACACCAAGCTCTTCGAGGACCGCATCATCTTCCTCGGCGTGCAGGTTGACGATGCCTCGGCCGACGACGTCATGGCACAGTTGCTGGTCTTGGAAGCTGATGACACCGATCGTGACATCACCCTCTACATCAACTCTCCCGGTGGATCGTTTACGGCCATGACGGCCATTTACGACACCATGCAGTTCATCCGCCCGGAAATCCAGACAGTCTGCCTGGGCCAGGCTGCCTCGGCCGCAGCTGTGCTGCTCGCCGCCGGAGCCCCCGGGAAGCGTCTGGCCCTGCCGAACGCCCGCGTGCTGATCCACCAGCCGGCTCTTTCCGGTGGCCAGGGCGGTCAGGCTTCCGACTTGGAGATCCAGGCCAACGAGGTCATGCGCATGCGTGAATGGCTGGAGAACACCCTGGCCGATCACTCGGGCCGTACGCCCGAACAGGTCAGCAACGACATCGAGCGTGACAACATCCTCACGGCAGCTCAGGCCAAGGAGTATGGCTTGATCGATGAGGTTCTGGCACCCCGCAAGATCAAGCCGGCAGCGATCACTCGCTAGTTCGGCGTCAATAAATGCCGGAACAAGGGAGGAAAACCCCTTGTTCCGGCGTTTATCTTCCACTCAATGTCCATGCGGTGGCTTAGAGTGGAAACTAGTTTGTAGGACGTTCCTTGCAACAGCTCTGGGACGCATCAGGTTTAGGGTAATTTCGCCACCGGCGAGTTAGTCGCGGAAGGACACATCAATGGCCAGGATGGGCGAAAGCACCGATCTGCTGAAGTGCTCTTTCTGTGGCAAAAGTCAGAAGCAGGTCCGCAAGCTGATTGCCGGCCCAGGCGTCTACATTTGCGATGAGTGCATTGAACTCTGCAACGAAATCATCGACGAGGAACTCTCAGAGGTTGCCGAACTCGACGCCTTCGAACTGCCCAAACCACGGGAAATCTTCGACTTCCTGCAGGAATATGTCATTGGTCAGGAACCGGCCAAGCGATCGCTCGCTGTGGCTGTCTACAACCACTACAAGCGCATCCAATCCGGCCACGCAGTCAAGAGCAACACCATTTCCACGGGTGTTCATGACGAAGTTGAGATTGCAAAATCCAACATCCTCCTCGTGGGCCCTACAGGGTGTGGCAAGACCTACTTGGCACAGACCTTGGCCCGACGCCTGAACGTTCCGTTCGCCGTCGCCGATGCCACCGCACTGACCGAAGCCGGCTACGTGGGCGAAGATGTGGAAAACATCCTGCTCAAGCTCATCCAGGCTGCAGACTTCGATGTCAAGAAGGCCGAACAAGGCATCATTTACATCGACGAGATCGACAAGATTTCGCGCAAGTCAGAGAACCCCTCCATTACCCGTGACGTATCCGGTGAGGGCGTGCAGCAGGCGCTGCTGAAGATTCTCGAAGGCACGGTTGCCTCGGTTCCGCCGCAGGGTGGCCGGAAGCATCCGCACCAGGAATTCATCCAGATCGACACCACCAACGTGCTCTTCATTGTGGCCGGTGCGTTCGCCGGACTGGAAGACATCATTGGGTCCCGCGCTGGCAAGAAGGGCATTGGCTTCGGTGCCCCGCTCAGCGCTCTCAAGCAGTCAGAGGCCAGCTATGCCGACGTCATGCCCGAGGACCTGCTCAAGTTCGGCCTGATCCCGGAATTCATTGGCCGCCTGCCGGTCATCACCACCGTAACGCAGCTTGACCGCAAGGCGTTGATCCAGATCCTCACCGAACCCAAGAACGCCCTGGTCAAGCAGTACCAGAAGATGTTCACGCTCGACGGCGTCGAGCTTGAGTTTGATGAAGAGGCCCTTGCCGCGATTGCCGAGCTGGCGTTGGACCGGGGAACTGGTGCTCGTGGCCTGCGGGCCATCCTCGAAGAGGTTCTGCAGCCTGTCATGTTTGATCTGCCGAGCCGGGAAGACATCGCTACCGTGGTTATCACAGCCGATGTTGTGGGCAAGCGGGCCGAGCCCACCCTGATCCCGCACGAGGTTGTTGCCAAGCGACGGAACAAGTCCGCCTAATTCAAACGGTTGGCTGTCCACGGTGCCCGGAATAGTTTTCAGTCCGGTGCCGTTGGACTAACTGTTGGGCTTTGTCCCCGTCCGTAGCTGGAATCCATGCTCTACCAAGGAGAATTGACGTGTCTGAAACTGCTTTGAACGCCGCCGAAACGGCCGATTTCTGGTTTGACCCCACCTGCCCGTTCGCCTGGGTAACCTCGCGTTGGATCGGCGAAGTGGAACAGGTGCGCGATATCAAGGTGAACTGGCACGTCATGAGCCTCTCCGTGCTAAACGAGAACAAGGAAGACCTCTCGGAGTTTTACAAGGCGCACATAGCCAAGGCATGGGGACCCGTTCGTGTCATCATTGCAGCCGCTCAAGAGCACGGCGAAGAAGTCATCAAGCCCTTGTACGACGCCATGGGCACGCAAATCCACAACAACGGAAACAAGGACCTGGCCGACGTTATCGCCAAGGCCCTTGCCGAGACCGGTTTGCCGGCAGAACTGGCCTCCGCTGCCACGACTGACTCATACGATGTGGCACTGCGCGCCAGCCACGCAGAAGGCATCAGCAAGGTTGGCCAGGATGTTGGGACCCCCATCGTGGCCTTCAACGGGACCGCGTTCTTTGGGCCCGTCATCACCCGCATTCCGCGCGGTGAAGACGCTGGCAAACTATGGGATGCAACAGTAACGTTGGCCAGCTTCCCGTACTTCTTTGAGATCAAGCGCAGCCGCACAGAGGACCCTCAGTTCGGCTAGAAAACAGTGATTTGCAAGGCCAAGGGCGGGTGGGAAAAATTCTTGAGAATTCTACCCACCCGCCCTTGCTCTTGCCGAAACACAGGCGCATACTTGTTCTTACCCAATCCGCCAAGGAACGGGCTGATAGGTACTAAAAATTTCAGAGACTGAACCCCTTCGATCAATGAGCACCGTTTCGACGGGACGCTCGCAAGGGTTCATTAGCACCGGTGACGCGGTGAAAAGTCCTGAAAATCATTAGAACCCATCAGGCTGCGAACGTCACCCGCGGCATGAAAGTCGAAGCCCCACCGACGGCAATTAGCCGATGGGGCTTCCCCTTTGCCCAAAAACAACCCGATCCTCGTGATGCAGCAGTTCACCAACTCTTCACCGCCGCGTTCCCACATTTGCCCGCGACGGCAATCTTGGGCGGTCATGGTTAAAGCGTGAAGGTTGCCATCGTTGCTGAATCGTTCCTGCCCGAGATGAATGGGGTTACCCATTCACTGCTGAAAATCTTGCAACATCTGGATGCGCGCGGGGACCAGGTTTTGGTCATCGCCCCATCCACGCTTGAAAACGCTCCATGTCTGGTGGAGGGGGCAACTGTCAGGCGACTGCCGGCAGTTCCCTTAGCCGGTTACCGGAACATTCGGATAGCCGTTGGTGGAGTCGCCCGGGTAAAGACCCTGTTGGCCGAATTCAACCCGGATGTAGTCCACCTGGCGTCTCCTTTCGTTCTGGGTTGGCGTGCCGTCAGGGGAGCGTCTGCGCTGGGCATTCCCTCGGTAGCTGTCTACCAAACCGATGTCCCCGGATACGCGGCCAGATATGGCATGCCGTTCCTGGAAAACTGGGCCTGGCAGCGGGTGGAACGAATCCATACGGCCGCCACCAAGACGCTGGTCCCCTCAACGGATTCGCTGCAGAAGTTGCGTGGCCACGGCATTCCCCGAATTGAACTATGGCGCCGCGGTGTGGACACGGAGCGTTTCCACCCAGAGAAGCGCAGTGCTGTGTTCCGCCAAAAGGTGGCGCCACAGGGACAGAAAATCATTGGCTACGTAGGTCGCCTTGCCCTGGAGAAGCAGGTCGAGGATCTTGCCGTTCTGGCCTCCATCCCAGACACCCAGTTGGTCATTGTCGGGGACGGGCCGCAACGCGAATACCTGGAACAAATCCTGCCCAACGCGTACTTCACCGGCTTCCTCGGTGGCGAAGAGCTCGCCTCCGCGATGGCCTCCTTTGACCTGTTTGTTCACCCTGGCGAGCTTGAGACGTTTTGCCAGACAATCCAGGAAGCCATGGCCTGCGGCGTGCCAGTGGTAGCCACGGGTCGTGGGGGACCGGTTGATCTGGTCGATTCGTCCCGCACGGGCTGGCTCTACGCACCGGGGGACCTGCTCCAATTGCGGGACTACGTCCTGGACCTCATGGGGGATGAGGCCAAACGTACGGCCTTCGGTGCAGCAGCCTTCCACCAGGTGCAGGGACGCAGCTGGCATGTTGTCTGCGAACAACTCATGGACATTTACTCCCAAGCCATTGCAGACCACCCGCGGCTACCGGCCGCCCTGAAAGGAATCAGATGAAAATTTCGGTTATCGGTGCTGGATACTTGGGCACAGTGCATGCGGTCACGCTGGCGCATATGGGTCATGACGTGATTGGCCTCGACACTGATGCCGCGCGTATCGCACAGCTTTCTTCCGGCGTGGCGCCGTTCCATGAGCCCGGCCTCGCCGAATTGCTCAGCGAAGGACACTCCCGCGGCCGCCTCGCGTTTACCACTGACCCTGCCGATCTCGCCGACGTCGAGGTCCATTTCCTCTGCGTGGGCACGCCACAATCGAAGACGGCCAACGATTCTGACCTGTCCTTCCTGCTGGCCGCGATTGACTCATTGCTGCCGTACTTGCGCCCGGACGCCCTGGTGGTGGGCAAGTCCACGGTACCGGTGGGGACCGCGGTCGTCGTGGGATCCTTGATCGCGCCAACGGGGGCCGCGCTGGCGTGGAATCCCGAATTCCTGCGGCAGGGCACCGCCGTCAATGACTCGCTTGTCCCCGACCGGCTGGTTTATGGAGTTGCCGATGGTGAGCCGGGGGCCCAAGCCGGTGCCATGCTCGACGCCGTTTACGCACCCCTGCTGGAGCGCGGGACGCCGAAGGTGGTCACCAACTATGCCACGGCGGAACTCATCAAGGTCTCCGCCAACGCCTTCCTGGCCTTGAAACTCTCCTACATCAACGCGGTCGGTGAGTTTTGTGAACAGGCAGGGGCCGACGTCGTACAGCTCTCCCAAGCGTTGGGGCACGATGACCGGATCGGCGGCAAGTACTTTCACGCCGGGATTGGATTTGGCGGCGGCTGCCTGCCCAAGGACCTGCGCTCGTTCCGGGCACAGGCGCAACGTCACGGCGTGGACTCCCTCGATGAAATGTTCTCGCTCGTGGACGGCATCAACGCCGACGCACGCTACCGGACGGCGGAGACCGCCGCGCGTCTCTGCGGCGGCTCCTTGGCGGGGCGGCGCGTCACAATTTTGGGGGCCTCCTTCAAGCCACACACTGACGATATCCGCGATTCGCCGGCCCTTGACGTGGCGGCCCAGATGGCGGCACAGGGCGCGCTCGTGACGGTCAGCGATCCCCAGGCAGCCGGCAATCAGTGGCTGCAATTCCCGCAGCTTGCCTTTGAACCTGACGTGGCGGCGGCACTGGCCGGAGCCGAGCTGGTGCTCCTGTTGACGCAGTGGCCCGAATTCACGTCCCTGGATCCAGTCCGCGCAGCAACGCTGGTTCACCGGCCGGTAATTCTGGATGGCCGCAACGCCCTGGACGCGGCGGCATGGCAGGAAGCCGGCTGGGACTACCACGGGATTGGTCGCGCTGGCGTGGGCACTAGTGCCCCGTCGCGGGCCGCCGTCTAACGTCCCGTGATTGATCCAGGACCGGGCCGGTACATTGCCCTGGGCGACTCCTTCACTGAGGGAGTGGGCGATCCCAGCAAGAGCAGGCCCAATGGAGTCCGGGGATGGGCAGACAGGGTGGCAGAGGGGCTGGCTCGCGACAGTCCCGGCTGGGAGTACGCGAATCTGGCCATCCGCAGCAAACGCCTGAGACACATCATCGCGGAGCAATTGGAACCAGCCATCGCCTTGGAGCCCACACTCATCACCTTGTATGCCGGTGGTAATGATGTCATGGATTTTGGCACCAAGGTTGCGGACATCCTCAGTGAGTACGAACGCCTTGTGGCAGGGCTGGCTCAATCGGGAGCCACGCTGGTGCTGTTCACCGGATATGACGTGGAGGTCTCGCCCATCCTGGGGCCGCTGCGCCGCAAGAACCATGCCTACAACGACGGCGTCCGGCTCATCGCCGCGAAGCACGGTGCCATGCTGGTGGACTATGCCAGTTTCTCCGTCTACGCGAACTCCCGCATGTGGGGACCGGACCGGCTCCACATGTCCAAGGCAGGGCACAGGTACTTGGCTGCCAGGGTTCTGGACATCCTCGAGGTGCCACACGAGATCAGGCACAAGACGAAACACCGGGCACCGACACCTACCGCGAAACAATGGGCATTGGAGCAGCACGCGTGGGTCACGGAGTGGGTCTTGCCCATGTTTGCCCGCAAACTCCGGGGGACCACCTTGGGTGATTCCCTGAGCCCCCGATGGCCCGAACCGGTCCGGGTCCCGCCGAAGAAGGGCCTGAAGAAGCTGGCCGGAAAAATCCCCGATCGCCCTAGCTAACCCCGACGCTCGCTCACTTGTGGGCCATTTTTCACGGACGCTCGCTCACGCGCTGCAGGAGCGTTGTCCAATAACGCCCCGGATGTGAGCGAGCGTTGGAAACGGCTGTGGCCGCCACCCGTAATTGGATGGCGGCCACAGCCGTGCTTTCGCCGAAGCTTAAGCCTGTGCCGGCTCCTCGGCCGACGCCAGCACGACGTCGGACACGGTGAGTTCGTCGTCGCCCACGGCAACCGTGAGCTCCAGTGCGTTGGCGGCTGCCTTCAAGTCACCCAAACCAGCTGTCAACTGCGCGGCCTGAACCTCGCCGGCGGTGACGGTGGCGGAAACAACCTGCGTGCGCTGCTTGACCTTGGCCTCGGACTTGGCCTTGCGGATGCCGCTCAAGGCATCGCCGACAGTCGCGAGCAAGGTGGTGTCGCCGTCGTCCACGGCAACAGCTGAAGGCCACGGTGCGCGGTGAACCGAACCGGCACGCCACCAGCTCCACACTTCCTCCGTCGCGAACGGCAGGAACGGTGCGAACAAGCGCAGCAGGGAATCCAACGTGGTGGCCAGGGCGGCCAGCACGGAGGCCTGTCCTTCGTCGCCGCTGGCGCCATACGCACGGTCCTTGATGAGCTCAACGTAGTCGTCCGTGAAGTGCCAGAAGAAGCTCTCGGTGAGCTGCAAGGCGCGGGCGTAATCGTACTTTTCAAAGGCGGCGGTTGAGGCACGGACAACTTCTGCCAGCTGCGCCAGAACAGCGCGGTCCAACGGGTTCGTGAGAACGGCGTTGTCAGCGGCGACCACATTGGCCTCGGTTGCGCCCAGGTTCAGCACGAACTTGGATGCGTTGAGCAGCTTGATGGCCAGGCGGCGGCCAATCTTCATCTGCGCAATCTCATACGCCGTGTCGGCGCCGAGCTTGGCGGATGCTGCCCAGTAGCGGACAGCGTCGGCGCCGAAGTCGTTGAGCACGTCGGTTGGGACCACCACGTTGCCCTTGGACTTGGACATCTTCTTGCGGTCCGGGTCAAGGATCCAGCCCGAGATGGCGGCGTGCTTCCACGGTGCGCTGCCTTGCAGGGCGTCGGCGCGCACGGCGGAAGAGAACAGCCAGGTGCGGATGATGTCGTGGCCCTGGGGACGCAGGTCGAAGGGGTAAACCTTGCCGAAGAGGTCCTCATCCTGGCTCCAACCGCCCACAATCTGCGGGGTCAGGGAGGAGGTGGCCCAGGTGTCCAGGACGTCGGCGTCACCAACGAAGCCGCCAGCCGCGTTGCGCTGATCTTCCGTGTAGCCCGGGGCAGCATCAGCGGCGGGGTCAACGGGAAGCATTTCCGAGGTGGGCAGGATCGGGTGATCGTAGTCCGGGTTGGCGTCGGCATCCAGCGGGTACCAAACGGGAACCGGCACGCCGAAGAAGCGCTGGCGGGAAACCAGCCAGTCGCCGTTCAGGCCGGAGATCCAGTTGTCGTAGCGTGAGCGCATGAACGCGGGGTGGAATTCAATTTCCTTACCGCGGTTGATCAGCTTCTCGCGACGGTCCTCGTCGCGGCCACCGTTGCGGATGTACCACTGGCGGGAGGACACGATCTCGAGGGGCTTGTCGCCCTTTTCGAAGAAGTTCACGGGGTGCATGATCTTCTTGGCTTCGCCGTCGAGCAGCTCCGCCTCGCTGAGCATGGCAACCACGCCTTCCTTGGCGCTGAAGACCGTCTTGCCGGCGATGGCTGCGTAGTTGGCGCGGCCTTCCTCGGTGGTGATCCACTCGGGGGTGTCGCCCAGGATGCGGCCGTCACGGCCAACAATGGCGCGGGTGGGAAGCTGCAGTTCGCGCCACCAGGTGACGTCGGTGAGGTCACCGAAGGTGCAGACCATGGCGACGCCGGAGCCCTTGTCGGCCTTGGCCAACGCGTGGGCGCGGACCTCAACCTCAACACCGAACAAGGGGGAGGTGACCTTCTTGCCGAAGAGCGGCTTGTAGCGCTCGTCGTCGGGGTTGGCCACCAGGGCGGAGCAGGCTGCCAGTAACTCGGGACGCGTGGTCTCGATGTAGATCTTGGTGCCGTCTTCGGCGAAGAACGGGTAGCGGTAGTACGCACCGGCAACTTCGCGGTCTTCCAGTTCAGCCTGGGCAACAGCGGTGCGGAACGTGACATCCCACAGTGTGGGAGCCTCTGCCATGTAGGCGTCGCCGTGGTTCAGGTTCTCCAGGAAGCCTCGCTGGGACACTGCACGGGAGTGGTCATCGATGGTGCGGTATGTAAGATCCCAGTCAACGGAGAGGCCCAGGGTCTGGAAGAGGTGCTCAAAGACCTTCTCGTCCTCAACGGCCAGTTCTTCACACAGCTCGATGAAGTTCTTGCGTGAGACAACATCGAAATCACGCTGGTTCTTGGCCGGAGTTGCCGGCGGGCGGTAGCCGTCAACGTAGGTGTATGTGGGATCGCAGCGAACACCGAAGTAGTTCTGCACACGACGCTCGGTGGGCAGGCCATTGTCATCCCAGCCCATGGGGTAGAAGACGTTCTTGCCGTTCATGCGCTGGAAACGGGCCAGCACATCGGTCTGTGTGTAGGAGAACATGTGGCCCACGTGCAAGGAACCGGACGCCGTGGGCGGGGGAGTGTCAATGGAGTACACCTGCTCCCGGGTGGTCTCACGGTCAAACTTGTAGGTTCCTTCGTCAAGCCAGCGCTTGGTCAGGGACTCTTCCAGGCCCTCCAAAACGGGCTTGTCGGGAACGTTGCTTGTGGTGGGTGCGGGCGTGTCTGTGCCCGGAATGTTTTCAGCCATGCGGCAATTCTTTCATGAGTTGCCCCGGAAGCAGGATTCTGCAGGACAATGGTGCCCGTGAAAATACCTGAAAGCGCGCAGCAACAGTGGCACAAAGCGGCGTTGGTGTGGGCCGATGCGGTCCTCGAGCCGGAAAGTTCCCACTATTGCGCTCACACATTGACGCTTGGCGGGCGCCCGGCCGTGTTTCGCGTGGCCAAGACCACACCCACCAAAGTTGGGCAGTTCGTGACGCTCTGGCAGCGTTCGGTGGAGGGTCCCATCCGCCCCTTTGACATGTCCGACGGTGTTGCCCTGTTTGTCATACAGGCAGGCGAAGGAGCGGGGCTGGGAATGTTCGTGTTCCCGGCAGATACCTTGGCCCACCACGGGGTGGTGTCCATCGAGGGGAAGGGCGGCAAACGAGCCATGCGGGTCTACCCGCCCGACGTTGAGACCACCAGCGTCCAGGCCCGGCGCACCCAGACGTGGCAATGCGAGTACTTCCTGCCGCACGATGCCGGTGTGGCGCGGGTCAGGGAGCTGTACGCAGCCTGACCCGGCCACCGGATCCTCCGAAAATTATGCGCTGAACTCGTGCCGGGTTCTGCGCGTAAACGTCTATGCGCAGAACCCAATGTGAGTTCAGCGCATAAATTCAGTCCACTGAACATATGCTCAGAACTGGCGGCCGATTTGACGCATAAGTTCACGGTTTCATCCAGGGACGGCTAGGCGCAGGGCTAAGATGCGGTCATGGGCACAGTGCGGATATTGCGGGTGTATGAGGAGCCGGAATCTGGGGAGTACCGCGTCCTGGTTGACCGGCTGTGGCCGCGTGGCATCGAGAAGGACACCATTGACCTCTGGCTCAAGGAAATCGCGCCCAGCACAGAGGTCCGGAATGCTTTTGGACACCTGCCTGAGCATTTCAGCACCTTTGAACGCGACTACACCGCTGAACTCAAGGGCAACCCGGCCCTGCAGCAGCTGCGCGGGATCATTGACAGCCACACGAGGGTGGCGCTGCTCTACGGGGCCAAGGATCCTGCGCAAAATCAGGCGGCCGTTCTGCTCGACTTCCTAAACAGCGCCGCATAGCCGCTACATTTGTTGCATGGCTGAAAATACCTCCAAGAATGCAATTGTCACAGGCGCCAGCTCCGGAATCGGGGCCGCAACCGTCCGCCAGCTCCGCAGTGACGGGTGGAACGTGATTGCCGTGGCCCGCCGCGAAGACAGGCTGGCCCACCTGGCCCAGGACACCGGCGCCACGCCGTTCGCCGCAGACATCACCAAGGACGACGACGTCGCACGCCTTCGCGCCTTTGCCACCGACACCTTTGCCCAGTCGGGCGGAGTGGACACCGTGATCAACATTGCCGGTGGCGCTCGCGGTGTGGACACTGTGGCCAACGCCCAGGAAGAAGACTGGGAATGGATGTACCGGGTCAACGTGCTGGGCACCATGAAGGTTCTCAAGGCCTTCCTTCCCGCACTCCGTGAACACGGCTACGGCACCGTGCTGAACCTGACCTCCACCGCCGGCCACACAACGTACGAAGGCGGTGGCGGATACAGCGCAGCCAAGTTCGGTCAGCACGCCCTGACAGGTGCCTTGCGCCTGGAAGAGGCTGAAAACAACATCCGCGTCATCGAGGTGGCGCCCGGAATGGTCGCCACAGAAGAGTTCACACTCAACCGTTTGGGCGGCAACCAGGAAGCCGCGGACAAGGTGTACCAGGGCGTGGAGAAGCCACTCACCGCGGAGGACGTAGCGGGTGTGGTGGGTTACGCCGTGGGGCTTCCGCACCACATCAACCTTGACCAGATTGTTCTGCGTCCCGTGGCTCAGGCCGCAGCCCACAAACTGATTCGCCGCTGATACGCAAGGATGCGCGCCGCAATGGCGCGCATCCCGTAGAATAAGGGACAAAGCGTTGACCCGGCCATCACCGGTGAGCTTCCGGAAGAACGCACCTTCAAAAAAGGTGCCAGTAGAACCGGACGGGTAAGCCCGTCACAGCAGCTAATGAGCGGCCGCACCTGTGTAAAAACGGGGTCGGTAAGCGAGGTGGTACCGCGGCGCAAGCCGTCCTTGCATCCTGAACATGAACACCCACAACCAGGATGATGTGATGACCCACTTCCCGAAGGCCTCTGCCGCCGCCGGCCTGCACGCCGAATCAAAGCACGTTCCCTCCTCCGTGAATTTCCCGAAGGTGGAAGAACTCGTCCTGAAATACTGGGATGAAGACGGCACCTTCCAGGCCAGCGTTGACGCCCGCGATGCCGGGGTTGACGGGTCAAACGAGTTTGTCTTCTATGACGGCCCTCCCTTTGCCAATGGTTTGCCACACTACGGCCACCTCCTCACCGGCTACGCCAAGGACCTTGTGGCCCGCTACCAGACCCAGCGCGGTCGCCGCGTTGAGCGCCGCTTCGGCTGGGACACGCACGGCCTGCCCGCCGAGCTGGAAGCCATGAAGCAGCTGGGCATGACTGACAAGGCCCAGATCGAGGCCATGGGCATCGACAAGTTCAACGACGCCTGCCGCTCCTCCGTCATGAAGTACGCCGGCGAATGGCAGGAATACGTGACCCGCCAGGCCCGCTGGGTGGACTTCGACAACGACTACAAGACGCTCAACGTCGAGTACATGGAGTCCGTCCTCTGGGCGTTCAAGCAACTCCACACAAAGGGCCTGACCTACAACGGCTACCGCGTGCTGCCCTACTGCTGGAAGGATGAGACGCCCCTCTCCAACCACGAGCTGCGCATGGATGACGACGTCTACAAGGACCGCCAGGACCAGACAGTCACCGTCACCTTCCCGATCCTCGCCGGTGAATCGGCGCTTTCCCAGGAGCTTGCCGGCGTTGCCGCCATCGCCTGGACCACCACGCCCTGGACGCTGCCCACCAACCAGGCCCTCGCCGTAGGGCCCAAGGTCAGCTACGCCGTCGTTCCCGTTGGACCCAACGGGGTCTCGCTGGGCGCAACGGCAGAGAAGTTCCTGCTGGCCGCCGACCTGGTTGGAGCCCACGCCAAGGACCTCGGGTACGACGACGCTGCTGCCGCAACCGACGCCGTCACCGCCACCTACGCGGGCGCCGAGCTTGAGGGCCTGAAGTACGAACCCCTGTGGGACTACTTTGCCGACGACGAAAAGTACGGCACCGCCAAGTCCTGGCAGTTCCTGCTGGCCGACTACGTCACCACCACCGACGGTACGGGTATTGTTCACCAGGCCCCCGCCTACGGTGAAGAGGATCAAAAGGTCTGCGAGCAGTACGGCATTCCCGTGGTTCTTTCCGTCGATGAGGGCGCCAACTTCCTGCCGCTCTTTGAAGGCGGCCCGCTCAACGACATCGCTGGCGTGCAGGTCTTCGACGCGAACAAAGCCATCACGAAGGTGGTCCGCGAGGCCGGCCGCCTGGTCCGCCAGGCCAGCTACGTCCACAGCTACCCGCATTGCTGGCGCTGCCGCACGCCCCTGATCTACCGCGCCATCTCCTCCTGGTACGTGGAAGTGACCGCGTTCAAGGACCGCATGGTTGAGCTGAACCAGGACATCAACTGGATCCCCGGCAACGTCAAGGACGGCCAGTTCGGCAAGTGGCTGGCCAACGCCCGCGACTGGTCCATCTCTCGCAACCGCTACTGGGGTTCCCCCATCCCGGTATGGCAGTCCGATGACCCCGAATACCCGCGCACCGACGTGTACGGCTCCATCGCCGAGATGCACGCCGACTTTGGCCGCCTGCCGCTGAACAACGAGGGCGAAGTCGACCTGCACCGTCCCTTCATCGACGAACTCACACGCCCCAACCCGGACGACCCAACAGGCAAGTCCACCATGCGCCGCGTAGAGGACGTGCTGGATGTCTGGTTCGACTCCGGCTCCATGCCCTACGGCCAGGTCCACTACCCGTTCGAGAACGAGGAATGGTTCGACACCCACAACCCGGCAGACTTCATCGTCGAGTACATCGGGCAGACCCGCGGCTGGTTCTACATGCTGCACATCCTCTCCACGGCACTCTTTGACCGCCCGGCGTTCGGCAACGTCATCAGCCACGGCATCGTGTTGGGCTCCGACGGACAGAAGATGTCCAAGTCCCTGCGCAACTACCCGGACGTTTCCGAGGTCCTTGACCGCGACGGCTCAGACGCCATGCGCTGGTTCCTCATGTCCAGCCCCATCCTGCGCGGTGGCAACCTGGTCGTCACCGAACAGGGCATCCGTGACGGTGTCCGCCAGGTCATCCTGCCGCTGTGGAACGTGTACAGCTTCTTCACCCTGTACGCCAACACGGCCAACGGTGGCAACGGCTACGACGCCGAACTGCGCTACGACGGCTATTCCGATCCCATGGACCAGTATCTGCTGGCCAACACCGGCGACCTTGTCCGCGAAATGCAGGCCAAGCTGGACGACTATGACGTCTCGGGTGCCTGCGATTCGCTGCGCAGCTACCTGGACATGCTCACCAACTGGTACGTCCGTCGCAGCCGCGGCCGCTTCTTTGACGAAAACAAGGATGCATTCGACGCGCTCTACACTGCCCTGGAAACCGTGTGCCGCGTGGCCGGCCCGCTGCTGCCCTTGGTAACCGAAGAAATCTGGCGCGGCCTGACCGGCGGCCGTTCGGTGCACCTGACCGATTGGCCCAACGCCGACTTGTTCGTTGCCAACGCCGCCCTGGTTGACCAGATGGACCGGATCCAGCAGATCTGCTCCACCGGCTCCAGCTTGCGCAAGGCTGCCAAGCTCCGTGTGCGCCTGCCCCTGCAGGAATTGACTGTGGTGGCACCGAACGCGGCCGCATTGGACGGCGCCAACGCAATTGTTGCGGACGAGCTCAACATCCGCTCCATCCGCTTCGTCGACGCCGCCGAGGCCTCCCCGGAGGAATTCGGCATCTCCCAGAAGCTCGTGGTCAACGCCCGTGCCGCTGGCCCGCGTCTGGGCAAAAACGTTCAGCTCGCCATCAAGGGATCCAAGTCGGGGGACTGGTCGCTCACCAACGGCGTAGTCACCGCAGGCGGTCTTGACCTGGAACCCTCCGAGTACACGCTGGAGACAGTAGTTGCCGACGCGCACGACGGCGGTTCCACCGCGGTGGCCATGCTGCCGGGCGGCGGCTTCGTGGTGCTCAACACGGAACTTACCCCCGAGCTTGAGGCTGAAGGCACGGCACGCGACATGGTCCGCGCCATCCAGCAGGCGCGCAAGGACACCGGCCTTAACGTCAGCGACCGGGTTCGCACCATCATCAGCGCACCGCAGGACATCATCGATGCCCTGCACGCCAACGCCGACCTGGTCAAGAGCGAGACACTCACGCTCAAGCTTGAACTTATCCCGGGCGACGTTGACACCACCATCACAGTTGAACGGAGCATGTCCTAATGACTGCAGACCACGACGCCTTCTCGGTGGAGAGCGTATACGCCGAGCTTTTGGGCCGGGCCCCCGAAAACAAGATGGAGCCGCGGTTGGCTCCCTTGTTCCGGGCCATGGACATCATGGGGGAGCCCAACAAGGCATTCCCCATCATCCATATCACCGGCACCAACGGCAAGACCTCCACGGCACGCATGATCGAATGTGGCCTGCTGGCCCATGATTTGCGCACGGGCCGGTACACCAGCCCGCACCTGACCCGGGTGACGGAGCGCATCAGCATTGACGGGGCCCCCGTCAGCGATGAGACGTTTGTGCGGATCTGGGATGAGATCCGCCCCTACCTGGACATTGTGGACGCCGAGCTCACCGACGCCGGCGAGGTTCGCCTGACGTACTTTGAGTGCCTCACGATCCTGGCGTTTGCCATCTTTGCCGATGAGCCCGTGGACGTTGCTGTCATTGAAGTTGGCCTGGGCGGAATCACCGATGCCACCAACGTAGGCGACGGTCAGGTAGCTGTGATCACGCCCATCTCGCTGGATCACACAGAGCTTCTCGGCGACACCACCGGGCTCATTGCGCAAGAGAAGTCCGGCATCATCAAGGAAGGCGCGTTCTTGATCAGCGCCGCCCAGCCCACCGATGCTGCCCAGGTCTTGCTGGAGAAAGCCCAAAACGTCAACGCACAGTTCCGTTTCGAAGGTGTGGAATTTGGCGTGGAATCGCGCACCATAGCCGTGGGCGGGCAGATGCTGGACCTGCAGGGTCTCGCGGGCCGTTACCCGGGTATTTTGCTCCCGCTGCACGGTGAACACCAGGCGCAGAATGCCGCCGTCGCTCTTGCCGCACTCGAGGCATTCCTGGGCGGCGGGGAGAAGGAACTGAATCTGGAACTGGTTCAGGAAGGCTTCGGTGCCGCGACATCGCCCGGCCGTCTGGAGGTCATGCGGACCTCGCCCACCATCGTGGTGGACGCGGCGCACAACCCCGCAGGCATCGCCGCCAGTGCCGCCGCTCTGCAGGAAGCATTCTCCTTCAGCAAGCTCGTTGTAGTTCTGGGTGTCCTGGCGGAAAAGGATGCCGAGGAAATCCTCAACACCATCAAGGAGTCCTACGGCGAGGAAGCCAGCGAGATCGCCCTGACCCAGTCCAAGTCCCCGCGGGCGATCCCGGCCGCGGAACTGGCTGAGATGGCAGTTGACCTGGGTTGGGCTGAGGAAGATGTACACATTTCCGAGAAGCTTGACGACGCCATCGAATGGGCCGTTGAGCGAGCCGAATCCAACAATGACCTCGCCGGTGGTGTGCTGATTACAGGCTCCATCACCTTGGTGGCCGAGGCCCGCATCTTGCTGGGACGGCCCGGGGAAAAGGAAGGTGCCTAGCCATGGCCAAGCTGACAAAAGCACAACGCGAATGGAAGCCCAACACGCCTAAGAAGCTCCGTTCCACCAAGATGATGTTCGCCTCGGTGGTGCTCATGCTCGAGGCCTTCGTGGCCTTGTTCCTGGGGTTGGCGTTGTTTGGCATTCACGACAAGAACCCGCTCTACCTTGTGGTGGCAGGCGTATTGGCCGTCCTGCTCGTGTTGGCGTGCGGTGTTGTCCGCAAAGCGTGGGGGATCGCCTTCGGCTGGTTCCTGCAGCTGGTGCTGATAGCCGGCGGCTTCTGGGAGGTGTCCATGTTCATTGTGGGCGTTCTCTTCACGGCGGCCTGGTGGTACGCCATTTACGGCGGTGCCAAAATCGATCGCGAGAACGTAGCCCGGGCGCAGGCTCAGGCGCAATGGGATGCCGAACACACCGAGCAGGCTTAAACGCCAGATGATCGAGCCCGGCCACCCGTTGGTCGAGCCTGTCCAGATCCCAGTAAGCTGATTCTAGATTGTCCTTTTTACCTATTTTATTTGGAGTTACCGTGAGCATTGAGCGCACCCTTGTCCTGGTTAAGCCCGACGGCGTGGCCCGCAACCTTTCCGGAGCTGTCCTGGCTCGCATCGAAGCCAAGGGTTACACCCTGGCGGAGCTGAAGAAGGTCAACGCAACCCGCGAGCAGCTTGAGGCACACTACGAAGAGCACGTTGGCAAGCCGTTCTACGAGCCCCTGGTTGAGTTCATGCTCTCCGGCCCGGTTGTGGCCGCGATCTTCGAAGGCAACCGCGTCATCGAAGGATTCCGCGCGCTGGCCGGCACCACCGATCCCACCACGGCAGCCCCCGGCACCATCCGCGGCGACTTTGGCCGCGACTGGGGCCTGAAGGTTCAGCAGAACCTGGTCCACGGTTCAGACTCGGTTGAGTCCGCCGAGCGTGAGATTGGCATCTGGTTCGCCTAAGCGCAACTAGCGCTGGCCGAGCCTGTCGAGGCCAGGATAGAACGACGAAGGGCACCTTCCCTATGGAAGGTGCCCTTCGTCGTCGTACCTCACCCCGCCTCCCGAACCCCGCCTCCCGACGCTCGCTCACATACGGGGCCTTAAACACAAACGCTCCCGCAGCGTGAACTGGTCAGCGGCTGCAGGAGCGTTGGTCAAGACAGCCCCGCATCTGCAGGAGCGTTTGACGGGTGGTTAGGCGTTGGAGGGGATGATCAGCGACATGAACTTGAAGAAGATCGAGGCCAGGGTTCCTAGGTACAGCAGGCCAACGATGACCCAGGCCCAGTCGTTCAGGAACTTCGTGAGTGCTGGCGGTGCGGCAATGACTCCATGGTTCAGGTTGCGCAGTGTTGTAAATACGAAGATGGGGATCATCATGGCCCAGACAATCATGCAGTAGGGGCACAGAACAGCCAGGACGTAGACGGCCTGGATCCAGAACCAGCAGACCAAGCCAATACCGGCGGTGATGCCCACTTGCAGGCAAATCCAGTACCAGCGGTTCAGTCGGGCTCCGGCCAACAAGACCACGCCTGTTGTCACCACAATGGCGAAGGCGACCACGCCGATCAGCGGATTCGGGAAGCCCAAAATGGCGGCCTGTGGGGTCTTCATGACTTCGCCGCAGGAAATCCACGAATTGAAATCACAACTGATTTTCGCGTCGGGGTTGGTGTACAGATGCAGGCGTTCGAGCACCAGCGTGAAGGAAGAGATCCATGCAATACCGCCGGCAATAACAAGGAACCAGCCAAAGAACCTTGACCGCGACAGGGCTGGCAGGTCCGCGTCCGCTGGTGAGCTGGTTGAAACGTTGGAGCTGGGCATGACGTCCTTACTCAAGGGGCTGGGCTATTTGTGTCCTGATTGTAGCCCGAGTTTCTTGGCGCGCCCTGCGAGCAAACGCGTCGTGAGGGGGTGCGTATGAGACAATGGTTTCGGCTGACCGGTGATCCACATGCGCCCTTCAGTCCAATGGGAAGCCCACTGGCTACCGGTGACGACGCTGCCAACGCGTGCAGCCATCCGCCGGCCAGTTCGTGGCAAACCATTGGCTTTTCAGAGCTTGCGCACCCAGGAGTTGGTGCCGCCTGAGGAGTAATTAGACGACTTCCGTCAGCGCCCGCGGGTGCTGACACATCTGCCGCATTTGGGGCCTGATGTGGGGGCGCCAATTCGGTGCGAAAGTAACGCCCATAATGGAAAATGAACAGCGCACACCTGCAAGCACGGAAGCTGCACCGGTAAAAGCAACTGCCAAAACTACCCGCTCACGCCGCGCAACGGCAGCCGTCACGAGTACCTCGGCCGCCAAAGCTGCTGCCGTGGAAGCACCCGCCGTGGAAGCACCCGCTGCGGAGACCGCGGCACCAGCCAAGAAGGCACCGGCACGCCGCAGCCGCGCCAAGAAGACCACACCGCTGGAAGCCGAGAGCGCAGCAGCAACCAGCGCGGCATCCACCCAGGGTGCAGAACCTTCACTCCTGGATGGCATCCCTGAAGCCGCTGCACCGGCACAGACCGCTGCCAATGAGTCTGTAGCAGCGACTCCGGCCAAGCGGGCCACCCGCCGTCGTGCCACTGCACCTGTCACGGCACCAGCCGCCGCACCGGCCGAACAAGGCGTACAGGGCGAATTGAGCCTGTCGGGTCAGGACGCTACGGCAGCAGCAGCTGTGAGCGATTCCGCCCCGGCTGCTGTTGAGGTGGCCAAGGCGCCCGCCAAGCGGACCCGCCGGGCCAAGGCTCCCGTCACCAGCCCGGGCGAGGCAGCCCCGGCCGCGGAGCTGGACGCAGCTCCCGTGGCCGAAGCGGTCGTTGAGGCTCCTGCCGCGCCAGAATCTGCTCCCGCCAAGAAGGCGCCGGCTCGCCGCGCCTCTCGGCGTGCCGCTGCGCCGGCGCAATCCGCCGCAGGCGCCACCGCTGCGGTCATTGCCGCGGAGGAAGCAGCTGCCCCGGTCGTTGCCGAGCCTGCCGTTGCTGAGCCCGTAGAATCCGAGGAGCCCGCCCCTGTCAAGGCCCGCGCGACGCGCAGCCGGCGGAAGTCTGCTGCCCAGTCAGCACCCGTGCTCCCAACTGGAGCCGAGTCTGCACCGGCGGTTGTTCAGTCAGTACCCGAAGAAGCCGGCGCCGCGGACGTTCCGGCTGCGACTGAAGCACCTGTGGCCGAGCAGCCAGCCGCGGAGTCCTTGTTCCTGTCACCGGCCGCCGGACTGTCTGCACTGTTCCTGGCCCCTGATTTGAGCTTGGCCGTACCTGCCGCCACCGCAAGTGAGGATTCCGAGGAAAAGGAATCAACCACAACAGGTAACGATGGCGACCGCCGTGGCCGTGCCCGCAACAGGAACCGCCGCCGCGGCAACGAGGCTGCAGAGACCGTCGAGGCTGCCGACTCAGATACCGACGAAGATGAAGTCATGGACGACGGCGTGACCTCCCGCCGTCGCCGTCGCCGCCGTCGCGGGGACCAGGACCTGGAACTGGCCGGCGGCACCGATGAGGATCCGCCCAACACCGTGACGCGTGTGCGTGCCCCGCGCACCCCCGTCGAGTCCACCGCCACCACTTCGGATCGCGTCACCAGCCTGCGCGGCTCGACCCGCTTGGAAGCCAAGAAGCAGCGCCGCCGCGACTCCCGCGATTCCGGCCGCCGCCGTACCGTCATCACAGAAGCCGAATTCCTGGCCCGCCGAGAGTCCGTTGACCGTGTCATGGTGGTTCGCCAGAGCGATGACCGAATTCAGATCGGTGTTCTCGAGGACGGCATCCTCGCCGAGCACTTCGTCTCCAAGACGCAACAGGATTCGCTCATTGGCAACGTCTACCTCGGCAAGGTCCAGAACGTGCTGCCCAGCATGGAAGCTGCCTTCGTCGACATTGGACGCGGCCGCAACGCCGTCCTGTATGCCGGTGAAGTTGACTGGGATGCAGCAAACCTCAACGGACAGCCGCGCCGCATTGAGAACGCGCTCAAGTCCGGTGACTCCGTACTGGTCCAGGTTTCCAAGGACCCGGTTGGACACAAGGGTGCCCGCCTGACCAGCCAGATCTCCCTGCCCGGACGCTACCTGGTGTTTGTCCCGGGTGGTTCCATGACAGGCATCTCACGCAAGCTGCCCGACGTCGAACGCAACCGCCTCAAGCGCGTCCTGAAGGACCACCTGCCCGAGAACGCCGGCGTCATTGTGCGCACGGCCGCCGAGGGCGCCAGTGAGGAAGAGCTCACCAACGACATCAACCGGCTGCGGGCACAGTGGGAAGGCATCAACGAACGGGCGTCCTCGCACAAGACCCTTGCCCCGGAAATGCTGTACGGCGAACCGGACCTCACCATCAAGGTTGTCCGCGACGTCTTCAACGAGGACTTCTCGAAGCTGGTTGTATCCGGTGAAGATGCATGGGACACGATTGAGGCCTACGTGACCTACGTTGCCCCGGATCTGCTGGACCGCCTTGAAAAGTGGACCAAGCCCGATGACATCTTTGCCGTGCACCGCATCGACGAGCAGATCAACAAGGCCCTTGAGCGCAAGGTCTTCCTGCCTTCGGGCGGTTCACTGGTCATCGACCGCACCGAGGCCATGACAGTGGTTGACGTCAACACCGGTAAGTTCACCGGCTCCGGTGGAAACCTGGAAGAAACCGTCACCAAGAACAACCTTGAAGCAGCCGAAGAAGTGGTTCGACAGCTGCGCCTGCGTGACATCGGCGGCATCATCGTCATCGACTTCATCGACATGGTCCTGGAATCCAACCGCGATCTGGTGCTGCGCCGCCTCGTGGAGTGCTTGGGTCGTGACCGAACCAAGCACCAGGTTGCCGAGGTGACCTCGCTGGGTCTGGTTCAGATGACCCGTAAGCGCATGGGCACCGGCCTGCTGGAAGTCTTCGGCGAACTCTGCCCGTCCTGTGCCGGCCGCGGCATGGTCACTCACGAAATCCCCGTGGAGCACCGCCGCACCCACAGCCCCGCTGTGGAAGTCGCCCAGATTCATGCCCCGGCTCCCAAGCAGGAAAACCGTGAGAACGAGCGCACGGCCAACCGGTCGACCCGCAGTGAGCGCAAGCGCAACCGCAACCGCAACCAGCAGGGCGAAACCGAACCGCAGCTTGAGGCCGCACCTGTAGTTGTGAGCGACGAGACTGCCGACGCGGCCAAGGCACAGAAGGCCCACGAGGCACGGGCTGCGCTGGCCAACATTGCCGCCGCGGCTGCTGCTTCACACCACGAACGCGTCAGCGCTGAGCCCCACCAGGCGCCCGCCGCAGTGGAGTCCGACGCCGCAACCCTCACCCTGGGCGGGGAAGCCATCGAGCTGCCCCGGGGTCACCGCAGTGAAAGCACGGGTTTCTCCGGCACCACCAATGTGGATCAGGCGGCTGCTCTGGCAGACCTGACGCAGGCACTGGATCAGCTGTCGGCACCCGGAAACTCGGAGACCGATTCGGCTGAGGCGGCTTCGACCGAGGCCGGCGGCAACAACCGCTCACGGTCCCGCCGCGGACGCCGCAACCGCAGCGCACGCAGCGCCCAGGGTGGAGCTGACATGGCCGTGGAAACCTCCGCACAGGCTCCTGCCGGCCAGGGCTCCACACCCCACAGCAGCGCAGTTGCTGACAAGCCCGTAGTGCCCGTGGTCAAGAAAGCATCCGAACCGATCATCCTCGGCGTGGGAGTGCCTGCCTCAGAGCTCTAAGCCGCCTTGGCGTGCCTGCTTGAGCAAGCACAAGCATGAGCCAACCAGCCCGCACACGATGACCCGCACCGCATCCAATAATGCAAACCAGGGACATCTTGTGCGGGCTGGTTGCATATTGGAGGGGTGAGAGCACTAGGGTGGAAGGCGACACGGGGTGCCAGGCCACAAGGGCCGGCTGAGACAATACCCGTTGAACCTGCCCGGTTAGCACCGGCGAAGGGATGTCCCATGACAACCAGTACCTTAGTGCCGTCTCCGCTTCTGCCTTCCGTGACAGTATCCGCTGTGCCCGCGGCGTCCACCCACGCGGGAACCCGCGTGAAGCACCCTAGAATTCTTAGCATTGCCGGCTCCGACCCGTCCGGTGGCGCCGGGATTCAGGCGGACATCAAATCCATCTCGGCTCATGGTGGCTATGCCATGGCAGCCATCACCGCCTTGACGGCCCAAAACACCCAAGGCGTGGTGGGGATCCATGTTCCGCCAGTCTCCTTCCTCACCTCGCAATTGGATGCCGTCGCGGCGGACATCACCCTGGATGCCGTCAAGATAGGCATGCTTGGCAATGCCGAGGTGATGAAAGCAGTAGGGGACTGGTTGGCACGGGTCGCTCCCGCCGTCGTGGTTCTTGACCCCGTCATGATTGCCACCAGCGGTGATGCGCTGGTTGAAGATGGAACCCGTCAGGCGCTGCTCGACTTGCTAAAAGTCACCCATTTGGTGACCCCGAATCTCCCGGAACTGGCGGTCCTGCTGAACCTCCCAGAAGCCACCTCGTGGAGTGTGGCACTGGAGCAGGGGAAGGCCCTTGCCGCCGAACATGGCGTCATGGTGCTCGTCAAGGGAGGGCACTTGCCAGGACCACAGTGCCCGGATGCCTTGGTTGGCCCAGATGGTGCGGTCAATGAATTTGAAGGTGCCCGCATCAACACGGCAAATACGCACGGCACAGGTTGCTCCCTGTCCTCGGCTGTGGCCACGCTACAAGCGCAAACAGGTGACTGGGTCGAAAGTGTGCACAGAGCCAAGCTGTGGCTGGCCGGAGCCTTGGAGGCCGCTGAGGCATTGCAGGTTGGCAGCGGTGCCGGGCCAATCAATCACCTGCATGCCCTGTGGGGGAGTGCCGCGCCTGCCGACCAAACATTTTCCAGCGAACTATGGGCCGACTGTGCGCCCCAGCGTGCGGCCATCTTTGACTTGGACTTCATCCAGGAACTGGCTGCCGGTACCCTCCATCCAAGCCACTTTGCTTACTACCTGGCTCAAGATGCCCAGTATTTGACTACCTATTCCAGGGTTCTTGCCCGGGCGAGTTCGCTGGCCCCTACCGAAGCGGAACAAAAATTCTGGGCGGGCGGGGCGCAGAACTGCATCGACGTGGAGCTGGGCCTGCATCGTGACTGGCTCAGCAAATACCCTCTCGAGTCGCCTCAGGGGCCCGTCACCAAGCACTATGTAGACCATCTCCAGGCCGTGGCGTTCGGTGGCAGCTACGGCGAGGTCGTGGCAGCGGTTCTGCCGTGCTACTGGCTGTATGCCGAGGTTGGACGCTTACTCCATGCCGATTATCTTGGCTTCGAGGGAGAGCACCCGTATGGGACATGGCTGGCAACTTACGCCGATGAAGACTTTGCGCGAGCCACGCAGCAGGCCATCAGCTTCACCGATGCCGCCGCGCGCCGAGGTTCGCCCCTTGAACGCCTGAAGATGCGGGAAGCTTTCGCCTATTCCGCGCAGTATGAGGTGGACTTCTTTGCAGCCCCTCACCTGCTGGTTGAGGGCCTGGCCGGGGCGTCACGTGATTAACCACACCCGGTTTTGAGCGACAAATACGGCGCGTCCAGGCCCAAAATGTCATAAATCGGCAACAAGCGCGCTAAAGTTGCTGAGTCAAGGTTTCTGCGATCTTCACGTAGTTCCTGGATTGAGCATGTTTATCCAGGGCAGCGCAGGGAGTCGAAACCAGTCTCATTTGCCCCCGAAGCCAGAATTAGCGTATTCTTGATCTTCGGTGCTTACGCCAACACCTAGGGCAACCACTCCATGGCAGAACTCCATTGAGGTCCACGGCGTTGAGGCACATAGTATGCACACTGTATTTCCTTTATTTGTGAAGTACGGCTGTATACGGTTGGCGAAAGATCAATCATGATCCGCGCCGGCACAAAAACTTTGTAATAAACGTCGAGAGAAGTGAGTTCCCCAGTGGTGTACGCGATTGTCCGCGCAGGCGGCCGTCAAGAAAAGGTTTCCGTAGGAGACCACGTGACCATGAACCGCGTCCCCGGTGGAGTTGGCAGCACGCTTGAGCTGCCCGCTTTGCTCTTGGTTGATGGTGACAAGCTCACCACAGCCGCGAAGGACCTGGCTAATGTGAAGGTTACGGCTGAGAAGTTGGAGGATCTTCGTGGACCGAAGATCGTCATCCAGAAGTTCAAGAACAAGACCGGCTACAAGAAGCGCCAGGGTCACCGTCAGGAACTGTCCAAGGTCAAGATCACCTCAATCGCTTAATAAGCGAAAGACGTTCGATCCTCTTAGATTCTTTTAGTAAAAAGGCAGGCATTTTCAAATGGCACATAAAAAGGGTGCGAGTTCCACTCGCAACGGTCGTGACTCCAACGCTCAGTACCTGGGCGTAAAGCGCTTCGGCGGTCAGGTTGTCAAGGCTGGCGAAATCATCGTTCGCCAGCGCGGCACACACTTCCACCCCGGCGTTAGCGTTGGCCGTGGCAAGGACGACACGCTGTTCGCATTGGACGCAGGTGCAGTCGAGTTCGGCACGCGTCGTGGACGTCGCGTTGTGAACATCGTTGCAGCTACGGTCTAATACCGAAGCTTTTCCAGTGGAGCGGGCCGCATGGCTCGCTCCACTGGCTTTTAACACCAGCACGGCTTTTTATGCCAGCGCTGTCTCGTAACACCAGCATTTTTCACCACCAGTAGCGCCGACCGGAAACGGGGCGCTGCTTTAGTAGCGGACTAGAATTAGTGCGCACAGGCTTAAGTTCTATTCGAGGAGATTTCAGTGGCCAGCTTTGTTGACCGGGTTGTTTTGCACGTATCCGGCGGGACTGGCGGCCACGGCTGCGTCTCCGTTCACAGCGAAAAATTCAAGCCGTTGGGCGGGCCTGACGGCGGCAAGGGCGGCGATGGCGGCAGTGTCACCTTCCGCGTCAGTGACCAGACCACCACCTTGCTTGACTTCCACCATGCACCCCACCGTCGCGGCGGCAACGGCCAGCCCGGCATGGGTGACTGGCGCGACGGCAAGGACGGGGAATCGCTGATCCTTGAAGTCCCCGATGGCACAGTCATCAAGGACAAAGAAGGCAATGTCCTTGCCGACCTCGTGGGCATCGGCACGGAGTATGTTGCTGCCGCCGGTGGCCAGGGCGGGCTCGGCAACAATGCCCTGTCCTCACTGAAGCGCAAGGCCCCGGGCTTCGCACTGTTGGGTATTGCCGGCTCAGAGGCCGACATCGTCCTTGAGTTGAAGTCCATTGCAGACATCGCGCTGGTCGGGTTCCCGTCCGCCGGCAAGTCCAGCCTCATCGCTGCCATGTCTGCTGCCCGGCCCAAGATTGCCGATTACCCCTTCACCACCCTGATCCCCAACCTGGGCGTTGTCCAGGCCGGCGACGTCCGCTTCACCATGGCCGACGTTCCGGGCCTGATCGAGGGTGCCAGCGAAGGCAAGGGCCTGGGTCACAACTTCCTGCGCCACGTTGAGCGTTGCGCCGCCATTGTGCACGTCCTTGACTGTGCAGCCCTGGAGGCCGACCGTGACCCCATCACGGATCTGGCCATCATTGAGCGCGAACTTGACCAGTACGACGTCGACATGAGCTTCGCAGGAACCGACGGTGACGTGGTTCCCCTGAACGCGCGACCCCGCCTTATCGCGCTGAACAAGGTGGATTCACCGGACGGCCGGGACATGGCCGGATTTGTCCGATCTGACCTGGAAGCCCGCGGCTACCGTGTCTTCGAAGTCTCAGCGGCAAGCCATGAGGGCCTGAAGCAGCTTGGCTTCGCAATGGCAGAAATTGTCACGGCAGCACGCAAGGCTCTCGCCGATGTCGCCGTCAAGGTCACCCCGGTGGTTCTGCGCCCCCGCGCCGTCAACGAATCATCCTTCACAATTCGCCGCGAAGAGCGCAACATGAGTCCGTTGTTCCGCGTTCGTGGTGAAAAGCCCGAGCGTTGGGTTGAGCAGACCGATTTCCAGAACGAGGAAGCCATCGGCTACCTGGCAGATCGGCTGGCGAAGGCCGGCGTTGAGAAGGAACTCTTCAGGATCGGTGCCACACCCGGAGACACCGTGGTCATCGGCGGCGAGCACGGCATGGTCTTCGACTGGGAGCCCACCATGATGGGTGGCGCCGAGCACCTGGCCGCACCTCGCGGCACCGACCTGCGCCTCCTTGACCTCGGTGACCGTCCCACGCGTTCGCAGAAGCGCCAGGAACAGCAGGACCGTCGCGACGCCAAGGCTGCCGCGCGTGCCGAGATGGATGCCGAGCGCAAGGCCGGCATTTGGACCGAGACCCATAATCGCGAGGCCACGAAAGCTCAGTTCATCGAAGCCGATTTGGCTGCTGAAGGTGAATCCGACGACGCTGGCGCAAAGCAGAGCTAATGAGCGCTGAAGCTGTGGGAACGCCGGAAGCCGGTGAAGTATCGTCACTTGAATCACGCAGGGGCATTGCCACGGCGGCGCGCATCGTGGTCAAGGTGGGATCGTCGTCGTTGACTTCAGTGGCAGGCGGAATCTCCGAAGAGGCTTTGACGAAACTGGTCGATGTCCTGGCGCAGCGACGCCTGGCCGGAACCGAGATCATTCTTGTCTCTTCGGGTGCAATTTCTGCCGGGCTGCTGCCTTTGGGCTTGAACCGCCGACCCAAGGACCTTGCCACCCAACAGGCTGCTGCCAGCGTTGGGCAAGGCCTGTTAATGGCACACTACAACCGTGCGTTCCAGTCCCACGGCGTCACAGCCTCGCAGGTGCTGCTGACCGCGGAAGACCTCACGCGACGGCACCAGTACGTTAACGCGCACAGGGCCCTGGAGCGGCTCCTGCTTCTGGGCGTGGTGCCCATTGTCAATGAAAATGACACGGTTGCCACGCACGAGATCCGCTTCGGTGACAATGACCGGCTTGCGGCACTCGTGGCCCACCTGGTCAAGGCGGATGCCTTGGTGTTGCTCTCAGACGTCGATTCGCTTTATGACGGCCCGCCCTCGGAAGGGGCAACGCGAATCAGCCACGTTGATTCATCCGAGGATTTGGAAGGCATTGTCATTGGCAGTGCAGGCAAGGCCGGTGTGGGTACCGGTGGCATGGCAACCAAGGTTCAGGCAGCCATGATTGCCGCCGAAACAGGGATCCCGGCTCTCGTCACCTCCACCGAACAAGCGGCCTCCGCTCTTGCGGGGGAGGACGTTGGAACCTGGTTTGGCATCAACGGCAACAAGCGCCCCGTCCGCATGCTGTGGCTAGCTCACCTGGCCGACATCCGAGGCCGTCTGGTCTTGGATGACGGTGCCGTTCGGGCCGTCAGTGAACGGCACAAGTCCCTGCTTCCTGCCGGCATTACGGCTGTTTCCGGTGATTTTGACGCCGGTGACGCTGTGGAGATCAGCGACGCACAGGGCAATGTCTTTGCGCACGGCTTGGTGAACTACCGCCACTCTGACCTGCCGCAGATGCTGGGACGTTCCACCAAGGCGTTGGCGAAGGACCTGGGCCGGGAATTTGAGCGTGTGGTTGTCCATGTTGATGACCTGGTGCTTCTTAACGGTTAGCTCACAGCGGGATCTGCGGTTGTGCCTTAGAATTGGGGCATGACCGAGCAGATTGTTGAACAAGATGTAGCCGCCGAGGTTCGCGCCATTACCGACCGCGCCCGCCGGGCCGCACGTCGAATGGCCGGCGCCAACCGCGCATGGAAGGACAAGGGCCTGCGCGCCATGGCCAAGTCCTTGCTGGAAAACCAGGACGCGGTTCTCGCCGCGAACGCCAAGGACGTGGCTGTCGGCCGCGACAATGGAACTTCCGCATCCATGCTTGATCGCTTGACGCTCACCAAGGTGCGCATGCAGGGCCTGGCGTCAGCGCTGGAAAACCTCGCAACCCTGCCCGATCCCGTGGGCAATGTTGTGCGCGGGCAGACCTTGCCCAACGGATTGCGCATGCGCCAAATCAACGTTCCCATGGGTGTGGTTGCGGCGATCTATGAGGCCCGCCCCAACGTCACGGTGGATATCGCCGGCTTGGCACTAAAGAGCGGCAACGCCGTAATCTTGCGTGGCGGCACGGCCGCGGCCCACACCAACAAGGCCCTGTTGGGAATCCTGCGCGACGCCCTCGAACTGGTGGGATTGCCTGCCGATGCCGTGCAATCCGTAGACCAATACGGTCGCGAGGGTGCCAACCTCATCATGAAGGCGCGCGGCGCGGTTGATGTCTTGATTCCCCGCGGCGGGCGCGACCTCATCCAATCCGTTGTCAACAACTCGGCGGTTCCTGTCATCGAGACCGGTGAAGGCAATGTGCACATCTTCATTGACAGCAGCGCCAAGGAAGAGATGAGCGTTGAGATCCTGCTGAACGCCAAAACCCAGCGCCCCAGTGTGTGCAACACAGTGGAAACGCTGTTGGTGCACAAGGATGCCAAGGTGCTCCCCGCCGTGTTGCGGGCATTGGCGAAGGCCGGCGTTCGCCTCCACGTTGATGAGCGTGTTCAGGCCGTGCTGCCCGCTGGCGTCACAGCCACAGCGGCGACGGATGAGGACTGGGCCACTGAATACATGGACCTGGACCTTGCCGTGAAAATGGTGGACTCCATGGATGAAGCCATCAAGCACATCCGCACTTGGAGCACAGGTCACACAGAAGCCATCCTGACGAACGATCTCAGCAATGCAGAACGGTTTATTGCAGAGATTGATTCGGCGGCCGTAATTGTGAATGCGAGCACACGTTTCACTGACGGTGGCGAGCTGGGCTTGGGCGCTGAAGTTGGCATTTCGACCCAAAAACTCCATGCCCGTGGGCCAATGGGCCTGACGGAACTGACCACCACCAAGTGGATTGTGCAAGGCGAAGGCCAAGTCCGGAGCTAATCCCCACGCCCTCCCGGAGGGGAACCGCTGGCGCGTTTCTTCTCTGGGGCCCTCGGGCGTGTGGGCCCAGTCAACTCCTCCCCAATTCCAGCCGCTGGCTCGTCTGTATTTGGGGTCCCTCGGAGTTGGGGGCCCGGCTGGCATGGACTTTGCTGCGCGCCGGTGTGCCAGTGTGCACCAAATGCACGTACCATTAGAGGGAATTCACGCAATGACAGGACCGGATGCGGCGATCCCGCCGCCCGGCCACGCACCCTAGGGGAGAAATAATGCTGACCCAGCTTGCCGGCGTCGTACTAGCCGCTGCAGAAGGACATGAAGAACTCGCGCCGTTGATTGCACCGCCGTTGGTCATTGGCGGAACCATGCTGGGCGCACTGTTGTTACTCATGCTGGTGACGGTTTCCTTCATGAACTTGGGCAACCGCCACACGGCCGTTGAGGCAACTGACGATCCCCACCGTCAGCACACCAACAAGCACCTCCATGGCGACGATTCGGTGTCCTCCAATCACTGAGGCTGCACTCCGGGTGCCTTCACCTGTTGGTACCCGGAACCGTCTCCGCGTCGGAGTCATGGGTGGAACGTTCGATCCAATCCACCATGGTCACCTTGTTGCAGCCAGTGAGGTTGCGAGTGTTTTCAAACTCGATGAAGTCATTTTTGTGCCCACTGGCGAACCTTGGCAAAAGGCGAAAAGCCGTGTCAGTGCCGCCGAGCACCGCTACCTCATGACAGTCATCGCGACCGCTGCAAACCCCCGATTCACCGTGAGCCGGGTGGACATTGACCGCCCCGGTCCCACGTTCACAATCGATACACTGCGGGATTTGCACAACGCCCGCCCCGATGCGGACTTGTTCTTCATCACAGGCGCCGATGCCATGTCCCAGATCATGTCGTGGAAAGACAGCGACGAGCTATGGGATTTGGCCCATTTTGTTGGGGTCACCCGTCCTGGGCATGTGCTCGATGACAGGGGGCGTACCGATGTAAGTTTGTTGGAGGTGCCCGCCATGGCGATCTCTTCAACCGATTGTCGAAAGCGCGTAGCCGAGCAGAACCCGGTTTGGTATCTGGTTCCGGATGGCGTGGTGCAATATATTGCCAAGTACGGCCTGTATGTTCAGCCCGGAACGGATGCCAGCGCAGGCATTGTGCCGGTGACAAAAGAGAACCGAATGAGTAAGTGATGAGCAAGGAAACGGAGCCGATTCGTAGCCGCAGGCAATTGCGGGCGCAATCGACACAGGTAGCAGGCGTCGCGGCAAAGCCGAAGACGCCATTGAGCCCTGCCCCCGAAGAAACAGCTGTGCCCGTGGCTTCGCCCGAGAAAGCACCATCTTCTGCGGCGCCTGCCGTTCCGGCAGCACGCCCGGAACCTTCTGCCCACCGCACCGAACGGGAATCACAGATCCGGGCACGCGACAGGGCGGCACTGCGCGCTTACAAGGAACTCGTGGACCCTCCGGGTCTCAGCCCGCTGCCGTCACGCCGTGCCATCCGCCAGGCTCAGCTCGACGCCGAACGCGCGCCCGTCACAGCCGTCAACCCTGTGGTCTCCGTTGTGCCCCCGGCAACAGTGCTCCCGGATGCGCCGTCGAACGCACCTAAAACCCAAGCTGCACCGCAGGTGGAGCCAGCCGCCTCAACCAGCGGAAAGCCCCAGAGCCCGGCGCCGCTGGCATCAGCTCCTCCACGCACCCGCGGTGGCCGCCGTGCCGCCGCAACAGCCGCGGCTCGTGGCGTTTCTGCCGGCCAACCCGCCACAGCGGTTCAAGGCTCGACGCCTGTCACTCACGCCGCCGAAACTGCGGCCGGTGCTGAGCCTGCAACGTCCGGGCCCGTAACGTCGGCACCTCATGCCCCAGGCATCGCCACGACCGAGCTGCCAGGGCCCGCAGCAGAGGCTGCTGAGCCTGCAGCCGCCACATCGGCTCTGTACCCTCCGCTGCCAGGCCTCGTGCCCGGCGGCAGCTACTATCCTGTTTCAGCTGGTCCGCCCCCGGCAGTGGCGGCTCCCACCACCGAGGAACTGCGTATCCTTGCCGCCGAGCGTGCCGAGGCTGAGCGTGCGGCCGTCTTGGCCGAGCGTGCCCAAGCGCGTGAGCGTCTAGCTCAGGAAAGTGCAAAGAACCGGCGCCCGGCCAGCGATCCCACGGCAACGAACAACCTTGCCATGGTCACACCACTGGACTTCATTGAGGTCCCTGGGGTGGATCGCCCGGTGCTCCGCCAGCCCACCACCACGCACGTCCCGATCGTGGCTACCGCCGCTATTCGAGGAGTCTCAAAGCGGTCAGGGGCCACCCCCAACCGGACAGCCGCACCGAAGCTGCCGCCAGCACCCACGGCAGCAACCCCGGTTCAGGCGTTGCCGGACAGCAATCACGATCGAGGCCCTGTTGCCTCAACCGCTAAGTCCCCGTCAACAGTTCCTGCCGTTAGCGCCGAACGTTTTGACGCAGCGCTTGCGGCCAGAGCGGTTCACCGCCCCGGTCCGGGTAACCGCCCACTGACCGGCGGACGGAGCAGTACTCTCAAGCAGGCCGAGGCCATGGCCACCGGCAAGCAAGGCGTACTGCGCGCGGAGCCTGAGACGGTTCCCGTCCAGCGCTCCCAGATGCCACCCATGCCCGCGGACTATGCCCACGGACTTGAGCCGCTGGACGCCATGACAGCTGGATTGGCCCGGACTCAGCGCAATGCGCTGATCCACTGGGGCTTGACCGTCGCAGGAGGCGCCGCTCTTGTAGTTGGCGTCATCATGTTTATCACCTCACTAGCACGCTAATTTTTCACCAATCAAAGGAAACAGCAGTGACAGCAACAGAACAGTCCATCGAACTTGCACGGGCAGCAGCCCGCGCAGCCTCGGACAAGCTGGCCCAGAATGTAACAGCCATCGACGTCAGCGAACGCCTGGCCATCACCGATATCTTCTTCATTGCATCGGCTGCCACCGAGCGCCAGGTCAACGCAATCGCTGACGGCATCGAAGATGAGCTCCACAAGTTCGACCTGCGCCCGGTGCGCCGCGAGGGGCGCTCCAGCGGCCGTTGGGTGCTGCTTGACTACGCGGACATCGTCTTCCACATTCAGCACGAAGAAGACCGTGTGTTCTACGCACTGGAACGCCTCTACGGTGACTGCCCCGTAGTTGATTTGCAGTTGGCTCAGTCGGATCCTTCGGCCAAGTCTGCCGAAGCTGCTGAAGCAGACGTAGAAAACTAGTCCCGCGACGGGCTCCGGAACTAGAGATAGGTCAATCCATGGCTTCCACTGCCCCTGAGCGCTCTGTTTTGCAACCCGCCGGTCCTCGCCGGCGGGTTATTTTTTGGCGCCACGGACGTACCTCGTGGAACGCGGCACGCCGCTTTCAAGGGCAAAGCGATATTGCCCTTGATGCGGTCGGGGAGTCGCAGGCTAGCCGGGCGGCCGGGCTTTTGGCGGGCAAGCTTATGTCCACGCCGGACGCACCGGTGCGAATAGTTTCCTCCGACCTCTCTCGCGCCTATTCGACGGCAAAAGCCCTTGCGGCCCTGACCGGCGATGATGTCTGCGTTGACGCCCGGCTCCGCGAAACGTTCGGTGGCGAATGGGAAGGTCTCACCTTCGACGAGATTATCGATACCTACCCCGAGGAGATCCGCCGTTGGCAGCGTGACCAGCCCGGAATCCGTGCCGGCGGGGGAGAGACCCGGGTTGAGGTTGCCCAGCGAATGGTTGACGCCATCCTTGAGAACCTCCAAGGGCTCCCGGTGGGCGGCACCCTGGTGGTGGCAACCCACGGCGGGGCAACGCGCGTGGCCCTGGCCAAACTGCTGGGCTTGCCCGAGGATCTGTGGCGTACTTTGTCAGGGTTGTCCAACTGCCATTGGTCAGTTGTTGAAGAATCACAGGCCGAGGAACCCCAACACGAGAATTCAGCGACGGTCAGGGCAGTTCCTGCCGCATGGCGGTTGCTTGAACACAACGTTGGCACGCTTCCGGAACCCTTTGAAATACCCGAAGAATTGGGCGAACCGGTGGAGGACTAACGCCCTGGAGACCCTCGATTTGTCAGCTGGGCAAAAGGTGTTCTAGGATAGACGGGTTGCTTCAGCCAAGACCGAAAGGTCAGGGAAAGAAGAAACAAAAAGGAAGTAAAAAGAAGTGCATTGTTTGGGGCTGTGGCGCAGCTGGTAGCGCACCTGCATGGCATGCAGGGGGTCAGGGGTTCGAGTCCCCTCAGCTCCACCAAACACACCAAGGAAATGAAAAGATCTGTGGTGGTTTACAACTGAATAGGATTTACGTTTTGGGGCTGTGGCGCAGCTGGTAGCGCACCTGCATGGCATGCAGGGGGTCAGGGGTTCGAGTCCCCTCAGCTCCACCAAAACAAAGAGTCCGGTCCCCTTTGAGGGGCCGGACTTTTTTGTGGCTTGATCCCGTTTCGCCAAAAGGTGGGAGAATGTTCCAGTGTCCACGCCAGAGCCTGAATCCATTCCAGCAGCCCGCAGCTACGAAGCCGTGCTGACCAGCATCGAAGTCGAGCTTCGCGAGGGCAGGCTCAAGGTGGGCGATCAGCTGCCCGGAGAGCGGGCCCTGGCGCTCAAACACGGAATTTCCCGGGCCTCCGTGCGTGATGCCATCCGAGTCCTGGACTCCATGGGTGTTGTACGTACCGGCGTTGGCTCCGGACCGCAATCGGGAACCGTGGTAATCGCCAACCCCAGCGCCGGCCTCGCCTCGGCCCTGCGCCTGCACATGGCCACCAATCACTTTCCCGTGGCCGACATTGTGCAGACCCGTGTCATGTTGGAAACCTGGGCGGCGCTCGAGGCCGCCGTGCATCCGCGCACCGTGGAGCAGGAATCCAGCCTCAGGGGCGCCCTGGAAGCCATGAACGCCCCTGGCCTGGGCCGCGAAGAATTCCATGTCCTGGACGCCGCCTTCCACGTGCAGTTGAGCTCGCTGGCGGGCAATGCGGTGGTTACGGCCATGATGGAGTCCCTCCGCTCAGCCATTCAGGGCTATGTCAGTGCCGCCATAGACAGCGATGAGACCTGGGCTGCCATGGTGCCTTCTCTGCGCGAACAACACGAGGCGATCATCGAGGCCGTCCTCGCCAACGATGGCAGCAGTGCTGCAAGGGCCCTTAAAGACCACATCGAGTGGTTCCATGCCCAAACCGTATCCGCCACGCCGCCACCAACCACCCAGGAAGAACCCGCAACATGAGATGCCCTTGCAACAGCGGCGAAGATTTTCAGGGTTGCTGCGCCAAATACCTCGGCGGAAACAGTGATGGGACCGTAGCATATCCGCCCACCGCCGAGGCCTTGATGCGCTCTCGGTATACGGCATTCGCGGTGGGAGACACCAGCTACCTCCTGCGCACCTGGCACCCCGACACGCGTCCCGCAGAACTTGAGCTGGACCCTGACCAGCAGTGGTATTTGTTGGAGATTCTCAGCACAAGTCGCGGCGGCTACTTTGACGACGACGGCGTGGTTGGCTTCCGCGCCAGCTACCGCTCGGCCGCGAATCGAAAACTCCGCGACTCGCTCACCGAAACCAGCAGCTTTATCCGCCAGGGCAAGCAGTGGCTCTACGTCGACGCGTTGGAGATTCACTAAGCTCCGAGTTGGGCCGCCTGCCGGGCCTGTGATTTCTGGCACCAAGGGTGGCGGCATGCCCCTCGCAACAAAACGACGGCGGTAGAGTTGCCCGGTGGAGCAAAATATCAGCAGCGGCAGCCCAGGGAACCGCGGTGTCATGGCCTTCGATTTTGCGCAATTGCGCCGGTTTCCTGACATTGAGGCACCAAACCTCTTTGCCCACGACCCCACGGATGAACTGATCTTGAACGAGGCAGCAGCTGCCCTCGCCGAGGCTGGTCCGGGAAACGTGGTCATCGTGGGGGAGCGGTACGGTGCGCTGACACTCGCCGCTGGCACACGCCACTCTCTTACGGGGCTGCGGGTCCATCAGGACGGACTTTCGGGCGAGCTCGCCTTGAGCAACAACGCCAATGCGCTGGGCTTGGCTGGGGCCTACGTTTCCCTGCCGCTTGACGCGGCCCTCTTCGCCCAGGCAACTGTGGTGCTTTGGCAGCTTCCGCGCAGCCTCGAGGAGGTTGCCGAGGTTGCTGAACTGATTAGCGCCCATGCGGCCGCCAACGTTCAGGTTTTTGCCGGTGGACGTATCAAGCACATGACAGTGGCCATGAACGCCGTGCTGGAGCAGTACTTTTTGCAGGTGGCGGCCGGCAGGGCGTGGCGAAAGTCCCGCCCACTTACGGTGGCCGGACCGCGGGAGGATGCCCCGAAGTCGAGCTTCCCGCGCAAGGAATTCCATGGCGAGCCTGGCCTTTGGCTCTGCGCCCATGGGGCAACCTTCGGTGGCACCAAGATCGATCAAGGCACCCGCTTCCTGCTTGATTTCATCCCGCAGATGCCCGCGCAGGATCGTGCCATTGACCTTGGCTGCGGCAATGGCACCATCGCTGCCGCGCTGGCGATGGCCCGGCCCGGGATGCGAATCACGGCAACCGACCAATCCGCGGCCGCCGTGGCGTCGACCCGTGCCACGGCCGAGGCCAACGGCTTAACCGCTCGGATCGAAGCCATTCGGGACGACGCACTGGCTGGTTTTGCGGATGAATCCGCCGGGCTGATTGTGCTCAACCCGCCCTTCCACGTGGGGGCCACGGTTCACGCGGGGATCGCCCTGAAACTTTTTGCCGAGGCGGCCCGTGTCCTGGCACCGGGCGGGGAACTTTGGTGCGTCTACAACCGTCACCTGCAGTACCGCGGTTCGTTGGAAAAGCTCGTGGGCCCCACAGAAGTGGCCGGACGCAACAGCAAGTTCACCGTGACTGTTTCACGACGTCCAATTGTGTAGCAATCCATGTGTGCCGTGGCGTCCACACACAAGAGTCTGGCTCGGGTAATCTTGCAGTTGGATTCCTGAGGATTCCGCCACCGCTTGTAAGTCATCTGTCGAGGAGTAAATTTTGGGTGTTCCCGAGGTTGGGTTGCCGCAGCGCCGTCGAGGCACGAATCTGCCCAAGATGGGTGATTACAACCAAGCGGTCATCTTGGACTCCATCCGGCGCGCCGAAGAGGGCCTGAGTCGCGTTGAGCTGGCGGCCTCGGCCGGCCTCGCGGCGCAGACCGTTTCCAACATTTGCCGCAGACTCCTTGACTCTGGACTCATTGTCGAAGCAGGCAAGGAAGCCTCCGGCCCGGGTAAGCCACGAACCATCTTGCGCCTGAACCCGCGTGGCATGTATGCCGTGGGGATCCATATTGATCCGGCCCTGACCAGCTATGCCCTGCTGGACGCTGTGGGCACTGTGCTGGTATCCGTCGATGAGGCCACGGACCTCGCCGGAGACCCCGCTGAGGTTGTCGCCGCGATGGGCGCAACCGTCCGCAAAATCATCGTCGAATCCGGCGTCGACGAACAGAGAATCGCCGGAGTCGGAGTCGCTACGCCGGGACCGGTCGACGCCGCCAGCGGCACAGTGGTTGACCCGCCGCACATGCCGGGGTGGACCCGCGTCCCGTTGCGAGACATCCTGCACGAAGCCACGGGCCTGCCCGTGGTGGTTGATAAAGACGTCACGGCCTCGGCCGTGGCCGAAGTCTGGGCCGGATCGGCCAACAGCGCCAGGAATTTCGTGTTTGTTTACATCGGCACCGGTATTGGTGCAGGGCTGGTGCTCAATGACGAAGTGGTCCGCGGATCCTCAGGCAATGTTGGAGAAATCGGCCACATCATCGCTGATCCAGATGGCCCTGACTGCGATTGTGGCCGCCGCGGATGCATCAAGGTGACCTGCATGCCTGAAACTCTGGTGGCGCAGGCCCGCGCTGCCGGGATCCTGCCGGCCGTGGGGCCGCCGGAGGACTCTTCATTGCCTAATGACATGGCCGCATTGGCCCAGGCCGCCGCCGAAGGCAACGCGTCCGCGGTCGAAATCCTGGCGCAGTCGGCGATCAGGCTTGCCGGCGCCGCTTCGGTGCTGACGAACCTCTTGGACGTCGAGCGTGTTGTCTTTGGCGGACCATTCTGGCCGGCTCTGGCAGCAACCCACCTGAAAGCCATCCCGCCGCTGTTGGAACACCTCAGCGTCACCACGAGCGTGCATTCAGTGGATGTCATGGGGACGATCGTGTCCTCGGGCGAGGAAGCTTTTGGTGCCGCATGCTTGGTCATGGAGAAGACCTTCAGCCCCAGCGCGACCCGCCTGCTCCTGGATTCCAAGAACTAGAATCCCTCGGGTTGGGAAAACGGCACCAAAACGACTTAGTCCACGGCCTCGCGGATCTCACCAAAGGGTATGGTTTCATCCGTGTGGGCTTGGACCACATGTGCGCTAACAACCACGTGGACGCCGTGGGTTTTCTCGGCGACTGATTGCAGCATGACGGGCATGATGGTATCTACGAACGCTTCGCTTTTGCCCTGAAGATATTCTGTATACGCGGCTGGCAACTGGGTCATGAACCATACTGTAGTCCTCTCCGGGGGCACTCAACAGGTATTAATGGGAAGTTGTCCCCATTGCGCCGAGCCCGTCCATCGTGTGGGCTGGTCTGTAGGATTCAAGTCTTAGCCATGCCCAGTGAAAGGCCCCGATCGTGTTGCCCACCAGCGTTAGCCCGCACATTGATTCCGCGCACATTGATCCCCAGGAGCTGGCCAGTGCGCAGCAAGTGGTGGCCAACATTGCGCACAGCTTTGAAAGCAAGGTGGTCGGCCAGGGGCGGCTGCGTGAAACCTTGCTCATCTCGCTCATGACGGGCGGGCATGTGCTCCTTGAATCGGTGCCCGGACTGGCAAAGACAACGGCCGCGCAAACCCTGGCCGATTCCATCAGCGCACTTTTCCACCGCATCCAGTGCACACCGGACTTGTTGCCCAGCGACATTGTGGGAACCCAAATTTATGATGCCGCCAAGGGCGGTTTCGTCACGCAACTTGGCCCGGTCCACGCCAACATCGTCCTGCTGGATGAGATCAACCGTTCCAGTGCCAAGACCCAATCGGCCATGTTGGAAGCCATGCAGGAACGCCAAACCACCATTGGCGGTCAGGTTTACCGCTTGCCGCAGCCCTTCATGGTGATGGCCACCCAGAACCCGATCGAGCAGGAAGGAACGTACCAGCTGCCCGAGGCGCAGATGGACCGGTTCATGCTCAAGGACGTGCTGGACTATCCCAGTCCGGTGGAGGAAGTCGAAGTCATCCGGCGCATCGACGCCGGTGTGTTCCGCGTCGAATCCACCCCGCAGCCGGTGGCCACGCTGGACCAGGTGCGAATACTGCAGGAAACGGCCAAAAAGGTTTACCTCGACCCCTCCCTGGTGACCTACATCGTTGGGCTGGTCTACGTAACCCGGCATGCCGGAAACTATATTGATCCAAACCTGGCCAAACTCATTGAGTTTGGTGCCAGCCCCAGGGCCAGCATCGCGTTTACGCAGTCCGCGCGAGCCCTGGCGCTGTTGCGGGGACGTGACCACGTGATCCCGGAGGACATCAAGGACCTCGCGGAGCGGGTTCTGCGGCACCGCATCATTTTGGGTTTTGAGGCCGTGGCGGAGAACATCCGGGTGGAAACGATCATTGCCGCGATCGTTGATTCCGTCCAGACTCCGTAGGCGCCCATGGGCAGCTTGCTGATGGCCGTCAAGTCCAAGATGTACATCTTTACCCACCGCCGGGCCCGAGGAATGCTCGACGGCGAATACGCATCGGTTTTTCGCGGCCGCAGTCTGGACTTCGACGACCTGCGTAACTATGTCCCCGGCGACGAGGTCAGGGACATCGATTGGAAAGCCACGGCACGGACCGGCACGCCACTTATCAAGCGCTATGTTGCCACCCGCCGCCAGCAACTCTTGATAGTTGCCGACACTGGCCGTAATTTGGCAGCCACCGCACGGGGCGGTGAACTCAAGAAGGACATTGCCGTCATGGCCGTGGGGGTGCTTGGTTCACTCACCATCCGTCACGGAGACTCGGTGGCCCTTGTCCACGGTGCTGGAGAAAGCACGGTGGCCTTGCCTGCCAAGGGCACCGAAACCCACCTGGAAAGCATCCTGCGCTGCCTCGATGCCGCCTCCCTGGCCTCGGGCCCGAGCAGGCTCATTGACCGGCTGGAGTACGTTGCGGCACACTACCGTCAGCGCATGCTCCTGGTGGTGATCGCCGATGAACTCGTTGCCGATGAACCTTTGGCCAAGGTGATGCGCCGGCTCAGCGCGCAGCATGAAATCCTGTGGGTCCAGATCGCCGACGCCATCCTTGCAGGCCCCGAAGCAGTGGCGGGCAACGGCCTTGACGTGGCTGGCCTGGAGCCGCTTCTGCTCCTGCTTGATTCCGAAACGGAGTTGGCGCGCGGCTATGCCGAGGCCGAAGCTGACCGGGCCAGGGGTGTGGAAAACCTCTTGAAGAACTGTGGCATCGCCACAACCAGCATCGGTGCCACCGGCGAGGTCATGACCCAGATCTTTGCACTGTTGGAGAGGCACCGCCGTGCCCACTGACGGAACGTTTTATGCCCCCGTGGGCTACTCGGCATGGTGGCCGCTGGCAGGAGCAGCAATCCTGGTGCTCTGCCTTGGTTGGTGTGCGTGGATCTGGATCTCCACCAGGGCTCAGCCCAGCGCCGACGTGCCTGGCTTTATCGCCCCACGGAACGCCGAGACGGTGCGGAGGAAGTATCTGATGTTGATCAGCTCCATTGAACAACGGCACAGCACCGGGGCACTGACCGGTCGGGCTGCCCACCTTGAATTGAGCTTGGCCGTGCGCACCTTCGTTCACGAAATGACAGGGGTGAAAGCCCAGCGAATGACATTGAAGCAATTGCGTGATCATCAGCTGCCCCTGGTCGCCGACGCCGTGGAACAGTTTTACCCGGGGGAGTTCGCAGCCTATTCCGAACAGCCGAGCGTTGCCGCGTCGGCCCAGGCTGCCGGAAGTGTGGTGAGCTCGTGGCGTTGACCTACTGGTGGTTGCTGCCGCTGGGCGCGGTGGGGCTCGCCGTCGTCGTCGTGTTCTTCTGGCGTCGGCGAGCAGACGGTGCACGGCTGATTCCTGTAGCCCATGCGGACCGCCTGACGGCGCTGCCCGCCTATCAAAAGGCCGTGCGACAACGCCGGAGCTGGCTGCTGGCCGCGCTCGCCGCCGTTGTGGTTCTGGCCTTGTCATTGATGACCGCCGCGGCACGTCCCGTGACCGAAAGGACCAGCATTCCGGAACGGCTCAACCGGGACATCATGCTGTGTTTGGATGTTTCCGGCTCCATGCTGGACACGGACGAGGCCATCGTCACGGTCTTCTCCAAGCTGGTGGGAAACTTCAAGGGCGAACGGATTGGCCTGACTATTTTTGATTCCAGCGCCGTGACGGTCTTTCCCTTGACGGATGACTATGAGTTTGTCGCCGAGGAACTCAAGACGGCGCAAAAGGCCCTGGGGCTGGACGCGGACAGCTTTGAATACTTCGCAGGCACCTATGAGAGGCCGGGCTCCTCGCTTATCGGTGATGGGCTTGCCAGCTGCGTCCAAGGGTTTCCGGCAACGGGTCAGGACGAACAACGCTCCCGGTCCATCATCTTGGCCACCGACAACATGTTGGCGGGCAAGCCCATCTTCACGCTGGCCCAGGCCTCGGACTTGACCGCCAAGGCCAAGATTCGCGTCTACGCGCTCAACCCCAATGACTTTGGCCAAAGCACCCTTTTTGGTGCTGCGGCCGAGAACCTGAAAAAAGCAGCCACCACAACAGGTGGTGCCTACTACCCACTGGAATCAGAATCCACGGTGGCTTCCATTGTGGACAAGGTCCAGGCCACCGAAGCGGCCACCCTGAAAGGTGCACCACAAAAAACGGTGCTTGACCATCCCGCCTGGCCCTTGGGACTGGCCCTGGCCTCACTGCTGGTGCTCGGGGTAGCGCTCTGGAGGTTGCGCCGATGACCTTCCTCCCGATCCTGACGCCCTGGCTCTTTTGGACCCTGAGCCTGCTGCTGATCGCCGCCGCCGCTTATCTGTTGGTCAAGGGACGCAGTGCCGCGCGATGGCGATACGCGCTGGTGGTTCTTCTTGTGGTTTTGGCTGGTGCCCGGCCTGGCTTTGCAGGTGCGCCCGCGCCAGTGGCCAGCACAGACCTCAACGTTTTCTTTGTTGTTGACATGACCCCCAGCTCCGCGGCCGAGGACTTCAACGGTGCAGCGCCACGCCTTGAGGGCATGAAGGCCGACATCTTGGCCCTGGCCAATGAGTTTGCCGGCGCCCGGTTCTCCCTCATCAGCTTCGACAGCAAAGCCAAAGTGGTACTGCCGCTCACCAGCGATGCCACAGCATTGGCGACCCTCACCGAAATTCTTACGCCCAGCTCAGCCCTCGTGTCCCAGGGCAGCAGCATTAGCGTTGCCAACAAACTCCTGGCCCAGCGTCTGGCAGCAGCCCGGACCTCCCACCCGGAACGGCCGCGGCTGGTGTACTACCTCGGAGACGGTGAGCAAACTGCGGCCGCCAGCCCCGAACCGTTTACCGCCACCGCCAAGCTCACCGACGGAGGCGCCGTGCTCGGTTACGGGACCACGGACGGGGGAAAGATGCGTGACTACACCTTCGGCTCCGACAAGCCTGGAGCTTATATTCCTGACAAGGCCAATGACTTCAAGCCGGCCCTTTCCGTGATCGATGAGCCGGCCCTGCAGACCATTGCCGGCGCGCTCAAGGTGCCCTACGTTCACCGGACGTCCACTGAGGGTCTCGGCTCTGCCCTGAGCAAGGCCGCACCCACCGCGGCATCCACGGCCGAATCCCCTGCTGGAATGGACAACGGCGCCGGCCGCTGGGAGATCTACTGGTTGCTGGCACTGGCAGCGTTCGGCATCCTGCTCTGGGAAGTTGGCGATCTCACGCGCTCGTGGCGTGCGCTGCAGCGCCCCGCAATGAGAGGGAAACCATGAGCGTCAAGGCCGCAGAGGCCCCCACACTCGAACCACAAGACCGCAGGTTGCGACGGCGGCGGAGGCTTGCGCTGACGTCGGCACCCGTAATGCTCGTTGCCTTGGTGGTGGCCGTGAAGCTGTTGACTCTGCCAATTTCTGCAGGTCAGGCAACCACGGCCTATGCGGCTGGCCAGGCTGATGGCACGGTGCGGGCGGGGCAGGCAATGGGTGTGCTGAACCTGGTTGAGCGTTACAAAGCCCATTTCGCACTGGGAGACGGCCACGTTCTGCGCGGCGATTTTGATGCTGCCCGGACAGAATTTGCGCGTGCGCTGGACCTCGTGCCGCAGGGGGAGTCCTGCAAAGTTCGCGTCAACCTCATCCTCAGCCTGGAGAAGCTGGGCGAGGCTAAAGAAAAAGCCGGAGACCCGGCGTCGGCCGCAGACCTCTTTGACCAGGGTGAGGCGATCATTGCCCAGGCTCCGCGCGATTGCTTCACGCCCAACAGCGAGAACAACCAAGATGGCGAAGGGCAGGCCCTGAACGACGCCAAGGAGCGGCTGACGCAGAAACAAGAGGGCGGCAAAGCCGACGACGACCAGGAACCCGCGGACAGCGGCAGCTCCAGCCCCGCCGAGGAACCACCGGCGAGCCAGCTCGAGCAACTTCAGAAGAGCGGCCAACAAGCCCAAAAGGAACGCAGCAAGAGTGAGAAGCTGAAGGAAGACTACGCCGATTCAGAGCCGGAACAGTTTGCTAAACCCTGGTAGGTACCGCGCGAAACGCGCGCAATATTCGGCTTGAGGGTATATTCGGCACCTCAAATCGAATGGATGTTTCGAAACATTGCGTTACGTAGCGCCATAATTCGGTGCCGACTTTGTGTTGCGGGGGCGAAGTGCGTAATGTAGGCGGCACGTTACTTCTTCAACGTGTGTCAGCGACCCTTGGACCATTCGAGGGTGTGGGTGCCCCCATGTGGGCCTGACATTTGCTGGCGGAACGCTTTCGTGACCTCGTTGCACCTGGTGCAGCGTTTGGCCATGCGCCCGCCCCCTTTTACGAAAAAAATTGGTCAGGTCCCTGATCGTGTTCTAGACACGAGAGGCGGCACGGGCCAACCCCATCCTCAAGGACCTAAGCAAATGTCTCCTCCGAGCCTTAACCGGGCATCGGCGCCGCTGACACATAGCGCGCCGACCGCCCTCTCCTATGAATTGTTCCCACCCAAGAACCAGGCCGCCGAGGCTGCCCTGTGGAACACGATCAGGGAGTTGGAATCCACCAACCCCGACTACGTGTCTGTCACTTATGGTGCCAACGGGAGTAATCGTGACACGGCGGTAGAGCTGTTGAACCGGCTCCTGACTGAAACTTCGCTGCTCCCGCTGGCCCACCTGACGTGCGTAGGCAATACGGCCGATGAATTGGCCGAGATTATTTCCGAGCTGTTGGACCACGGTGTCCGGGGAATCCTCGCCCTTCGCGGCGATCTTCCCAAGGATGCTCCGTCCCAGCCGCGGCCCGGATCCCTCAACTACGCTGCGGACCTGATCGAACTGATTCGCCGAGTGGAACAGCGCCGTTCGGCTCTGCTCTGCGCAGGCAAGGTAGCCATTGGTGTAGCCGCCTACCCGGCCCAGCATCCTGAATCGCCCTCCGTGGAACACGATGTTGAGGTCCTGCTGGCTAAGCAAAACGCCGGAGCTGACTTTGCCATCACCCAGGTCTTCTTCCATGCCGACCAATACAAGGACCTGGTGGTTCGGGCCCGGCGCGCCGGAGTGATCATCCCGATCATCCCGGGGGTCATGCCACTCACCTCGCTGCGGCGAGTCAAGCGTCTGGGCGACATCACAGGTGTTGCGCCGTCGACCTCCCTGCTGGATGCGCTGGGCCGAGCCGACGACGCCGCCGAAAGCCGCCGCATAGGTGTGGCGGCCACGGTGGACCTTGCCCGGGCCGCACTGGACGCCGGAGCGCCCGGCATTCACCTCTACACCTTCAACGAACATGCTGCGGCCCTGGAGGTCCTGGATAAACTCCAGCTGCTTCGACCGGGCCGCCCACCCGTGGCGCCCCGCGCAGCACCAACAGATTCGGCACGGTTAGTCCGAGCCTAAGCAAGTAGCTTTCCCAAAAACTTCCATCATTTTTGCACTTCACAGTTAAGGAATTTCCATGACAAACACCGTTGCATTCCCCGCCGCCTCCCTGCTGGGCTACCCCCGCATTGGCCGTCGCCGCGAATTGAAGAAGGCCATCGAAGCCTTCTGGGCCGGCAAGATCGACGCCGTTGAGCTGGACGCCGCCGCCAAGGAAATCCAGTTGGGCACGGCACGCCGCCTGACCGAGCTGGGCCTGAATGAAGCTGCCGCCATCCCCGGCACCTTCTCCTACTACGACCAGGTGCTCGACGCCGCAACCCACATCGGTGCCGTGCCGGCCCGCTTCGGCGATCTGCGCAACGCCGAAGGCCAGCTGGACATCAACGCCTACTTCACTTTGGCCCGCGGCACGGTAGAGCAGCAGCCGCTGGAAATGACCAAGTGGTTCGACACGAACTACCACTACCTGGTGCCGGAAATCGGACCGGAGACCACCTTCTCCCTGACCTCCACCCGCGTAGTTGAGCAGTTCGAATACGCACTGGCCAAGGGTTTTGAAACCCGCCCCTACCTGGTTGGTCCGGTCACGTTCTTGCTGCTGAGCAAGGCCTCCGATGAAGCTCCCGCCGGCTTCAACCCGCTCTCACGCCTGGATGACGTGTTGCCGGTCTACGTCGAGCTGCTCAGCCGCTTGGGCGCCGCAGGAGCTAGCTGGATCCAGCTGGACGAGCCGGCCCTGGTTGCCGACCAGGACGTCCCCTTGGCGGAGATTCAGGCCGCTGTGGCACGCTCCTACGAGGTTCTTGGTGCTGCTGCAGGCCGACCCTCCATCCTGGTCTCCACCCCGTTTGGCGCCCTCGCAGAACTGCTGCCCACCCTGGCCGCAGCCCCCATCGAGGCCCTGCACATCGACGCCTTCAAGGGTGCCGTTCCCTCCGCCGATGAGCTGGCGCTACTGGCCGGCAAGACTGTTGTTGCCGGTGTAGTTGACGGCCACAACATCTGGCGCAATGACCTGGCCGAGTCCGCAGCCAGGCTCGCCGCCCTCAAGGCTGCCGGCCTGAACGTCACCGTCTCCACCTCCACCTCCACCCAGCACGTTCCCCACGACGTCACCGAGGAAACCCAGCTCTCCGCAGGGCTGCGCAGCTGGTTGGCGTTTGCCGACCAGAAGGCCACCGAAGTGGTGACGCTGGCCGCCCACCTGGTGGACCCGGCGTCGTCAGCTGCAGCCATTGCAGAAGCCTCCGCCATCATCGCCTCACGCGCAGTTGCCCCCGGCGTCAAGCGCCCCGAGGTTCGCGACCGCCTGGCCGCCCTGACCCCGGCTGACTTCAACCGATCCGAATACTCGGTCCGTGAAGCAGCCCAGGAAGAGGCACTGAACCTGCCGCCGCTGCCCACCACCACCATCGGCTCCTTCCCCCAGACCAGCGAGATCCGCTCAGCCCGTGCCCGCGCCAACAAGGGCGCCATCACGGCCGATGACTACACCACGCTGATGAAGGAAGAGATCAAGCGCGTTGTGGACCTGCAGGAAGAACTCGACTTTGACGTGCTGGTGCACGGCGAGCCCGAGCGCAACGACATGGTCCAGTACTTTGCCGAGAACCTCGAAGGCTTCGACGTCACTGTCCACGGCTGGGTCCAGTCCTACGGCAGCCGCTGCACCCGCCCGTCCATCCTCTGGGGCGATGTGACCCGCGAGAAGGCCATCACCGTTGAGTGGGCCGAATACGCACAGTCACTGACGGCCAAGCCCATGAAGGGCATGCTCACGGGCCCCGTCACCATCCTGGCCTGGAGCTTTGTGCGTGACGACCAGCCCTTGGGCGACACCGCCAACCAGGTGGGCCTGGCCCTGCGCGACGAGATCGCCGACCTGGAAGCCGCCGGCATCAAGATCATCCAGGTGGACGAGCCCGCACTGCGCGAGCTGCTGCCGCTGCGCAAGGCTGACCAGGCTGCGTACCTGGACTGGTCAGTGAACTCCTTCCGCCTCTCCACCGCTGGTGCAGCCGATGGCACCCAGATCCACACCCACCTGTGCTACTCCGAATTTGGTGTCATCATCGACGCCATTGACGGACTGGATGCCGACGTAACCTCCATCGAGGCTGCCCGGTCCCGCATGGACGTTGTGAACGACCTGGAAGCGCACGGCTTTGGCCGCGGCGTAGGCCCAGGCGTGTATGACATTCACAGCCCCCGCGTCCCCGGCCAGGCTGAAGTCTCCGAACTGCTGGGCACCGCCGTCAAGCACGTTCCGGCCCGCCAGCTCTGGGTCAACCCGGACTGTGGCCTGAAGACCCGCGGCTACGCCGAGACCGAAGAGTCCCTGCGCAACCTGGTCAACGCGACAAAGGAAGTTCGCGCACAGCTGGTCTAGTCCCCGGCTGCTCCCTAACCTCGTACCTCGGCTAGGGTCCCTCGCAGCTGTGGGCCCAGCGTTGATCGCCAGTTGGCGTTCCTTGTTTCCCCCTGGGGGAGGCAGGGAACGCCTTCTGCGTTTAAGGCTGGAAGAATGAGCGTCATGCAACCGCAGAACGCGTATGCACCACCTTGGGCCATCGGGCATTCGTCAAGGCTGTTAGTGCGGCTTTGAATGAATCCTCTCCCGCCTTTTACGGGAACGAAGCGGCGCTTGGTGCTGCTCTTCCATTCGCAATGCCTGCTGCTTCGGTGCGGGATGGGTGGATGCCCTCTCGGTCCTGATGAACGTCCGCATGTTTGACGCAACCGCCAACGTGGATTCCGTCCCGGCTGCACGTTGGACGATTCGCTCCCCACTTAGGCCTGGACGACCTTGGTGTGCGCAGCCTGCCATTGACCACGGAGCCCCGTATGACTGTTCACTGTGGAGTCCGCACCAATCAAATTCGAATATGTGTTCGAATTTCCTTTTTGCGGGAATTGCGGGCACAAAGCGCACGCTCGGGCAGTGCATTACCTACCTGGCGGGCCGCTGACCGTGTCCGGGACGGTGGGCGAGCGCTCAGACTGGCTCGTCGCCCTGTGGTGGCGTACGCGAACCTGTGCTGCACGCCTATACCGAGCACGCCTTGCGCTCAGAGTGAGGGGAAGGATCCAACCCACCCTCACGGAAGACTAGGACGCCTTGGGATGATGGGAGCGCCCGGCTATGGGTGGCGCAGGAATTCCCTCCCGTTTACGGGGAGGAAACCTTTCTCGACCAATCCCTCGCCAACAAGCCTGCTGAAATCGAGAACCACTCTCGGGGAGTAGATTGGGGCCATGAGCGCACAGAACCTGGATACCCTGGCACAAACCTCCATGACACCGAACGCCATCGAAACAACGGTTGGGCAAGCAAGGCAACTCTTCACCACTGGCGTGACAAAACCGCTCGCCTGGCGCAGGCAGCAACTCACGGCCATGAACCAGATGCTGATAGATCACAAGGATGACTTCACGGCTGCGCTCGCAGCCGACCTCGGCAAACATCCCGCCGAGGCATGGCTGACCGAGATAGGCTTCCTTGCCGCGGAGATAGCCCACACACTCAAGCACCTCCAAGACTGGCTGAAACCACGCAAAACCTCGGTACCGCTGGCACTGCAACCAGCAACAGCAACCACAGTGCTTGAACCATTGGGCGTTGTCCTGGTTATTGCGCCCTGGAACTACCCCATTCAACTTCTCCTTGGACCAGTCATCGGCGCGCTCGCAGCCGGGAACACCGTGGTGGCCAAACCCAGTGAGATGGCACCAGCCAGTTCAGCCGCGCTCGCCCGGTGGATTCCGGAGTACCTCGCCGGCGCCGTGACGATCGTCGAGGGTGGCGTGCCGGAAACCACTAACCTTCTTGACCAGCGCTTCGACCACATCTTCTACACGGGCAATGGCCGGGTGGGGCGCATTGTCATGAGCGCAGCTGCCAAGAACCTCACCCCAGTGACCTTGGAACTGGGCGGGAAGTCGCCCGTCTACATTGACGACTCCGTGGACATGATTACAGCGGCGCGCAGGATCGTGTGGGGCAAGTTCATGAACGCAGGCCAGACCTGCGTTGCCCCCGACTATGTGTTGGGCACTGACTCCGCGCTGGCCAAGCTAGCCAAGGAATTGCCAGAGGCCATCGAGGAGCTTTACGGGGCGGACCCGTCGCACAGCCTGGCCTATGGCCGCATGATCAACGACGCCGCCTTCTCCCGCGTTGCCGGTCTTCTCGCCATTGACTTACTCGAGGAGAGCGGATCGGCCCTTGTTGCCGGAGGTTCAACTGACGCTGCCACTCGCTACATTGCGCCCACGGTGGTCCATGTGGACGCCGAATCTGCACTGATGAAGGAGGAAATCTTCGGCCCGGTCCTGCCCTTGGTCAGCGTTGAGTCTGCGCAGGCTGCCATCGAGTTCATCAACCAGCGTGAAAAGCCGCTGTCCCTCTACGTCTTCAGCGAGGATGGTGGGGTGCGGGATGCGTTCACGCTGCAAACGTCGTCGGGCGCGCTGAACTTTGGCGTGCCGGTGGCGCATCTGAGCGTCCCCGGATTGCCGTTCGGCGGAGTGGGGGAAAGCGGCATGGGCAGCTACCACGGGCAGCACTCGATTTACACGTTCTCCCACCAAAAGGCCATTCTGGAAAAGCCCCTCTCACTCGACACCTTGGGTTTGATCTACCCGCCCTTCGGCGCCGTCAAGAAGCAGATCATCAAGCGGTTCGTGGCGCCGGCCAGAAAATTCCGGAAGGGCTAACGGCACTTTCTGGGGCTATGCGCAGGCCCAGCTGGTCAGTGAGGCTCACGACTGTCACTGGCGCCACCCTGGGCACTGGCCGGACGCATGGGCAAAGTGACTTCCCTGTCTGCGCCGTGCCAACGCTGTCGCTACTTTCGTGTCGGGTGCGCGGTTTCGCCCAGATGGCTGGTGCGGTTCAGCTCAGCCAGAATGCCGGCCAGCTTGTCCACGAACACTTCGATGCGCGCTGTCCGCTTGTCGTTGATGAGCAGGGCAAAAATGTTCCGGGCCAGCCGAATTTCCGGTACGTCCAGAACCACCACGTTGTCCGGCTTGTTTTGCAGGGCAAGCTCCGGAACCAGGGCTGCGCCCAGGCCCACGCTGGCCAGTTGCAGGCTGGCATTGAAGTCGTCGCTGTAGGCGGCAACACGAGGGTGCAGATTGCAGCTGGCAAAGAGCCTTTCAATCACGGCGGCGTCACTGGTTCCGGGGTGGTGCATGATCCAGGGCATGTCGGAAAGATGCCCTGCCTCCATCACCGAGCCGGCACGAATGCCCCATGCCTTGGGCAGGACCACCCTAAAGTTGTCATCGCCAATCCATTGCCGGTTGATGGTGTGCGGCCATGCCAAGCCGGACTGGCCCACCTGATAAACCAACGCAACGTCCAATTCGCCGCCGCTGCGCAATCCGCCAATGGTCTGCTGCGGCTCGCCGACCGACACATGCAGGTTGATGCCTAGGCCCGGCCACTCGGGACTGCTTAGCAGCCGGGGGAGTGCGTACGTGGCAAGGGAGGGGAAAATGCCCAAACGCAGCTCCTGGCTGGTGCCCTCCTCCGTTCGGGAGCTGGCGGCCAGCAAGGCATCGATGTCCGTGAGTACCTTCCCTGCATGCCGGGACATGACCAGTGCGGCGTCGGTGGGCAGCACACTGCGGGCCGAACGCTTGAACAAGATGACCCCGCTGTCGCGCTCCAGCGCTGACATCTGTTGTGAAACGGCCGACGCCGTGTACCCCAGTTGGGTGGCCGCCGCCGCAAACGAACCGCGGCGGACCACTTCCAGCAGTGTTTGCAAATGCACGGGGTTGATCACGGAAAGTCTCTCTCTCGGGGCCGGGCGGGTTCCTAGGCAAGCATAGGCCGCGGGGTGCGCCCGCGTAATACACCGCAGTGGCGGCTGCCGCAACGGCATCGTTGTGTACATTTGTACATAACGATTTTTATACCGAAGAATGGACCAAGCCGTGACGCACCCATATTTTGCCAATGACCCACGCAGCATGCGCCAGCGCATGGAGGCAGGTGACCTGTACCTGGCCGAGGACGCCGAGTTGGCGGTGGCATCGCAGCAGGCCATCACGGCCGCCCATCGTTACGGGCAGTTGTGGCCAGAGGACCGGGATGCTGCCGAACTGCTGCTCGCGGAGCTCATCGGCTCGCTGGGCGAGGGCGTGGAGATTCGCCCGCCGCTCTTTGTGGACTATGGCCGGTACATCACCATTGGCCCCGGAACGTTCATCAACTACAACTTCACGGCCCTGGACGTTGCTCCCATCACCATCGGCGCTGACGTCATGATTGGGCCCAATGTCCAGCTCCTGACACCCACACACCCCCTCGATTCCCGGCTGCGCCGCGACAAGCTGGAAGCGGCGAAACCCATCACGATTGGCGACAACGTGTGGCTCGGTGGTGGCGTGATTGTGCTGCCCGGCGTCACGATTGGCGAGAATGCAGTTGTGGGGGCCGGTTCCGTTGTGACCCGCGACCTGCCGCCCAATGTGATGGCGGTGGGCAACCCCGCCCGCATCAGCAAGGAACTCGCGTGAGCACGCAGCCTGGGCCCGCCGGGGCCACGCCACGCCGCCGCTATGACCCCGACCGCCGCGCGAACATCAGCGACGCAGCTCTTGATGTTGTGGCCGAGCACGGAGTGGCCGGGACAACGTACCGCAAGATTGCCGCACGCGCAGGCGTGTCCCTGGGCTCGCTAACCTATCACTTTGACTCCCTGGACGAGCTGCTGGGTGAGGCGTTCACCAAACTGGCCAACCACACAGCCGACGGCTTTGACGCGGCCATGGCGCAGGTCGGCGATGAGGCGGCCGCCCGCGCCGCCGTCGTCAGTCTCATCACGGGAGAGCTTCTCAACGACCCACGCACCATGGTGCTCTCCTACGAGCTGTACGCCCTGGCCACCCGCCGCCCCGACATGCGCCGCGTGACCGACGCCTGGATGGCGCGCAGCAGGGTTGCCCTGGGCAAATTCTTTGACCCGGAGACCACCCTCATGCTCGATGCCCTGATCGAAGGGCTGTCCATGCACCGAGCACTGTCCCTGACCCCCATGCCCAGAAGCACCGTTGTTGCTGCTGTTAAACGAATTGTGAGAACACCATGAGCTTGAAAACGGCCGAATCACCGGCCCTTCCCGTCCACCTTCGCCGCGCCAGATGGGCCGTGGCGGCGTTGTTCTTCACGAACGGCGCCCTCTTTGCCAACCTGCTCCCACGCTTTCCCGCCATCAAGGAAGCCCTGGGACTCAGCAATGCGGAATTCGGCTTTGCCGTGGCCGCCTACCCCTTGGGCGCCCTCTCGGCCGGGCTTGCCGCCGGTCTGCTCATCAGGCGGTTCGGCTCCGCCAAGGTTGCCGTGGCTGGAACGCTGGGAACGGCGCTGGGGTTGGTCATGGCGGGAATTACCCCCACGGGGATCCTGTTTGCCACGGCACTGTTGCTGGCCGGCGCCTTCGATGCCATCACCGACGTGGCGCAAAATTCCCACGGCCTGCGCGTGCAGCGCCTGTATGGCCGCTCCATCTTGAACTCCTTCCACGCCGTGTGGAGCATTGGCGCCGTGACCGGCGGCCTGATGGGTGCTGCGGCCGCCGGCTTGCAGATTCCGCTCTGGCTTCACCTGCTGGTCTCCGGCGTCCTTTTCGCGGCAGTTTCGCTGGGCAGCCTGCGCTTCCTGCTGCGGGGCGCTGACTCACCGGAGCCCGCCGCGGAAGAGCACGGTGCCATTGCGCCCCGCAGCTCCGCGGGGCTGGGCAAGTACCTGGTCATCCTGGCGCTGGTGGTCATTGCCGCCGGAAGCACACTCGTGGAGGATGCCGGCAGCACATGGGCGGCTGTTTACCTCAGCGGTGACTTCGGTGCGGGGGCCTCGGTGGCGGGGCTGGGCTTTGTGGCCCTGGTGGGTGCCCAGTTCATTGGCCGGCTGGTGGGCGACTCCCTTGTTGACCGCTTCGGCCAGCGGCTGGTGGCCCAGGCGGGCGGAGTCATTGTTGCCCTTGGCATGGGCCAGGCCCTGCTTTTCCCGTCGGTGCCCGGCACCATTGCCGGTTTTGCCTTGGCCGGCTTTGGTGTGTCCACCTTGGTCCCGGCGGCCATGCACGCGGCAGACAACCTGCCGGGGCTGCGTGAAGGAACGGGCCTGAGTATTGTCAGCTGGCTCATGCGCGTTAGTTTCCTGCTGTCACCGCCCATTGTGGGGGCCGTTGCGGATGCCACATCACTGCGCACGGGGTTGCTGGTGGTGCCGCTTGCAGGCCTTTTGGTGGTGCTGCTCTCACCCGTGCTGACCACTAGGGCCGACACGCCCGAAGAACAGACACGCCGCGGAGATTTTTGTGACTAAGTACTCCACAACCTGTGGACAGTGCGATTTAAACCTTGAATTTTAGGGCTTTTAAATCCACCAGCCTGTGGACGACGGGTGCATAAAATGACATACTTGTAATACATCATGTAGGGGTCAACGACGGGGCCCTGCACTACATGTAGTATCTAATACAGAATTCAAGCGGTTCCCAAGGAACCGCTGAGAACAGCTCAAAAGCTGGCGAGACCGTGGCGTGAAGCGTTGGTCCCACCGACTGTGAGTGTGCCGATAGCGGCAGTAATAGGCAGTAATAGACAAGGGGAAAAACGATCATGACCGTCACGGTTTACACCAAGCCTGCGTGTGTCCAGTGCAACGCCACCTACCGCGCGTTGGATAAAAAGGGCATCACCTACCAGAGCGTGGATATTTCCGAAGACCCGGCCGCTTTGGAGCATGTGCTGAGCCTGGGTTACCAGCAGGCACCGGTTGTTATCACCGACGCCGATCACTGGTCAGGTTTCCGCCCGGACAAGATCGCCGAACTGGCTGCCGCCTTCGAAAGCGAAGTTAGCGTAGCGTAGTGGCCGCCGGGCCACGGCCCGTTTGGAACCACCATAATTTCACGTGCGTCGCAGCGCACAAGAGTGGGGCTGACCAGTCACAGGGTTGGCCCCACAGCAGCAAGTTAAGCAGTTGGAAAGCGATTGTCATGTCAGCCATAACAGCAGAATCCGCTGTTGCTCCGGTTACCTCGCGGCACACCAGCAGCCGGTTGATCTATTTTTCATCAGCCTCCGACAACACGCACCGCTTCGTCATGAAGCTGGGCATGGAGGCGGCTAGGCTGCCACTGCACACCTATGAAGAAACTCTTCTGGCCCAAGAACCATTCGTCTTGGTCCTGCCAACCTATGGCGGAGAAAACCGGTTGGGCGCAGTACCAAAACAGGTCATCAAGTTCCTCAATGTGGCGGAAAACAGGAACCTTATCCGCGGCGTCATTGGCGCCGGGAACACAAATTTCGGCGAAACATATTGCATCGCCGGCGACATTGTCGCCGAGAAGTGCAAAGTACAGCATTTATACCGGTTTGAACTCATGGGCACATCTGTTGATGTGGACCGCGTTCACGAAGGATTGGAAGAATTTTGGACACGATTGTCTCAGAACAGGACGCAGCTGTGAAGGCGTCCAAGGAGATGCCAGCAGCATGGGAGGGCTTGGGTTACCACGAGCTCAACGCCATGCTCAACTTGTACAACGCCGACGGCGAGATCCAGTTTGACGCCGACCGCGCCGCTGCCCGCCAGTACTTCCTCCAGCACGTGAACAACAACACGGTGTTCTTCCATGACCTGGAAGAAAAGCTGGAGTACTTGGTGAAGAACGAGTACTACGAGCGCGAGACGCTGGATCAGTACACGATGAACTTCATCCGCGAGCTCTACCAGCGCGCGTACAAGAAGAAGTTCCGCTTTGAGTCCTTCCTGGGCGCGTTCAAGTTCTACACGTCCTACACGCTGAAGACCTTCGACGGCAACCGTTACCTGGAGCGCTACGAGGACCGCGTGTGCATGGTTGCCCTGCACCTGGCCCGCGGCAACGAGGAACTGGCCACGAGCATTGTCGATGAAATCATCGACGGCCGCTTCCAGCCGGCCACCCCCACCTTCCTGAACGCCGGAAAGGCACAGCGCGGCGAGCTGGTCTCCTGCTTCCTGCTGCGCATTGAAGACAACATGGAGTCCATTGGCCGCTCCATCAACTCCGCACTGCAGCTGTCCAAGCGCGGTGGCGGTGTCGCTTTCGCGCTGACGAACATCCGTGAAGTGGGCGCGCCCATCAAGCAGATCGAGAACCAGTCCTCCGGCGTCATCCCCGTGATGAAGCTTCTCGAGGACAGCTTCTCCTACGCCAACCAGCTCGGTGCCCGCCAGGGTGCAGGTGCCGTTTACCTGCACGCCCACCACCCGGACATCAACCGCTTCCTGGACACCAAGCGTGAAAACGCTGATGAGAAGGTTCGCATCAAGACCCTCTCCTTGGGTGTTGTGGTTCCGGACATCACCTTTGAGCTGGCCAAGCGCGATGAGGACATGTACCTGTTCTCCCCGTACGACGTCGAAAAGGTTTACGGCATGCCGTTCTCCGACATCTCGGTCACCGAGAAGTACTACGAGATGGTTGACGACGCCCGCATCAAGAAGACCAAGATCAAGGCCCGCGAGTTCTTCCAAACGCTCGCCGAGATCCAGTTCGAGTCCGGCTACCCGTACATCATGTTTGAAGACACGGTGAACCGCGCCAACCCGATCGACGGCAAGATCATCATGTCCAACCTGTGCTCCGAAATCCTCCAGGTTTCTGCGCCCACCACGTACAACGATGACCTCTCCTACGCTGAGACCGGCAAGGACATCTCCTGCAACCTTGGCTCATTGAACATTGCCAAGGCCATGGATTCGCCCAACTTCGGCAGCACCATTGAGACCGCGATCCGTACGTTGACTGCTGTCTCTGACATGTCAAACATCACCAGCGTGCCGTCCATCGCCAAGGGCAACGACCAGTCGCACGCCATTGGCCTGGGCCAGATGAACCTGCACGGCTACCTTGCCCGTGAGCGCGTCCACTACGGCTCCGAAGAGGGTCTGGACTTCACAAACATTTACTTCTACTCGGTTGTGTACCACTGCATCCGGGCCTCGAACCTGTTGGCCATTGAAACCGGCAGCAAGTTCGCCGGCTTTGAGAAGTCCACCTATGCCAGCGGCGAGTTCTTTGACAAGTACACCGACGGCGAATGGGTTCCGCAGACCGCCAAGGTTGTTGAAATGTTTGACGGCATCCACATTCCCACCCAGGAAGACTGGCGGGAGCTGAAGGCTTCAGTCATGGAGCACGGCATCTACAACCAGAACCTGCAGGCCGTCCCGCCCACAGGCTCCATCAGCTACATCAACAACTCCACGTCCTCGATCCACCCGGTCGCCTCGAAGATTGAAATTCGCAAGGAAGGCAAGCTGGGCCGCGTGTACTACCCGGCTCCGTACCTGACCAACGACAACCTCGAGTACTACCAGGACGCGTACGAGCTTGGTTTTGAAAAGGTCATCGACACCTATGCTGCCGCCACGCAGCACGTGGACCAGGGCTTGTCCCTGACGTTGTTCTTCAAGGACACCGCCACAACGCGTGACATCAACAAGGCCCAGATCTATGCCTGGAAGAAGGGCATCAAGACCATTTACTACATCCGTCTCCGCCAGCTCGCGCTGGAAGGGACCGAGGTAGAGGGCTGCGTCAGCTGCATGCTATAGCACCACACAACTGAAGAGCACGACGGCGGGTGCCTCCCGCCGTCGTGCCTTTGGCTTAAGATTGATCTGGCCCATGCGGCCACCAAGATTTACACAAGGAGAGAAGCAGCCATGACACCGGACAAGCTGAAGTTGGCGAGCCATGTAACGGCCATCAACTGGAATCGGATTGAGGACGAGAAAGACGTAGACGTCTGGAACCGCCTGGTCAACAACTTCTGGCTGCCGGAAAAAGTGCCGCTGTCCAACGACATCCAGTCATGGGCCACGCTGACACCGGACGAGCAGCTGCTCACCATGCGCGTGTTCACCGGGTTGACGCTGCTGGACACCCTGCAGGGCACGGTTGGTGCCGTCTCGCTGATCCCGGACGCCATCACTCCTCACGAGGAAGCCGTCTACACGAACATTGCGTTCATGGAATCGGTTCACGCCAAAAGCTACTCCTCGATCTTCTCCACCCTGTGCTCCACGAAGGAAATCGACGAGGCCTTCCGCTGGTCCGTTGAGAACCCGAACCTGCAGAAGAAGGCTCAGATCATTGAGTCCTACTACTACGGCGACGATCCCCTCAAGCGCAAGATTGCCTCCACCCTGCTTGAATCCTTCCTGTTCTACTCGGGCTTCTACCTGCCCATGTACTGGTCTTCACGGGCCAAGCTGACAAACACCGCTGACCTGATCCGCCTGATCATCCGCGATGAGGCCGTGCACGGCTACTACATCGGCTACAAGTACCAGAAGGGTCTTGAGGGCCTCTCCGAAGAGCGCAAGGCAGAGCTGAAGGAGTACACCTTCGAGCTCATGTTTGAGCTGTACGAGAACGAAGTTCAGTACACGCACGATCTTTACGACTCCGTTGGCCTGGCCGAGGACGTCAAGAAGTTCCTGCACTACAACGCCAACAAGGCGCTCATGAACCTGGGCTACGAAGCCATGTTCCCGGCTGCCGTCACGGACGTGAACCCGGCCATCCTGTCCGCGCTGTCACCGAACGCCGATGAGAACCATGACTTCTTCTCCGGTTCGGGCTCCTCCTACGTCATCGGCAAGGCCGTCAACACCGAAGACGACGACTGGGACTTCTAACTCCTCGTCCTGCCAGCGATATCACTGAGCGCAAGCTGACCCCTCGGGATTGGCTTGCGTTCAGTCTCTTAAGCGATGAAGGCGCCGGAGGTGTGGCGGACGGCGCGAGTTTGACCATATGATGGACAAACTCGTGTGGAAGGGTATCTCTTCGCTTATGCTGATGTTTCAACAGAACAGCATCAAGCTGTCGCAAGGATTGGGGAGCACGAATCATGAGCGTGACAAATCAGCTGGGGAAACCAACGGGAGCATTCATAGGCGCTTCCTGGATTGCTTTGGGGCTGGGAATGGGCGTCTACTTCGTGGGCCTCTGGAACGCCAAAATGGAGCTCAATGAGAAGGGCTTCTATCTCACCGTGTTTCTGTTTGGGCTCTTCGCGGCAGTGTCACTCCAGAAGGCAGTGCGTGACAGGGCAGAAGACATCCCCGTGACACCCATCTATGTGGGTATCGCCTGGTTTGCCTTGCTGGCCTCACTCTTGCTCTTGGCGACAGGCCTCTGGAACGCTGACTTGTTGTTGTCGGAGAAGGGCTTCTATGGCATCGGGTTTGCCATGAGCTTGTTCGCGGGTGTGGCGGTGCAGAAGAACATCAGGGACCTTGCTTCGTATAGGGCTCTCTACCCTGAGTCGCACGTGCGGCCGAGGCCGGAATTTCTGGACAAGTCGGAATTCTAGGCAGCAGGAGTTGCGCAGTTGGTACTGTGAAGTCCATGAATGAGCGCACCACCCACAAAGAGCAGAGAGCCGCGGCAGCCCGTTTTATCCGGGAGGCCGCGGCTGTTGTGCGCCCAGGCCATCTGGGAAGCAACCGGGATCCTGGCGACGCCTGGGTTGAGGGGGAGGCAGGCAAGTTCTGGGGCCGCTTCGGCTCGGCCGGTCTCCTCGTGTTCGACGCCGGACGTGGAGTCCTGCTGCAGCACCGAGCCATCTGGTCCCACCACGGCGGCACGTGGGGCCTTCCCGGGGGAGCACTCCACGCTGGTGAGGCCGCCGTCGACGGCGCATTGCGGGAAGCGTGGGAAGAAGCTGGCGTGCCGCGCGAAAACATGGAGCTGCTGTTCACCTCGGTCTACGACGTGGGCTACTGGAGTTACACCACAGTGGTGGTGTCCGCCGTCGAACCCTTTGAAGCTGTCATCAGCGACCCCGAAAGCCTGGCACTGGAGTGGGTGCCGCTGGATGAGGTCGCTGAGCTGCCACTGCACCCGGGCTTCAAGGCGGCGTGGCCGGAGCTGCGCGGGCGGCTCGAAGGTAGTAACTAACGGCAACCGCGCGTGGCGGCGTGCCAAACTGGCCACGGCCCATGAAATTTCATGCGCCCTCGCAAGTTTGGCACGCCGTCGGCGAGAAGCCGGCAGGCTCGGTCGCTAGAGCCCCAGCAGCTCCACAGTGGTTGCCCGCATGTCCATCTTGCGCACCTTGCCGGTGACAGTCATGGGGAAGTCGTCCACAACGAGCACGTAGCGCGGGATCTTGTGCCGGGACAGGTGGCCCTCGCAATAGGCTGCCACGGCAGCCTGATCCAGCGGCTCGACACCCGGCTTCATCATGATCCAGGCACACAACTCCTCACCGTAGCGCTCGTCAGGAACGCCGATGACCTGCACGTCGGCAATATCCGGGTGCTGGTACAGGAACTCCTCGATCTCGCGCGGGTACAGGTTCTCCCCGCCCCGAATTACCATGTCCTTGATGCGGCCCACGATGTTCACGTAACCGTCGCTAAACATGACAGCCAGGTCCCCGGTATGCATCCAGCGCTCGGCATCAATGGCGTCGGCAGTCTTCTCCGGATCATTCCAGTACCCCAACATGACCGAGTAGCCGCGTGTGCATAACTCGCCCGGCTCCCCGCGCGGCACGGTGTCACCCGTAGCGGGATCCACAATCTTGACCTCTAGGTGGGGGTGAACCCGGCCCACGGTTTCGGTCCGGTGTGCCACGTCGTCATCCATCTGGGTCTGCATCGACACCGGCGAGGTCTCCGTCATGCCGTAAGCAATCGAAACGCCCTGCATGTGCATTTGGGTCATGCAGCGCTTCATGACCTCAACGGGGCAGGGTGAGCCCGCCATGATCCCGGTGCGCAGGCTGGACAAATCGTAGTCGCCAAAGTCGGGCAGATTCTGCTCGGCAATGAACATGGTGGGAACGCCGTACAGCGCCGTGCAACGTTCCTCCTGGACGGCGCGCAACGTGGCGGCGGCATCGAAGGAAGGCGCGGGGATGACGAGGGCGGCACCATGAGTTGTGGCGCCCAAATTTCCCATGACCATGCCGAAGCAATGATAGAACGGGACCGGTACGCACAATCTGTCCTGTTCCGTGAAGCCGATCGTCTCCGTGACAAAGTAGCCGTTGTTCAGGATGTTGCGGTGGCTGAGCGTGGCACCCTTGGGGTAGCCGGTGGTGCCCGAGGTGTACTGGATGTTGATGGGATCATTGGGATCCAGCGCGGCCATGGCCAGTTCGACGGCGTTGGCTGGCAATGCTTCGCCGCCCGCCACGAGCTCGTCCCAGGATGACGTGCCGATGTAGCTGGCCGCCGTCAGGGCCGGGCATTCGGGCCGGATTTGCTTGATCATCCCTCGGTAGTCCGAGCCCTTGAATTCTTCAAGCGCCACCAGCAATGACATGCCAGATTGCTGCGCCGCATACCTGAGCTCGTGCACCCGGTAGGACGGGTTGACGTTGACAAGGATGGCGCCAATCTTGGCCGTCGCGTACTGCAGCAGCACCCACTCCGGCACGTTGGGCGCCCAAATGCCCACCCGATCTCCCTTGGCAATCCCGGCGGCGAGAAGCCCGCGGGCCAGGGCATCGACGTCGTGGTTTAGCTGAGTGTAGGTCCAGCGACGGCCGGACGGCATGTCGACAAGGGCATCCGAGTCCGGGAACCGGGCAACTGTCATCTGGAAATTGGCGCCAATGGTGGAGTCCAAAAGCTGTGTTGTGGATGTGCCGGACGCGTAGGAAGCATGAACATCGGTGGTCATGTGCCGATGCTAGTACGCAAATCAGTTAATAGGAGCTAACTCACACCAAAAAGTTTGGGAGTGTCTTTCGGGCGTTTTTGTCCGGCGGTCATCCCGGGGAAATTAGGGTTACCTCGCTTCCTTCGATACGATAAGAACTGGCAAATAGACTATGAAACTCTTGCCATATTATTGTCTTTCCTCTGGGGGTAGCCCGCACATCATGGACGCCATTGTCTCGCTACCCTTCGTCTGGGCCTTCCTGATCTTGTTCGTGATCGTCATGCTGCGCTCCAACGCCACCTACTGGGCCGGGCGCGGACTGTCCGCCGGTGGACGAAAGACCAAGCTGCAGAAGCACCTGGACTCTCCGGCCTTCCAGCGTGCAGAGAAGATTATTGCCCGCTGGGGCGCGCCGGCCGTCAGTGTGAGCTTCTTGACCATTGGTGTGCAAACCGCCGTCAATATGGCGGCAGGCCTGGGCCGGATGCCACTTCGACGCTACATTCCGGCGACCGTTGTGGGTTCCATTGCGTGGGCCTGCATTTATGCCACCATTGGGCTGGCCGCTTTCGACGCCGCCCTTGCCGCCGCAGCGGGATCGCCCTGGGCGTTGATTGCGCTGGTCCTGGTGATCATCGCGGTCATCGTGGGAGTCCGCCGATTGCGCGCCTCACGCAATCGCAAACTCGATCAGCAGGCGATGGCGGGTAGCTCCGCGCCCGGCCAGGATCCTGTCGTGAAGGCCACCCCAGCGCGTTGAAGCGTGTTTGTGGCGGTGAACTGCGTTTGCTGCTCGGGGCATCGCTGACGGTAAAGTCGTAGCCATGCCGGAGACCACAACACGCGCAGCCGCCAATGACGTCGCTGCCGAAATCCCAAGTTCGTACTACCTTCATCTCGGTGAGAACCGCTACGAATCGACCATTCATTCCCAGGGTGCCTGGAATGATCACGAACAGCACATGGCTCCCGTAACGGGCATTATGATCCATGCCCTGGAACAGTATCAGCCACGCGCCGACATGCGCCTCGCCCGGTTCAGCTTCGATATTCTGGGGCTCATTCCCGCCGGCGAATTCACGATTGAAACCATGATGCTCCGTCCCGGACGCACCATCGAACTATTGCAAGCCGAACTCATCGCCGATGGGCGCGTGGCCGTCCGAGCCACCGCCTGGCGCCTGCAAAAAGGCGACACCGCCGCCGTCGAGGCTTACGAGGACGAACCCATGGGGAGCCTTGCTGCTGCGGTTCCTTGGGATGGGATGTCCATGTGGCCTGGAGGCTTCATCAGAAGCATCGAGGCTCGCATCAACCCTGGGCACCGCCCCGGACGCGGCCGGGCATGGCTGCGCAGCCCCTACACAATGCTCGACGGCGGGGCGCCCACCTCCGCTTTGGTGAGACTGCTGGGGCTTGCAGATAGTGCGAATGGTATTTCAGCCCGCGTGGAACCCATGCCAGGTGGCTGGATGTTCCCCAACGTTGACCTCTCGATCCATATTTACCGGGAGCCTGACGGGGAATGGCTGGGACTGGATACCCATGTGACCATGTCCGGGGATGGCGTGGGCCTGACCTCAACCGTGTTGAACGATCACAAGGGGCCCTTCGCACGGTCGGAACAGATCTTGACGATCCGTCCGATTCCGGCTGCCCGATGAGCGTGGAAATCGCGCCACTGATCCGGGTCCACAAGCAGCTGGTGAATCAAGGTGCCGAAGCCGATCTGAACCATGCCCTGGAGCTCCTGAACCAGGTCAAAACCGGGAACCAGGACGCTTTACTGCGCTTCTACCGTCCCGAACCCACCGTGGCGTTTGGCCAGCGTGACACCCGGTTGGCCGGGTTCGCGGCCGCCGAACAAGCCTCACGCGACAACGGTTATGTGCCGGCCGTTCGGCGGGCTGGTGGCAGGGCTGCCGCCTATCATCGAGGCACCCTGGTGGTTGATCACATCCAGCCTGCCGAAGATGCCATAGCAGGAGCCAAGGAGCGGTTTGGCTTCTTCGGCGAGCTGTTCGCTGACGCGCTCAGCTCGCTGGGTATGGACGCCGGTGTAGGGGAGATCCCGGGAGAATACTGCCCGGGCGAATTCAGTGTCTTTGGCCGCGGGGGCCATGCGAGTTCAAGCGTTCCGGACGGAGCCCGCATCAAGCTCATCGGCACGGCCCAACGTGTGGTTTCTGGGGCGTGGCTGTTCAGCTCGGTGATCGTCGTGGAAAATTCCGCGCCGATCCGTAGGGTTCTCACGGACACGTATGCGGCCCTGGGCCTGGAGTGGGATCCGCGCACGGCCGGTGCCGCCGAGGACCTGGTCCCCGGCGTCACAGTCGATGCAGTTGAGGCCGCCGTGCTTGCCGCTTATGCCCGGCACACCGAGCTGGTGCACTCTTAGCTGCTCCTACTCTCATCGACCCGTCAGATAACGCCGCTATGAAGATTCAAAGGGGCCTTATCTGACGGGTCGATGAGAAGGAGGCGGTGCTTTATTGCTGCGCGGCGGCAATCCCGGGAGCCTCGGCCCCGATGGTGGTTGCATCCCCGTGGCCGGTGTTCACCACGGTTTCGGCCGGCAGGGTCAGCAACCGCGCCGTGATGGAGGCGAGGATCGTGGGGAAGTCGCTGTATGAGCGGCCCGTGGCCCCGGGGCCGCCGTTGAACAGGGTGTCGCCGGTGAACACCGTGCCCAGGTCCGGGGCATGGAAGCACGTTGATCCGGGGGAGTGGCCGGGCGTGTGCATGGCCGTCAGGGTAGTGCCTGCAACCTTAAAGACGTCACCGTCAGCGATGGCAGCGTCCGGTGTGGTGCCGGGAAAAATGTCTTCCCACAGCATTTGGTCCGCCGAGTTCATCAGAACAGGTGCGTTGACTAGACCGGCAAAGTCCCGGGCGTAGCGGATGTGGTCGTCATGTCCGTGCGTCAGCAGGACCGCCTTCACAGCCCGTTCCCCCACAGCCTCCTTGATGGCGGCCGAGTTGTGGGCCGGGTCGATCACATAAACCTCGGAGTCATCGCCCACGATCCACACGTTGTTGTCCACATCCCAGGTGCCTCCGTCGAGCGAAAACGTGCCCGAGGTGATGAGCCGTTCAATGCGTGCGCTCATGCGAACTCCACCACCGACCGCAGCACGGAACCCTCGCCCATCTTGGCGAAGGCGGCCTCGATGTCGTTGATCGTGATGCGTTCGCTGACAAACGCGTCCAGATCCAGCTTGCCCTGCTTGTACAGCTCCACCAGCATGGGGAAGTCGCGGGACGGCAGGCAGTCGCCGTACCAGGACGACTTCAGTGAGCCGCCACGACCAAACACGTCCAACAGCGGCAGCTCCAACATCATCTCGGGAGTTGGTACGCCCACCAGAACCACGGTGCCGGCCAAGTCGCGGGCGTAGAAGGCCTGCTTGTATGTTTCGGGACGTCCGACGGCGTCAATCACCACATCTGCCCCGAAGCCTCCCGTGAGATCTTGGATAGCGACGACGGCATCAGCGGAGGAGGAGTCCACCGTGTGGGTGGCTCCGAGCGCCAGTGCAGCCACGAGCTTCTTGGGGTCGCGGTCCACGGCGATGATGGTGGTGGCGCCAGCCAAGGCTGCACCGGCGATGGCGGCCGAGCCTACGCCGCCGCAGCCGATGACGGCCACGGAATCGCCACGCTTCACGCCACCGGTGTTGATGGCGGCCCCGATGCCAGCCATGACGCCGCAGCCCAACAAGCCCACGGCCGCCGGATCTACGTCCGGATCAACCTTGGTGCACTGGCCTGCGGCCACCAAGGTCTTTTCAATGAACGCGCCAATGCCCAGGGCGGGGGAGAGCTCCGTGCCGTCCTCGAGGGTCATCTTCTGCGTGGCGTTGGCGGTGTTAAAGCAGTACTGGGCCTGGCCCTTGTTACAAGCACGGCAGTTGCCGCAAACGGCACGCCAGTTCAGGATGACCCGGTCGCCGGGGGCAACATTGGTGACACCGGCACCCACGGCGCTGACCACACCGGTGGCCTCGTGGCCCAACAAGAACGGGAAATCATCGCTAATCCCACCCTGCTTGTAGTGCAGGTCCGTGTGGCACACGCCGCTGGACAGGATGTCCACCAGAGCCTCACCCGGACCCGGATCCGGGACCAGAATCGTCTCGAGTGTGACGGGGGCGTCCTTGCTGAGCACAACTGCGCCCTTGACCTTGTGAACCATGAAGAATGCTCCTTAGCAGCCGTGTTCCATGACGGAACAACAAATGGGGTTGCTGACAGGGTACACGGCCTGCATGGCTTAACTGGCAGGCCCGTCCAGGCTGCGGCGGTAGTTAGACGCCGAGCTTGAGCTGCACGTCCTTGAGCGACGGATTGGTTGCTGCCGAACCGTCCGGGAAGAGCACCGTGGGGACGGTCTGGTTGCCGCCGTTGAGGCTTTCAACCAGTTCAGCCGTTCCGGCAACGTCCTCGATGTTGATCTCGGTGTAGCCAATTCCTGAGGCATCCAGCTGCTTCTTCAGGCGCTTGCAGTAGCCACACCAAGTGGTGGAGAACATGGTGATGGTGCCGGCGTCAGGGGTGAAGTTCACGAAAAGTGCTCCTTGGGAGAAAAGAATTTGTTCTTGCTACAAGAGACAACGCTACCGGGCCGGATACATATTCCTCATTTTGTGCCACGATGGACTGCATGTGTGGACGCTACGTCATGGCCAGGGCAGTTGGAGATTTAGTCGCGGAGCTGGAAGCCGAGGCTGAGGCCTCCTTGGAATTGCGCGCCTCCTACAACGTTGCCCCCACCACGGATGTGCCCATTGTTCTGGAACGGATCATCGACGGTGAGCTGCACCGCCAGATACACGTCGCCAAATGGGGGCTGGTGCCGGGCTGGGCCAAGGATGCGGCGGTGGGTGTGCGTGCCTTCAATGCGCGCAGTGAAACGGTGGCGGCAAAGCCCACCTTCCGTGCAGCCATCAAGGCCAGACGTTGTGGTGTGCCCGTGCAGGGTTATTACGAATGGAAAAAATCGCCGGACGGAAAGACCAAGCAGCCGTACTTTGTGCATTCCGCCGATGGCGCGTTGATCACCTTCGCCGGGCTCTACGAATGGTGGAAGGATCCGGCCAAGGAGGACGGGGCTCCGGACCAGTGGCTCTTGTCCTGCACCATCTTGACCATGGCCTCGCCGCCGGAGGGTGAGCTGGCAACCCTGCATGACCGCCTTCCCGTTCCCTTGAGCCATGATGGGCTAGCCGAGTGGCTGGACCCGGAGAACAAGGAGGCCGAGCCGCTCTTGGAAGCCGCATTGGCGCAGGGGTGGGACTTGGCAGGTGCCTGGGAGCTGGAGGCAGTGTCCGCCGCCGTGGGAAATGTGCGCAATGACACACCCGAATTGATCGTTCCCGTCACACTGTGACGTGGCCGGCTTCGTCAACTAGCCAGCTCGGGTTGTAGGCGACCTCCCAGCGGAAGCCATCCGGATCGGCAAAATAGCCGCTGTACCCGCCCCAAGACTGCGTCCGGGGAGGATGGGCGACGGCGGCTCCGGCCTTTTGCGCGTCCCTCACCACGGCGTCGACCTCTTGGGGGCTGCCAACATTGTGACTGAGGGTAATGGGCGGAACGCCGCCGGGGGATTGGAAGCTTTCGGACTCTACCCCAAGCTCCTTGGCCATGGCGCTGCGGTTCCAGAGGGAGAGGATCAGGCCGTGGTTCACCTGAATGAAGATGACCTCCCCGGGAACCTCGAAATGTGCCTTCCAGCCGAGGCCGGAGATGTAAAAGTCACGGGAGCGCAAAACGTCGCGGACCCCCAGTGAAATAAAGTTCAGCTGTTGATCCACGAGGGGTCCTTTGCGGCTAGGTGTTCTTAGTCGTCGGCTTCTTCTGGTGACCAGCGGTGGAAGTCAAGGGAGAGGTAGAGCGCCAGGGCGGCCGAGTTGGTCGATTCCACGCGCAGGGCCACATCGGTCTTGCCTTCGTTGAAAAGCGTGTCCATGGTGGCAAGCACCAGGTCTTCGGCCAGGCCGCGTCGGCGGTGCTGGCGGTCGGTGATCAATTCGATGATGAAGGGTGCATCGGGGGTGTCATCACCCACGGCATGTTCCACAACGAGCACAGCGGCGACGATCTTGCCGGCGTCGTCCAAGGCAACGTGTGAGGCTTGGGGGAGAAGCGCGCCGTACTTGCCGGCCAATGATTCCTTCATGTCGGCCAGGGCCACGTCCAGGGAATCGCCCACAACGCTGGCGTCGTACGCGGTGAAGTAGAGCTCGCCGAGGCGTGCGGCATCGGATTCTTGCACGGTTCGGGAAGCAATGGTGAGTTCCCGTTCCAGCGGAGTGGTCTTAGCGATGAGGGTGACCATGTCAGTCATGGAACGCTCCTTAAAAAATCGTTGTGGCGCCATTAGTACGGCTGAATCGAAGGCCATAAGGCCATGGTAGACGTCAGTTGCTTTGTCAGCTATCTACATAACGTCTTCTGTGCAGAACTAATGCCCGCACATGCTTTTTCACCATGGGCGGTTACCTGCCGTGTGGCTTTGAGCGTACACTTAAATTTATTAGAATATATGTACTAATACAAAAGATGCGCCCGGAACGTAGTGAATTGTTTGTTCAGCCGGGCTGGGATGGAGGGCGCATGTGGGCATCTTCAGTGAAGCCGTAGAGATGGAGCGTTCGCCTTCGGGTGAACTGCTGCGATTGACATGGCGCGGCGTCAGCTACTCCATAGGCCCACATCCTTTGTGCTGGTATGAACGGCGCCCTTGGTGGGAGAGCGAAACCCGCATACCGCCAGGGGAAGGAGTGGGCATTGTTGACACTCAGATGTGGCGGCTTCAGCTTCATCGGGAAGGGCAAGCGGAAGCCCTGACTCTTGACGTGGTGCGGTACCGCCCAGCCGAGCGTTGGCGCGTCATAAAGATTCATGAAGCCGTTGACGATGTTTTCAAGGAGGAGCTGGGAGGTGCGTAACTTTGTCCATTTGCATAGTTCTTCGGCCTTCAGCGCGCACTTTGGTGTTTCCTGGCCGGAGGATCTGGCCACAGCTGGATCGGTGGATGGTGACGCACTCGCCATCACAGATAGGGACGGCCTGTACGGAGCCGTCAAGCACGTCAAAGCGTGCCTGGCGGCCAAGATCGATCCGATTATTGGAGTTGACTTGGCTGTCCTTGAAGACGGGCCGGACGGCTTGGAAACGGCGGGCCGGGTTGTTGTGCTGGCCCACGGCGGAACCTTCTTAACTCCGGGTACGGGCTATGCGGCGCTTTGCCGCCTCATCTCCGCAGCCCATGCGCAGAGCAAAAAGGTGGGGGTGACCATGGAGCAATTGGCCACTGCTGTGTTGGATCCTTTGACCGGAAAACCTGCACTGACAGTGTTGCTCGGTCCGCTGTCACCTGTAGGGAGGGCCATGGGTGGGCGTAGGTATTTGCTGCCCCGCACAAAGTTTTTGGCATGGCGCAACGCCATGCCTGCCGGTTCCCTGGTGGTGGAGATTGTCAGCCACCTGAGCGCCCCGGGTGCGGCGATGAGTACGGCCCACGCCGTACGAATGCTCAAGCTCGCACAGGAATTCGATGTTCCTGCGGTGCTGAGCAACGCCGCACGCTATGGCAGGGAGGAGGATGCGCCCACAGCCGATGTCCTTGACGCGGCGCGGAACATCGCCCCTTTGGATCAGCTCAACGATCTGCAGCCCACGGCGCAGGCCTGGCTAAAAAGCGCCGCCGGGATGTATGCCGTTGCACAAGAAATTGTGTACCAGGCCGGCTACGGCAGCGCGGAGCTGGGCCAGCTGTGGGCCAACACTGCCCAGCTGGCAGACAAATGCAGGCTTGATCCGGCCGATGATCTGGGGTGGAAAAAACCGACCACCCCTGAATCGGAGGTGTTGGGGCTGGCCCAACCGGCAGGACTGGAACTGCGACAGCGCAGCGAAGCCGGGTTGAACCAGCGTTTTGGCGGACTCTCACACGGAAAACTTCGTGACGTACGTGTCCGGCTGGAAACAGAGCTGGAGACCATTGGCGAGTTGGGTTTTGAATCATACTTCCTAACGGTGGCGGAAGTGTCTGAAATGATCCGGACCATGGGGGTGCGCCGGGCCGCACGAGGTTCCGGGGCGTCGTCGTTGGTCAATTACTTATTGGGCATCAGCGCCGTGGATCCCATTGCCAATGATCTTCTCTTTGAGCGCTTCCTCTCCCATGACAGGGCCACGCTGCCAGATATTGACATCGATGTAGAGAGCGCCGAACGCCACAATGTCTATAGGCGCATCTTTGACCGTTTTGGTTCACAGCGGGTCACCTTGATGAGCATGCAAAACAGTTATCGTGCCCGTGGCGCCGTCAGGGATGCCGGGCTGGCGTTGGGCATCAACAAAGGAGAGATCGATCAGATCGCCAAGCAGTTGTGGCGATTTTCGGCCGGTTCCTTCAGGGAAGCGTTGGAGGAAAAGCCGGAGTTGCGGGATTTTGCCGCCCAGGTTCGGCAGTCTCGCGAAGAGTATGAAGGCCACGAAGAGTATGGAGAGCAGCCACAGCGCGGCGGTGCCCAGTTGGATCTGCTGGTGGACTTGACCGAGCGGCTGGACAGCTTGCCCCGGCATATTTCCATGCACCCGTGTGGTGTGATTCTGGGGGATTCGTCCTTGCTGAACCGCACCCCGGTCCAACCCAGCGGCATGGGGCTGCCCATGAGCCAATTCGACAAACACGACATGGACGCCATGGGCATGCTCAAACTCGACGTCCTGGGTGTGCGCATGCAAAGCGCCATGGCCTATGCGGTGCGGGAAATTATCCGCCTGCACCCCTCCAAGGAGGCTGTGGTTGCCGAAGGAGGCCATGTCACAGATGCGCCGTTTATTAGCGACGACGGCGGGATCGACCTTGACGCGCTCCCGCTCGACGACGAACCCACCTTTGAACTGATCCGCAGCACCCACACACTGGGCTGTTTTCAAATTGAATCACCAGGACAGCGCGAACTTGTGGGGAAGATGGCACCCACGGAGTTCAGCGACCTTGTTATTGACATCTCTTTGTTCCGTCCGGGGCCCATGAAATCCAATATGGTCAAACCGTATTTGGAGAGTCGTGCGGGTTTTGCGAAGCCGCATTACGCCCACCCCGATCTCATCCCGGTTCTGCAAGAGACCCATGGCGTGACGGTCTTTCACGAGCAGGTGTTGCGTACTTTCAGCAAAATGACCGGGTGCACCTTGTCTCGTGCTGACGAGTTCAGGCGCGGACTGGGCAACCCGAAGGTGGAGCCCGCGGTCGAGAAATATTATCGGGACCATGCAGCGGAGAACGATTACACACAAGCCGTGATTGATGAGGTGTGGGAGACGCTGAAGGCTTTTGGCAGCTTCGGGTTTTGCAAGGCGCACGGGGCGGCCTTTGCCGTCCCCACCTACCAATCGGCGTGGTTGAAGGCTCACCATCCGGCCGAGTTTTTGACCGGCCTGTGGGAGCACGATCCTGGCATGTATCCGCGCCGACTACTGGTGGCCGAGGCGAGGAGGTTGGGAATTCCCATCCTGCCATTGGACATCAACGCCAGCGGTGGGCAGTACCGGGCCGAGCGGATTGCGCGGGGGTCCGGAGCCGGCGTGTTGACGGAAGGCGCTCAGGAATATGGTCCCGTGACGGGGATTCGTTTGAGCCTGGCCGGGGTGTACGGGCTTTCCGGAACAGAGCTTAAACGGATTCTGGCCGGTCAGCCCTATGATTCCCTGGCCGATCTGCGCGACAGGGCCAAACTCAGCAGGCCAACCCTCAAGCGGTTGGCACAATTGGGGGCGCTGGATTCACTGCACCGACAAGCGCAACGCGCCACCGGGAACACGGCCAACCGTGCCGATCTGGTGGCTCACGTGAACAGCCTCCCGGCGCGCAAGTCCAGCAGACGCAACGAACCCATCGAGGGGCAGCTCGCCTTTCCCATGGAAGATGTGGAATTGGGCACATTGGCCGCGGAACATCCTGCCGCCAGTCCAGCCGAAACCGTGCGCACCGAGCTGGATCTGTTGTCTCTAGATGTTAGTGACCACCTCATGGGAAGCTACGCGCCACTGTTGGGCGCACTCGGTGTGCGGAAGGCGGAGGAACTTCTGGGATTGCGAAACAACACCGAGGTTCTGGTGGCTGGGGTCCGGGTGGCCACCCAAACTCCGCCAATGCGAGGGGGAAAGCGGGTGGTATTCATCAGTATCGACGACGGCACGGGCTGTGTTGACACCGTCTTCTTTAGCGAGGCGCAGGAAAAGTCGGGGCCGCTGCTTTTTGGCACCCGCATGCTGCTGATTCGAGGGTTGACCCGGCGCACGGGTCCGCGGGGAATCTCAGTGCAGGCGTTGCAGGCCTGGGACCTGCACGACACCGCGAAGCTGCCGGCGCCTGACGTGTTGGAAGGCGTCCCACCAAACCGATACCATCAAAGAGGCTCACAGCAACCACCGTATGTTGCTTAAACATGGAGCCATACATGACAAAACAAGGAGTTACCAGTGCCAGTGGATACACAGATCACCCTCACAGTCGATGGCGAGACGACGACGGTGGCCACAGGCACCACCGGAGCGGAACTGTTCTTTGAACGCCGCGAGGTAGTCGTCATGCGCGTAGAGGGAGTGTTGAAGGACCTTTCAGCCGAGCTCGAGGCAGACGCTTCCGTGGAAGCCGTCACGATTGATTCCCCCGACGGCCTGGACGTGCTGCGCCACTCCACCGCCCACGTCATGGCCCAGGCCGTGCAGCAGCTGCGCCCCGACGCCAAGCTTGGCATTGGCCCGTACATCACCGACGGTTTCTACTTCGACTTTGATGTGGCTGAGCCCTTCACACCCGAAGACCTGAAGACGCTTGAGAAGATGATGCTCAAGATCGTCAACCAGAACCAGAAGTTCGCCCGCCGCGTTGTCTCCGAGGACGAGGCCCGCGTTGCCATGGCCAACGAGCCGTACAAGCTGGAACTGTTGGGCAAGAAGAACGATGCCGCCGCCGACTCCGCCGAAGGCGTCAATGTTGAGGTTGGTGCCGGTGACATCACCATCTACTCCAACATCGACCGCAAGAGCGGTGAAGAAGTATGGTGCGATCTGTGCCGCGGCCCGCACCTGCCCAACACGAAGCTGATCTCCAACGCCTTCGCCCTGACCCGCACCTCCGCCGCCTACTGGCTGGGCAACCAGAACAACCAGCAGCTGCAGCGCATCTACGGCACGGCCTGGCCCACCAAGGAAGCTCTCAAGGCCTACCAGGAGCGCATCGCCGAGGCGGAACGTCGCGACCACCGCAAGCTCGGTGTGGAACTTGACCTCTTCTCCTTCCCCGACGAGCTGGGATCCGGCCTGCCCGTGTTCCACCCCAAGGGCGGAATCATCCGCAAGGAAATGGAAGACTACTCGCGCAAGCGCCACGTCGAGGCCGGCTACGACTTCGTCTACACACCGCACATCACCAAGGGCCACCTCTACGAGGTCTCCGGCCACCTTGACTGGTACCGCGATGGCATGTTCCCGCCCATGCACGTTGATGCTGAGCTGAATGAGGACGGCACGGTGCGCAAGCCCGGCCAGGACTACTTCCTCAAGCCCATGAACTGCCCCATGCACAACCTGATCTTCCGCTCCCGCGGCCGCTCCTACCGTGAACTGCCGCTGCGCCTGTTCGAATTCGGCTCGGTCTACCGATACGAGAAGTCCGGCGTGGTGCACGGCCTGACGCGCGTGCGCGGCATGACACAGGACGACGCCCACATCTACTGCACCAAGGAGCAGATGAAGGATGAGCTCACCGAAACGCTGAATTTTGTCCTCTCCCTGCTCAAGGATTACGGCCTGGAGGACTTCTACCTGGAGCTCTCAACGAAGAACGAGGAGAAGTTCGTCGGCGACGACGACGTCTGGGAAGAGGCCACGCGCACGCTGGCCGAGGTTGCCGAGGCCTCCGGCCTGGAACTCGTCGCCGACCCCGGTGGAGCCGCGTTCTACGGACCCAAGATCTCCGTGCAGGCCAAGGACGCCTTGGGCCGCACCTGGCAGATGTCCACCATCCAGCTGGACTTCAACCTGCCTGAGCGCTTTGAGCTTGAGTACCAGGCAGCCGATGGCACACGCCAGCGCCCCGTCATGATCCACCGGGCCCTGTTCGGTTCCGTGGAGCGCTTCATGGGCGTGCTGACCGAGCACTACGCCGGCGCCTTCCCGGCCTGGCTTTCACCGGTCCAGGTTGTGGCCATCCCCGTGGCCGAGGCGTTCAACGACTACATGTTCGACGTCGTTGCGCAGCTGAAGAAGGCCGGCATCCGTGCCGAGGTGGACATCTCCAGCGACCGCTTCCCGAAGAAGATCCGCACCGCCAGCAAGGACAAGATCCCGTTCGTGCTGATCGCCGGCGGGGACGACGCTGACGCCAACGCCGTGTCCTTCCGCTTCCGCGATGGCAGCCAAGACAACGGTGTGGCCGTAGATGAGGCAGTGCGGCGCATTGTCGAAGCTGTCCGCAACCGGACCGCATAAGCCCCTCCCTCGCGAAAAAAGGACGTATAAAGCGTGAACGAGCAAGGTGCGGTGGCCAACGCCGTTGAGGACGATTTTGAGCTCCCTGGAGTTCCTGATGCCTTTCAGCGGCTCTGGACACCGCACCGGCTCGCCTACGTCAAAAAGGGTGAGCAGGTTTCCGGCGTCCATGACTGCCCGTTCTGTGCAGCCCCTGGACGCAGCGATGAGGAATCCCTGATTGTCCATCGCGGCGAGCTGGCTTATGTGGTCCTGAACTTGTTCCCTTACAACCCCGGACACCTACTGGTGTGCCCCTACCGCCATGTTCCGGACTACACGGACCTGACGGTGGAGGAAACAGCAGAATTCGCCGCGTTGACCCAGCACGCCATGCGGGTGCTGCGGACGGTCTCCAAGCCATCCGGATTCAATTTGGGCATGAACCAAGGCGTTACCGGTGGGGCAGGCATTGCCGCTCACCTGCATCAACACATCGTGCCCAGGTGGGGTGGCGACGGAAATTTCCTGCCCATCATCGCCGGGACCAAAGCCATCACCCAGACGTTGGCAGACGTGCGCGAGCAGGTTGCCAATGGCTGGAACACACTCGAATAGGTTCTTGATGCTGAACAAGTATGCCCGAGCGCTCTTTGCCGCCATCTTCACGCCTATGGCTGCGCTGCTGGTGCGGTTGAAGGTTTCCCCCGATGCCGTCACAATCGTGGGAACCCTCGGCGTGGCCGCAGGCGCACTCATCGGCTACCCGCTCGGGGAACTCTTTTGGGGCACGGTGGTCATCACGGTCTTCGTCTTCTCTGACATTCTCGATGGGCTCATGGCCCGCATGATTGGCCGAAAGGGCAACTGGGGCGCCTTTCTTGACTCCACCCTTGACCGGGTGGGCGACGGTGCCGTGTTTGCCGGCATTGTGATCTGGTTCTACACCGGCGGCGACAACCACTTCATCGCAGCCCTGGCCTTGACCTGCCTGGTGCTCGGTTCAATCGTCTCGTACGCCAAGGCACGGGCCGAAGGCTTAGGCATGACGGCCAACGTTGGCATCGCCGAACGCTCCGACCGCCTGGTCGTGGTGCTCGTGGCAACCGGGCTGGTAGGCCTGGGAGTCCCGGAAGCCGTCCTCGCCGTCGTACTTGTTTTGCTCGCCATTGCCAGCCTTGTCACCGTCTTCCAAAGGATCGGCACCGTGCGTCGCCAAGCCATGGCCGCTGCCGCAGAATTGGGACAGTAACACTCATTTTTAGCCGCGTATCTGGCAGGAATAGACTTTCGGTACCCGTGCGATGAATCACGTCGACGGGGTTAATCTAATCGTTCCTTTCCAGAGGGGTTTTTGTGTCTACACCCGATGTAACACCGGTGACCGGCAGCAGCCGAGTCAAGCGCGGCATGGCGGATATGCTCAAGGGCGGCGTCATCATGGACGTTGTCAACGTTGAGCAGGCAAAGATTGCCGAAGATGCCGGCGCCGTGGCCGTCATGGCCTTGGAGCGCGTGCCCGCAGACATCCGTGCGCAGGGCGGCGTGTCCCGCGCTAGCGACCCGGACATGATCGACGCCATCATTGCTGCCGTCTCCATCCCCGTGATGGCAAAGGCCCGCATTGGTCACTTCGTCGAGGCCCAGGTTCTGGAATCCCTCGGTGTTGACTACGTTGACGAGTCCGAGGTCCTGACCCCTGCCGATTACGAGCACCACATCGACAAGTGGAACTTCAAGGTTCCCTTCGTCTGCGGCGCCACCAACCTCGGTGAGGCGCTGCGCCGCATCAACGAAGGTGCTGCCATGATCCGCTCCAAGGGCGAGGCCGGCACCGGCGACGTCTCCAACGCCACAGGCCACATGCGCAAGATTCGCACGCAGATCGCCCAGCTGGCAGCCCTGCCCAAGGACGAGCTCTACGTGGCCGCCAAGGAACTTCAGGCACCGTATGAACTCGTCAAGGAAGTTGCCGAAGCAGGCAAACTCCCCGTTGTGCTCTTCACCGCTGGCGGCATCGCCACCCCGGCCGACGCCGCCATGATGATGCAGCTCGGCGCCGACGGCGTATTTGTTGGCTCGGGCATCTTCAAGTCCGGAAACCCGGCACAGCGCGCCGCTGCCGTCGTCAAGGCCACCACGTTCTTCGACGACGCCAAGGTCATCGCCGATGTTTCGCGCGGACTGGGCGAGGCCATGGTTGGCATCAACGTCGCCGACATCCCCGAGCCGCACCGCCTGGCCGAGCGCGGCTGGTAACACTCCGAGTGCCGGTGCTGCAGGGAGGAAAATCTCTGCAGCACCGCCTCATCCCGACGCTCGCTCACTTGTGGGGCATTTTTCCCCAACGCTCCTGCAGCCATGGGGCATTTTTCCCCAACGCTCCTGCAGCCATGGGGCTTTTTTGCTGACGCTCCTGCAGCCAGTGCTTGGAACTCCCGACGTTCCCAAAGGATTTCACACCATGACGCACCCGTTCACCGGCCTCGTGGCCTATCCCATCACGCCCTTGATGGACGACGGCGAGCTGGACTTGGGTGCCTTGTCTCACCTTGTGCGCAACGCTGTTGCGGCGGGGGTGTCCGGCGTGACTGTCCTTGCCACCTCGGGTGCCGGGGCTACCTTCGACCGGGCCGAGCGGCATGCGGTGGTTGAGTCAGCCATAGAGGCTGCACAGGAGCGGGTAGTGCCCGGGGCGCCTTACGTTCCTGTCTATGCTGCCATCAGCGCGCCCTCCACACGGGAAGTGGTCCGCTTGGCGCAAGATGCCGAGCGCGCAGGAGCCGCCGGAGTGCTGCTGGCACCGTTCTCCTACCTGCCGCTCTCTGACACGGAAGTTCGAGCACTGTTCATGGATGTCGCCGAAGCAACTGCCCTGCCGATCTGCTTTTACAACAAACCCGTGCAGACCCAATTTGATGTCAGCCCCACAACCTTGGCCTACTTGGCAGCAAATGCCCACGTGGCAGCTGTCAAGGACACCATGCGGCGTGACGATGTTGCGGGCCGCATCAACGCGCTCAGGGACGCCGTCGGGCCGGAATTTTCAATCGGGCTAAGTGCCGACGTCCAGTTACTGGCGGAACGCCCCGATGTTGATGCCTGGCACAGTGGACTTGCCGGGCTGCTGCCGGGCGAGTACATCAATGTGTGGCGCCTGGCCCGGGCAGGTGGGCAGCAGGGTGCTAGCCTGGCGCGGTTGCAGACCATCGCGCAATCGCTGGCCGGCGTGCCTCACGCCATTGGCGCCCTGCACTCCCTGTCCAATCTCATTGGCGTTCCGACGGCTGGACCCCGGGGACCCTATGCCGCTGCCAGCCAGGAGGAAACCTGGCAGCTGGGCAGCGCAATCGACAGTTAAGCCAGGCTGCACGAGCGTTTGGGAGAAACGCCCCATATCTGAGCGAGCGTCAGGGAAAAGTGCCCCGTATCTGAGCGAGGATCGTTGTGGGCGGGAGGGATTAGGCCGGCTCGGGCGGGTGGAACCACCACGTTTGACCCTTGCCGATGAGCTCAAAACCGCGTTGGCGGTACAGCCGCTGTCCATCGGGTGTGGCATTCAGAAGCAGGTGCTCGGCCCCGGCATTGAAGGCGGCCTCGGACAAGGCGTTGAGCAGGGCCGTGCCCAGTCCTGTGCGGCGGTGTTCAGGTGCCACCACCATGTCAAAAATTCCGGCCAGATGCTTCTTGCCCTGATCCGGCGGCAGATACGCGTAGGACCGTCCGGCCCATTCATCCTCACTGCGCCCCGTGGCCAGCCACACCTGATGCGGAACCAGGGACGTCAACGTCACCCGGTCGTCCGGCTCATCGCTGTCAGCCACAACCGACTCAATGTCCAAGGGACGCGTCATCCACCACGGCTGCCATCCGCGCTCAAAACGGTACGCCGGCAAGATGCCCTCCCGCACGGCCGCGTTCATCCACACACCCACTGCGGTGGCGCCGCGGCGCTCGGCCTCGGCCAAGGCAGGCTGGAGGCCTGCTTCGGTAATTTCGGTGGGAAACATGCACAGCATTTGTCGGGTCTCTGGAAGCCACACCCAGTCCATGCGGTGCGTTGAAAAGGCCCGCCCGCCCGTGGCCTCGGCCAGGGCGCGGAACCATGCGTGTTGGGTTCGTTGGCAGTCTGAGAGTGTCACCACGAGACTAGACCAGCCCCCGCCGTGCCAGCAGCGGCGCCGTGTCGGCATCACGGCCGGCAAAGTCATGGAATGCACGCAGCGGGTCCAGGGCGAACCCGCGGCGCAGCAGCGTCTCACGGAAGTGGTCGCCATTGCTGCGGGTCAAGCCGCCGTGGGCTTTGAACCAGGCCACGGTGTCGGCATCGAGCACCTCGCTCCAAATGTAGGAGTAGTAGCCTGCCGCGTAGCCCCCGGCAAAGATGTGGTTGAAGTAGCCCGTGCGGTAGCGCGGCGGTACGGCGGGGAGATCAATTCCTGCGGCGGCAAGTGCCGCAGCTTCGAAAGCCAGTGGATCTTCCACAGGTGCGCCCGGAGCAAGCTCGTGCCAGGCCAGATCCAGCAGTGTTGCACCGAGGTATTCCGTGGTGGCGAATCCTTGGCCCCACAGTGAAGCGGCCGTGAGCTTTTCCGCGGTACCAACGGGGAGCGGTTCACCCGTTCGGTAGTGCTTTGCATAGTTGGCCAGCACTTCCGGCCACAGGATCCACATCTCGTTCACCTGCGAGGGGTACTCAACAAAGTCTCGGGGGACGTTGGTGCCGGAAAACTTTGGGTAGGTGACAGAGGAGAACAAGCCGTGCAGGGCATGGCCGAACTCGTGGAAGCAGGTCACCACCTCGTCGAAGGTCAGCAGTGTTGGCTCGCCGGCCGGTGGCTTGGGGATATTCAGATTGTTCACCACAACGGCGTCAGCACCCAGAAGATGGGACTGCTCGACGAAGGAGTTCATCCACGCGCCGCCCCGCTTGGTTTCGCGAGTGTAGAAATCGCCCACGAACAAGCCAAGGGTGGAACCGTCGGCATTGGAGATTTCCCAGACCCGAGCGTCCTCATGATAGGCGGCGAGGTCGTGGCGTTCGGCGAATGTTAAACCGTACATTTTCGAGGCGGCATAAAACACGCCGTTCTCCAGGACACTGCCCAACTCAAACCATGGACGCAACGCCGCTAGATCAACACCGTATTCGTCGCGGCGAACCTGCTCGGAGAAATAGGCCCAGTCCCAGGCTTCGATCGCGTGGCCTGCCGTGGCAGCCAGCTTCTCCGCCTCAGCACGGGCATTTCGAACTGCCGCCGCCGTGATGGGGGAGAGCATGGCGTGAACAGCCTCCAGCGATGGAGCTGTTTGAGGTTCGATCGAGCGTTCCGCCTCCGACGCGAAGCCCAGCAGGGACGCCTTCTCGGCCCGAAGAGAGGCCATGGTGGCGGCCAGGCCGAGCACATTGGAATCCCCGGGTGAGCTGCCACGGCTGACCGAGGCCAGGTGCAGCCTGCGGCGCGTCTCGCGATTGCTCAGCACTTCCAGCGCGGGTTGGGCGGTGGGCAGGATGAGCGTCAACAGGTAACCCTCGGCGTAACCGGCTGTACGGGCTGCGGCCGCGGCGGTTGCGAGGTCATCTGCGCCAAGGCCGTCGAGTTCGGCCGGGTCCAAAACATGCACGGCGGCCTCGTTGCCGGCCTGGGTGACCTTGTGTGAAAACTGTGTGCTGAGCGAGGAAAGCTGCCCATTGAGTTCGCGCAATCGAGCTTGGCCGACAGCATCAAGACCCACGCCTGCGCGGGTGAAAGACTTCCGGTATTCGGCGACCAGCCGCGTGGCCTCGGCGTCCAGACCCTGCAATGGGACCGCCAACATCCGCTCATGGAGGGCAGAATTGAGCAGCACGGTGTCAGCATGTTCGGAGAGCAGCGGGGCAAGCTGCGCCTCGAGTGCCAGAATGGCCGGGGTGCCATGGGAGCTGGCGATGTTGAAAAACACATTGGCCACGCGCGTCAGTACGGCTCCGCTGCGCTCCATGGCCAACACGGTGTTCTCAAAGGTGGCTGCCCCTGTCTCCGAGGTGATGGCAGCGATCTCCGCCAGCTGTTGCGCAATACCGGCCTCAAAAGCCGGCAGGTAATGCTCGTCCTTGATCGCGGCGAAATTGGGCAGCTGGCACGGCAGGGTGCTGGCCGCCAAGAACGGGTTGGCTGAAATTTCCTCGGTCATCTTCTGACTCTCTCATGGCTTAACCCAAGTACGACGGCGAAACGAGAGTTTCGCCGTCGTACTTGCGTGTCCGACGCTGGGATTGGCGCCGCCTAGCTTGCGTTTCTGGTGACTACTTCTGTGTGAACACGAGTGACATGGGGGTGGTTTCCGTGGTTTGCCCCTGCGGGTTGTCACGGAAGATGTCCTCGAGAACCGTCTTGGACAACCCGGTGTCATGGCCAAGTGCCACAACGCCCAGATCGTTCGCGTCCATGATGGCAGTGCCGGCGAACGTCGCGGCGTATTCGGCCGGGACGCTGGCGCGGACTAGCGCGCTCAGGCGGGTTGCAACGCCGTCGGGATCAACGGGCGCGTACTTGACCGAGTGCGTGGAGGTACCCACCTGGTAGCCGGCGGCGCCGTCGATCGCGTTGATGTTGTGGCCAACCACTTCATAGAACACACCGGACTTGCCCTGGAGTTTACCGATGACCGAACGAGCGGAGGCATACATGATCTTGGGCAGCCCTACCTCGTCGATGGCAAGCTGCATGGACCAGGGGCTGGCCAAGCCGATGCCGCCCGGGTTGCGGGTGACGAACTTGCTAAAGAATCGTGCAGAGTTGCTGACCTTGATGTCCCATACCGGGATGGACCGGCCCTGGGTCATGGCAACAATCTTTTCCGAAAGGAACAGGTACCACGGGGCATCCGAGGTTGCCGTTGCATGTTCCGCGCCAGCGGCAGGCAGTCCGTCAAAGAAACGCTTGACGTACGTCATGACGGTGGGGTCGAAGTCGGTTTCCTTGTAGAAGACCTCGGTGCGCAGCGGGTAGCGGCGGAACGTTCCGGAGTTGTTGGGCACCGTGATGTCCAGCTGCTTGTCGGCGTTGGGGATGTAGTCGCTCTTGCCCTCGATGCCGGCTTTTACCTCCGGCTCGTCAAAGAACTCGCGCAGCCACAGCTCGGTGTTGATGAGACGCCAGAACACCATGGTGGAACCGGAGGCCTTGCCGCTGAGGTGCTCCTCGAACGCGTAGATGACCGCGTCCTGGTTCCAGTACGGGCGTGAGCCAAAGGAGCTGGAGAGGAAGATCTCGTAGATCTTTTCCTTCATGTGCCCGAACCACTCTGCCTCGGGGGTGGTGAAACCGATCTTGTTGCGGCGGTTGCTAATCATCTCCGGCAGCAGCTCGCGGGTGGCGTCACGCAGGATGCGCTTGTTCCAGCCGCCCTTGATGATGGACTCATCGTCCAGGCTGAACAGGAACTTGACCACTTCCTTGTCCAGGAACGGCACGCGGCCCTCCAGGGAGAAGCGCATGGTGTTCTTGTCTTCGTAGCGCAGCACTGCGGGCAGGGACTTGTGGAACAGGTCGTCAATGAGACGCAGCTTCAAGTTATCCGGGATGTTGGCGAACTTCTCGGACTTGTACTTGGCCGTGAACGTCTTGTTCAGCAGCTGCCCAATGCCAATTTCCTTCTTCAGCGTCAGCTTGGACTGAATGCGGAAGCGGGCCAGGCGGAACAAAATATCCGAGCTGGAGAGCATTTCCTTGGCCAACTTGGAGGTCTGGCCATTCTTCTTGAGCTGGCGCAGGTACGCGAAGTAATACGGGATGTAGCCGGCCATCATCTCGTCGGCACCCTGGCCGTCGAGGAGCACAGTGACGTGCTTGGAGGCCTCACGCATGACCTGGTACTGGGCGTAGGGGCCCGAGGAGATGATGGGCTCCTCCATGGTGCGTACAAAATCTTCGAGGTCTTCGACGAACTCGCCCGGCTGGGGCAGGATCTTGTGGCTGATGACATTGCCCTCGCAACGAGCCAGCACGGCGTCCGCGTAGGCTTCCTCATCATTGATCGAGTTCGGGAAAACAGCCGAGAACGTCTGCTGCTTGGCGCCCAGGGAATCGGTGGCGTCAGCTTTTTCCTGCATGAGCTTGTTGATGGTCGCGACGACAGCGGATGAGTCCAGGCCGCCGGACAGTGCGGTTCCCACGGGAACCTCGGACTGCAAGCGCAGGCGCACGCCTTCTGTGAAACGTTCGCGGTATTCATCGATGACGGCCTGGGAGTACGGGGTCTCCACCTTGGCCAGCTCGGCGAGTTCTTCCTTGAAACGTGTATAGGAGCTGATCGTGACAGTTCCGGCAGGACCGGACTCGCTGTCCACGGTGTTGACCACGAGCTTCTCGCCGGGCATCAACTTCTGCACACCGGCAAAGAAGGTGTTCGGCTCGTCGTCGTGGATGCGGAACTGAAGGTAGCGGTAGAGGATGCGCTCATCCACGCCGCGCTCGATCTTGTTGGCAGCCAGGAGCGGCTTGATTTCCGAACCGAAAAGCAATGTGGGCGCCTCGGTGGTGCCGGCTGTGGCGAAGTACAGCGGCTTGATGCCGAAGTGGTCACGGGCCAAAACGAGGCGGTTGTTCTTGGTGTCGTGGATGGCAAAGCCAAACATGCCATTGAAGCGGTCAAAGGCGGCGTCGCCCCACTCTTCGTAGGACTGCAGCACTACTTCGGTGTCCGATTTGGTGGAGAAGGTACGGCCCAATGCTTCCAGCTCGGCGCGCAGCTCCAGGTAGTTGTAGACCTCGCCGTTATAGACCAAAACAGTCTGGCCATCAGCGCTGTACATGGGCTCCTGGCCGTGGGCCACATCGATGATGGAAAGGCGACGGTGCGCCAGCCCCACGTTGCCCTGCGTGTGGATGCCCTCACCATCGGGGCCCCTGTGTTCTATACACGCATTCATCTGCTGCAACAGGGCTTTATCGTCCCCATAACCGTAGTAACCGGCGATTCCGCACATACTTACTTACCTCATCTTTAGTACGTCAGTCCTGCCGACAATGCTACTTGCTTGAGCGCCCATCATGGCCCACCGTGCCCGGCGCGTAGGGGAACTTCCGCACAGTTTGGCCTGTTGTGCGGCGGGCGAAGCTAGTTATCTGTGTGAGATGGCGCCCATCTATGATGGGGATGTGACTTTTGACTCTACTGAATCGACTTACGCCGGACCTACCGTGGGCATTTTGGCCCTGCAAGGTGACGTCCGGGAACATGCAAAGGCTATTGAGAGGTGTGGAGCGCGTGCCGTTTCTGTGCGCCGCCCGAGTGAACTCGCCGCCGTCGACGGCCTCATCATTCCCGGTGGCGAATCAACCACCATTGACAAGCTCAGCCGCATCTTCGGCATGCGGGAGCCGCTGATGGACGCAATAGCGGCAGGATTGCCTGTCTACGGCAGTTGCGCCGGCATGATCATGTTGGCCAATGACATTGCCGATCCGGCCAAGGATTTGAATGGTGAACCACAGCAGACCCTCGGCGGTCTGGACATCACAGTGCGCCGCAATGCGTTTGGGCGGCAAGTGGATTCCTTTGAAACCGAGCTCGATTTTCAGGGTCTGGCCCCGGCCGGTCAAGCAGAAACGCCTCTGCATGCGGTCTTCATCCGGGCGCCCTGGGTGGAGCGCGTGGGGGAAGGCGTAGAGGTTCTTGCCGCGGTGAAACCGCCCGAAGCCGCGCAAAACGCTAGGATTGATTCAGAAGTTCGTGCAGTTGCAGTTCGCTCGCAGCACCTGCTGGCCACCTCCTTCCATCCGGAAGTGACTGGGGAACGCCGCATTCACGAACTGTTTATTCGGATGATTAGAGGAGACGCGTAACCATGTCAGGCCACTCCAAATGGGCAACTACCAAGCACAAAAAGGCCATTCTTGACAGCCGCCGCGCAAAGTCATTTGCCAAGCTGATCAAGACCATTGAGGTCGCTGCCCGTGGCGGCGGAGCTGACCTTCAAGGCAACCCGGCATTGGAATTGGCCGTCTCGAAGGCGAAGAAGACCTCGGTTCCGGCGGACAACATTGATCGGGCCATCAAGCGTGGAGCAGGCCTGCTTGGCGATGCCGTTGACTACCAAACCATCATGTATGAGGGTTACGGTCCGCAGGGCACCGCCATCTTGATCGAATGCTTGACCGACAACAAGAACCGCGCCGCCTCCGAGGTGCGACTGGCCGTGAGCCGCAACGGCGGCAACATGGGTGATCCCGGTTCAGTTGCCTACATGTTCACTCGCAAGGGTGTTGTGTCATTGCCCAAGAATGGTCTGAGCGAAGATGACGTGCTCATGGCGGTTCTTGAAGCCGGCGCCGAAGAGGTCAAGGATCAGGGCGAGAACTTCGAAATCATTTCCGATCCGCAGGACCTCCCCGCCATCCGCACGGCCCTGAACGATGCCGGCATTGAGTACGAAAGCGATGAGGCTGCCTTTGTGCCGTCCATGCAGGTTGAACTCGATGTTGAAAATGCCCGTAAATTCATGAAGCTCTACGATGCCCTGGAAGATCTTGATGACGTCCAGAACATCTACTCCAGCGCTGACATGAGCGCCGAGGTTCTCGCCGCACTTGACGAGGACTAGGCACTGCGTGTTCTAGGTGTTGACCCGGGCCTGACCCGGTGCGGACTCGGCGTGGTTGACGTCGCGCCCAACCGCACGGCAACCCTTGTGGGGGTTGGTGTGGTGGGCAGTTCGCATGAACTTACCCTTGACGCCCGGCTGCTGGTCATTGCGGAAGCGATTGACCAGTGGCTGGACGCGTTTAAGCCGGAGGTTCTGGCTATTGAACGCGTCTTTGCTCAAACAAACTTGAGCACCGTCATGGGTGTGGCGCAGGTTTCCGGCGTTGTCATGGTCGCGGCCGCCCGGCGCGGAATTCCCGTGGCCATGCACACGCCGTCGGAAGTCAAGGCTGCCGTGACGGGCAATGGCCGGGCGGACAAGGAACTTGTCACGGCCATGGTGACTCGATTGTTGCGTCTGGCCGAGCCGCCCCGTCCGGCCGATGCAGCTGACGCCTTGGCGTTGGCGATTGCCCATGCTTGGCGCAGCGGAAATTCCTTTTCCAAGGATCCGGACGGCCCCACGGCGGCCCAGCGGCTCTGGCGCGAAGCCGAGACAAAGTCGAAGGTCAAGAAGAACAAGGAAAAGCCGGGCCCGAAGTGGAACTAGTTGCTCGTAAGTATGTTCGATACACTTAAGAGTCATTGAGTGGCCCATCAGTCCGGAATTTGTCAGGAGCAGTTGTAATGATCAGTTTTGTCCGTGGCCCCGTAGCCGCCCTTTCCCTTGCCCAGGCTGTCATTGACGTCAATGGTGTGGGGATGCTGGTTCATGCCACACCCAAGACGCTGGGCAACTTGCGGCTGGGGGAGGAGGCCACCCTGACAACAGCCATGATTGTGCGCGAAGATTCCATGACGCTCTTTGGCTTTGCCGATGATTCGGAGCGTGAAGTTTTTGACATCCTTCTCACAGTCAGCGGAATCGGACCCCGGCTGGCCCTGGCCATCTTGTCAGTGCTGGAACCGGAAAGTATCCGCGTTGGTGTTGACAGCGGTGATGGGAAGATCTTCACCAAGGTTCCCGGCGTTGGTCCCAAAGTGGCCGGGCGGATCGTGCTGGAACTCAAGGGCAAACTCAAGCCCACAGGTGTTGTGACCGCTGCCGCCCCTGCCACCGCCGATGCGATGGAGTGGAAGGATCAGGTCGTAGCAGCCATGACCAGCCTGGGGTGGAACGAACGTGATGCCCTGAAGGCCATCGATGCCGCCGTGAGCGCCGAACCTGAACTGGCAGAAGGTGGAAATGTGGCAGCCGTGCTGCGCGCCACCCTCCGTGGGCTCGGCCAGGACAACTCCCGTGCCAAGGCCGGGCGCTAAGTCATGCCCGGATTGGATGATTCAATTCCGCTCTTGCCAGGTCAGATCAGCATCGCCGGTGACGTTGCGTCGCGTTCCGGGGCCGCAGAGATTGTTGCCCCCATCGCTGAGCCCGAAGAACGTGAGCTCGAGGCCGCGCTGCGTCCTAAAAACCTTGATGACTTTGTTGGCCAGGAGCGTGTTCGCAAACAGCTCGCACTGGTGCTCGCGGCATCGAAGATTCGTGGCCGCAGTGCCGACCACGTACTCATGTCAGGTCCTCCCGGCCTGGGCAAGACCACGCTGGCCATGATTGTTGCCGCGGAAATGAACGCTCCCTTGCGCATTAGCTCTGGCCCCGCCATTCAGCACGCCGGAGACCTCGCCGCCATTCTGTCCTCCCTGACCGAGGGGGAGGTGCTGTTTCTGGACGAAATTCACCGCATGTCTCGGCCGGCCGAGGAAATGCTGTATATGGCCATGGAAGATTTCCGCGTTGACATTATTGTTGGCAAGGGTGCCGGGGCTACCGCCATCCCCTTGGAATTGCCCTCGTTCACCCTGGTCGGGGCAACCACCAGGGCCGGTCTGCTCCCCGGGCCACTTCGGGACCGCTTTGGCTTTACCGGGCACCTTGAATTTTATTCGGTGGCCGAGCTGGAACTGGTGCTGCGCCGTTCGGCTGGCATGCTGGACCTGAAACTCACGAGTGCCGGATTCTCAGAAATTGCCGGACGTTCACGGGGCACACCCCGAATTGCCAACAGGTTGTTGCGGCGCGTTCGCGACTGGGCGCTGGTGCATGGCATCGAAACCATCGACGTCGGCTCCGCCTCAGCGGCCCTGGACATGTACGAGGTCGACGCCAAGGGACTGGACCGCCTGGACCGCTCCGTCCTGGAGGCGCTGGTCAATAAGTTCAACGGCGGCCCCGTGGGACTTTCAACCTTGGCTATCGCGGTGGGGGAGGAAACCGAAACCGTAGAAACGGTTGCTGAACCTTTCCTTGTTAGGGAGGGGATGTTGGGACGGACCCCCAGGGGACGCATTGCCCTGCCTGCCGCCTGGGAACACCTCGGCATAAAGATGCCAGGCAATGCAGTGGCCGCGGCGATGCTGCCTATCGACGAGGACCTCTAGCGAGGAAAAGGAAGCACATTTCTGCCCTCCTGTGGGTCTATCTGTGTATTTATGGGCGGTTGTGGGCGGGTTCCCACCCTCTCCCCAGCTTTACCCTCTAGACTGGTATGACGTCCGGCACGTTTGCTCCGTGTCAGGCTCCACTTTCTCCTCAACGAATGGATTTTCCGCTGTGTTCTCCAGCAGTATCTTGGCCGCAGACCCCGCCGCACAGGCCGGTCTTTTGAGCCCCATGAACCTTGTCTTGTTCGCCATGTTTGCACTCCTGATCTTCATGATGGTCCGCAAGCAGAAGAAGACCAAGGCCGCAGCAGAGGAGCAGCGTTCAAAATTGGCTCCCGGCGTGGAGATGATGACCAACTTTGGCCTGTTCGGCAAGGTCATCTCCATCGACGAGGATGAAAACAAGATTCTCCTGGAGATCTCTCCCGGAACCACCGCCACGGTTCACCGCCAAACAGTGGCAAAGATTATTGCTCCCGTTGAAGCCGAAACCGTTGTACCCGACGATGCTTCCTCGCTGACCTTGGGCAAGCTTGGGGAAACCGGGGAAACCGCCGAGGAATCCATCGAGCGCCTGAAGAACGAAAACAACAAAGACAACTAGCCTTATCCGGGTTGGCCGCTGCTGTGCCTTGGTATCTTCCAAGGCCCGGCAGCATTGCCATGTTCTCACTGCCCGTGACCAATAGAAGGATCCCTTGATGGCACGAACCGGTCCGACGTCCACAGCTCGCAGAACTCTTCTGTGGCTTGCGGCGATCATCATTGCATGCACCTTGGCGGTAGGCGGTGGCGTCCTCTCCGGCGCTGCCACGTGGGCACCAAAACTTGGCCTCGATCTCGAGGGCGGCACGCAGATGATTCTGGCGCCGAAGGTTGAGGGCACTGGCAACATCACTTCCGAGCAGCTCGATCAGGCTGTCTCAATCATCCGCCAGCGAGTTGATGGTTCAGGTGTTTCCGAAGCCCAGATCGCCACCGAAGGTGGCCGCAACGTGGTTGTCAGCATGCCTGGCAAGCCCACCGACGAAGAGCGCGACCTCATCAAGGCTTCGGCCAACATGAGCTTCCGCCCCGTCATTGCAACCTCCGGAACACCGGCTGGTGCCGTTGCCGAAGCTGACCGCACGGCCGAGGCCGACCTGCCCAAGCCCACTGCGGCTCCGGTGGATGCCAGCGATACCAACTGGGTTGATGCCGCACTTTTCAAAGAGTACGAGGCCACCAGTTGCATCGCCCCGCTCACTGACCGCCCCACCACCTCGGATGCCACGAAGCCCATTGTGAGCTGTGAGCCAGAAACCGGTGTCAAATACATCCTCGGGCCGGTGGAAATCCCCGGAAAGTGGATCAAGGACGCGAGCTATGGTCTGGCCGCCGGCGCCAATGGTGCCACGACCAACCAGTGGTCGGTCAACCTGACCCTGACAAAGCCCGAGGGTGCTGAGGCTTTCAAGGCTGTCACACAGCGCATGAACGCCAAGTACCTGGTCAACCCGAATGACCCGCAGGCACGGTTCGCCATCGTCCTGGACGACAGCGTCATCTCTGCTCCCTCATCCATGGCCGTCATCACGGACGGCCAGTCCTCCATCACCGGTCAGTTCACCGAGGCCGGCGCCAAGTCCCTCTCGGACAAGCTGAAGTTTGGTTCCCTGCCCATTAGCTTTGAAATTCAGAGCGAAGTCCAGATTTCTGCCACCCTTGGTTTGCAGCAACTGGAAATGGGTCTGATGGCCGGACTGATCGGCCTGCTGCTGGTCGTCATCTACTCGCTGTTCCAGTACAGGGCACTTGGCTTCGTCACGATCATCTCGCTGGTTATTGCCGGTGTGCTGACTTACCTGGCAATTATCTTGCTGGGCTGGGCCGAAAACTACCGCCTCTCCCTGGCCGGTGTGGCAGGTATCATCGTGGCCATCGGCCAGACCGCAGACTCCTTCATTGTGTACTTTGAACGAGTCAGGGATGAATTGCGAGACGGCAGGGGCCTGGTGGCCGCTGTCGAGAACGGCTGGGGACGTGCCAAGCGCACCATCCTGGCCTCCAAGGCCGTGAACATTCTCGCCTCCCTGGTGCTCTACTTTGTCTCCGTGGGTAGCGTCAAGGGCTTCGCCTTCACCTTGGGTCTGACGGCCGTTGCTGACCTTATTGTTGTCTTCATGTTCACGCACCCCACCCTGCAGCTCTTGGCCAGGACAAAGTTCTTTGGCGAGGGGCACGCGTTCTCCGGGCTGGATCCCAAGCAACTTGGCGCCATTCCGTTGTACCGCGGTGCCGGACGCCTGCGCACACCCGCGCAGACACTTGAGGTTGCCAAGGGCAAGAACGCACGTGCCGCAGGTGAAGCCGAGCGTCGCCAGACAATCGCCGAACGGCGTCTGGCAGCGAAGGAAAGCCAAATGGTGGGCAGCAACGCCGCGGGGGCTGCAAAGCCAGAGTCCAGTGACGACTCCAAGGAGAATAAATAATGAAGAGTTTCGCCACTTTCGGCAATGAACTGTACACCGGGGAACGGTCCTACGAGTTTATTGCAAAACGCAAAATCTGGTTTGGCATCGCGGGCGTTCTGATGGTTCTCTCCATCCTGATCCCTCTCCTTGGCGGCGGGTTCAACTTTGGTATTGACTTCCGGGGCGGCTCGCAGTTCACCATTTCCGAGGTTGCGCACACCGATGCTGCCATTGGTGAAAAGGCTGTCTCCGAGGCAGCTCCGGGAACGGCCGCCGTCGTCACCAACGTTGCCGGGAAGACCATGCAGGTCCAGACGGACAGGCTCAGCGACGATGACACCCTGAAGGTCAAGGATGCGCTGAAGGAAGCCTACGGCGTGAGTGAGGACCACATCACCTCGACCTTCGTTGGCCCCAGCTGGGGCCAGGACGTTTCGCGTCAGGCCGTCATAGGCTTTTTCGTGTTCGTTCTGTTGGCAACAATCCTGATGGCGTTCTACTTCCGGACGTGGCGTATGTCCATCGCCGCCGTGGTGGGTCTTCTAGTTGTCATGGTGGTGACAGCGGGCGTCTACGGTGCCTCCAACTTTGAGGTCACGCCGTCGGCCATTATCGGATTCCTGACCATCTTGAGTTACTCCCTGTATGACACGGTGGTGGTCTTCGACAAGATTCGAGAGAACACGGCAGATATCACCAAGTCCACCCGGCGCACCTTTGCCGAAGAGGTCAACCTGGCCGTGAACCAGACTCTGGTGCGTTCAATCAACACCATGATGGTGGCGGTGCTTCCGGTGGGCTCGATCCTGTTCATTGGTGCCCTGTTGCTCGGTGCAGGCACCTTGCGTGACTTGTCCTTGGCCTTGTTCATCGGCATTATCGTCAGCACCTTCTCCACGATCTTCGTTGCCGCCCCACTGTATTCCTGGCTGCGCGAACGTGAGCCGGAACTTGCAAAACAGGCGAAGAAAGTGCAGCAGCTCCGCGCCTCACAGGCTGCGGTTGCAAAGGTCGACGCCGTCTAGGCAGTCAGTGCCAACCTCGCCTGAGTGCGTGGGAAGCCGGGTTCGAAAGCAAAGCTTTCGAACCCGGCTTTCTTTTGGTCAAAATTGGCCGCTTCGCACCTTAGACTTGATTAATCCCCGCAGCGGGGGAGCACGGTGTGCAAATGCGTGAGGGAGGCAATGCGTTGAATGGTGAATCACCCTCGCATGAGATTTTGACTCAGAACAATGGCACGCCAACGTCCGGTGCTGGTGCACCGCGCCCGGTCGAGCCACGCCCCACATTTCCTGGGCGTCGGGAGCGGACTCGGTCGAGGTTGGCGCGGTTGACGGGCTGGTCCACGGAAAGCTATTCGCCCATCCTGGAACCCCTGTTGCGCATAGTCCGCGCCAGAAACCCAAAAGAAGATTTCGAGCTAATTCAGCGCGCTTTTTCTGTTGCGGAAAAATACCACGAGGGCCAAAAACGCAAGAGCGGTGATCCCTACATCACGCACCCGGTTGCTGTGGCAACCATTCTGGCCGAAATGGGCATGACCGGCAGCACCTTGGCGGCCGCGCTGCTCCATGACACGGTGGAGGACACCTCTTATACGCTGGCTGAGCTGGAACGTGATTTTGGTTCCGAGATCAAGGTCCTCGTTGATGGTGTAACCAAGCTGGACAAGGTGGAGTTCGGCGACGCCGCCCAGGCCGAAACCGTGCGAAAAATGGTCATCGCGATGGCGAAGGACATCCGTGTCCTGGTCATCAAACTGGCCGACCGTTTGCACAACGCCCGGACGTGGCGTTTTGTCTCGGCAGCTTCCTCTGGCAAGAAGGCCAGGGAAACCCTGGATATCTTTGCCCCGCTAGCCCACCGCCTTGGTATGAACGCCGTCAAATGGGAGCTCGAGGAGCTCTCCTTCGCCGCACTGTATCCGAAGGTTTATGAAGAGATCGTCCGGATGGTCCAGGACCGATCCCCGGAACGAGAAAAGCAATTAAGCCTCATCCGGCGCGAAATCGTCGAGGTCATGCGCGTCTCCAAGCTCAAGGCAGATGTCACCGGCAGGCCCAAGCACTACTACTCCATCTACCAAAAGATGGTGGTCCGCAACAAAGACTTCGACGACATCAACGATCTTCTGGGTGTTCGCGTCATTGTGGACACCGTGGGCGACTGTTATGCCGCGCTCGGGCAAATCCATGCACTGTGGAGCCCCTTGGTGGGCCGGTTCAAGGACTACATCGCCCTGCCCAAGTTCAACATGTACCAGTCACTGCACACCACGGTTGTTGGCCCCGGCGGCAAGCTCGTGGAGATCCAGATCCGGACCCTGGAAATGCATCAGCGGGCCGAGTACGGTGTTGCCGCGCACTGGAAGTACAAATCAGGCAACAAGGCGCCCGTCAGTGTCCAAGAGGACATGAACTGGTTGCGTTCCTTGTTGGATTGGCAGCAGGAAACCAGTGACTCCAACGAGTTTCTGGAATCATTGCGCTATGAAATGAACTCCAAGGAAGTGTATGTCTACACTCCCAAGGGCAAAATCATCGCACTCCCGGAGGGTGCTACACCGGTGGACTTTGCCTACTCCGTGCACACGGAGGTAGGCAACCGGACCATTGGCGCCCGCGTCAATGGCAAGCTTGTGCCGTTGAATAGTGAGCTCTCGCATGGCGACACTGTGGAGGTGTTCACCAACAAGGCGGAGGGCGCCGGCCCCAGCCAGGACTGGCAAAACTTTGTCAAGAGTGCCCGGGCCCGGAACAAGATCCGTCAGTGGTTCACCAAGGAACGCCGTGACGAGTCCATTGAAAAGGGCAAGGATCAGCTGACCAAGGCCATGCGGAAGGCCAATCTGCCCCTGCAAAAGATGTTGACTCATGATGGCTTGCTTGCCGTCACCGAACATTTTCACTATGTAGATATTGCCGGCCTTTACGCGGCCGTGGGGGATGGGCACACCTCCGCCCAGTCCGTCGTCGAACGTTTGCGCGACATGCTTGGCGTCAGCGACTTCGTCGAAGATGCTCCGGCACCTCCGATCAGCCACCAGTCAACCGCCCGCTCACGAATCTCGGAATCCGGCGTCATCGTCCATGGCATGGGCGATGTCTTGGTCAAGTTGGCCAGATGTTGCACACCGGTCCCACCCGATCCCATCGCCGGATTCGTCACAAAGGGCTCCGGGATCTCGGTGCACCGGCAGGACTGCCCCAACCTGTTGCACATGAAAAAAGAACCCGACAGGCTCGTCGATGTGGAATGGGCACCTACCCAGTCCGGCGTATTCCTTGTGGAAATTCAGGTTGAAGCCCTGGACCGCAAGAGCCTGCTGGCTGATGTGACCCGGGTGCTGGCCGAGAGCCATGTCAATATTCTTGCCGCGGGGGTCAGCACCACGCGTGACCGTGTTGCGATGTCCAAGTTTGCATTTGAGATGGGTGACCCTCAATACCTGGACCACGTGCTTAATTCGGTACGCCGCATTGACGGGGTATTCGACGTCTATCGCGCAACGGGAACCCAACGCCGGGCCTAGCCCGGCCAGTGGCGTCAGCCAATGAGCTCCTCCAGCAGTGCCTGCCCCCGCTTCTTGCCGGGTACATGCGTCGCCAAGCCCAGTGCCTGACGGATGCGCCCCAACGGGCACTGCAAGGACGGTAGGGCGCCCATGCGCACCACAACGTCCCTGGCAAGGCCGTAGGGCGCCGTACGGGCAACATCCATGGCTGTCCGCAGGGGACTCGTGACGAGGGCTTGGCCAATGTGGTGGATGTCAGTTGTGGCCAGATGCACCTGCCGCAGGGTACAACCGCTAAACGGTGGCAGGCTGGCGCTCTTACCGGTGTGGTTTTGCGCCAGCGAGATCACCTCCGGCGGGGGAGCACAGCCGTAAACCCACGCCGCTGACAGCTGACTCAGGGCCGCCCGCCGAACCAGGGAGGCCGGTATTTGGTGCGTCAGCGCCGCAGCTCGCAACTCCGGGGATTCCGCAACGCCAACAGGGCGGAAGGCGTCGGCAAAGATCGGCCAGAGGACGCCGTCGAGCTTCATGGCGTGCAGTTCGGCCAGGCTCAGAAGCATGCCCGGGACCAAGAAGGAATCCGTGCCGGAGGCGGATAAATCAGTCATGATCCAAGCCTGCACCCTGACAGGGGCAAGCAAAAGGCCTCTGTGCCGGATTGTGGACAACCCGGCACAGAGGCCTCACTCAATCGTTTTGCTGCGACTACGAGAAGTCGGCTGCTGCCTTCTGGATCTGCTCCAGCCACAGCTCGCGGGCCGCGAGGGCTTCCTCAGCCTTGGCGACCTTGCGGGCGTCTCCGGCCTTCTGAGCCTTCTCGAGGTCTTCCTTCAGGCCTGCAATGGTGGCTTCGAGCTGGCTCAGGGCGCTGCTGGTGCGGGCCTTGGCCTCGGGATCGCTGCGGCGCCAGTTGTCCTCGTCAGCTGAACGAACTGCGTCCTCAACCTTGCGGAGTCCGGCCTCAACACGCTGCATGTCGTTGCGGGGAACCTTGCCGGCTTCCTCCCAGCGATCGCGAATGTTCTGCAACGTCTTCTTCGTGGCGTTCAGGTCCTTGATGGGAAGCAGAGCTTCGGCTTCAGCAATCAGGGCCTCCTTGACAATCAGGTTGGCCCCAAATTCCTCATCGAGGGCATTGTTGGCTTCCTGGCGTGCCGCGAAGAACTTGTCCTGGGCTCCGCGGAAGCGGGCCCACAATGCGTCATCATCCTTGCGGCTGGCGCGTGGGGACGCCTTCCACTGATCCATGAGGCGGCGGTACTCGCCAGCCGCAAAGCCCCAGTCGGTGGAAGCAGCCAAAGCCTCGGCAGCCTCGATCAAGGACTCCTTGGCCGTCTTGGCAGCGGCGTTGTTGTTATCCAGCTGAGAGAAGTACGCGCGGCGGTGACGATCGAAGACCGTGCGGGCGCTGCGGAATCGCTTCCAGAGGCCTTCCTCGGTGGCGCGGCCCAGGCGCATGCCTGACTTCTGGGCCAGTTTCCAGGCCTCGAAGAGCTCGTTCATGCGGGCGCTGCTGACTTTCCACTGAATCGCGGTGGGATCTTCGGCAGCAATGCCTTCGGCCTCGGCAACGATGGCTTCACGGGATGCCAGCTCCACGGCGCGAGCAGCATCGTGCGATGCGCGCTCTGCCAGGCCCAAGGCCTTGATGCTGTCCTCGAGCGCAGTCAGACGAGCCAGCGCGGCGTTGACGTCGCCAACGCTGGTCCGCTCACCCAACTGCTCGCGCAGGTGAGTCACGGTCTTGTTCATATCCGTGGTGGGAGCCTTGGCCTCAACACGCTGCTCCAGCAAGGCCACCTGGGCGATGATGTCATCAAACTTGCGGACAAAGTACGTCAGCGCTTCTTCCTTGCTGGCGCCCGGGTACTGGCCCACAGGGAATTCTTCGCCATCAAGGAGCAGGAAGACATGCCCGTCATCCTCTGCACGGCCAAACTTGGCGGCCTCGGCAAGGTCTACCGCCGGGGCAACAGCGGCCGGCGCAACAGGAGATGGGGTCGCGGCCGCTGCAGGAGCCTTGGGGCGGGCCGCGAAGGCGGCCGGCGACGGCGAGCGTGCCGGGGTGGGAGCGGGCGCTTCGGCCGCCGTGGTCGAGTCAACCTCTACAGCAGTAGCCTGCTCGGGGGTTGATTCCTGCTCTGTGGCAGAGGCAAGTGTTTCGTCGGATTCTTGACTGTGTGTCACCGCTAAAAGTCTTTCGCTTGATGGATGCTGACGGGTGCTGCAAAGCGGTATGGCCGGGACCGCGTGATTCATTTTCGTAGGTGGTCACAAGGATGCGCCACATGAATTGGCCTGTAATAACTACTTGAGCTGGAACGAGTCTATCGTCACCTTGGTCGACGGTGCACCGTCGGTGGCGCCATCTGCGATCCCTGCCTTGGCAATGTCGGTGACAACGTCCAGCCCGCTAGTGACCTTTCCAACAATCGTGTAGCCGCCGGTGTCCTGTGGCAGAACGGTGTCCTTGAAGGCGATAAAGAACTGTGTTCCATTGGAATAGGTGGTGTTGGCGCGGGCTACCGCGATGGTGCCCGCAGGGTATTTACCATCGGCCGGCGTGTTTTCCACGGGACCCCACTGGTATTTGGGATCGCCCTGGCCGTCGCCCGTGAGCGAGCCGCACTGGAGAACACCAAAGTCGGTGGAGTCAGCCAAACGGTGGCACGTCTTGCCCGTCATGAAGTTCGAATCGGCAAGCGACTTGAATACGGCTGCGGCTTGGGGTGCGGCCGTGCCGTCGAGACTTACGCCCAGCGGCTTGCCGTTGAGCGAGAGTGTTCCCGTGAAGGTCTTACCCGCTGCCGTTTCGGCCAGGGGAACCTCGGGGCTGTTGGTTTGTGCCGCCGCCGTGGCAGGAGCCGACGCTGAGGACGTGCTGTCGGCACTATCCCTGGCCGAGAAAACAGTGAGTGCCAAGACAACGGCAACCGCCAGCGCGACGACCATGGCAATCAGGGCCAAGAGATTATCGCGCTTGCGACGGCGCAGCTGCTGGGTATGTAGCGCCTGATTGGCTTCCATGCGTGCCACGCGGGCCTTGGCTTCGCGGCTGGACTTATTGCTCGTGACCAACTGTGCCTCTTCTTCAATGTGAGCGGTATGTTCGCCACGCACAGCCGAGGCTGAACGTGCGGGTTAGGGGTGGGCCGCCAAACCTTATAAAATGGCTGCCGGTGTCAGTTTACCCACGGATATGCCGCCCAGCGGCGTATATGAGCGCTCACATCGCAACACACGAATACCCGCCCCGCCGCTTCCTTGGACATAAGTCCCGGATTCGGTGCATGTTAGGAGAGCAACACCCATGGCACGCAACGCCTCCTTGTCAGGTTTCCCCGAATGGCTACCCGAGGAGCGGTTGGTGGAACAGCACGTACTTGACACGCTGCGACGCACCTTCGAGCTGCACGGGTTTAGCTCCATTGAAACCCGAGCGGTGGAAACGGTGGGACAGCTGCTGCGCAAGGGCGAAATTGACAAGGAAGTCTATGGTCTTTCGCGCCTGCAGGACGACGACGGAAATGCTGCCGCCGCTAAGGACGATCCCAATGCGCTGGCCCTCCACTTCGACCTGACGGTGCCCTTTGCCCGCTACGTCGTGGAGAACGCCGGCTACCTTTCATTCCCCTTCCGCCGCTACCAGATCCAAAAGGTGTGGCGTGGCGAGCGTCCGCAGGAAGGGCGCGCCCGCGAGTTCACCCAGGCGGACATCGATGTGGTCGCCGACGGCGTACTGCCCTTCCGCTATGACGTGGAACTTGCGCTCGTCATCGCCGAGGCGCTCTCCGCCCTTCCGATCCCTGCCTTTAAGCTCCGGATTAACAACCGCAAACTAGCCGAGGGTTTCTATCGCGGCATTGGCCTCACCGACACCGCAGGCGTGTTGCGCAGCATTGACAAGCTGGAGAAGATCGGGGCCGAAAGGGTCGCCGAATTGCTCAAGAACGAGCTCGGCGCAACGGACGAGCAGGCGGCCAAAGCATTGGCGCTGGCCTCCATCCGCACAGAAGACACCTCATTCGTGGAAGCTGTACGCGCGCTTGGTGTGACCGATGAGCTCATGGAAGAAGGCCTGAACGAACTGGAACAGGTCATTGCCGCCGCGGTCAAGAGTGCCCCCGGTTCAGTTGTGGCCGACCTCTCCATTGCCCGTGGCCTTGATTACTACACGGGCACCGTCTACGAGACGGTCCTCGTAGGCCACGAGCAGCTCGGTTCCATCTGCTCCGGCGGTCGCTACGACGCGCTGGCTTCCAAGGGCAACCGCAAGTTCCCCGGCGTGGGCCTGTCCATCGGCGTGACCCGCCTCGTGGCACGCATCCTGAGCCAGGAATTCGCCAAGGCTTCCCGCAGTGTTCCCACGGCCGTCCTGGTCACCCTGGCTGACGAGAACAGCTGGTCCGAGGCACAAGAAGTGGCCACCGCCCTGCGTGCCCGCGGCATCTCCACCGAAGTTGCCGCCAAGGCTGACAAGTTCGGCAAGCAGATCAAGTACGCCGACAAACGCGGCATCCCTTACGTCTGGTTCACGGATGAAGACGGCACCCACCAGGTCAAGGACATCCGCAGCGGCTATCAAGTCGCAGCTGACCCGACCACCTGGATGCCCCCGGCCGAGGACCTGGTCCCGCAAATCACCCTGGCGTAACGCTCGGGCCGTTGCCGTTGCCGTTGCCGTTGCCGTGGTTGCGTTGGGGACAGGCCCGCCATTTTCCCGGCGACTATCCCCCGAGCGCTCCCACTGCTCGCAAGCTCGCAGCGGGTCCCTCGCGCCCGTGGGCCCAGACACCACGGCCGTGGGCGGCCTTTGGCGTCTCCTGCCCCTGGCACGTAGGTCACCGGGAGAGGCGGGCCTGATGTGCGTGTTGATCAAGTGGAGCAGCCAGCCACAGGGGTAGGTGAGGTGCGCACGGGCGGGGAATCTTACTGCCCGCGAGAGTGTCGCGGATTCCGCCGGACCCGGCCGCGGCTCCAGCGGCTCGACCAGCGGCGGATTGATTCACGGTAAACTTCTAGACAAACCCTTATTTTGCGACCCGGATAGGGCCGTTCATTTCCATTGAAAGGAATGCTGTGCTGCGCACACATGACCTAGGCTCCCTGCGGGCTGAACATATTGGCCAAACCGTCACTCTCTCGGGGTGGGTTGCCCGCCGTCGAGATCATGGTGGAGTGGCCTTCCTGGACCTGCGTGACGCATCGGGCGTGGCACAGATTGTTGTTCGTGAGGAAGAAGTCTTCCACGCACTGCGCAACGAGTTTGTCTTGCAGATCACCGGTACGGTGTCACTCCGTCCCGAGGGTAACGAAAACTCGGCACTCGCCACGGGTGAGATCGAGGTCATGGCCGAAGACGTCGTCGTTCTGAACGAGGCCGCTCCGTTGCCGTTCCAGGTTGACGAGCACGTTGAGGTGGGCGAGGAAGCACGCCTGAAGCACCGCTACCTCGACCTGCGCCGCCCCAGCATGCAGCGCAACATGCGCCTGCGTTCCGAGGCGAACCGTGTGGCCCGCAACCTCTTGCACGATCAGGGTTACATCGAAATTGAAACCCCCACATTGACCCGCTCCACCCCTGAGGGTGCCCGCGACTTCGTGGTTCCGGCACGCCTGGCTCCCGGATCCTGGTACGCGTTGCCGCAGTCCCCGCAGCTGTTCAAGCAGCTCCTGCAGGTGGGTGGCTTCGAGAAGTACTACCAGATCGCCCGGTGCTACCGTGACGAGGATTTCCGTGCGGATCGCCAGCCGGAGTTCACGCAGCTGGACATCGAGGCAAGCTTCGTTGACCAGGATGACATCATCGCCCTGGGCGAGAAGATCGTCTCCGAGCTGTGGAAGCTGATCGACGTCGAAATCCCGATGCCCATCCAGCGCATGACTTACCGCGATGCCATGGCCCGCTTCGGATCCGACAAGCCGGACCTGCGGTTCGGCCTGGAATTGACCGAGATGACGGAGTTCTTCAAGGACACCGAATTCGGCGTCTTCAAGGCTCCCTACGTTGGTGCTGTTGTCATGCCCGGTGGTGCGTCACAGCCCCGCCGCCAGCTCGACGCCTGGCAGGAATGGGCCAAGCAGCGTGGAGCCAAGGGGCTCGCGTACGTTTTGGTCAAGGACGAAGGTGAGCTCACGGGCCCCGTTGCCAAGAACCTGACGGACACCGAGCGTGCCGGCCTGGCCGACGCCGTTGGCGCCAAGCCCGGCGACTGCATCTTCTTCGCCGCCGGTGAAGTTTCCACTTCACGCGCCCTGCTGGGTGCCGCTCGCGTTGAAATCGGTCACCGCACCGGCCTGATCGACCCGAAGGATTGGGCCTTCGTGTGGGTTGTTGACGCACCCATGTTCGAACCCACCAGCGTTGCTGTTGGTTCCGGCGACGTGGCCCTGGGGCACAGCGCCTGGACGGCCGTGCACCACGCGTTCACCTCTCCCAAGCCCGAGTTCATGGACAACTTCGACACAGATCCGGGCGAGGCCTTGGCTTACGCCTACGACATTGTCTGCAACGGTAACGAAATCGGTGGCGGTTCCATCCGCATCCACCGCCGCGACATCCAGGAGCGCGTATTCGGCGTCATGGGCATCTCCGAGGCCGAGGCCGACGAGAAGTTCGGATTCCTGCTTGACGGTTTCAAGTTCGGCGCCCCGCCGCATGGCGGCATCGCCATTGGCTGGGACCGTGCCGTGTCCCTGCTGGCCGGTGTTGACTCCATCCGCGACGTCATCGCCTTCCCGAAGTCCGGCGGCGGCTACGACCCGATGACCGAGGCTCCCGCCCCGATCACGGCGCAGCAACGCAAGGAAGCCGGTGTTGACTTCAAGCCGGAAGTCAAGCCTGAGGCTGGCGAGAAGTAGCACCTGCTCCACATGCAAATGCCGGTCTCCCGATACGGGGAGGCCGGCATTTTTGTGCCGCGTGTGCAGCTGATGCGAGTTTCGGTGTCGGAGGTTGCATCAACTGCGCACTTACCAGGGCTGGGTCTTGCCTTGCGGGGTGATCGAGCCGAGCGCGCCGTCAGCGCGGCCCGGCTACGATGAAACGTGTGAAGGATTTTGACGCGCAAGACTGTACCGTGGACGCACTTGAAGTGTTGATGAATGAGGCCTGGCCTGCTCCGGAGACGATGGAGCGCGATGGGTGGGTGCTCAGATCGGCCAGCTCCGTGACCCAGAGGGCCAACTCGGTGTGGCCTCGGCAGGCACCGACTGATCTTGACGTGGCACTTCGAGACATCGTGCGCTGGTACGCCATGCGCCGCCAGCCCGTCATCTTCCAAATCACGCAGCGTCCGGAAAATAGCGCTTTGGAACAGCAGCTTGATCTTCAGGGATACTCCCGGCAGTCGGAGACGCTGATCATGACCGCCGGTGGCAACGTCGATGAGGCCCCTCCCACGCCGGCCGGCATTGCACTGACGTTCAGTGATGCGCCGTCGGAGGCGTGGATCCAGATGTGGTGGCGCATCGACGGCAGGGGAGGGGCTGCCGAACGCGAGGTGGCCCGGGGGATCCTCACGGGTGTCCCCTCGCTTTACGCGTCGGCCGTGAATGACGACGGCATGGTGGTGGGAACTGGGCGGGTAACACTGGTCAACGGGTGGGCCGGGATCTACTGCATGAGTGTTCATCCGGACTTTCGCAGGCGGGGCATTGCAGCGTCCATTCTTCGCCAGCTCCTTGACGCGGCCCGCGATCGGGGTTCCGTCCAGGCGTGGTTGCTGGTGACTGCCGCGAATGCCGGCGCCCAAGCACTCTATGAACGGGGTGGATTTAGGGAAGTTGGCAGGTATCACTACCGCCAGGCACCACGGCGCCGCGCGCCCATGGCCTGCTGACCGGCCACTGCTGCTGTCCAGCCAACCGCTCACCCCTGGCCTTCTTCGTCACTTCCCCGCGGGCAGACTTTCGTCCTCCCGCACATCCCTCCCGCACACCAAAGCAGGGGAACATACGCCAGAGGTTTCGAGAGACTTCTCAAAAGAGGCACTCGCCCCATTTTGCGAGTGTCTACGAGACTCGAAGGCTTCCTTGACCCAGGAAACGGGCAGGCGTATCCTGCGGTTAGTCGTCGTTCCAAGGGGTGTGCTCGCCAGCTTCGCCTTCCGGGCTCGACGGAAAGCGCATATTCGAGAATCACGCCGATAACTGCGTGCCAAGAAGCACGCGGCACAGGCGCATCCGGTCTCCGCCGCGGGAGCAGGCCCGTCTGGCTCGCCTCCTGCCCGTAGTGGCTGCATCATGAATGTCCCGCACGGCCGGGAGGGTGGCTGTGCCAAGTCCCTGATCATGAAGGCGTGGTCAGGGGAATGGGAGCCACCATGGACAACAACAGATTTCAGGCCCTGCAGGAAAAAGTGCGCGGCCAGGTCATCACCTCCGACCACCCCCTCTACGACGCCTCACGGGCCGTCTATAACGGCATGATTGACAAACATCCGGCAGCCATATTGCGTGTTTCGCAAGTCGCGGACGTCATCGCGGGAGTCAACTTTGCGCGGGATGAGGGCTTGGACCTTGCACTGAGAGGTGGTGGGCACAGTGCACCCGGATTCGGGACGTGTGACGGAGGCCTTGTGCTTGACTTCGGAGACCGCAGGGGCGTCCGGGTAGATCCCGCTGCCGTAACGGCCAGGGCCGAGGCAGGCACCACCTGGGCCGACTTCAACCACGCAACAAACGCCTTTGGGCTCGCAACAACCGGCGGAATCATCGGATCCACGGGTGTTGCTGGGCTGACACTCGGCGGCGGCATCGGCTACCTCGCCCGTAAGTACGGCCTGTCCTGTGACAACCTCAAATCTGCGGATGTGGTTACTGCAGAGGGGAAGTTCCTCACAGCCAGCGCAACCGAGAATGACGACCTCTTCTGGGCGTTACGTGGAGGCACAGGAAACTTCGGCGTCGTCACGTCCCTGGAATTCGACCTGCATCCCGTCGACGTCGTCTACGGCGGTGTAGTCATCTATCTGCTCGAGCACGCAGAGGCCGTTGCACAACTGTTCCGGGACTACATTGCCACGGCGCCCGAAGACATGGGCATATTCCTCGGGTACCACCAGGGCCCGCCTGTCCCCTTCCTGCCGGAGGAGCACCACGGCAAGCCCGTGGTGGTGGTGGTGGGTGGCTGGACCGGTCCCCACGATGAAGGCGAGCGGCAGTGGCAGAAATTCCTTGACGTCGCCCCAGTTGCTGGGTCGTTTCTGGGCCCGCTCCCGTATCCGATGCTCAACACCCTGTTCGACCCGCTTTTGCCGAAAGGCCTCCAAGCATATTGGAAGGCGGAGTTCCTCCCAGAGCTAAGTGACGAAGTGATCGGCGTTGCCCAGAAATTCGGAGCAGGCGTGCCCAGCCCCCAAACCGCCAATCATTTCTATCCCATTAATGGCGCAGCCCAACGCGTAGGAGAGGATGAGACTGCCTTTCCCTACCGGGACGTCAACTTCTCGGTTGCCATCGCCGGAATGTGGGAATCCCCGGCGGACAACGACGCCAACTGCAAGTGGGTCAGAGACTACTACCAGGCCCTGCATCCCCACGGGGCTGGCGCGGGCTACATTAATTTCCTCGACGCCGACGACCAGTCCCGCATCGAGGACAACTACGGGGACAACTACGCCCGGTTGGCCAAGATCAAGGCGAAGTACGATCCCGGCAACCTGTTCCATATCAACCAGAACATCAAACCGATGGCCTGAAACGCGGAAAAGTATTCACTAGGCTTGATACTTCTCCCGTGGCTGGCGGCATTCGGCGGCTACGTGTCGGTCACACCGCCAGTGGCAGGCGCTCTTTCAACGGTCGGAAAACCAATTGAAATCCGTCATCAAGCTCAACACGACGGACCTCGATCTGGTATACAGCTTCGATGTTCTCCTTGGTCAGGACCTCTGACGGTGTACCTTCGGCAACTACACGCCCTTGGTGAAGCAACAAAAGGCGATCGCAGTACGTCGCAGCAAGATTTAGATCGTGGAGGATCACGGCCACTGCGTGGTTGCTGCTGCGGGTAAGATCGCGCACCAGTTCCAGCACCTCGTGCTGGTAGCGCACGTCGAGGTGGTTGGTGGGCTCATCCAGGAGCAGATGCGTGGTTTGTTGCGCCAAGGCCCGGGCAATGAGCACCCTTTGCCGTTCCCCGCCGGAGAGTTCATTGAAGCTTTGGCCAGCCAAGGCCAGCATGCCAACGCGCTCGAGGGCCGCAGCGGCGATCTTCTCGTCGACGTCGGTAACACGGCTGAACACTCCCTGGTGGGGAGTGCGGCCCAACAAGACCATGTCCGAGACCAACAGTGGCTGATCTCCAGGATTTTCCTGCACCACCACGGACAGGGTGCGTGCAATTTCCCTGGCACTGAGCCGGTGCAATTCGGAATGGTCCAGGGACACGCTGCCCGCATTTGGCGTCAACGAACCGTAAAGCGTGCGCAGGAGCGTGGTCTTCCCGCTCCCATTGGGGCCCACCAGCCCCAGGACCTCGCCATGACTGGCCCGCAGATCGACGTCGCTAAGGACTTCCCGGGAGCCAAAGGCAAAAGAAATCCCCGAACCGGAGATCACTGCCAGAACCGTTCAATGATGTGCTCCAAGCCATCGATTGCCAGCGGGGAGCCCGGTTCAGTGAAATTGAACAGCTGTGTCATCACGTCATTCTTGGCAATGGCCGTGATTGACTCGGCGCCCTTCATTGAGGTGATGGCGTGGGAAATCTCATCCGGGTTGTCAGCCGTGTGGAGAAGGATCAGCACATCGGGGTTCCGCCCAATTAGTTCCTCCCGGCCAATCTCGAAGACCCTCTGGTCAACATCGGCGAAAACGTTGGTGAACCCGGCGGCCTCCAATTGGGGGTGTGCCATTGACTTGGTGCCGTAGGCGTACGTGGCACCGCCCCCAAGGGTGGGATAGAGCACGGCAGCGGTACGTTTTTCTGCAGCGGCACTTGGCCTGGAGATTCTCTTCACACGTTCCTCGAGTGCCAGCGCAGCACTCGCCCCACGGTCCGAAATCCCGAAGGCCCGCGCGTAAGTCTTCATCTGCTCACCAATGTCCTGAAACGTTGGATTGTCCGGGGGCTGTGGGCAGAAGGAGGGCTCCTCCAGCAAAGGAATGCCGGAGGCGGCAAGGGTTTCCCGATTCAATCCTTGGGCCGTGCCCAACACCATGTCGGGCCTCTGGGCCATGATGACTTCTTGAGAGATCTGCAGGTGGCCCGAGGTGTCCAACTTGTCCGTCAGCAAGGGAATCCGGTCAAGTTCCTGCTGAGTCGGGGCATCAAAATACGTGGTGGGGTAGCTGCCGGCCCGAGCCACCACTTTGTCCATGACGCCCAATGAGTGCAGGTAACTGACAGGTGAGCTTTCCAGCAGCACCACCCGTTCGGGCGCCTTTTCAAGGGTGACAGCCGTGCCGCAATTCATGATGGTCAGGGGGAAGTCAGTGGATGTCAGTGCATTGTTGTTGGCTCCGGCTGGGCTCCCGCAGGCGGTCAGCATGAGTGAGAGCATGGTTGCCGCGGCAAGCGGCATTACACGGGGTTTCATCAGGTACTCCAAATTAGTGGTTCAGTGGTGGCTGTATTCATCACTGTGTTGTCAGCTTCCGGGGTGCATGCGTCGCAGGAGGTGCAGCAGAAAAGGGGCGCCGACAAGGGCAGTGATGATTCCGATCGGCAGTTCCTGGGGCTGCATCAGGGTGCGGGCCAACAAGTCTGCCCACACCAGGAAAATGGCGCCTAGCAGCGCTGACACCGGAACCACCCAAACATGGGCCGCACCGACAATTCGGCGGGCAAGATGCGGAATCACCAAACCAACAAATCCAATGCTGCCTGAGGCGGCCACCACCACGCCGATGCACAATGAAACCACCACCAGCAACTGGGTGCGGAACCGGGCTGGGGAGATGCCCAGGACAAGAGCCGTTTCGTCCCCGATCGCCATGGCGTCGAGCCGCCGACCCCACAGTGTCAGCACCATGCCGGTGGCGAACACAACCATGGCAACGACAGCCAGTGGACTGCCCCAGGCGGCCAGCGACAGGGATCCTAGGAGCCAGAACATCATGGATCTGGCCCCTTCGGCGGACCCGGAGGCGAAGATGAGGAAACTCGTGACAGCAGTCAGGGCATAGCCAATGGCCACGCCGGACAGCAACAGTCTCAGGGAGGTTACGCGGCCTGCGGATCGGGCGACCAAGAGCACCATGAGGGACGCGGCCAGCGCACCAGCAAAGGCGCTGACAGAGAGCGCGTGTTCACCCAGGCCCAGTCCAACGCCGAAAAGCATCATGGCAGCGGCTCCGGTGGAAGCTCCCGAATTGATTCCCAACAGGTACGGGTCCGCAAGCATATTGCGCACCATCGCTTGGAGTGCCACCCCACACATTGCCAGCCCGGATCCGACAGCGGCGCCCAGGAGAATACGCGGAAAACGGACACCCCAGACGATGGCGTCAGCCGTCGCATCCGGATGCGGTCCCGGGCTGATCTGCGCCAAGTGGAATCCCAAGATCCTTGCCACGGTTCCCGGAGCAATTGTTACAGGGCCCATGGCGACTGCCATGACCGTGGAAACAACGAACGCAATGCACAAAGAAACGAGCCACGTCGTGTTTCTGCGCCGACGCCGGGAACGCCCGAGCGGGTCTGACGCTGCCAAATTTCGGGTGGCAAGGGACTTGTTTTTGCGCGCGGCAAGGCCGGGCTTGGAATAGAAAATGGTTGCCTCCGAGGGGATGTTCTCAGCATAACTACTTGGTCTCAGATGGCAAATGGGATTGAGCGGCCCCTGTGGTGCCGCTCAATTCCCTGTCAAGTCAATAGCCGGAGCAAGCTGCACTCGGCGCGGAATCGGTCATGCGGTTGCGCCATGGGCAGCACCTGTGGGCCGACTCCGTGGGGAATGCCGCCAGCTGCGTGGCAAAGAGAACAATCGACCCCGCCACGCCGCTTAGCTGGGCCGACGGCGGAAGACCCGCCAGGCCCGGCTTGCACCAATGAATGCAAGGGCCGCCAGTCCTAGGGGGATCCACAGTGCGGCGTCTCCGCTCCACCCAATTCCGATGCCCTCAGGGGTGGAGAATGCCAAGACGTCCACGGAGAAGAAGTGTGAGTTGAATTCCCCGCCTGCCTGGTGGGCCACTGACAGCATGCCCAGGGTATAGGTGAGCCCGAGAATCCAATACACCATCAGTGCCGCCATTCCGGCCGCCACTCCTGCAGTCCACAAAACGCGTTTCTTGGACGTGCCCTCGGCATAGCTGGCGGCCAATGCGCTGGGCTGGCCGAGTCCTGAAATAACCTCCTGCAGAGTGTTAATGTCAGATTCGGCGTCAATGATGTTGCGCAGATCGTTGAGAATCTCCTTGCGGCGGCGGCCGGGGACGCGCCCGTCAAGGAACAGGTCCACCTTGAGCAGGTACCATTCCCGCCGTGCGGTGTGGCCCAGTCCGCGCGGGTGGTCCACGCCCAACTCCTGGTGGCTTGAATTCATGGCTTGCTCCGATCTGTTGGCTGCTCTGAAGTATGGATGGCGGGGGAGAGGCCGCGCTCGGCCACATCGGCAATGTCCCGCCATCTCCGCGCCGCATCGGCCCGGGCCAACTGGCCTTGCTCGGTCAACAAGTAGTATTTTCTGGCCGGTCCTGACTGGGATTTCTGTGTGTAGCTGCTGAGCAGGCCATCGCGTTCGAACCGGCTGAGCACGGGGTAGACGGCGCCCGTTGCCAGATCGGCCAGGCCCAGGTCCCGCAGGCGTTCCACCAAGTCGTAGCCGTACGATTCCCGCTCACCCAACAACGCGAGAATCAGCATGGGCAACACGCCGCGCAGAAGCTGGGGGTCGTGCGGTTCGGATGGTTTGTCCATCCTGGTAGTCTGCCACAACTATTAGTCAGTGACTAGTAGTTCTCAGGCCATGGAAAGCAAGCTGATCGAGAGTGTGGTCGCCTCAAGGGGAAGTGGCTCGGAAGGCGTGGCTGCGTTCCGGCTGAGCTGGTCAGGCCACAGCGTCGGTGATCGTGATGCGAATGGAGCAAAAATCCGCAGCTGCCCGCGTCAGCACATCCATCTTCGGGTCCACCACAGCCAGGGGTGCCAGCCGGGAGTGTCCTGCATACCGGCGCAGGGCCGGGGCAGCCAGGGTGGACTCCACCAGCAGCTTGTCGCCGCCCGTGGCCAGGTATTCAAAGTTCGCTGTGCTAAAGATCCGGGCAGCTTCCTGCGCGGCGCGTTCGGCCACGGCAGCACCGGCATCCCCGCCGCGGGACCGTGCCGAGGCACTGCCCACCTTGTGCGCCACGAGTTTCCCGCCGACGGCCACACCCACGGCAAAGCCGCCGCGGCGCACCAGCAGGAGCCCCAACTGGCGCTCCTGCGCTGCCAAGGCCGCCAGGCGCTCAATGAGTCCGGCGCCGCGGCCTGGCCTTCCGTCGGCCGGCCAAGGCGGAGTAAGCAGCGCGGTGGCGCCGTCGCGCATGGCCAGCAAAACGCCGTCGTCCGTGTCCTCGATGGCACTCAGGCCCCCATGGGCGGCGGAGAAGCGGTCCGCCCAACCGGTCAGTCGATCGGCGGGGACAAATGCGGTGCGGCGGGCTAGGTTCACGCTGCCAGACTACCGGGGATAGCCTAGAGGGGTGAGTGACCTTTTTAGCAGTGCCCTTGACGGCGATGACACGGACGACGACGGATCCCTCACCTTTGGCGGTGGGCAGGCGCAGCCGTCCTCGCGTCCTCGCAGCCCGTTGGCCGTGCGCATGCGTCCGCGCAGCCTGGATGAAGTTGTGGGCCAGCAACATCTCCTTGGGGCCGGGTCGCCGCTGCAAATGTTGGCTGCCGGTGGCAACGCCGGGGGAGCCGCGGGCCCGGCTTCGGTCATGCTGTGGGGTCCTCCGGGAACCGGAAAGACCACCTTGGCGCATGTGATCGCCCGCGGGCCGGGACGAAAGTTTGTCGAACTGTCCGCGATTACCGCCGGCGTCAAGGATGTTCGACGGGTCATGGACCAGGCATTGACGGACCGGGATCTGCACGGCCGGACAACTGTCTTGTTCCTCGATGAGATCCACCGCTTCAACAAGGCCCAGCAGGACGCGCTGCTGCCCGGGGTGGAAAACCGCTGGGTGGTGCTGATCGCCGCGACCACCGAAAACCCCTCCTTTTCCGTGGTGGCGCCGCTGCTTTCCCGATCGATTCTGCTGACCCTGCAACCCTTGACGAACACCGATATTCAGGGGCTCCTTGAGCGGGCCGTCACGGACCAGCGCGGCCTGGACGGATTGGTCACCGTAACCGAGGACGCCATGGACCACCTGGTCAGGCTTGCCAGTGGTGACGCTCGCCGCGCCCTCACCACGCTTGAGGCCGCCGCCGGTGTTGCGCTTTCCGAACTGGAAGGCACTGTCCTTGAAGCCGCCGACGGGCCCGTGACTGTTGACCTAGCCGTGGCCGAACGGGCCATCGACGCCGCGGCCGTTCGGTATGACCGCGCCGGAGACCAGCACTATGACATCATCAGTGCCTTCATTAAATCGGTGCGTGGCTCCGATGTTGACGCCGCACTGCACTACCTGGCGCGCATGCTGGAAGCGGGTGAGGACCCGCGCTTTATCAGCCGCCGGATCATGATCTCAGCCTCTGAGGACGTTGGCATGGCCGACCCCACCGCACTGCAGGTAGCCGTCGCCGCGGCTCAGGCCGTGGCCCTGATTGGCATGCCGGAGGCTCGGATTATCCTTGCCCAAGCCGTGGTCCATGTGGCCACGGCGCCAAAATCAAACGCTTCCTACAACGGCATCAACTCGGCCATTGCCGATGTCCGGGCAGGCAGGGGAACCACAGTTCCAGCCCCGTTGCGCGATGCCCACTATGCGGGCTCCGCGGGGCTGGGCCATGGCAAGGGATACATTTACGCCCACGACGCCCCGCATTCCATTGCCGTCCAGCAGTATCCGCCGGATGACCTGGTGGGAAAAAACTACTACACGCCCACGGCCAACGGGCATGAACGCGACCTCGGCCCGAGGCTCACCCGCCTGCGGGAGATCATCCGCGGCGCAGGCACCGGCAAATAGCGTCCAAGCCGCTGAAAACGGGGCCAAGCCGCGAGAACGGTTTATCTCTACACCGTTCTCACGGCTTGGCCCCGGTTTCGGTGAATCCATGCAGCGCGGCCCCACCCATGCCTACCTCACGGCTGGTGCTCGCGCGATGGTGGCCGTTGCGGTGATAGACTGGGTGGCGCACTGGCAAGCTCTGGCTCCATGCACAACCTCACTTGGATTGGAAGCGGGTATTCCCGCGCTTTTGAGTGAGTTGTTGTTCATGCCCAGGTGCTGTAGCAATGGGCGGCAATAGCCCCAACTCTCCATAATGGAGGCCAGCCAAACACATATTGCAAATATTGGAAGGACACAAGTGGCTAACAACACACGTGCCCGCCGTCAGGCTCGCCTTTCGCGAGCCCTCGGCATTGCTTTGACCCCGAAGGCAGCCAAGTACCTCGAGCGCCGCCCGTACGGCCCCGGTGAGCATGGTCGCGCCCGCAAGAAGCAGGACAGCGACTACGCGGTACGCTTGCGCGAAAAGCAGCGTCTGCGCGCCCAGTACGGCATCCGCGAAGCGCAGCTGACGCGTGCATTCGAAGAAGCCAAGCGCACCAAGGGCATGACCGGTGAAAACCTGGTTGAGCTGTTGGAAACCCGTTTGGACGCCCTGGTTCTGCGTGCAGGCTTCGCCCGCACCACCGCCCAGGCACGCCAGCTGGTTGTTCACCGCCACATCATGGTTGACGGCGCCCGCGTGGACCGCCCGTCGTTCCGCGTTGCCGAGGGTCAGCTGATCCACGTGCACCCGCGCAGCGAGACCATGGCTCCGTTGCAGCTTGCTGCAGCCGGCGCACACCGCGACGTGCTCCCCGCCGTCCCGGCTTACTTGGACGTGAAGCTGGAGAGCCTGCAGGCTCGCCTGGTTCGCAAGCCCAAGCGCGTTGAGGTTCCCGTAACCTGTGAAGAGCAGCTCGTCGTGGAATTCTACTCACGCTAATAATCATTGGCGAAGTAGAGCTGCGATCTTTTCGAAGCTTGAAACACAAAACAGCCCGTGGCAACCGCCGCGGGCTGTTTTGTAGCCAAAATACCCTCATATGTGGACTAAGGTGTCTTGGGGAAAGAAGTTGCCTGCAGGAAGTTAATTCGACGGCAGCGTCCAACGATCAAGGAATTAAGGCGGCGCACACATGAGTGGTGGCGACATTGCAGGATTGATTGCGGCTGGGGTCTTTGCCATCCTCGTCGCATTGTTGGCTGTCCCGATTCTCAAGCTGGGCCGGGTCTTCGATGAAATCCGGACCACCATCAAGCAGATTGGCGACGGCACCACGCCGCTCATTGACGAGGTCACCGCCACAGTCGCAACAACCAACACCCAATTGGGCAAGGTAGATGGCATCTCCAACAATGTCTCCGATGCCACCGCTAACATCTCCGCTCTTTCGGCGCTCATCGCGGCTACGATCGGCTCTCCGCTGATCAAGGTTGCAGCCTTTTCCTACGGCGTGCGTCAAGCATTTGAGAACCGTGGGAAAGCCGCACGCCCCAAGCGCAGCCGCTAACGGATATCCACCGGTTGTATAGGACGCACGAATTCAGCAAGGGACGTAGCTCATGAAGAAGATTTTTTGGCTAGGAGTAGGTATCACCATTGGTGTGATCGCCGCCCGAAAGATTGCCGCAGCTCAAGGGGCGATCGGTCCGGAAGGCCTCAACCGCGCCGTTGGCCGTGTCAGCGATGCCGTCCATGACTTTGCCGATGCCTTGCGTGAGAACATGGATGAGCGGGAAAGCGACCTGCGTCTTGCCCTCGGGATTGACCAGGCGCCGGAACAAGCACGTCAGGTGCAGCACGCACAGCACCTGAAATAAAAAAGTTTTGCAAGAGAAGAACATTTAATCGTTTTGCCAGCTAGAACTATTGAAGGAGCCACCAGGCTAATGAAATCGCACGACATTGCACGCCGCTGGGTAGATTTTTTTGCCAGCAAGTCACACACCCCCGTGCCCTCGGCCTCCCTGGTGTCCTCCGACCCGTCGCTGTTGTTCACGGTGGCCGGCATGGTTCCCTTCATCCCGTACCTGACCGCGCGCGAGGTTCCGCCCTTCAAGCGCGCCACGAGCGTGCAAAAGTGCATCCGTACCGGTGACATTGACGAGGTTGGCAAGACCGTCCGCCACGGCACCTTCTTCCAGATGTGCGGCAACTTCTCCTTCGGTGACTACTTCAAGGAAACGGCCATCCCGTACGCCTGGGAGCTGCTGACAAGTTCCGTGGAAGACGGCGGTTTTGGCCTGCCCGTCGAGAGGCTCTGGGTCACGGTCTACGAAGAGGACGACGAGGCGCTGGAGATCTGGCGCGACAAGGTTGGCGTTGCCCCCGACCGTATTCAGCGCATTGGCAAGGAAGATAACTACTGGTCCACCGGCCAGCCCGGCCCGGCCGGCCCGTGTTCGGAAATTTTCTACGACCGCGGCGCCCAATACGGCATCGATGGCGGCCCCGTCGCAGATGAAACTCGCTACATTGAGATCTGGAACCTCGTGTTCATGCAGTACCAGATTGACAATGTCCGCTCCAAGGTTGACTTTGACGTGGTTGGCGAACTGCCCAACAAGAACATCGACACGGGCCTTGGCTTGGAACGATTGGCCATGATTCTCCAGGGCGTGGAGAACATGTACGAAACCGATCAGGTTCGTCCCGTCCTGGACAAGGCTGCAGAGCTTTCCGGCAAGACTTACACCTCCACCGAGGATCCGGCAGACCCGCACCACACAGACGACGTGCGCATGCGCGTGGTGGCCGACCACATTCGTTCCTCGCTCATGCTCATTTCCGACGGCGTGACCCCCTCCAACGAGGGCCGCGGCTACGTACTGCGCCGCCTGATCCGCCGTGCCGTGCGCGCCATGCGCCTGCTCGGCGTGGAAACAGCCGTGCTGCCCGAGCTGCTGCCTGTCTCTCGCGACGCCATGAAGGGCGCCTACCCGGCCGTCGCCGATGACTTCGCCCGGATCTCGCGCATTGCCTACGCAGAAGAGCGATCCTTCCTGCGCACCATCGCCAGCGGAACCGCTCGCCTGGAAGAAGCCGTCAAGGAATCCAAGGCAGCCAACAACCCGCTCTCGGGTGAAGAGGCCTTCGCCTTGCATGACACTTACGGCTTCCCGATCGACCTGACCCTGGAAATGGCCGGCGAAGCCGGTTTGGCCGTTGACGAGGCGGGCTTCCGGGCCCTCATGCTCGAGCAGCGCCAGCGTGCCCAGAAGGACGCCAAGGCCAAGAAGAGCGGTCACGCAGACCTCTCGATCTTCCACGAGATCCTGGCGCAGGGCGAGACGGTCTTTACCGGCTACAAGGAGTTGGAAGGTGAAGGGCGCGTGCGTTCCATCCTTTCCAATGGTGCGCACGTGCAGCACGCCTCCACAGGAGATGAGATCTCGCTGGTTCTGGACGCCACCCCCTTCTACGCCGAAGCCGGTGGCCAGGCTGCCGATACCGGCCTCATCACCGGTGATGGTTTCGTCGTCGAGGTTTTGGATGTGCAAAAGCCCATCAAGGGCCTGAGCGTCCACAAGGCGATCGTGCGCGAAGGCGAACTTCCGGCTGACGCATTGGTACGGGCCGCCGTCGACCGTGAACGCCGTCATGCCGCTGAGCAGGCGCACACCGGCACACACATTGTGCACGCGGCACTGCACCAGATCCTCGGCCCGGAGGCCACCCAGCGTGGTTCGTTCAACAAGGCCGGTTACCTGCGCTTTGACTTCGCCTGGGGCGAGGGCCTGAGCACGGCCACCCGTTCGGAAATTGAAGAGGTGGCCAACATCGCCATCCGCAACAACTTCCGCGTTGACACCAAGGTCATGGACCTGGACGCAGCCAAGGCCCTCGGCGCCATGGCGCTGTTCGGTGAAAACTACGGCAGCGAAGTACGCGTCGTTGAGATCGACGGCGCCTGGTCCCGCGAGCTGTGTGGTGGCACGCATGTGGACAGCACCTCCCGCATCGGGTCCCTGACCCTGTTGGGTGAGCAATCCGTAGGCTCGGGAAACCGCCGTGTTGAGGCGTTTGTGGGCATGGATGCCTTCCGCCACCTGGCCGCCGAGCGTGCCCTCGTGACGGAGCTGACTGACATGCTCAAGGTCCCTTCCAGCCTCCTGCAGGAGCGTGTGGCGGCGACCTTGGCCAAGCTCAAGACGGCCGAGAAGGAACTTGACCGCATGCGCAAGGAGCAGCTCACCGCCGCAGCGGCCAACCTTGTGGGTTCCGCCGTGGATGCCAACGGCGTGCGTGTCATTGCGCACGACGCCGGTGAGGTCGGCAGCGCCGATGACCTCCGTGGTCTGGCGCTCGATTTGCGTGACCGCCTGGGCTCGGCTCCGGCAACTGTCGCCATCGCCGGTGCCAGCAACGGCCGTCCGATCATCCTCGTTGTCACCAACGATGGGGCCCGCCAGGCAGGTATCAAGGCCGGCAACCTCGTCAAGACCGCTTCCGGCATCCTTGGCGGTGGCGGTGGCGGCAAGCCCGACATGGCTCAGGGTGGAGGCTCGGATGTCGGCGCGATTGGCGCGGCACTGACGGCCATCAGCGACGCCGTGAAGAACCGACCGTAGGGCCGGCGTGTCGGAGCTGAAATTCCCGCAGGGGGTCAAGCTGGGCGTGGACGTTGGAATGGTCCGCGTTGGCTTGGCCGCCTGTGACCCTGATGGTATTCTGGCCACCCCGGTCAAGACTCTGAGCCGGGATATGAAGAAAAACAGCGACGTCAAGGTTGTTGTCAAGGAGGCCGCCGCCCGCGGAGCCGTCCAGATCTTCGTTGGCCTGCCACGGACCATGAAGGGTGAGGAAAAAGCCTCCGCAGAAATGGCGCGCAGCTACGCAGCCGTTCTGGTTGCGCAGCTGCAGACCGCCGAGCTGAACGTTCCCGTGCACCTGATCGACGAGCGGCTGACAACTGTTAGCGCGCACCAGGCATTGCACAAAGCTGGAGTGAACAGCCGCGAACACCGTAAAGTAGTAGACCAAGTGGCCGCTGTTGAGATCTTGCAGCACGCCATCGACATGCAAAAGGCGCGCAATGCCAATGTTGGCCAGGCCGTGCGCAAATCTGCTCCGGGTGTTGTGGGGACTGCCGGGACATCTGAACACGAAGAGGAATCCACCATTTCCACGCAAATTGGCGTGCCTGAAGAAACGATCCAGGCACCATGAGTGAGCCGTACCGCGGCCGAGCAGACGCGCCCCACGAAGGTGACCAAGGCGCCGCGGAGTACCACGAGGGCCGCCATGCCGGAGCTTACGCCGAGTACTACGAAGCGGAGCAACAGGAGGCCTCGTTCCACGACGCCCCGTACGATGAAGCTGCGTACGATGACTCTGCGTACCATGAGGCTGAGGTTCACGACCCGGAATTTCACGAGTCTGACTACCACGCTGAAGTCCACCATGACGAGCCGTACGCACCGCTGCCCTCACGGCGCAGCAGCCGTGTGTCCAAGCGTGTCCAAAAGCGTCGCCGCAGTCTGGCGTTCTTTGTTGTTGTGGTCTTGTTTATCGGTGTTGTGTTGTTCGCGGTACAGGCCATCAAGCCCATGCTCGGCGGAATGAAGGCAGCCGATTATCCGGGGCCCGGAACCGGCGCTGTGGAGTTTGTGATTCCCGATGGTGCCACGGGCCGCACGGTGGCCACGGATCTTAAGGCCAAGGACGTTGTGGCCAGCGAGCAGGCGTTCCTTGACGCCTTGACGGCCGCCGACGGTACTGCAGCTCTGCAACCGGGCACGTTCAACCTGAAGACACAGATGAAGGCCTCCGACGCCGTCACGGTTCTGTTGGCTGTCAGCAATGAAAAGGTCCACTATGCCGCCGTGGCGCAGAACTTGCGCATTGGCGATACCCTGGCCGTCTTGGCGGAGGGCACCGGCATTCCGGAAACCGAATTTGAAAAGTTGGCGAACCAGCCGGCCCTCTTTGGGCTGCCTGCGCAGGCCAAGAATCTGGAAGGCTACCTTTCGCCGGGCGAGTACCGTTTCCCAATTGAGCTTGATGCCAAGGGAATCCTGACTCAAATGGTGGAGGCCACCAAGAAGTCTTTGACGGACACCGGCATCAAAGATCCGGCTGACCAGTACCGGGTGTTGACCATTGCCAGCATCATTGAATTTGAAGGAAACAAGGCCAACTACGCCAAGATTTCCGGCGCCATTGAAAACCGTATCAACAACGCCAATGGCGAAACCGGTGGACGTCTGGAATCAGACGCCACGGTTGCCTATGGTTTGGGTTTGAAGACGTACAACATTACGGCTGAGCAAAAGGCCGACAAGTCCAATCTGTACAACACCTTCGCCAATCCTGGCCTTCCGGTCGGGCCCATCGGTTCACCAGGGATCGAGGCCATCGTGGCCGCGGCGCATCCCGAGACCAACCCGTACTACTTCTGGGTGACGGTTGATCTCAAGACAGGCGAGACGCTGTATGCCGCCACGTTTGCCGAGCACCTGGTAAACGTTGCCAAGTACACGGCGTGGTGCGAGGCCAACGCGGGGGAGTGCAAGTAAGTGCTCACCTCCCGCCAAGGAGCGGTTCTGGGTCACCCGATTGGGCACTCGAAATCGCCCGCTCTCCACAACGCCGCCTACCAGGAACTCGGCGTCAACTTCAGTTACCGTGCCATTGACGTTGAGGTTGACGGACTCGCAGCACTCATGGCTCAGGTGCGAGCAGAGGGCAATTGGTACGGCCTGTCCGTCACCATGCCCTTGAAGAATGCGGCCGTAGACCTGGTCGATGAGCTGACTGACGTTGCCCGAACCTTGGGTGCTGTGAACACCATCATCGCCACCAACGACGACGACGGGGCCACCCGCCTGCGCGGCGACAACACCGATGTGGCAGGGATTGTGAACGCGCTCCGCCATTCAGGCGTTGGGGAGCGCCCGCGTGCCGCCATCCTAGGCGGCGGCGGCACGGCCGTCTCGGCCATTGCGGCGCTCGTTGATCTGGACGCCACCGAAGTTGTGGTGTTTGTTCGCAACCTGCCCAAAGCCGCAGAGACCATGGAAGTGGCGGTGGCACTGGGTGCGCCGGCCACCCTTGAGACCTTTGACCGCGCGGCAGCAACACTGGGCCGGTTCGACGTCGTTATTTCGACCCTGCCGCCGCGCGCAGCGGACGGCCTTGCCTCAGGGTTCGCCGCCACGGGGGATCAAGCGGACGGTGTGCTCCTGGACGTGGCCTACGATCCCTGGCCCAGCGCGCTGGCACAGGCGTGGGAATCCCGCGGTGGCACTGTTGTGGCCGGAATTGAGATGCTGCTTTATCAAGGTGTTGAACAAGTCAAGCTGTTCGCGGAGGCCGGAGGATACGGCACGCTCGCAACAGACAAACAAGGGGACGTCATCAATGTGATGTGCGACGCAATTGGCGTCCACAGGCGGAAACCCTATGAACAGAACATGGCAGGATAGAGAGTATGTTGCGTTGGTTGACCGCCGGAGAATCACATGGCCCGGCCCTTGTGGGAATTATTGAAGGCGTCCCTGCCGGTGTGGAGCTTACGAGCGCCCACATCCAGGACGCCCTGGCCCGCCGCCGCCTTGGCTATGGCCGCGGAGCCCGGATGAAGTTTGAGCAGGACGTCGTCACCATTCTCGGTGGCGTCCGGCACGGGCTGACTCAGGGTGGTCCCGTTGCGATCCAGATTGCCAACTCGGAATGGCCCAAGTGGGAGCAGATCATGTCTGCTGACCCCGTGGATGCCACAGAGCTGGAGGGACAGGCCCGCAACGCACCCCTGACGCGTCCGCGCCCCGGACATGCAGACTTTACAGGCATGCAAAAGTACGGCTTCAGCGAGGCCCGCCCCGTCCTGGAACGCGCCAGCGCCCGTGAGACCGCCACCCGTGTGGCCCTCGGTGTGGTTGCCGCCCAGATCCTGGCTGCCGTTGGCGTTGAGCTCGTGAGCCACACAGTACAGATTGCCGGCGTTGCCTCTCCTGAGAGCGCCGTACTGCCCGTCTTTGCCGATGTCGCTGCACTGGATGCCGATCCGCTGCGGTGCTTTGATGCCGCAACCTCCGCCGCCATGGTGGAAGAGGTGGACACCGCCCAGAAGCAGGGCGAAACCCTCGGCGGTGTTGTTGAGGTTCTGGCCTACAACCTGCCTCCCGGCCTGGGTAGCTACGTTCACTGGGACCGTCGTCTGGATTCACGTCTGGCCGGTGCCCTCATGGGCATCCAGGCCATCAAGGGTGTTGAAGTGGGCGACGGCTTCGCCACCGCCGCTCGTCGGGGTTCCGCCGCACACGATGAGATTGTTCGTGACGAATCAGGCCGCATCACCCGCACCTCCAACCGCGCAGGCGGCATTGAGGGTGGCATGAGCATCGGCGACGTCCTGCGTGTGCGTGCGGCCATGAAGCCCATCGCCACCGTGCCGCGCGCACTGAGGACGATTGACGTCGCCACGGGCGAGCCCGCCAAGGCCCACCACCAGCGTTCGGATGTGTGTGCCGTTCCCGCCGCAGGCGTGGTTGCCGAGGCCATGACGGCGTTGGTTCTCGCCGAGGCCCTTGTGGAAAAATTCGGTGGGGACTCAATCGCCGAAACCAAGCGGAACATGGACAGCTACCTGGCGGCCATTCCGGCGAACTTGGATACGCTGGGCCACTGATGATGCGGTGTCGCTGATGCGAACCTGGCTACTTCCCCTGCGAGGCCAGTAATGGGCCATCGCAGGGAACCCGGGTCCACGGACTTCACGCCGGAACGGCCCATCGTCATGATCGGGCCCATGGCCGTGGGCAAGTCGGTGATCGGTGCAGAACTGGCACGCGTGCTGGGTGTTGACTTCATCGACTCCGATCACAAGATTGTCGCCAAGCATGGGTCCGTTCCGCGGATTTTTGCCGCCAGGGGAGAGCACCACTTTCGCCAGCTTGAGGCCCGGGCAATCGCCGATGTCCTGGATGTGCCCAAGCCCAAGATTGTGGTGCTCTCCCTCGGGGGCGGGGCCGTCCTGGATTCCGGGACACAGCAGCTGCTGGCCCGTGCAACGGTGGTCTTCCTCAGTGCTGACATTGAAACGGTCAAGGAACGCATCACCCGCAATACCGGCCGGCCCTTGCTTGCCGCGGACCCGGTAGCCACGTGGCAACGCCTCGCGGCAACCCGCGGCCCCGTATACGCCCGCCTCGCCGACATCACGCTGGATGTCAGCAATTCAAATGTGCCGCAGCTTGTTGAGCGGCTGATCCACTTGCTGGAATCAGAATCAAGGAAAGAGAATTCTTAACCCGTGAACATCCAGAACACTCCCACCGTCCCAAACACTGTCATCAAGGTCACTGGCGTCCTGCCGCATGAGAACTACGACGTCGTAGTGGGCCGTGGGCTCCTGGCTCAGCTTCCAGCATTGCTGGGTGAGCGGGTCAAGAAAGTTTTGGTGATCCACCCCCGTGCGCTGCGCATGACCGGTGACACCGTCAGGGACGATCTTGAGGCCGCCGGGTTCACCGCCCTGACTGCCGAGATTCCCGATGCCGAGGAAGGCAAGCACATTCAGGTGGCCTCCTTCTGCTGGGAAGTCCTTGGCAAGAATGATTTCACCCGATCCGACGCCATCGTGGCAGTGGGAGGCGGCGCAGTGACCGACCTCGGCGGCTTCGTCGCGGCCACGTGGCTGCGCGGAGTCAAGGTAGTGCACATCCCCACCTCGCTCTTGGGCATGGTTGACGCCTCTGTGGGTGGCAAGACCGGCATCAACACGGCCGAAGGCAAGAACCTTGTTGGTGCTTTCCACCCGCCCGCCGGTGTCCTGGTTGACCTGGACACGCTGGCAACGCTGCCGCCGAACGAACTCATCTCAGGCATGGCCGAGGTCATCAAGTGCGGCTTCATTGCCGATCCTGTGATTCTTGACCTGATCGAAGCAAACCCCGAGGCAGTCAAGGACTCCACCTCGCCGGTCCTGCGGGAACTGATCGAGCGCGCCATTGCCGTCAAGGCCAAGGTGGTCTCCGAGGACCTCAAGGAAGCCGGCCTGCGCGAAATCCTGAACTACGGCCACACCCTGGGCCACGCCATTGAGCTGACCGAGCGTTACTCGTGGCGCCACGGTGCAGCCGTTTCCGTAGGCATGATGTTCGCCGCCGAGCTGGCCCGCAGCGTTGGCCGTCTCAGCGATGAAGACGCCGATCGCCACCGCTCCATCCTTGATCTGCTGGGCCTTCCCTTGAGCTACCGCAAGGACCGCTGGCAGGCGCTGCTGGATGCCATGCGCCGCGACAAGAAGACTCGTGGTGACCTGCTGCGCTTTGTGATCCTGGACGGCATTGGACGCCCCCGCGTCCTTGACGTGCCGGATCAATCATTGCTCTTTGCCGCATACCAAGAGATTGCTTCCTAGGATGAGCTTGAAGGATTGGCCCTCAGCCGGATTCCCGGGCACGGCCGTAAACCCGAAAACGCTGCTGCCCGAGGTTGTCGATGAGGAAGCCTGCGAGGCAGCCCTGAGCGAGTCAACCGACGCCGGGGATAGGATCTTTGTTTTGTTGGCCAAGGGGCTGACGGCCGAGGCTGCCGAGGCTGCCGCGGACGCACGCCTTGCCGACCCGTCATCCCTGCGCCTGCAGGTCTTGGACGCGGAGGTTCTGCGAGCCAGCAAAAACTACGACCGTGCCGAAGGAATCCTGCGCACGGTACTGCCGGAAGTCACCGGCACCCCCATGGAACCATGGGTCTTTCAGCAGCTGGGCAAGGTGCACTTCAGCAACGGGCAATTCGAGGCCGCGGCCAAGAACTTTGCCTCATCACTGGACTTGCGTGTAGCTTCCGGATCCGATGCAACAGCCATCTATTCGGCCACCGTCTCACTCAAGCGGGCGCTGGATCTGGCCGAACGCGAGTAACCATGATCCCCGCCATCTTGCCTTTGTGACGCGGTCCACGAGGCGGGGTGGTGGGGATCATGCGGTGTGCGGCGGCCGTGTGCGGTAGTATGGTCAATGGATTTTTGATAATACTTATACGCTAAGAGGCAATTGTGGCAACGACTAACGACATTAAGAACGGAACCGTCCTCAAGCTAGAGGGCCAATTGTGGAACATCATTGAGTTCCAGCACGTCAAGCCGGGCAAGGGTGGTGCCTTTGTGCGCACCAAGATGCGCAACATCCTCTCCGGCAAGGTAGTCGACAAGACCTTCAATGCCGGTCTGAAGATCGAAACCGCCACGGTTGACCGCTCTGACTTCCAGTACCTGTACAAGGACGGCGAAGACTTCGTGTTCATGGACAACGCCAACTACGATCAGCTGACCGTTTCGGGCAAGACCATCGGCGATGCCACGAACTACATGTTGGAAAACATCAACGTGACCATTGCGCTGCACGAAGGTTCACCGCTCTACATCGAGCTGCCGCCGTCTGTTCAGCTGCGCATCACGTACACCGAGCCGGGCCTCCAGGGCGACCGCTCATCCGCAGGCACCAAGCCCGCAACTGTTGAAACCGGTCTCGAAATCCAGGTTCCCTTGTTTGTTGAGAACAACACCCTGGTCAAGGTTGACACCCGCGATGGCAGCTACTTGGGACGTGTTAGCGAGTAGTGGCAAGCAGTCAAAACAGCCCCGAGGGCAAACCGAATTCGGCGCGCAGCAAGGCCCGGCGCCGTGCATTGGACGTCTTGTTCGAGGCAGAACAACGCGAAGTCAGTGCCATGTCGGCCCTGACCGCGCGCCGCGAAAAGATCGACCAGATCATCAACCCGTACACGGTTGACCTGGTTGAGGGTGTCACGGCCATGGCCGAGAACATCGATGAATTCCTCCAGACCTACTCCCAGGGGTGGACACTGGAGCGCATGCCCGCCGTCGACCGCATCATCTTGCGGATTGGTACTTGGGAATTGTTGTACAACGACGACGTCCCCGACGGTGTTGCCGTCAGTGAGGCCGTGGAATTGGCGAAGATGCTCTCAACGGATGAGTCTCCCCAGTTCGTCAACGGCCTCCTGGGCCGTTTGCAGCAGATCAAGCCCACGCTGCTGGCGTAGCCCCATAAAGGTAGCCCGAGTCTGAAAAGACTCGGGCTACCTGCGTTTAATGGCTAGAACGGCGGTGGCTGTTGGTACTGGCTTTGTTGGTACTGCATCTGCTGCGCATGCAGTTGTTGGGCCTGGATCTGCTGGGCCTGCCAGACGGCGGCGGCGTGGCGGCCCAAGAGGTCGCTGCGGACCGTGGTGATCTTGTTCAACAGCGCCATTTCCCGCTCCTGCCCGGTGGCAAAGCGCGTGGCTGCAGGGCTGCCCGCTGCACCCTTGGAATCCACCAAGAGCCGCTGCCGGGTGAATGCAAGGCGGGTGGCGAGCCGGATGAATTCCTTCATGGCAGCTCCGGCACCGAAAGTTTTAGACCAAGCCAACGCGCGACGTCGGCCACCGCCGGTCGCCAGCATCGGTACCTCTTGCGGGGTGAACCATCCGGACGGCACATAATCGGAAAGCCGGTTGCGGGTGAGTTTCGCCTCCGAACGGCGCAACAAGATGATGCCAACAATGAACAGGATGAACAGCGGCACCTGCAACACCACGTACACCAGGAAGAAGTTGGCACCCAGGAACGAGGTGCCATTCCAGAGGCCGTGCAGGAACATGGCCGGGACCAGGCCCACCACCCAAGCTCCCAGAACCATGAGCGTGCCACCGTTTCTGGCGGCGTAGCCAACACAGATGCCCAAGGAAGCCGTAAACATGACATGGGCAAACGGGGACATCAACCCGCGCATCACGAAGATGCCGATCAGCCCGGTAGCTGCGCCGTCGGATTCTTGGAGGGCTTGGCCGAAGTACAGAATGTTCTCGGTGAAGGCGAAACCGGCCGCAATCACGCCCGCATAGACAACCCCGTCGATCGGTCCGTCAAAGGTCCGCCGACGCAGGAAGAACAACAGGAGTACGCCGGCCCCCTTGGACAGCTCCTCCACGAGCGGTGCCTGAATCACGGCGCCCACCATGTCGGCGTCCGCCATGGCGTTGGAACTCATGAGCAGCGGCTGCACCCAGCTGCCTACTACCAGGCTCGTGATGACAGCCATCCCGGCGCCCCAGCAGAATCCCAGTATTAAGGCGGGAACAGGTTCCGGCTCCCACCGATCAATCCAGCGGATGGTGGTGATGCAGATGGCCAGCGGAATCAAGGCCAGTGCGCCACAAATGAGGAAGACGTTGGCGCCGATCGATATCGCAAAGAAGGCCAACGTCAACATTGTTACAAGTCCCAACACACACAGCAGGATGATGTTGGTCACCTTCGTTGCTGAACTACGGGCCTTCTTCACAGCGGCTGTGGGGGCCGGGTGGGCCCAGTATTCTGGTGTCCAACTCACGGCCGGGCCCGGTGACTGTGCGTGGACCTGCAGCGGAGCCTGTTGCTGCGCCTGCGGCAGGGGGGCTTGGGCATACTGCGGTTGTTGCTGTGGGGCGCCTGTGGCGGGGTCACGCCAGTGGCCGGGTTCGCTCATGCCTTCAAGACTAGGGCCACCTGCCACCGCCACAAAGGTGCCGCGCTACAACCCCGAGCGAACGGTGTTGGCGGACTGGGGCGCCGCGGGAGCCACGGGTCGGCTGTGGTATTTTGAGATGTACGCAATCAACCTTTTAATTCCGTCCTGTGAGGCGGGGAAAGGGGACGCGAGAAATGACTAATTCCTCTGACGTGTTCGGGAATAACCAGCCAAGCTCTGCTCCTGCCGCTGTGTCCCGTGTGGTTTTAACGGCCGCGGACATCGAACGGGCACTGACTCGTATCGCCTATGAAATTCTCGAGGCCAACAAGGGCTCCGAAAACCTGCTGTTGTTGGGCATTCCGCGACGCGGCTTCCCCCTGGCTCAGCGGCTGGCCGCCAAATTGGCCGCTACCGATCCTGCTGTGGATCCGGCCGCGATTGTCGGCCAGCTCGATGTCACCATGTTCCGTGACGATCTGGCTTACCAGCCCACAAGGGCTCCCCAAAGCACTAAACTTCCCGTCTCCGGCATCGATGGCAAAACCATTGTTCTCGTCGATGACGTCCTGTATTCCGGACGCACCATCCGCGCAGCCTTGGATGCCTTGGTGGACATAGGACGGCCCCGCGCCGTCCGCCTGGCAGTCCTGGTTGACCGCGGTCACCGTGAACTGCCCATCCGCGCCGATCATGTGGGCAAGAACCTGCCCACGTCCTCCACCGAAAAAGTGCGCGTCCATCTTTCGGAGATCGACGGCGGCCTCGCCGCCAATGACGAAGTTGTCATCGAGGCCGGCGCATGAGGCACCTGCTTGATACCGAAAGCCTCAGCCGGAACAACGCCATCCAAATCCTGGACACGGCTCAGGAGATGTCCGCGGTAGGGGAGCGGGAGATTAAGAAGCTTCCCGCGCTGCGCGGACGCACCGTGGTGAACCTGTTCTTCGAGGATTCCACCCGCACCAGGATTTCCTTTGAAGCCGCGGCCAAGCGTCTTTCGGCAGACGTCATCAACTTCAGCGCCAAGGGCTCCTCCGTGTCCAAGGGCGAGTCGCTGAAGGATACGGCCCAAACACTTGAAGCAATGAGCGCCGACGCCGTGGTCATCAGGCACTGGGCCTCTGGAGCCCCTGCTCGTTTGGCCAACTCGGGTTGGATTGATGCGGCCGTCATCAACGCCGGAGATGGTACACACGCCCACCCAACGCAGGCGCTCCTTGACGCCTTCACAATGCGTGCCCACTGGGCCAAGCTCACCGGAAGCAACTCGGTTGGCGCCGATTTGGCAGGCATGCGCGTCGTGATTGCCGGGGACGTGCTGCACTCCCGCGTGGCACGCTCCAACGTCTGGCTGCTGCGTACCCTCGGTGCCCATGTGACGCTGGTGGCGCCGCCCACCCTGCTGCCCATCGGCGTCGAACATTGGCCTTGCGAGGTCAGCTATGACCTTGACGCGGCGCTGGAAGCCGGTGTGGATGCCGTCATGATGCTGCGTGTTCAGGCCGAACGCATGAATGCATCGTTCTTCCCCTCAACCCGCGAATACGCGCGCCGTTGGGGATTCGACGACGCCCGCCTCGCCAAGCTTGACGCGCTGAACCAAAAAGACACCATCATCATGCACCCGGGCCCCATGAACCGTGGCCTGGAAATCTCTTCAGCCGCCGCCGATTCGCCCCGTTCCACGGTGCTGGCGCAGGTCCGCAACGGTGTCTCGGTCCGCATGGCAGCGCTGTACCTGCTGCTGTCCGGGGATATGCGCGAACCAGCAACTCCCGCCAAAAGCTCCGCCTTCCCGCCCGTTGTGGCGCCGCCCGTTTCAGTACCGTACGTAAAGGACCCCTCATGAGCACCACTAGCTACCTGATCCGTTCGGCGTCCCTGCTGGGCACCACCACGGCAGACATCCTGGTTCGCGATGGCGTCATTGCTGCAGTTGGACCGAACCTAGGCAGCGACGTTGTTGGCGAGGCAACCGTCATCGACGCCGCCGGCCTGGTTGCCCTGCCCGGCATGGTTGATCTGCACACCCACCTGCGCGAACCCGGCCGCGAAGACGCCGAGACCGTGGAAACCGGCACCCGCGCCGCGGCCCTCGGCGGATTCACTGCCGTCCACGCCATGGCCAACAGCTCACCGGTCGCGGACACCGCTGGCGTCGTGGAGCAGGTCTTCACCCTGGGCCGCGAATCCGGCTGGGTTGATGTACGCCCCGTTGGCGCAGTCACGGTTGGCCTGGCCGGCACGCAATTGGCCGAGCTCGGCGCCATGGCGGACTCCCGCGCCCGCGTCCGGGTCTTCTCCGATGACGGGATCTGCGTCAGCGATCCGGTCATGATGCGCCGCGCGCTGGAGTACGTCAAGGCGTTCGACGGCGTGATCGCCCAGCATGCGCAGGAACCGCGCCTCACCGAGGGCGCCCAAATGAACGAGGGCGTTGTCTCGGCCGATCTGGGCCTGGCCGGCTGGCCCGCCGTTGCCGAAGAGTCCATCATCGCCCGCGATGTCCTGTTGGCCCAGCACGTTGGTTCACGCCTTCACGTTTGCCACGTCTCGACGGCAGGGTCCGTGGAGATCATCCGCTGGGCCAAGGAACGCGGCATCTCCGTCACGGCCGAGGTCACCCCACACCACCTGTTGCTGACCGAGGAACTCGTGCGCAGCTACAACCCGGTCTACAAGGTGAACCCGCCGCTGCGCGCCGACGCAGATGTCCACGCCCTGCGTGCGGCCCTCGCTGACGGCACGATCGACATTGTTGGCACCGACCACGCCCCGCACCCCAGCGAAGCGAAGGAATGCGAATGGGCTTCCGCGGCCATGGGCATGACGGGCCTTGAAACGGCTCTCTCCGTGGTGCAGGAAACCATGATCGAAACCGGCCTGATGACGTGGGCGGACTTTGCCCGTGTCACCTCCACCACACCGGCGCAGATTGGCCAGCTGGCCGATCAGGGCCGTCCACTGGAAGCCGGTGAGCCGGCCAACATCGTGTTGGTTGACGCCGCGGCACGCTGGAAGGTTGACCCGAGCGCCATGGCAACCAAGGGCCGCAACTCACCGTTTGCCAGCATGGAACTGCCGGGCAAGGTTGTAGCCACGTTCTTCCACGGCCACCCCACGGTTCTCGACGGGGCACTAAACACTCCCTACCGGCCGGGCGCTGCACAATGAGCAAGGAAGTCTTGATCACGCTCTCGGCGGGTGTGCCGCTGCTGATTATCTTTGGCCTCATGGGCTGGGGCTGGCGCAACAAGCTCAAACGGCAGGGAAACTTAGCCCAACTGCCAGCTGTGCCCCAGGATCTGGGAAACGCTGTGATCAGCGTTCCGGGCCAGTATGTGGTCACCACGGCCGCCGGTGATTGGCTTGACAGGGTAGCCGTTCACGGCCTGGGCATCCGCACTCCGGCAGTGGTCCACGTCCATCCTCGCGGCGTGGTCATCGAGCGTAAAGGCGGCCAAGACATCTACATCGCCACAGATCAACTGACCCAAGTTGAAACTCAGGCCGGAATGGCCGGTAAATTTGTAGAGAAGGACGGGCTGGTGGTCATCGGCTGGAACCTTGCCGACACCGAGGTGGACACCGGGTTCCGCACCACAGAAGCAGGCGCCAAGCGCCCGCTGATTCAAGCATTGCAGGCGCTGCTGCCCCACGGCGGCGAAACAAACAGCAACGGAAAGAACAATTGAGAATGAGTGATGCAACTATGCCTGCACAGGCACTTTTGGTCTTGGAAGATGGCCGCACTTTCCGTGGCACCAGCTACGGAGCGCAGGGTTCGGCCCTGGGCGAGGCCGTCTTCACCACCGGCATGACCGGATACCAGGAAACCCTCACGGATCCTTCCTACGCCCGCCAGCTGATCGTCCAGACGGCACCCCACATCGGTAACACCGGTGTGAACAAGGACGACAATGAATCCACCCGGATCTGGGCCGCAGGCTACGTTGTTCGTGACGCCGCCCGCCGCCCCTCCAACTGGCGCAGTGAAGGAACCCTCGACGACGAGCTCACCAACCAGGGCATCGTCGGCATCCAGGGCGTTGACACCCGCGCCATCACCCGCCACCTGCGCGAACGCGGCGCCATGAAGGCCGGAATTTTCTCCGGTGACGACGCCGCCCGCCCGGAAGCCGAGCTCTTGGCCGAAGTCCTGGCTCAGCCGTCCATGGCTGGCCTGCGCCTTGCTGAAGAGGTCAGCGTGAAGGAAGCGTACGTCGTCGAGCCTTCGGCCCACGGCTGGGAGGGTGAGCCGCTGTTCACCATCGCCGCACTGGACCTGGGCATCAAGGCCATGACACCCACCCGCTTCGCCGAGCGTGGCGTGCGCGTGCACGTCCTGCCCGCAGCCACAACCTTCGAAGAAGCACAGGCGCTGAACCCCGATGGCGTGTTCATCTCCAACGGCCCCGGCGACCCCGCCACTGCCAACCGCCAGGTCAGCTTCGTGCGCAGCTTCCTCGACGCCGGCGTGCCGTACTTCGGCATCTGCTTCGGCAACCAGATTCTGGGCCGCGCCCTGGGCTACGGCACCTACAAGCTGCGCTACGGCCACCGCGGCATCAACCAGCCCGTCATGGACCGCAGCACCGGCAAGGTTGAAATCACCAGCCAGAACCACGGCTTCGCCGTCGATGCGCCGCTGGATGGGCCCACCCAGGCCCCCGAGGAGCGCTTCGGACGCGTTGAGGTCAGCCACATCAGCCTCAACGACCAGGTTGTTGAAGGCCTCTCCTGCCTGGACATCCCCGCCTTCTCGGTGCAGTACCACCCCGAGGCCGCTGCCGGCCCGCACGACGCCGCCTACCTGTTCGACAGGTTCATCACGCTTATGACCGCCAGCAAGACCGCACAGAGCCAGGAAAACAAGTAATGCCAAAGAGGGAAGATCTCAAATCAGTTCTGGTCATTGGCTCCGGCCCGATCGTGATCGGCCAAGCCGCCGAGTTTGATTACTCCGGCACCCAGGCCCTGCGTGTCTTGAAGGAGGAGGGCCTGCGGGTCATCCTCGTCAACTCCAACCCGGCCACCATCATGACCGACCCCGAGTTCGCCGACGCCACCTACGTTGAGCCGATCACCCCTGAGGTCATCGAGAAGATCATCGCCAAGGAACGCCCCGACGCCATCTTGCCCACACTGGGCGGGCAGACGGCCCTGAACGCGGCCATCGCCCTGGATAAGAACGGCGTGCTGGCCAAGTACAACGTCGAGCTGATCGGCGCGAACATTGCAGCCATCGAGCTCGGCGAGGACCGTGAAAAGTTCAAGGGCGTTGTTGAGCGGTGTGGCGCCGAGAGCGCCCGCAGCCACATCATCCACACCATGGATGAGGCCTTCGCAGCCGCCGAGGACCTTGGTTACCCCATGGTTGTGCGCCCGTCCTTCACGATGGGTGGCCTGGGCTCCGGCCTGGCGTACACGCCGGCGGACCTCACCCGCATTGTGGGCCAGGGCCTGCAGTACAGCCCCACCACCGAGGTTTTGCTTGAAGAGAGCATCCTCGGCTGGAAGGAATACGAGCTGGAGATGATGCGCGACAAGAACGACAACGTTGTTGTTGTTTGCTCCATCGAAAACTTTGACCCGGTAGGCGTTCACACGGGTGACTCCATCACCGTTGCCCCGGCCATGACGCTGACGGACCGCGAGTACCAGAACCTGCGCGACATCTCCATAGCCGTCATCCGCGAGGTTGGCGTTGACACCGGTGGTTGCAACATCCAGTTCGCGATCGAGCCCGACACAGGCCGCGTCGTCGTGATTGAGATGAACCCGCGCGTTTCCCGCTCCTCGGCTTTGGCTTCCAAGGCCACCGGCTTCGCGATCGCAAAGATCGCCACGAAGCTGTCCTTGGGCTACACGCTGGATGAGATTCCGAACGACATCACGCAGAAGACCCCGGCCTCCTTCGAGCCGAGCCTTGACTACGTTGTTGTGAAGGTTCCCCGCTTCGCCTTCGAGAAGTTCCCGGCAGCTGACCCCACGCTGACCACCACCATGAAGAGCGTGGGCGAGGCCATGGCCATTGGCCGCAACTTCACCGAAGCCCTGCAGAAGGCGCTGCGATCCTTGGAGCAGAAGGGCGCCAGCCTTGACTTCTCCTCGGTCAACGCCCTGGATGTCCCCGAGCTGATCGAGGCCGCCAAGCGCCCCACCACCGATCGCCTGTCACAGGTCCAGCGCGCCCTGTTGGGCGGCGGAACCATCGAAGAGCTGTACGCAGCCACCGGCATCGACCCCTGGTACCTGGACCAGTTGGTGCTGCTGAATGAGGTTTCGGCCACGATCCGCCAGTCCACCGCCCTGACACCGGAGATGCTGAAGCTGGCCAAGCGCCACGGCTTCTCCGATGCCCAGATCGGCGCGTTGACGAACAACTCCGAGGCTGTGGTGCGCGGTGTCCGCCAGGCGCTGAACATCCGCCCCGTGTACAAGACCGTGGACACTTGTGCGGCCGAATTCAACGCGTACACCCCGTACCACTACTCCTCCTACGACGAGGAAGATGAGATTGCGCTGCACGAGAAGCCCTCGGTGCTCATCCTGGGCTCCGGCCCCAACCGCATCGGTCAGGGCATCGAGTTTGACTACTCCTGCGTCCACGCCTCCATGGCGCTGCGCAAGGCCGGCTACGAGACCGTCATGGTCAACTGCAACCCGGAAACTGTCTCCACCGACTACGACGTCTCCACGCGGCTGTACTTTGAGCCACTGACCCTTGAGGACGTCCTCGAGGTCATCGCTGCCGAAGAACGCACCGGCGGCGTCTTGGGCGTGTTTGTTCAGCTCGGCGGCCAGACCCCGCTGAAGCTTGCCCAGGAATTGGCCGACGCCGGTGTGCCCATCTTGGGTACGTCGCCGGAGGCCATCGACCTAGCCGAACACCGCGGCATGTTCTCCCGTGTGCTCGACGAGGCCGGCTTGATTGCGCCCAAGAATGGCACGGCTGTGTCCTTCAACGACGCCAAGAAGATCGCGGACGAGATCGGTTACCCCGTTCTGGTCCGCCCGTCCTACGTCTTGGGCGGCCGCGGCATGGAGATCGTCTATGACGAGGCCAACCTTTCCCGCTACATCAAGAACGCCACCGAGATCACCGAGGCCCACCCGGTCCTGATCGACCGGTTCTTGGAAGACGCCATCGAGATCGACGTTGACGCCTTGTTCGACGGCACCGAGATGTACCTCGGCGGCATCATGGAGCACATTGAGGAAGCCGGCATCCACTCCGGCGACTCCGCTTGTGTTCTGCCTCCCATCACGCTGGGCAAGGACGTGCAGGAACGCGTCCGCAAGGCCACTCTTGCCATCGCCGAGGGCGTGGGCGTGCGCGGCCTGATCAACATCCAGTTCGCACTGGCCTCCGACATCCTGTACGTCCTGGAAGCCAACCCGCGTGCCTCCCGCACCGTGCCGTTTGTCTCCAAGGCAACCGGTGTGCAGATGGCCAAGGCTGCCGCACTGATCGGTGTGGGCGTGTCCATCGCCCACCTGCGCAGCGTCCACCACATCCTGCCCGAGGTTGGCGACGGCGGAAACCTGCCCGACAGCGCCCCCGTGGCCGTCAAGGAAGCGGTTATGCCGTTCGCACGCTTCCGCACCGTCGAGGGCCACGTTGTGGACTCCCTGCTGGGCCCGGAAATGCGCTCCACGGGCGAGGTCATGGGTATTGACAAGCATTTTGACACGGCATTTGCCAAGAGCCAGGCCGGCGCCAACAACGCCCTGCCCGTTTCCGGCAAGATCTTTGTCTCGGTGGCCAACCGTGACAAGCGGTCCATCATCATGGCTGTCAAGCGACTTGCTGACCTGGGCTACGAGATCGTTTCCACAGGTGGCACGGCAGATGTCCTGCGCCGCAACGGCATTGAGTCCACCATCGTTCGCAAGATCGGCGAAGGCACCTCCGAAACAGGCGAGGGCACCATCGTTGACCTGATCAACAATGGAGAGATCGACATGATCTTCAACACGCCCACAGGCGGTACGGCACGCGGCGACGGCTACGAAATCCGTGCAGCCGCCGTCTCCATCGGCAAGCCCTGCATCACCACGGTGGCCGAGTTCAACGTGGCCGTCCAGGCCATGGAGGCCCTGCGCACTTACGAGTGGGACGTCACCAGCCTGCAGGAACACGCAAAGGTTCTTGCCGCAGGATTGGCAGCACAGAATGCCTAGCCAGCAATCCAGCGTGAAGTTCGACGGCGGTCGCGCACCTTTCGGTGCGCGGCTCGCCGCTGCGATGATCGCCAGGGGTCCGCTCTGCGTGGGGATCGATCCCCATCCGGCGCTGCTGGCAGCCTGGGGCCTGGATGATTCCATCCAGGGCCTGCGCACCTTTTCGCAGACGGTGCTGGAGGCTGTTGAACCATTGGCTGCCGCCATCAAGCCGCAGGTGGCGCTCTACGAGCGTCACGGTTCGGCCGGTCTGGCAGTTCTCGAGGAACTCCTGGCAGCAGCCGCAACGACCGATGTGTTGAGCATTGCCGACGCCAAACGCGGAGACATTGGCTCCACCATGGCCGGATATGCCGATGCTTGGCTGCGCGACGGGTCTGCGCTGGCCGCCGATTCCGTAACGCTGAGCCCATACCTGGGCTTCGAATCGCTGCGTCCGGCCCTGGACCTTGCAGCGGCCAACGGCCGTGGTGTGTTTGTGCTCGCACTGACCTCCAACCCTGAGGGCGCCTCGGTGCAGCATGTGGGTGGCGCGGAATCCGTGGCCAAGCGCATTGTGCAGGCAGCCGCCGTCGAAAACCAGCGCTACTGCGCCGATGCGCTTGGCTCTGTTGGCCTGGTGGTGGGTGCCACCGTTGGAACGGCGTTAGTTGATCTTGGCATCGATTTGGCTGCGGTCCACGGCCCGCTCTTGGCTCCGGGACTGGGTGCTCAAGGCGCCACCGGTGCTGACATGAGGGCAACCTTTGGTGCGGCCTACCCGGCGGTACTTGCCACCTCCAGCCGCGGCATTCTTGCGGCCGGACCCGGCCTCGATGGCTTGCGGGCGGCGACAATCGAGACGCTGCAGGGGCTGTAGATGCAGGGTGCCTAGCACCCGAGGCGAAAATTAGCCAGATTGATTTGCTTCCCCGGTGCGGATAAGTTCGAAGAATTACTGAGTTCGAACCCCGCGCCGGGGACAGCCATTGCCAGGGGGCCTTTTTGTGAATTTGCCGCAGCTGTCCCAACAGGAACGCGCTGACGCACGTATCAAGGCCCTCGCGGCCAGGGCTATTCGTTCCCAGATTAAGCAAGATTTGAAAACAGGGCAGGTCAGCGTGGCCGTCGTACTCGATGCGGCCGCTCGTGAACCTGCCCTGGACCGACTTAAAGTGTGTGAATTACTCGAAGCCCTTCCGGGCATTGGAAAGGTACGTGCAACCGTGATCATGAGCGAGCTGGGGATAGCCCCAACCCGCAGGGTGCGTGGCCTGGGCGTACACCAGCGCCGCGCCTTGGTGGACTACCTAGGGGAACAGCGATGAGCACTGTCGAGGTACCAGCAGAGAGCACCAAGCGCATCAAGGCACGCAGTGGGGTGACAGTTCTTGCCGGGCCCACCGCCGTCGGCAAGGGCACCGTCTCCACGTTCATCCGGGACAACTACCCCGATGTTTGGCTTTCAGTTTCGGCCACCACGCGTGCGGCCCGTCCTGGCGAGCATGAAGGTGTGCACTACTTCTTCAAGACCAACGATGATTTTGACGCCCTCGTGGCTGACGGAGACCTCCTTGAATGGGCCGTGGTCCATGGCGTCAACCGCTACGGCACCTTGCGCAGCACCGTCAACGCGGCCGTTGCCCAAGGAAAATCGGTTCTGTTGGAGATTGACTTACAGGGCGCACGCCAAGTCAAGGAAGCCATGCCGGAAGCCGATTTCGTCTTCCTGGCACCGCCCAGCTGGGACGAATTGGTCCGCCGTTTGGTGGGACGCGGCACAGAAAGTGCCGAAGAACAGCAGCGACGGCTGGAAACAGCTAAACTGGAACTTGCTGCCGCGCCGGAATTTGATTACATCATCGTCAATGACGATGTCAGCCGTGCTGCAGCCGCGCTGGTTGACCTGATGGGGCTCACGCCTCACCACATTGTTTAATCGGACAGTTTGCTTTCACAACTGCCTGATTCGCAAGACACCCTTTCGATTTTTTTGGAGAAGTAATTGACTACACAACCCGAAGGCATCATCAATCCCTCGATCGATTCGCTGCTTGAAGCTGCCGATTCGAAGTACGGACTGGTCATCTTTGGTGCCAAGCGCGCACGCCAGATCAACGCCTACTACGCACAGCTCCACGAGGGCCTGTTCGAGTACGTTGGCCCCTTGGTTGACACCAAGCTGAACGAGAAGTCCCTCTCGATCGCATTCCGTGAAATCGACGAGGGCCTGCTGGTTTCCACGCCTGTCGAGACCGCGTAACTGCAGCTCGAGCACACCCACGGTGTCTAAGTTGAATATTGTCCTAGGGGTAGGCGGCGGAATCGCCGCCTACAAGTCCGCGTTGTTGCTGCGCCTCTTCACCGAGGCCGGCCACGCTGTCACCGTCATACCCACTGAGGCGTCCACGAAGTTTGTGGGTGTTGCCACATGGGAGGCGCTGAGCGGGCGACCCGTCACGAATGATGTTTTTGACTCCGTGGATCAGGTCAACCATGTCCGTATTGGGCATGAAGCAGATCTGATCGTGGTGGCCCCGGCGACCGCTGACCTGTTGGCCAAGGCTGCCGGGGGCCACGCAAACGACCTCTTGACCACCACCTTGTTGATGGCCCGGGGGCCGGTGTTATTTGCCCCGGCCATGCACACGGAAATGTGGCAACACGCCTCGACAGTGGCAAATGTGGCCACACTGCGCTCACGCGGAGTGCGTGTCCTGGATCCGGCTGTCGGCCGCTTGACGGGCCCCGATACGGGTCCCGGCCGCTTGCCGGAGCCCGAAGAAATTTTCGCGGCCGCCATGGCGCTGATTTCGGGTGTGCCTGACGCTGCCCCGTGACGGACGACGCCGGGTCCCCGGCGCCCCTGTCAACGGAACCCGAAGTTCCTGCTCCCGCTGCAGTGGTTCCCACCGAACCGGCCGCTTCTGTGCCGGATGCGTCAAAGCGCATCAACGGTCCGCTGTCAGGTGTCGGCGTGCTCATCACGGCCGGTGGCACCCGCGAGCCGCTGGACCCCGTCCGGTACCTGGGCAACAAATCTTCTGGCAAGCAGGGTGTGGCGCTGGCCGAGGCGGCTCTGGCTGCCGGAGCCGATGTCACCTTGATCCACGCACCCATGGAGGTGCCGGCACCCGCAGGCGCTTCAATCCAACGGATCGAGACCGCGCTTGAGCTGCGTTCGGCCACGTTGGCCGCAGCCGCAACGGCCGACGTCGTGATTATGGCTGCTGCAGTGGCGGATTTCCGGCCAGCCAACATCTCCACCGGGAAGATCAAAAAGCGCGACAACGCGGACGATCCCATCATCAGGCTGGTCCGCAACCCCGACATCTTGGTTGAGGTCGTTGCCCACCGTGCCGCCCAAAACCAGAAGCAACTGATTGTCGGTTTTGCTGCAGAGACCGGCGATGACCAGGGCGACGCCCAAACGTACGCACAGCAAAAACTCATCCGAAAAGGTTGCGACCTCCTTGTCGTCAACGAGGTCGGCCCGGGGGATTCTGGCGATGAGCGGGTCTTCGGCCAGGACACCAACCATGTGGAGATTCTCTCCCTTGACGGTGCCAGCCCCGTGCAATCGGACGGCAGCAAGCGTGAGGTGGCGGACGCCGTCGTGCACCTCATTGCACAGCGCCTGGCCGCCGGTTGAAACTGCGGGCACCCACCCTTGCCGACTGTGTGACATTTCAAGTCCGGAGCCCCCGTGGCCCGGCACGATCCCAAGTAAAGTAGAACAGTGACTTCAGCAAACCCCCTGCGCCTATTCACCTCCGAATCCGTGACGGCAGGACACCCCGACAAGATTTGTGATCAGATCAGCGACGCCATCCTTGATGCGCTGCTGGCCGAAGATCCGGATTCCCGCGTAGCAGTGGAGACCATGGCCACCACCGGTCTGGTCCACGTCGCCGGCGAGGTGACAACCAACGCCTACGTTGAAATCCCGCAGATAGTCCGCAACACCATTCTGGACATTGGCTACGATTCCTCGGCCAACGGCTTTGACGGCGCCCGGTGTGGCGTTTCGGTCTCGATTGGACAGCAGTCACAGGACATTTCCGACGGCGTGTTCAACGCTCTCGAGGTCCGCGAGGGAACCGCTGTCGACAAGTACGACAGCCAGGGAGCAGGCGACCAGGGCTTGATGTTTGGCTATGCCAGCAACGAGACCGCCTCCTATATGCCCACTCCCATCTTCTTGGCGCACCGACTTTCCGAGCGCCTGACCGATGTGCGCAAGTCCGGACTGCTGGAATACCTGCGCCCGGACGGCAAGACCCAGGTGACCATCGGGTACGACGGCGAAAAGCCCGTCTCCGTTGACACCGTCGTCATCTCAAGCCAGCACGCCGAAGGCACGATGCTGGACAAGCTGCGCGCTGACTTGCAGGAATTCGTCATTGCCCCCGTCATGGATGCCTCCGGACTTGATATTGCCGGTCTCAAGACGTACCTGAACCCGGCCGGTCCCTTTGTCGTGGGCGGCCCCGTGGGCGATGCCGGCCTGACGGGCCGGAAGATCATCGTTGACACTTACGGTGGCATGGCCCGCCACGGTGGCGGCGCATTCTCCGGCAAGGACCCGTCAAAGGTTGACCGTTCGGCCGCCTACGCCATGCGTTGGGTTGCCAAGAACGTTGTAGCCGCCGGTCTTGCTGCGCGTGCTGAAATTCAAGTTGGCTACGCCATTGGTGTTGCCCGGCCCGTGGGTGTGTATGTTGAGACCTTTGGCACCGAAACGGTTGATCCGCGCCGCATCGAGGACGCCATTGCGGCTATTTTCGATCTGCGACCCATGGCCATCATCGACAGCCTTGACCTCAAACGGCCCATCTACGCCAAGACGGCCGCACATGGCCACTTCGGACGCGACGATGCCGATTTCACGTGGGAAAACCTTGACCGCGTGGATGCCCTGAAGGCTTATTTCAACGCCTGAGCGCGTTAGTTTTCCACAGCTAAGCACGGCTCGCCGACAATTTGTCAGTGGGCTGTGCTTAGCTGGCTTAAGGGACTTTTCACTGATAAACCGCAACGAACTAGGGGGCCACCGTGGACGATGATCTCAGCCATGGCGTGCAGATGAGTCTCCTGAGTGGTTTTGTTGCCAAGGAGCGTGTGGCCGATCCCCATAGCGGCGTAGTCTTGGCTTCCCAATTGCCGGTGGCCCAGGTCATTATTGATTCTCCGCTGCCGCACCTGGACAGGATCTTTGATTATTCCGTTCCGCTGGAGCTCGACGCCGATGCCCAGCCTGGGGTCCGGGTGCGGGTGAAGTTCTCCGGTCAGGATCTTAATGGCTTCCTCGTGGGCCGGGTGGCCGAGTCTGAGAGTACGCGGTTGGTCCCGCTGGCGCGAGTGTATTCGGCTGTGCCGGTCCTGTCACCTCATGTCCTGGAATTGGCGCGAAAGGTGGCCTCGCGGTATGCCGGAACCGTGGCCGACGTTCTGCGCGTTGCCGTCCCGCCGCGGGTTGCCAGTCTTGAAAAGGTCTACCTGAAAAAGGAAGCCGAGCGTGCCGCAGAGATGGCAGCCGCCACCGCCGGGGCGGCCCCTGCCGCGGGCGATCCCGCGGCCCATCCCGGCCATTCACTTTTTGGTGAATACCCGCATGCAGAGGATTTCCTGACGCAGCTGGCCATGGGGGCCAGCCCCAAGGGCGTTTTCGCTGCCCTGCATGGGTGGGGGCCGAGGTCATGGCATCATCAACTTGCCCAGGTTGCGGCCTATTGCCAGCTCTCAGGGCGCGGCGCAATCGTGGTTGTACCCGATTTGCGCGATTTGGAGCTTCTGGAACAAGCATTCGCCACTGTTCTTCCCGCAGACAGCTTTGTGAAGCTTACGGCTGACGACGGTCCAAGCTTGCGCTATGCCAACTTCCTGCGCATCCTTGCCGGGGATGTTCGGATCGTCATCGGAACCCGCTCTGCCGCCTATGCACCTGTGGCCGACCTTGGATTGGTTTGTTGCTGGGATGACGGCGACGAGCTCCACATTGAGCGCCGTGCACCGTACCAACACAGCCGCGATGTCCTACTGCTCCGTTCCGACGCGGAGAATGCGGCAGTCCTGATGGCAGGGCACAGCCGGAGCAGTGAATCCCAGCGTCTCATTGCCACCGGGTGGGCCCAGGAACTCGTCGCGTCGCGTCCAGAGGTCCGCAAGGCCACAGCCAGGATCGTCAGCACCTCGGATTCGTTCGAACAGGAACGTGATCCTGCGGCTGCCCTTGCCCGGCTACCGCACCGAGCGTGGGAAACCGCACGAGCCGCCTTGAAGTTTGGGCCGGTGCTGGTGCAGGTGGCACGCACAGGATATGCGCCTGCGCTTGCCTGCCAACGTTGCCGTGAGGTTGCTCGATGCCGGCATTGCACCGGGCCGCTCATGCAGACACGGGCCCCCGGGTCGGCTTCTTCCATGGTCATCTGCAAATGGTGCGGGCAGGTGGAGACAGCCTTTAGCTGCAACACCTGTGGGAACCACGAGCTCCGGGCCATTTCGGTCGGTGCGCTTAGAACTGCTGAAGAATTGGGCCGCGCCTTTCCCTCGGTTCCCGTTATTTCTTCATCCGGTGACCACATCAAGGCCACGGTGGGGGACCGCCCGGCCATTGTGGTGGCCACCATCGGGGCGGAGCCCGTCGCGCCCCACGGTTATTCTGCTGCCTTGTTGCTGGACGGGGATTCCATGCTTAGGCGTGAATCGCTGAGGGCTGGCGAGGAGACGTTGCGGCGGTGGATGAATGCCGCAGCTCTCGTTCGTTCTGCGAAGGACGGGGGAATTGTTGTGGTGACGGCGGAAGAGTCTCCTGAGGTGGCAGCGCTGGTGCGCTGGGACCCTGCCGGCCACGCCGAACGAGAGTTCGCGTTGCGGCACGAACTTGGGCTGCCACCTGCCATGCGGCTTGCGTCGCTAACAGGTTCCGAGGCCGATGTGGCGGCGTTTCAATCGGCTCTGAAGCTGCCGGATGAAGTTCGCAGCATTGGACCCGCGCCAGTCCTTTTCGGACGCACAGGAGCCCCGGGTGAAGACGCCCCGGACTACCGCACCATCCTGCTGTTCCCATATTCCATGGCCGCATCCGTGACGGCCGATATGCGGGCACTGAAAGCGTCCAACGCGGCGCGCAGAGTGGGATCGCCCGTACAAGTAAGGTGCGACGGCCTGGACGTGCTTTAGTGGGCCGCCGTTGCTGAGACGAGTGCCATTTCAACAAGGCCCTGGTCCTGCGAGTTCCCGAGGTCACGGCCTCGGCGTTCGCTCATCATAGTGTTGGTCTTCTCCGCCACCACCGGGCCACATAGGCGGCGTTGAAGCCGGGTGACCTCTCGTGGCTGTATGAGTGTTCGGTGCTAAATGAACTCACCACGGTAGGCAGTACTCCCGGTGTCACCGAGACGGATGTGTACGGATTTGAAGCCAGGCTATTGGTTTTGGCGCTCGGGACCACCGCGTCGGGGCTTGCTTCGAAGGCGCGTCGTGCGCGGGAGCAGCTATTTCCGGACTCGATCATGACCCGCTTCACCCGGAGCGCCAGGGCGGCCAAGAACGACCCCCCGCCACGCGCGGCACGCTCAGGAGCATCGGACCCTAGCCCAACTGCGGGTCGGCATGGCGGCCCTGGTGTTGATGGGTCAAGACCTCCCCGCCAACAGCTCCACCCGCCCTGCTGCTGCTTTCCCAAGCCCGAACACACCAGGCCCCGGTACTGCACGGGCCGGCAGCACCAACCCAGCCCCTGGCCCGCCCGATGATCCAGCTAATGACGCGTACCGGTCCCCGGGTTTTGATGGTGTGGTGGTGGCGGGTCCGCCGTTGCCGCAGGCGATCGTGTTGATCAAGGTCCCGGTGCTGGGGTTGTTGGATCCAACCGAGGAGTCGGGGGAGTTGGTGGCTCTTTCCGGTGGTCCTGTCCCGCTCGAGATGGCTGGGGAGCTGTTGGCGGGCTCGTCTACGTTCTTGAGGGTGTTGACGGATCCGGTGACGGGCGAGATTTTTCCGGTGAGTCCGGACCGGTGCACGTTGCGGGAGGCTGAGCGTGAGGTGTTACGGGCAATGGTGGGCCGGCGTTACTGCCCGAATTGTATTGATCCGATCCTGGATACGGAGTTCGATCATCTGTTCCCGTTCGAGTCGGGCGGAAAGAGTACGGTGGAGAATGTTTTCCCAGCGTGCAAAAAGCATCACGGACTAAAACACTTTAAGGACGATAAAGCCCGGCACGGTGTGTATCGCCGGCTCAAGGAGCCCCACCGTGCCGGGCTGCGGCTTCGTGGCTGGACACCGCGAGCCACGCAGGACGGGATGGTCGGCTGGATCACCCCAACGGGCGCTTATGAATCGCCCCAACAAGATGAAACCCAACCCGTCCACTACCCGCGATGGCTTAAGAAACACATCACCTGGCAGCGCCTCAGAAAAACGATCAACGCTAGATAGAGCAACAGAGCCTAGCGCTGCCCCGCCTTGTCACGAGAGGCGCGGCTCAAGGCTATGACGGTTCCCGCGGCTATCAGTCCTTGACCAATCGTGTAGGTCAACATGACCATTCCACTGGTCCAGTCGGGCATGAGTTCCAAGGCAAAAATTCTAAACGCCAAGATGGTGTCCGAAGCAAGGAAGAACATGCCGCCACAAAGAACCAAGAGGTTGCAGCGTGTTGACAGGGCAGCGGTACCGCCTAGAACCAGCCCATAGGCAGCAATGGCAGGGGCAAGCCCCTGCGCCCTGGGTCACAAAACAACCAGCAAGATTACCCACCAGAGGGCAAAGAAAAGGATCCACCAGGACGGCGGCCTGAGCGCCAAGTGACGCCAAAAAAGACGGATGTAGCACAGGTGAGCCACACCGAAGAAAAGCAACATCAGGGGCAGGGCAGGTGCGAACGGGAACAGTGTTCCAGCGCCGTCGCCCAACCAGGAGAAGACCAAGCCGAGCGTAAGCAACAGCCAAACTCTTCTAGCCGTCTGCCACCGATTGGCCAGCCCCAGGCGCGTAAGCTGACTTGACGCGGTGAGAACGGCCAATACCAGCATCGGCATCAGCCAGAGCTTCGTGGGGTCCGCAACCGAGTCGTTGTTGGCAAAACGAGTTCCTACATGGATCACGCAGACAACGATGTACGGGATGAAGCCCAGCCAGATCCTCCACGGCGCCTTCAGCGAGACGTTGGATTCAGTTATCAAGACACTCCTTTGTGTGGCTGCGAGACCCTAGAATTGGCGAAAGCACCCGGGTAGACAAGGAAGAACGCATGGATAAATACGATCATAAAAAGGCCCACAAGAAGCTGTTCGCCCCAGGTGCCAAGGACTTTTCTCTCGTTGAGGTGCCCGCCTTCAACTATCTTGCCGTCGATGGGCACGGTGACCCCAACGTTTCCGCGCAATATGTTGACGCGCTGGCCGCTCTCTACTCGGTTTCCCATGCCGCGAAATTCGCCAGCAAGACGAGCCTTGGACGTGACTACGTGGTGGCGCCCTTGGAAGGACTCTGGTGGGCGCAAGACATGACCGATTTCGTATCTCGTGACAAAGACAGATGGGCCTGGACCATGATGATTTGCCAGCCTCACTGGATCACCACTGAAATCATCGAGGAATCGGTGGCCAAGGCGGCGGCGAAGAAAGACCTGCCCGCCTTGGCCCGTCTCCGCCACATGGAGTTGGTCGAAGGATCCTGCCTCCAAATCCTCCATCTTGGTTCCTACGACGACGCGGGGCCCACCCTGGACAGGATGCACAACAGTTATATGCCTGCCAACAACTTGAGTTTCAATGGAAAGCACCATGAAATTTACCTCAGCGATCCTCGTCGGACCGCACCCGAGAAGCTGAAAACCATCTTGCGTCAGCCGGTGCGCAAGCTCAGGCAGGAGTCCGCCCCAGTGGGGGACCCTCCTTAGCGCCTGACTTTCCGTGCAGAACCCGACAGTTGATGGGCGTCCAATGCGAACAAATCGGTTGAGCCGGCCGTCGCAGGACCCAGAAGGCTGGCGCACGCAGGGAGTATTTGTTCGGCATGGAATCGTGCCAAGACCAATTGGGTCTGTGCCAATTCCTCATCGCCCGTTGCTGCTGCGGCGAGTGCGGCCCGAGCAAGCATCCACGCGCTGGTGCACAGTCCCCACATCCGCATATACGGCGTTGATCCGGACAAGACGGCGTTCGGATCGCCCGGGCCTGTGCGTAGCATCCAGTTGGTGGCTTCCTCAAGAGCGGTGAATTGGCGGCCCAGTTCTTGGCGAATGCTGGCGAAATCGTCACCAGCGGCATCAAGAGCTCCCTCAATTTCACGCATGGTTGAAATGAATTCCAGTATCGATGCCCCGCCGCGAATGCCCAGCTTGCGGCCCACAAGATCGGCCGCTTGGATGCCATTGGTTCCTTCATAAATTGCGGCAATGCGAACATCGCGGACATGCTGGGCTGCGCCAGTTTCCTCAATGAAACCCATTCCGCCCTGAATCTGCAGCGCCAAAGAGGAAAGTTCATTGCCCAGATCGGTTCCATATGACTTGCAGATCGGTGTCAGGATACCCACTATTTCCTCGGCCCTGGCCCTCACTGAGGGGTCTGGATCGTTAGTGCTGCGGTCAACGTAAACGGCATCAAGCAAGGTGAGGTAACGCAGGGCGGAAATAGAGGCTCTCTGAGTCAACAACATGCGCCGAACATCGGGGAAGTCGATGATGGCGGAGCTGCTTTCGGTGGCCCCGATCGCCACCCCTTGCCGGCGGTCTTGGGCATAGCTAAGTGACTGCTGATAGGCGCGTTCGGCTACGGCCAGCCCCTGGACCCCAACGCCAAGGCGTGCGCTGTTCATCATGACAAACATGATCCGCATTCCGCGGTTTTCTTCGCCGATCAGGTAGCCGGTGGCATTTTCATAGGAGAGGACGCATGTGGGCGACGCGTGGATGCCCATCTTGTGCTCAAGGGAAACGGTCTCAACGGCATTTCGTTCCCCGAGGGATCCGTCGTCGTTGACAAGGAATTTTGGCACTATGAAGCACGATATTCCGCGGGTGCCAACGGGTGCGCCCGGAGTCCGTGCCAACACCAGATGGACTATCTGATCGGCCATATCGTGGTCGCCATAGGTGATGAAGATCTTTTGGCCGGTGATCGCGTAAGTGCCGTCGTCGTTTTTCACGGCCCGGGTGGTCAAAGCACCCACGTCCGAGCCAGCTTGCGGCTCTGTAAGGTTCATGGTCCCGGTCCACTCGCCACTCACCATTTGAGGCAGGAAACGTTGCTTTAGTTCATCGCTGCCGTAATGCAGCAGTGCCTCAATGGCCCCCTGGGTCAGCAAGGGGCAAAGTGAGAATGCCATATTGGCACTTGTCATGAGTTCTTGAATCACCAGGCCCACGGTGCGCGGAAAGCCGCCCCCGCCGAATTCCTCCGGCAGCGGCACGGAGCCCCACCCAGCGTCAACATATTGCTGATACACCTCTTTAAATCCATCAGGGGTCAGCACGGTCCCATCAGGCTGAAGCCGGGATCCCTGGATGTCGCCTGGCTGGTTGGTGGGGGCTACCGCCTCGCTCATGAACTCGCCGCATTGCTCAAGTAGTTCGACGACGGTGTCGAGATCGGCGTGTTCAAAGCCTGGCAGTGAGGCGATGTCCGGGTATCCGACAACATGCTCAAGGGCGAAGGCGATATCTGCAAGGGGAGGCTGGTATTCGTTCATGATCGTCAGCGTACCCTCGGGTAACTTGTTTGTCTCGGAATTGAGTTACTTGCCAGTAATGTGGCGTGGCTCACGTGAAGCGAGATGTTGTGTGGAGTGTGAAATGGCGCTCATTACGCCCCTTGAGTTCACGGCATTGGCCAAGTGGAGGGTAATGTTCATTGTAGCCAATGCGCTCTTCTCAGAGTTAGCTGCGGTTAGGCCCGTACGAGTATCTCGCCGATGCTCTGCGGGTCGTCTTAGTTAAACGACGGATTCGAAACAGGATCGTTTCGAAGGTGCGACTCGAGCCATGAGCATTACGCAAGTCCGCCAAGCCAGAATCCCAAGGCGGCGGCACCCACGCTGGCAGCCAGTGTGCCGAAGGCATTGGCGAACGAGGCGGCGTAGCGCTTCTCGCCGAGGAGGCGCAGTGTTTCGTAGCTGTTGGTGCTAAAGGTCGTATAGCCGCCCAGAAACCCCGTTCCCAAAATGAGTGCCCATTCCCGAGGGACCACGTTTCCGGCTGCCATTGCAGTCAAAAGGCCCAGTGCCAGGGAGCCGGAGACATTGATAGTGAACGTTGCCCATGGAAACGCAGTCTGGAAACGTCGGCCCATGGCACCATCCAGCAGGAAGCGGGCAATGGCGCCGAGCCCGCCTGCCAGTGCCAGGGCGATGAAAACAAGCGCAGTCATGAACGTCCGCCGTACTGTGATCCCGCTGAAGTAGTGTGCACCGGCGGCTCAGAAGCAATACGGCGACTGCCCAAAGCCATGCCCACCCATGTGGCCACGCCGCCAACCAGCACCGTTCCAAGACCATAAACCGCGGCCGGCCCCACACCCTGGGCGGCGGTTCCGGAGAGCGAAACCATCCCCACGGCAAGCGTGCTGTACGTGGTGAAGCCACCGCAAAATCCAGTTCCCAGGAGAAGCTGCAGCCGCCGTCTCCGAGGCAAGGCCGGGGTATCGGCAGCGTCAGGCCGTGGTGGATTCTGGCTCGCCGCCCGGGCCAGCGATGAGAGCAACAGTCCGAGCACAAAAGCACCAACAACATTGGCCAGCGCGATCGCCCACGGTATGCCGCCGGCGTCGGGAATGGCCAGGACCAGTCCCTCCCGTGCCGCGGCACCAAGTGAGCCACCAATCCCTATGAGAGCCAGGGAATGAAAGAGGTGCGGCTTCACAAACGGTCCTTGGCAACAGTTCCAGCAAAGGTGGGCACCACGAGCACAGGGCAGCTGCCCAGCCGGGTCAGGTGGGCTGCCACCGAGAGGCGCAAGATCTCGCGCAGGTGCGTGCGGGCATCGCCATGGGTGCCAACCACGATCATGGTTGCACCTGTGATTTGGGCGCAGCGCGCCAAGGCACGGGCCGGATCACCGGCTAGCAGTGCGGTGCGCCACTGAACCGGGCTCGAGCCCAGCCGCAACTCCAACTCTGAGGCCAGCTCGGCCGGGAAGGACGCTTCGCTGGCGTCCATGAAGTCCGGGTCAACGGACTCGGAGGTGACAGATCCATCGGCTTTCTCTTCGACCGGAAAGCGTGCCGGGTTTGAGTAGGCGCAAATGAGCGGGCAGTTGAGGGCGGCAGCAAGTCGTGCGGCCTCAAGAACGACGCCGGCCGGCTGGCCCGGGTGGACACCAGCCAGAACGCAGGTCTGATTCGGCGATGGCTGCGGCACGGTGTGCGCCTAGGCCTGCGGTGTGCCGGTGGGCTCGGCTGGGGGATTTTTGCGCTGCGCCTTGATGGCCGCCTTGGCGGCCCGCTCCTTGGCGGCCCGCTCCTTGGCGGTTTCGTTGTCGCGGAGGAGTTTCTCAGCGGCCTTGATTTCGCGGATCTTGCGTCCGCGTCTCATCCACATCCGCCCCAGCACGATGACAGCCACGGCGCAGATGACACCAACCACCATGAAAATCTGGCTCCAGGTCCCGAACCAGTTGGCGCTGTTGGCCCAAATGGAGCGGGCGTCTGCTGCGGTTTGCGTGGTCCCGTACAAGACGCCGAGCGTAAGCAGGTTCGGGACGGTCAAAATAACGCCCAAAACCGCCAGGGAAACTCGAACCCACTTATTGAGTTTGCGATGGTGCGCCTGCCACGCCACCAGGACGGGGACAAACGAGAATGCAAAACCGTAAAACATTCCAAGGGGGATGCTGTTGCCTAATTGATTCCCAATCTGATTTCCGATCGACTTCGCCCAGATCAAGGGAACTGTTACGGAGGCAACCATGTACCCGACCACGAGCAATGCTGCGATGATCACGCCAAGAATGGTGCGAAACAGCCAGACCGGCATCTTGGTCCTGACCTCATTCCCAGCACGTTTGCTGGAATCTTTCGAACCATCAGTCGGCGTGGGGGCTAATGAATCAGTCATGGAAGAATCATCTCAGAGTTGGTGGGTGCTGCGCGGGTCATTTCGATTAAATATGCTAGAAAGTACCTTCGACTTGTCAAGAACGGCCACACACTAAAGACTGGTTGTGGATCGTTGGAGAATTCTTGCGGCCCGATGTGTTTTAGATTCACTTTAGACTTCACTTTTTCTTCGCCAGGCACGCGATGAAACCCGAAAGGTGCGCATTAATGAGTAACATTCCAGCAGAACTGTCCTACACCGGCGAGCACGAATGGGTCTTGGCCCCCACTGCCGACGGTGTAGTTCGTGTGGGCATCACCGATTTTGCACAGGACGCACTAGGCGATGTGGTGTACGTCCAGGTTCCGGACCTTGGAACCGAGGTCACGGCTGACACTGTGGTCGGTGAGGTTGAGTCCACCAAGAGCGTCAGTGACATTTACGCTCCGCTGACCGGAACGGTCACCGCTCGCAATGAAGCCCTGGATGCTGATCCGGCACTGATCAACTCGGACCCGTACGGTGCTGGGTGGTTGCTCGAAATTACCTTGACCGATCCTGCCAGCTTCGACTCGCTACTCAGCGCAGCCGAGTACCAAGAAAAGGTAGGCTAGTAGCTAAGGATTATTTGGCGAGGAGGCTGGCCTAAGTACGTGACTTTAAGTCTGTACTAGCTGCTTCCACCCAGATCGTTCCCAGCGACGGCTCATACATTGTTAGTAACTGAGGAAGCAACCGCCACCTCGGTCAGTTTTTTTCAGCAAGGAGGAGTACCAATGGTTGACACGGGTAACGGCGCCGGGGTGAATGATCAGGCGATCTCCCAAGATCAGCCCGGTGCTACAGATACAACGTCGATCCACCTCGCTCCCGTTCAGACCGGGCCTTCAACGGTGCCGGTTCTAGCGCCCGAAGAACAAGCCGCCGTGAATTCGCTTCCTGCTGGCTCTGCTCTGCTCATCGCTCATGCGGGGCCCAATGCTGGCGCCAGGTTCTTGCTGGACAGTCATGTCACCACGGCTGGCCGGCATCCTGAAGCGGATATTTTCTTGGACGATGTGACTGTTTCTCGACGGCACGTGAATTTCATGAAGTATGACGGTGGGTTTGAAGTCATCGACGCCGGAAGTCTCAACGGGACCTATGTCAACGGGGACCGTGTTGATTCGGTCCGTCTGCGGACTGGTAATGAAGTGCAGATAGGCAGGTTCCGACTCACCTACTACTTCAGCTCCAACAACCCGGCCGTGGATTCCTAGGCTGCCGTGGGAAGTTTGAATACTGGCGCGGGGCGCCGGTTGGTGGACGTGCAGTCCACCAACCGGCGCCCCGGAGTCGCATCCGTTCTAAACATTGGTGAAGTCCTGGCGCAGTTGACGGCGGATTTCCCGTCAGTGACGGCCTCCAAGATTCGCTTTTATGAAGAAAAGGGACTCATTACCCCGCAGCGAACTGCTGCGGGGTACCGTCAGTTCCGGGAGACCGACGTCGAACGGCTGCGGTTTGTATTGGCTCTCCAACGCGACCATTACCTGCCGTTGAAGGTGATCCGTGAGTACCTTGATGCGATCGATCAAGGGCAGACTCCCCAGAACCTGCCGCCGGGAGTTTCCATTGCACCGCGGATGGTCTCCGATGACCTGCTTCGTGAGCTCAAGGGCCGAGCCCGCCGCCTGACGCCCGAGCAGCTGCGCAGCGAGTCAGGCGCCAGCGTCGACTTATTTGACACCATGATCAGCTACGGATTGATAGCTGTTCACGAAGGCACCTTTGACGATCATGCCGTGAGGGTTGCCCAGGCCTGCACCGCGCTGGCTGCGCACGGACTTGAACCCCGGCACCTGCGACCCTTCCAAGCCGCGGCCGACAGGGAATTTGGGCTCGTTGAACGAGCCGTGGGCCCGGTGTCTTCGCGCAAGGATGGTACGTCCGCCATGCGTGCCGCCGAGTCTGCCCGTGAAATTGCTGAGTTGTGCCTGAGCCTGCACAGTGCCCTGGTGCAGGCGCGAATCTCCGAAATGGAAACTCCATGATCGAAGTGGAGATTGTGGGCGTCAGGATTGAGCTCCCTTCAAACCAGCCCCTCGTACTCCTGCGCGAAAAGCAAGGCGAACGGCACATTCCCATTTGGATCGGCGCAGCAGAGGCAACAGCCATCGCCCTCGCTGAACAGGGCGTCGTGCCACCGCGGCCCTTGACCCACGATCTTTTGTGCGGTGTGGTCTTGGCGCTGGGACACAGAATCCAGGATGTGGTGCTAACGAGGGTCGAAGACGGAGTCTTCTACGCTGAACTGCGCTTCGAGAACGGGACAGTCGTTGGATCGCGGGCCTCTGATGCCATTGCGGTCGCCCAGCGGGCACAATGCCCCATCATGGCCCACGATAGCCTGATCGAGGAGGCGGGGGTGGTGATCGGTGGCAATGACGAGGACGGAAATGCTGAAGTCATCGCCGACGACGACGAAGCCAAGGAACGTGAGGTTCGTCAATTCCGTGAATTCCTCAATGACGTCGAGCCCGAGGATTTTGAGAAGTAATCCTTGCGATCTAGCGGATTTTCCGCAATGTCTAACCTTAAAGCTGAGCCTGAAAGTTTCGACACGCTGAAATTGTTGTGCGGACGTCTTTGACCTTGCTCCCGCTGAGATCTAACGTCAAAGTAGTGAGTTCCCCATTGCAAGCCCAAGCTGGCACGGGCACACTTGAGGTTAGAGCCCCTACAGCTCTCCCTGAAGTGCTGTTTGTGCGTTGACAGTAAAGCGTGCAAGCCAACCGTTCGGGGGAACTGTGAACAGGAGGATCCACGTGAGTGCCAAGAGTGACGCCGGCGAGCCGACGGCGGCCGTTGTCCCCAGTGCTGCCTTGCGTGCAGGATCGCAAGGCCTGCTGTTCACCGAAGATCTGCCTGTCCTTGATGCACACGCGGGATACCGCGGACCCACGGCTTGTAAGGCTGCCGGCATCACCTACCGCCAACTCGACTACTGGGCCCGTACCGGTCTGGTTGAACCGGCCGTGCGCGGTGCAGCAGGCTCAGGCTCCCAACGCCTCTACGGCTTCCGCGACATTCTTGTGCTCAAGGTCGTCAAGCGGCTTCTTGACACCGGAGTATCCCTCCAGCAAATTCGAACCGCTGTAGAACACCTGCGTGAACGCGGCGTAGAAGATCTAGCCCAGATCACCTTGATGAGCGACGGTGCGTCCGTCTATGAATGCACCTCCGCGGATGAGGTCATTGATCTGGTTCAGGGCGGACAAGGCGTCTTCGGCATCGCCGTTGGTCGCGTATGGCGTGAGGTTGAAGGCAGCCTTGCGGCCCTCCCCAGCGAACACGCAGCCGTCGCGGCGTACCCTGATGATGAGCTCAGCAAGCGACGCGAAGCCCGCAAGATCTCCTAGGAACCAAAGAAAGCAGCCCGCTGAATTCAGCGGGCTGCTTTTTTGTTTAAGTTCCAGTAAGTCCAGTGCGGAACTAGCCGCGGTACAGGCGGCTTCGGGTGGCACTCTGGTTCAGAACCGAATCCAGCAACCGGTCAAAGAGGGCCGAAGCGTTCTTGGCGGAATCCCCGGGCCACTGGTGCACGGGGTGTGCGGCGCCCTGGATCTGTTGCCAGTTGGCCTGCTCCGGAATTGTCGGCGAGAGCAACAGGTCACCAAACATGGTCTTCATTTCACCCAAGCGGTAGGCGTGCTCGTTGGAACCGGTCCGGACGCGGTTGGCCACAATGCCAGCGGGTACCAGTGACGGGGCAAATTCGGTGCGGAACAGCTCGATGGCACGCAAGGTGCGCTGCGTTCCGGCCACGGAGAACAAACCCGGCTCGGCGACAAGCAGAACTCTGCTGCTTGCTGTCCATGCCATGCGGGTCAACCCGTTAAGGGACGGCGGGCAGTCGATCAGCACCAGTTGGTAGGGGGCGGTGCCGTCGCGGTCGGCATTTCCCAACACGGTGGAGAGCCGGCGCAGATCACGCTTGCCAAGGTCCGGACGGTCGTAGATGCCGCTAAAGGCCGAGCCCATCGCGACGTCGAGCGTTGGGGCGGGACCGGCGTCGTGCTGGTGGGCGGCAAGCCAACCGCTGGGGACAACATTGGCGCCCAGATCCGCCTTGCGGGCGTTCTTAATCATCTGGCCAATGTCGAGCTGGTCGCGCGCGGCGACACCCAGGCCGGTCGTGGCGTCCGCATGGGGATCAAGATCGATCACCAAGGTGGGGATGCCGGAGGCTAGCGCTGCCGAGGCCAAGCCAAGCGTGACTGAGGTCTTGCCGACGCCGCCCTTGAGGCTGCTGATACTCACTACTTGCACGGATGAACCATTACCCTTTGCGTTGCTTACTCAATCATGTGCTGTGCTGTTAGCCCTGACACATACAATAGCTGTGGAACGTTCGCGACTTGGAGAACCCATTGACAAATACCGCTGAAAATTTGCCGGAACGCCAGAGCACAAACAACCTTGTGTCGGCCAACTTTAGTGATCGACACATTGGGGTTACTGCGCAGCCCCACATTCATCATATGTTGACCACCCTAGGATTTGGTTCTTTGGAGGCGCTAACCACAGCCGCGCTGCCAAAATCGATCTATTCGGCTGAGCCGATGAACCTTCAGGCCGCCGTGTCGGAGGAAGCCATGCTGGCCGAATTGAAGGCGCTGGCGGGCAAAAATACCGTCAACAAGTCCTTTCTGGGGCAGGGCTACTACGGTACACACACCCCGGGTGTGATTCAGCGCAACGTTTTGGAAAGTCCGGCCTGGTACACGGCCTACACGCCGTACCAGCCCGAAATCTCCCAGGGCCGCCTCGAAGCGCTGCTGAATTTCCAAACCGTCGTGTCGGATTTGACGGGCATGGTTACGGCAAACGCCTCCATGCTGGATGAAGGTACCGCCGCCGCCGAGGCCGTGGCCTTGATGCGCCGCAACAACCGCGCAGCCTCCGACCGTGCCGTCTTGCTGATCGATGCCGACGTGTTCCCGCAAACCTTGGCCGTTGTTACCACTCGCGCCAAGGCCATGGGCCTGCCGCTGTTGGTTCACGACTTCGACGCCGAACTTCCGGACGTTGAGTTCTTCGGTGTGCTCCTGCAGTCCCCGGGAGATTCCGGGCTGATCCGGGATCTTGCCCCCATTGTTGCGGCAGCCCACGAACGCAAAGCCCTCGTGGCAGTTGCCGCAGACCTGTTGGCGCTGACCCTGCTGGAATCTCCCGGCGCCCTTGGCGCCGATCTGGCTGTAGGTACCTCCCAACGCTTCGGCGTGCCCATGGGCTTCGGTGGCCCGCACGCCGGCTACATGGCCGTCCGCAAGGGCTTGGAGCGATCCCTGCCGGGCCGTCTGGTAGGCGTGTCCAAGGATGCCGCCGGAAACCAGGCCTACCGCCTGGCCCTGCAGACCCGCGAGCAGCACATCCGCCGCGAGAAAGCCACATCCAACATCTGCACGGCCCAGGTTTTGTTGGCCGTCATGGCCGGCATGTACGCGGTCTATCACGGCCCCGAGGGGCTGCGAAAGATTGCAACCCGAGTGCACCTCAGGGCGCAGGTTGTGGCGGCAGCCGCCACAGCGGCCGGACATGCCCTGGTTCACGCCAACTTCTTCGACACCGTGAAGATCAAGGTCACCTCGCAGAGCGGCCACGCCGCCGCCGAACTGGTTGCCGCCGCCCACCGCGCCGGCTACCTGCTGCGCCAGGTGGACCACGACCACCTGCAGATCGCCGTGGATGAGACCACCACAGAGGCCGACGTCGCCGCCTTGGCCACGCTGTTTGGCACCCAGACGCCAACAGTTGCCCCGGACGCCGCCACTGCCGTGCTTCCAACACCGGCACGTGCCACGGACTTCATGACCAATGCCGTGTTCCATGCGCACAACTCGGAAACCCAGATGTTGCGCTACCTGCGCAAGCTCTCGGACGCCGATTACGCCCTGGACCGCGGCATGATCCCGCTGGGCTCGTGCACCATGAAGCTGAACGCCACCGCCGAAATGGCCGCCGTGACATGGCCCGAGTTCTCCAACCTGCACCCGTTCGCACCCGCCTCGGACACTGTGGGCATTGTTGAAATGGCCACGCAGCTGGAAGCCTGGCTGGCCGAGATCACCGGCTACGACGCCGTCTCGGTGCAGCCCAACGCCGGTTCGCAGGGCGAATTTGCCGGGCTCATGGCCATCCGCGCCTATCACGTGGAAAACGGTGACTCGGAACGTGACCTTGTCCTGATCCCCACCTCGGCCCACGGCACCAACGCCGCCTCCGCCGTCATGGCCGGCATGAAGGTTGTGGCCGTTGCTACCGACGGTTTCGGCAACATTGACATTGACGACCTCAAGCACCAGATCTCCGTCAACGAGAACCGCCTGGCCGCCATCATGGTCACCTACCCGTCAACCCATGGGGTGTTTGAGACCGAAATCAGCACCATATGCGCCATGATCCACGACGCCGGCGGGCAGGTCTACGTTGACGGCGCCAACCTTAACGCTCTGGTGGGCTTGGCTCAGCCGGGCAAGTTTGGTGCCGATGTCTCCCACCTGAACCTCCACAAGACGTTCTGCATCCCGCACGGCGGCGGCGGACCCGGCGTAGGCCCCGTTGCCGTTGGCGCGCACCTGGCCAAGCACCTTCCGGCCCGCGAACTCGACGCCGGCACCTCGGTTGGTTTGGTCTCCAGCGCACCCTACGGCTCGGCGTCGATCCTTCCCATCTCCTGGGCCTACATTCGCATGATGGGACCTGACGGGCTGCGTCTGGCCACCCAAACTGCCATTTTGTCGGCGAATTACATTGCCCGCCGCCTCAGCGAGCACTACCCGGTGCTGTACACGGGTGCCCACGATCTGGTGGCGCACGAGTGCATTCTGGATCTGCGGGGCATCACCGCGGATTCCGGCGTCAGTGTGGACGATGTGGCCAAGCGCCTTATCGACTACGGCTTCCACGCACCCACCATGTCCTTCCCGGTCGCCGGCACCTTGATGGTGGAGCCGACTGAATCCGAGGACCTGGGTGAAATTGACCGTTTCATCAATGCGATGATCTGCATCCGCAAGGAAATTGCGGCCGTGCAGGACGGGCTTTGGCCCGCGGACGACAACCCGCTGGTGCATGCTCCCCACACGGCACAAAGCATCACCCAGGAGTGGGACCACCCCTACAGCCGTGAAGAAGCAGTCTTCCCGGCCGGCGTGGATCCGCGTGCCAAGTACTGGCCGATCGTTCGCCGCATTGACCAGGCCTACGGCGACCGCCACCTTGTTTGTTCCTGCCCATCCATTGAGGAACTCGCTGAGCAGTAACGGATCTGGCCGACCGCAAGATTATTACGCGCCCCTGCAGTGATCTGTGCCACACGATTTGGTGCAGAATAGCTGCAGGGGCCAAACTTGCACCACTTTGTGTCACGGAACTACACCAATATCTACAAGGCGGCACGACTCTGGCCCATAGGGTCAGCACCGCAGCCCTCACGGGCGGGTCACTGCTTCAGGTATGAGGCACGTGCTTCGCCACCATTGTTCACACAGGAGTGAGATGTTTTCGAAAATTCTGGTTGCCAACCGCGGCGAAATCGCGATCCGGGCATTCCGCGCCAGCTACGAGCTTGGCGCCAAGACAGTGGCCGTCTACCCTTACGAGGACCGCACCTCCATTCACCGCCAGAAGGCCGACGAGGCTTACCTGATCGGTGAAGAGGGCCACCCCGTACGGGCCTACCTGGACGTGGCGGAGGTCATCCGTGTCGCCAAGGAAGCCGGCGCAGATGCCATCTACCCCGGTTACGGTTTCCTCTCGGAGAATCCGGATTTGGCCGCTGCCGCCAGGGATGCCGGGATTACCTTTGTTGGCCCGCCCGCTGAAGTGCTGGAGCTGACAGGGAACAAGGTTCGCGCCCTGGATGCCGCCCGCAAGGCCGGCATCCCCGTCCTGCAGTCAAGCAAGCCAAGTGCAGACCTTGACTACCTGCTGGGTGCCGCCGCCGAGATTGGCTACCCCATCTTCGCCAAGGCCGTTGCCGGCGGTGGTGGGCGCGGTATGCGCCGTGTTGAAAAGGCCGAGGACCTGGAGGAAGCGCTCAAGGCCGCCATGCGCGAAGCGGATGCCGCCTTTGGTGACGCGACCATGTTCCTGGAACAGGCGGTGTTGCGTCCCCGTCACATCGAGGTCCAGATCCTCGCCGACAATGAGGGCAACGTCATCCACCTGTTCGAGCGTGATTGTTCGCTGCAGCGTCGCCACCAGAAGGTGGTTGAGATTGCCCCGGCGCCGAACCTGGATGAGAACATCCGCAAGGCCCTGCACGCCGATGCCGTCAAGTTCGCCAAGGCCATGGGTTACGTCAATGCCGGAACCGTGGAGTTCCTCGTTGACACCGTGGGGGAGCGGGCCGGTCAGCACGTGTTCATTGAAATGAACCCGCGCATCCAGGTCGAGCACACCGTCACGGAAGAAATCACCGACGTGGACCTGGTCCAGGCACAGCTGCGCATTGCAGCTGGCGAGACCCTTGCCGATCTTGGCCTGAGCCAAGAAACCGTCCAGGTCAAGGGTGCTGCGCTGCAGTGCCGCATAACCACGGAGGATCCCTCCAACGGCTTCCGCCCCGACGTTGACGAGATCACCACCTACCGTTCCGCTGGTGGCGCCGGTGTGAGGCTCGACGGCGGAACCATTTACGCAGGTGCCCAGATCAGCCCGCATTTCGATTCCATGCTGGTCAAGCTCACCTGCCGCGGCCGCGACTATCCGGCAGCGGTTTCCCGCGCCCGCCGGGCCTTGGCCGAGTTCCGTATTCGTGGCGTCTCCACCAATATTTCATTCCTGCAGGCGGTTCTGGCAGATCCGGCGTTCAACGCTGGGGATGTGGCCACGTCCTTCATTGACGAGCGCCCCGAACTGCTGAACTCGCACGTGTCCTCCGACCGTGGCACCAAGCTGCTGACGTGGCTGGCGGATGCAACCGTCAACAAGCCCCATGGCGAATTGACGGTCTTGGAAGACCCCGCCCGCAAGCTGCCCGACGTCGATCTGGCAACGGCTCCGGCCGGATCCCGCCAGCTGCTGGCTGAGCTTGGGCCGGAAGGCTTTGCAGCAGCCCTGCGGGCACAGACTCCCGTGGCTGTCACCGACACCACGTTCCGCGATGCACACCAGTCGCTGCTGGCCACCCGTGTGCGCACCAGGGACCTGTTGGCTGCCGGTCCCGCCGTTTCGGTGCTGACGCCGCAGCTGCTCTCCGTTGAAGCCTGGGGTGGCGCCACCTATGACGTCTCGCTGCGCTTCCTTGGCGAAGATCCCTGGCAGCGTCTGAGCAAGCTGCGCGAAGCCCTCCCCAACGTCTGCCTGCAGATGCTGCTGCGCGGGCGCAACACGGTTGGCTACACGCCGTACCCGGCCGAGGTCACCGATGCCTTTGTGCTGGAGGCCGCCGCGAGTGGCATCGACATCTTCCGCATCTTTGACGCGCTCAACGATGTGGACCAGATGGAACCCGCCATCAAGGCCGTCCGCGCTACCGGCACTGCCGTGGCCGAGGTGGCCCTGTGCTACACGGGTGATCTGCTGGATCCTGCCGAGACCATTTACACGCTTGACTACTACCTCGAGCTGGCGCAGCGCATTGTTGACGCCGGGGCACACATTCTGGCCATCAAGGACATGGCCGGCGTACTTCGCCCGGCCGCTGCCGCCAAGCTCGTCACCGCCCTGCGCGAACGCTTCGAGCTGCCCGTCCACCTGCACACCCACGACACGGCTGGTGGCCAGCTGGCCACCCTGATGGCGGCCATCAATGCAGGGGTCGACGCCGTTGACGTCGCCTCGGCTGCCTTGGCCGGCACCACGAGCCAGCCCTCGGCCTCCGCCTTGGTTGCCGCCTTGGCACACACCGAGCGGGACACCGGGATTGATTTGGCTGCCATCAGCTCCCTGGAGCCGTACTGGGAAGCCGTACGGCGCCTGTACTCACCCTTCGAGTCAGGTCTTGCCGCACCCACGGGCCGGGTTTACCTCCACGAGATCCCGGGCGGGCAGCTCTCCAACCTGCGCCAGCAGGCCATTGCGTTGGGTCTCGGGGAGCGCTTCGAGGAAATCGAAGACATGTACACGGCCGCGGATCGGATCCTGGGACACCTTGTCAAGGTCACGCCGTCATCGAAGGTGGTGGGCGATCTGGCCCTGCACCTGGTGGGCATCAAGGCCGACCCGGCCGATTTTGAGGCAAACCCGCAAAACTATGACATCCCGGATTCCGTCATTGGCTTCCTCGGTGGCGAGCTGGGCACCCCTCCGGGTGGCTGGCCCGAGCCGTTCCGCACCAAGGCACTGCAGGGCCGCACCGTAACCGAACGCATGGGCACCCTCAGCGCACAGGACAGTGCGGAACTTGCCGGGGACAGCGAAACTCGACGCGCTACCCTGAATCGCTTGCTCTTCGCCGGACCCACGAAGGACTTTGAGGCAGTCCGCAAGACGTACGGAGATGTCTCCGTGCTGGACACTCGCGACTACCTCTACGGCCTTCGCCGGGGCGTTGAGCACGCCGTGGATCTGGGCAAGGGTGTACGCCTGATCGCCGTTCTTGAGACCATCTCCGAGGCCGATGAAAAGGGTATGCGCACCGTGATGTGCAAGCTCAACGGGCAGAGCCGCCCCATCTCGGTGCGCGACCGCAGCATCGAGAGCACCGTCAAGGCCGCCGAGAAGGCCGACGCGACAGTGCCGGGCCAGGTAGCTGCACCCTTCGCCGGCGCCGTCAGCGTCAAGGTCGCCGTGGGCGACGTGGTTGAGGCCGGTGCCACGATCGCCACGATCGAAGCCATGAAGATGGAGGCGTCAATTACGACGCCGGTGGGCGGCACCGTGGGCCGTCTCGCCGTCGCCGGGGTTGCCCAGGTCCAGGGTGGAGACCTGCTGGTAGTTATCGCGTAGTCCCCACGCCCGCCCCGATCGCAGACGCTGGCGCGTCTGCGATCGGGGCCCCTCGGGCGCGTGGGCCCAACCGGCGGCGCCGGCTCCCTCGCGGGCAGTAAGATTTGCTCGGTCGCTGGGCGACCTTGAAAATCCATCCCCGCTCCGGGAGCCGGCGCCGCCGGTTCTGCTTGTTCCAGACTTAAAACGAAAACGCAGATGGTGCGATAAATCTTCACGATTTTATCGCACCATCTGCGTTTTCAAATCTGACTGGAGCCTTAGGCTGGCTTCTTGCTCAGGTAGATGTCCTCCACGACGGAGTTGAAATCCTTCAGGACTTGGCCGCGCTTGACCTTCATGGACGGGGTGAGGTGGCCGGATGTCTCGGTGAAGTCGGTGTCGACAATCCGGAACTGCTTGATGGCCTCGGCCGATGACACTGAGCTGTTGGCCCGGTTGACGGCTTTCTGCACGGCGGCGATGACGATCGGATCATTGGCGGCCATTTCAACAGTGATGCCGGCGTTGAGGCCGTGGGCCTTGCCCCATTGCGGCAGGGCTTCCTCATCCAGTGTCACAATCGCGGCGATAAACGGGCGCTGCTCGCCAATGACAACGCACTGGGAAACTATGGCGTCGGCACGGATCTGATCTTCCAGCAGGGCGGGAACAACGTTCTTGCCTCCCGAGGTGACGATGATTTCCTTCTTGCGTCCCGTGATCTTCAGGAAGCCCTGGTCATCAAGTTCGCCGATGTCGCCCGTACGGAACCAGCCGTCAATGAACGTCTCGGCCGTCAGGTCATCGCGACCGTAGTAGCCCTTCATGACGCACACACCCTTGGTGAGGATCTCGCCGTCGTCGGCAATCTTCACGGCATTCCCTGGCAGGGGCGCGCCCACGGTGCCGATCTTGATCCGCTCGGGGCGGTTGACGGTGATGGGGGCCGTTGTCTCGGTGAGGCCGTAGCCTTCAAGGATTTGCAGGCCAATCCCCTGGAAGAAGTAACCCAGGCGTTCGCCCAAGGGCCCGCCGCCGGAGACGGCGTGACGAACATTGCCTCCCATGGCGGCGCGGAGCTTGGAGTAAACCAGCTTGTCGAACAAGGCATGCTTGGCTTTCAAGACGATGCCCACCTTGCCGGTCTGGGCGGCGCGGGCGTAATCAACGGCGGTGTGAGCGGCGATGGCAAAGATCTTGCCCTTGCCTTCACTTTCTGCCTTAAGGGAGGCTGAGTTGTAGACCTTTTCAAACACGCGCGGCACAGCCAAAATAAACGTGGGCTTGAAGCTTTGCAAGTCAGCCAGCAGGTGCTTAATATCTGGGGTGTGACCCACCTTGGCGCCGCCTGCCACGGCCAACACGGAGATGTACCGAGCAAAAACGTGCGCCAGCGGCAGGAACATAATGGTTTGTGAGCCCGGCGTCACCACGGTTTGGGCCAGGACAGCGAGTGCGTTCTCGCTTAGCTCCACAAAGTTGCTGTGTGTGAGCATGCATCCCTTGGGGCGGCCCGTGGTGCCGGAGGTGTAAATAATGGTGGCTATGTCATCGAGGCCGTTGGCCGTGCGAGCGGTCTCCAAGGTCTCATCGCTGACGTCCTTGCCGGCCTCGCGCAGGGGATCCAGGCCGTCACCTTCGAGCTGCCACACGTGGGCCAAGGTGGTGAGGCCTTCGTTGTGTGCAGCCTGCCGGATGATGTTCTCGTGAGCGCCGGTTTCGGCGAAAACTGCGACCGCAGCCGAATCGCCCAGGTTCCAGGCCACCTGTGACGGTGAAGATGTTTCGTAGATCGGAACGGAAACGGCACCGGCAAACCAGATGGCAAAGTCAACGAGTGACCATTCATAGCGGGTGCGGGCCATGATGCCCACGCGATCGCCCGCGTTGATACCAGAGGCAATAAGTCCCTTGGCGATGGCGCTGACATCGGCCAAAAATTCCTTGGCGGATACGTCAACCCAGACATTGTCTTCATTGCGTTTGGAGAAAAGTGCGGGATTGGAGGCCAGCTTGGCCTGACGCAGAACAAAATCGGTGGTGTTCATGGTCCGGGGACTGACAACCTGGGCCGGAACGGAAATCTCTTGCACAATAGCTCCTTTGATATGTGGCGCGGCGATCGTGTTGCTTCACTCTATCGGCCCAGTGGACGTTTCGTTCGGTAGCCGATGTTACTCATGAGTAACTTTATGTTGCGCAGCTCACACTTTCCAAGTCGGCGCCCGCGGCCGCCCAGGCCAAGCTGACGGCCGGAGGTGCAAGATTGTGGGTTTGGCTGGCTAGAATCGGTAGATGGTTTCGCCACATACTCAAACTCGCTCCGTCGCGACGCGCACACCCGAAGACACCCACGTGCCGGCGGCACCCGGCAGGCCTTTGGCGCTGGGGATCGACATCGGCGGCACCAAAGTCGCTGCCGGAGTTGTTGATGGGGCCGGAGTCATCATCGAAGAACTCCGGCGAGTCACTCCGGGCCGGGATGCTCGCGCCGTCGAGTCGGTGATCGTGGAACTTGTCACCGAGCTCGGTACCCGGCACAAGATTGAATCTGTGGGAATCGGCGCCGCCGGATGGATGGACCTGGAGGGGGCCCGTGTGGTGTTTAGCCCACATCTGGCGTGGCGCGATGAACCCTTGCGAGACACCCTTGAAAGTATGCTGGGGCGCCCTGTCTTGGTGACCAACGACGCCGATGCGGCGGCCTGGGCGGAATCCCACTTCGGGGCCGGCCGTGGCCACTCAAGGATGATCATGTTGACCTTGGGGACCGGTATTGGTGGCGCACTGGTGTTGGACGGCAAAGTTGAGCGCGGAGCCTTTGGCATGGCTGGCGAATTTGGTCACCAGATCATCATGCCCGGAGGTCACCGTTGCGAATGCGGAAACCGGGGTTGCTGGGAGCAGTACGCATCCGGAAACGCCCTGGGCAGGGAAGGGCGCGAGCTGGCCCGGAAACAATCTCCCATGGCCGCCGGGCTTCTGGAGGCTACCCACGGAAAAGCCAAGGACATCACCGGAACAGTTGTTACGGAGCTGGCCTTGCAGGGGGAAGCCACCGCGCAGGAACTCGTCGCCGAAGTGGGGGACTGGCTGGGTCTGGGCATGGCCAACCTTGCCGCCGCCCTTGACCCGGCAATCTTTGTCATCGGCGGCGGGCTCAGCGCCGCAGGTGACCTGCTCTTGGAGCCGGCCCGGCGCGCCTATGCGCGGAACCTGACCGGCCGCGGATACCGCAAGGAGGCTGCCATCACCGTGGCAGAGCTGGGAGCCGCGGCGGGACTCATCGGCGCCGCCGATCTGTCCCGCACCCGCTCCTGAGGCCAGCCGCTCCCGATGGAAGGTCAGACGACGGCGCCGTCGCCACCGTCATCATCGCGATGGCTGGGCAGGCGGAACAGCAGGTAACCGGCGCCGGCGAGGAATGCAGCAATCACGCCCACGATCAACAGCATCGGCGCCTGGCGCCAAAAGATGGCCGAGAACAGCAGGAAAAGTGGGCCGCCCGCGGCCGCAATCCACGACAGCATGATCGCCGGCTCCGTGTTGCTCAGGCTGGGAGGTTCCTCCGGCACAAATTCGTCATCGAAGTCCTCCGGGTCATGGTCCCGCGGCCCGCCCTCGGCAGCATCGGCGTCGTTCGCGTCGGGATGGGGCAGGGATTCGCTGCGCCAAACGCCCAGGGGGTCAAAGTCGCTGACACTCTTGGGGTCAGCAGGCTGATTTGCGTCGGGGCCGTCCATGAAAGCGTCTTCACGCTCCTCGAGCCGGGCCACCAAGTCACGCCACACCTCGTCGTCGTTGCCGCCCGTGTGAGGTGCACCCGCACCGGGATCAGATTGCATGGTGGTTCCTTCGGAAGAAATCAACAGACTGGGAAAAAATCAACGGCGCGTCATGGTCCATTGTGGCTACATGGTAGCTGTTTTCCAGGGGAATGATTTGCAACTCGGCGGCACCCAACTTTTCCTTGATGACCTCAACGCTGGAATCGGGAACCACGTGATCCACCGTGGATCGAAACACCAGTGTCGGGGCGGTGACGCGGGGGAGCAGTTCAATGGTGTTTTCGAAAAGTTGCGCCAATTGGTGAACAGCAGCAATGGGTGTGCGAGGATAGGCGCCTTCGCTGATTCCCTGCACCTTCATGTCATTGCCAATGGCTGGAACGCTCTTAAGAACGAACTTGAGCATGCCAGCATATTTCGCTTTGGGATCAGAGAATGTCAACCCAGGGTTCACCACGGCCACACCCGCCACGGGGTGCAAGGCGGCCACGCGCAAAGCCAGCGCACCGCCCATGGACATGCCGGCAACGAACACGGTGTCGCAGCGAGCGGCCAATTCCAGGTATGCCGCCTCGAAGTCCCGGTACCAGTCCTCCCAAGGGGTCTTGCTGAGCTCCTGCCACGTGGTCCCGTGACCGGCAAGCAAGGGCATGTTTACGGCAAAACCCGCTTCGGCCAGGTAATCGCTCCAGCCCTGCATGCTCACCGGGGATCCGGTGAATCCGTGACACACGGCTACGCCAATGCGGGCCAGTTCCCCGTGCCCCTGGGAACGGAACGATTGCACCATCGAGATGGCCCCTTTCCTGCCCGGAGTTCATGTCCGGGGAAGTACCTATCGTGGCTGCGGCCATGCTGCCGCGATTGTGTGCTGCTTTCACTAGACTACTGTTGATACGTTCACAGCGGGGGAACCGCCATGAACCCGGTTCACGCGCAACCGGCAGCGCCAGAGGAGGAACACCACCGTGATCTATTGGGTACTAAAGAAGATTTTTCTAGGCCCTGTTTTGAAGGTGCTGTTCCGGCCCTGGACCAAGGGCCTGGACAACTTGCCAGTTGACGGCCCCGCCGTGCTTGCCAGCAACCACCTGTCTTTCTCGGACTCCATCTTCATGCCGCTGATGGTTCCGCGTCCAGTGGTTTTCCTGGCCAAGAGTGACTACTTCACGGGAAAAGGCATCAAGGGGCGCCTGACGGCTGCATTCTTCAAGCTGACCAACCAGCTGCCCATGGACCGGTCCGGTGGGGCTGCCTCCGCGAATTCACTCCAGACCGGCATTGACGTCCTGAACGAGGGTGGACTGTTGGGAATCTATCCCGAAGGTACGCGCAGCCCGGATGGGCGCTTGTATCGCGGCAAGGTAGGTGTTGCCAAGCTGGTGCTTACCGCCAACGTTCCCGTGATTCCGGTGGCCATGATTGGCACCGACAAGGTCCAGCCGATCGGCCGACGCATACCGACGATCCGCCGACTCGGCGTCATTTTTGGTGAGCCCATGGACTTTAGCCGCTATCAAGGCATGGCCGATGACCGCTTTGTGCAGCGCTCCGTCACGGACGAGATCATGTATGAACTCATGCGCCTGTCAGGCCAGGAGTACGTTGACTCGTACGCCAGCACCATCAAGGACAAGATCGCTGCCGAGAAATCAGCCAAGCCGGCTGTGGCTAGCGAGGCGGTTCGGATTGATCCGAATACAACCTTGGCCCCGGGTGCTGTAACCGTGATTGGTGCCAAGAAAGACGGCGCCAAGGATGAAGCCATGCAAGACGCGCCGCAAGGCGATGAGACTGCGCCCAACTGAACTCGCCAAGATGCAAATGGTGAAAAGTCATCTCAGGTGGCGGACTAGTTAGTGGGCTGCGGCTTTGGGGGATACCCTTAAGGCGTGACTGATCTAACCACTAATGACTCTCTTGCACCCGCCGCCGGAATTTCCGTACCCGGTGCCGCCGTTTACCCTGGTCTGGATGACTGGCGCAGCCTTCCGATCGCCCAGCAGCCCACCTGGTCCCAGTCCCCGGCGTTTGAGCCCACGGTCAAGGAGCTTTCCGTCCTGCCTCCGCTGGTGTTTGCAGGCGAGGTGGACGTTTTGCGTTCACGGCTGGCCCAGGCCGCCCAGGGCAAGGCTTTCCTGTTGCAGGGCGGCGACTGCGCCGAAACCTTCGAGGCGGCTACCGCGGACAAGATCAGCGCCCGCGTCAAGACCATCCTGCAGATGGCCGTTGTCCTGACCTACGGTGCGCAGCTGCCCGTCATCAAGATGGGGCGCATGGCCGGCCAGTTCGCCAAGCCGCGCTCCTCCAATGATGAAACGCGCGACGGCGTGACCCTCCCGGCCTACCGCGGAGACATCGTCAATGGCTACGAGTTCACCCCGGAGTCCCGCCAGCACGATCCGGCCCGCATGCTCAAGGCCTACCACACCTCGGCATCCACCCTGAATTTGATCCGTGCCTTCACGCAGGGCGGCTTCGCCGACCTGCGCAGCGTGCACGAGTGGAACCGCGGCTTCACCTCCAACCCCGCGCACAGCCGTTACGAGCAGTTGGCCAAGGAGATCGACAGCGCCATCAAGTTCATGGCCTCCTGCGGCGCCGACTTTGAGGCGCTCAAGACCGTTGAGTTCTTCGCCAGCCACGAGGCCCTGCTGCTGGATTACGAGCGTGCACTGACACGCATCGATTCACGCACCGGTTTGCCGTACGACACCTCGGCCCACTTCCTGTGGATCGGGGAGCGCACCCGCGATCTGGACCAGGCACACGTTGACTTCCTCTCACGCGTCCGCAACCCGATCGGCGTCAAGCTGGGCCCCACCACGGCACCGGATGACGCCTTGCGTCTCATCGACAAGCTGGACCCGAACCGCGAGCCCGGGCGCCTGACGTTCATCACCCGCATGGGTGCGAACAACATCCGCGAGAAGTTCCCGAATCTGCTCGAGAAGGTCACGGCCTCCGGCGCCCAGGTCTTGTGGGTCACCGACCCCATGCACGGCAACACTGTCACCTCACCCAACGGATACAAGACCCGCAACTTCGACGATGTCATCGACGAAGTTCGCGGATTCTTCGAGGTCCATGAGGCCCAGGGAACTGTTCCCGGTGGCCTGCACGTGGAAATGACCGGCGACGACGTCGCCGAGTGCCTCGGTGGTGCCGACCCGATCGACCAGGAAGCATTCCTGACCGGTTACGAGTCTGTCTGCGATCCCCGCCTGAACCACAAGCAGTCCCTGGAAATGGCATTCCTCGTGGCTGAAGGCTTGCGCAAGTCCCAGTAGGAGACCCACAACGAACGGGAGCCGAGATCCTCCCGCGGGCAGCAAGATTTCCTCGGTCGCCAGGCGACCTCCGAAGTCCATCCCCGCTCCGAGGATCCCGGCTCCCGTTCCGTTTAACCTCAGCGGTTTAGACCACCCGCAGAATGATGGTGGAGCCTTCGGCGGCCTCTCCACCCTCGGGTGATTGGAAGCGCACCGTGCCAAAGAATCCGCCGAGGAGGTTCTCAACCTTGACCTCAAAGCCAAGGGCCTTGAGTTCAGCCGTGGCCGCACCGACCTGTTTGCCCACCATGCTCGGCACGGCAATCATCTTTGGCCCCTTGGAAAGGGTCAGCGTGACGTTGCCACCGGCGGTGAGATTACCGCTGTCGGGCGCCTGGGACACCACGGAACCGGCGGGAACCGTGCGGCTATTGACCTGCTCCGGCGCCACTGCACCCACCAGGCCCACGGCCTTCAGGGCTGCCAGGGCGTCGGCCTCGGTCTTTCCGGCCACGGACGGGACAGGAATGGGCTTGGGCCCCTTGGACACTGAGAAGTTGACCTTGGTGCCGGCGCGGAATTCCTTCCCCGCCGCGGGATCCTGGCCAAGCACGACCCCGGCCGGAACCTTCTCATCAAAGGCTTCACTGACATTTCCCTCGGTCAGGTGCGCGTCAACGAGTGCCTTCCTGGCAGCCTCGAGTTGCTGCCCTGTCAGGGTGGGGACCGCGTAGAGAACGGGTCCACGGGAAACCTGCAAGGTGATGGCGTTGAATTTGCGGACGGATGAACCTGCCTCGGGATTCGTGGACACGATGAAGCCGGCCGCCACCTTCTCATCGAAGATATCGGCGGTGGGGACCTGCTCGAAGCCCGCTGCCAGCAGCATCTCCTGGGCCTGGGGCACGGTCTTGTTGTGCACATCAGGGACCGTGGCAAGTGCGCCTGGACCAAAGCCAACGAACCAACCGGCAGTCGCCGCCAGCACCGCCAAGATACCCACCAGGAGAATCCACAGCAGCGCCCTGCGCTTGGGCTTCTTGGTGCCCAGGGTCTTGGTGGGCGTCGCCGCGGCCTTGGCTCGTACTTTGGCTGCGGCGGACGCCTGCCGCTTCGTCAGTGGCCCCACGGCGTCCTCAGAGGCATCCGCGGCGGCTGTGTCGACGTCGTCCGTATATAGCCGTGGAGACGCTGGCAGGACGGATGTGGGGAAGTGGGGTGCGGCGATAACGCTGGTGGCGTCGGGGGAAAAGCTTGGCCCGCCGATGACCTCGGTGTTGGCTTGTGCAGTTGGGGCAGCCAGCGCCCGGCCTGCCGGTACCTTCAGGCCGCCCGGGGCCGCACCAACGTCCAACTCGGCCGCGGAAAGGGTCTGCCGGATGTGGCGCAGGTCTTCCAGCAACGCGGCGCCGTTGGCGGGTCTGTGATCAGGGTCCTTCTCTGTCATGTATCGGACGAGTTCGTCCATGACCGGGGGAGGCCCGGAACTGCAAGGGATGGTGCGGGGACCTCGTCTTGAATGTGCGACATGACCACTGCCACAGGCATCTCACCGCGGAAAGGTTGCATGCCTGTCAGGAGCTCGTAAAGCATGATGCCGGCGGAGTAAATGTCACTACGCGCGTCACCGCCCTGGCCGCGGGCCAATTCCGGGGCGATGTAACCTACAGTACCCAGCAGAGTGCCGGTATTGGTTGAGGTGGTGACGGCACGGGACAAGCCAAAGTCACCGATCTTAACCCAACCGGTCCGGGAAATCAGGACGTTCTCGGGTTTGACGTCCCGGTGCACCAGGCCGGCGTTATGCGCGGCCGCAAGTCCTTCAACCACGGGGTCCAGCAGTTCCAAGGCCTGCCGGGGGCTCAGCGCCCCATTCTCATGAATGATGTCCCTGAGGGTGTAGCCGTCAATGAATTCAAAGACCAGGTAAGCGTGTTGTGGCCCAACGCCGTGATCATGTATCTGGACCACGTGCGGGTGCGACAGGCTCGCGGCGCTCTGAGCCTCGCGGCGCAGACGAGCAATGAAGGCCGTGTCCGTCGCCAGATGTGGGTGCAGGATCTTGAGGGCAATGTTTCGGCCCAACCGCAGGTCCTTGGCCAGGTACACAGTGGACATGCCACCGTGCGCCACCTTGGAGAGAACCAGATAGCGTTCATCGATGGTTGACCCGTTCAACGGATCATCAGAGAGATCATGCACTCTTCCACCTTAGAAGCAGTATGCAAAAGGGACCGCCAGCAACACTGCGCTGGCGGTCCCTTTTCGTCTAAAGCGTACTTTATGCCCTTGACCGGGCACTTTTTGGTTACCGGAAAAGCTCACGGTTGGCGTTGATGCCTGCGACGTAGACCTCAGAGTCGGGGAACAACCCGTTGACACTCACGGAGTATTGGCCCTGGTAGTAACCGGCAATAGCCTCGGTCTCGCTAGGTGCGCCCTTGAGGAGAGCGCGGATAATGGCCACGCCGGCGGTGACATTGTCCTGGGGATCGAGCAGGTTCAGCTCGCGGCCAACGAGACCGGAGGCCCACTCGCCGGCGTCCGGGATGACCTGCATGGTGCCGATGGCGTTGGCCGGTGAAACCGACTGATGGTTGAATCCGGACTCCTGCTGGGCAAACGCCATTGCCAGTGCCGGATCCACGCCCATGCGGGCCGCGGTGCTGGCTACCAGCTCCTTCATCTGCTCCTGTGACGGTGACGGGGCGGCCAACAGCATTGCCTTGTTCTTGTTGGCGTCACTCACCACGGCGGCCGGGTAGGTGTAGTGCAGGAAGGTGCTGGGCACTTGATCCTCAGGGGCCAAGGCGGCGGGAGTGTCCGTTGGTTTGGGCGTGATGGGGGTAATCTCGCTCGAGGCAGCGTTCAGGCCCGGGATGGTGAGTGTTTTGCCGGGGAAGATCGGAGCCTTGGCGTCTACACCGTTGGCCGAGAGCAAAGCGGACAGGCTGACGTCATTCTTTGTTGCAATGGCCGAAAGCGTGTCGCCGGCCTTGATGACGTACTCGCTGCCACTGGCGGGCTTGGCGGGCGCTGCGGTGGTGTTCGACGCCGGGGCCGGCGAACTCTGCCCGCCCACCTTGACCTTTTGACCGGGGTGGATGATGGAGCCGTCGTTGAGATCGTTCAGGGAAAAGATGCTGGACAGACTGATCTTGTGGTCGGCAGCAATGCCGCTGAGCGTGTCACCGGCGCGAACCGTATAACTCGCCGAGGCCGTGGCGGTGCTGGTGCTCGGAGCGGCCGCCGTGGCACCGGAAATGCTCAGGACCTTGCCCGGGTGAATGACGGAGTCAGCGGAAAGTTTGTTGCGTTCCAGCACGGATGCCACGGACACCCCGTACTCGGCGGCAATGCCGGAAACCGTGTCACCGGCAACCACTGTATGGGAAACCTTGCCAGACTGTGCCTTTAGGGTGCTCGCCACCTGCGTGGTGAGGGAAGACTGGGCAGAGCTGAGTGCGGTGACGGCACGCGGCACGGAGCTGGCTACGAGGCTTGATGGGATGCGGCTGGTGGCAGCGGCTGTGCGCGCCTGGACTGCGGCCACAACTTTTTGGGAGTCAACGGCGCCGTGCACGCCCTGCGGGGCAACGCCCGTCTGGGCTGGGGCCGCTGTGGCCGGAGCTGCGAGGCCCAAGGATGAGAGCATAACAACCGGAATTGCCGCGGTGGCGACTGCAACCAGCTGCTTGCCACCCGTGGCCGGCTTTGTGGCGGCGGGAGAAGGGCGTGTGGGAGTCATGGGTGCGTACCTCAAGTTTCCGTTACGGATGAGACCAATGGGAATGTTGTTACTAATGTGACTACCAGAAAATTTACACTAAAGCACGGTTAAGTGGGACCCCGCTGTGGATTGCCGCACAAATTTCTTCGAATGAGCTCCACGCCTACACGGTTGGCGGCAATCTGTGGGAACCTTTGATGGTGAGTAATAATGTTGAAACAGTAGTCAGCGAATGGTTGCCCCTGCCCGATGTCGCCGAGATGCTTGATGTCTCGGTCACCAGGGTTCACGCTCTCGTCAAGGATGGTTCCTTGCTTGCAGCCCGCGTGGGGGAGCGCCGGATCCGTGCCGTGCCGGCCGAGTTCATTGCCGGAGATCATATTCTCGAAAGCCTCCGTGGAACCATCACGGTGCTCCAGGATGCCGGTTTCGAGGACGAAGCGGCTATTTTGTGGCTGTACACTCCTGATGAATCCCTGCCTGGCCGTCCCATTGATGCCCTGATCAGTGGTCGCAAGACCGAGATCCGTCGCCGCGCGTCGGCCCTGGGCTGGTAACACAGCCGGACTGGCTTGTTGAGGGAAAGCCCGAAAATAACAAGATAAAGAGGAGGGGTTGGGCATGGTGCCCAACCCCTCCTCTTTTCTCTTATTCTCACCAGCCCGCCACTTTCGTGACGCCCGGTGCTACGACGTGCGGGAAACGGCCGCGTGGCCCAATGTCGAAAGCGCCGCTGCAACTGAGTCCGCCAAGTTCAATCGCGCGAGTCCAGAGAAGGCACGTTCGCCAAGCTCGGAAATCATGGCCTCGGTGCGGGCCAGGGCACCGGAGTCGACCATGATGGCGCACAGTCGCGCAATCTCTTCGTCACTAAGATCCTGGCGGCCCAGATTTGCATCAACAAACGTAGCATCGGCCTCATTGGCGGCATCGATGGTCAGCCCCACCAGGACTGTGCGCTTTCCCTCACGCAGGTCATCGCCGGCAGGCTTGCCGGTTGTGGCGGGATCGCCGAAGACGCCCAACACGTCGTCGCGCAATTGAAAAGCCTCACCCAGCGGGAGAGCGAATGCGCTGTAGCCGGCCAAAAGGTTCTCATCGGCTCCGGCCAACGCCCCACCCAAGACCAGGGGATGCTCGGAGGAATATTTGGCGCTCTTGTAACGAATAATGGCCGAAGCCCGAGCCACCGCGGTGCCATGGGGTTTGGAAGGTCCGGAAACTTCCTCCAGAATATCTAGATATTGTCCAGCCATGACCTCGGTGCGCATCACGTTGAAGACCGCGCGAGCTCGAGCGGCGGCAGCGGGGGAGAGCGAACCGGCCGATCCGGAGCCAACGCGGGAGAACATCTCTTCGCTCAAGGAGAGGCAGAGATCTCCGGTCAAGATGGCCGCGGCATGGCCAAACCGTTCGTCGTCCAGCGCCCAGCTGCTCTGAGAATGCAAGGTGCTGAACTGTCGGTGCACGCTGGGTCCGCCGCGGCGCGTGTCCGAACGGTCAATGATGTCGTCGTGAATCAGTGCTGCGGCCTGGAAGAGTTCCAAGGCAGCGCCAGCCTGAACAACTGCCTCGGCATCGGCGGCCCCACCTGCTCCGCGCCACCCCCAGTAGCACAACAGCGCCCGCATGCGTTTTCCGCCTGTGACAAGGGTCTTGATGGATTCAATCAACGTCAGGGTGTCAGGGGAAATCTGCGCCAAGAGCTCATGCTTTTCGGCGAGAAAGCTCGTGAGCTGCTGCGCAACCGCTGCAATGAAGGCATCGTGTTCGGCCGTTGGTGTGGCGCCGGACGGGACAGGCGTTGCATTCATGCGTTCAAGATTCCTTGCTGTTGGATCAGTTGTCGTGGAACAGGTGTTGAGAAGTTAAAGCCGGGTGCTACTTAAAACGGGTGCTACTTAAAAGAAGCCGGGAGCAAGGTGGCGCCGAGCGTGAAGGTTGCGGTTGAGGCCGTCTGGATGACTGAGACAGTGAGAATTTCCGCACCATCTGCGCGCACGAACGTCTTCAACGGCACGCCATCGACAGCATCCCCTGGCTGGGCCTTGAAGCCCTGATCGGTGAACGCCTTGGTGTAATAGCTCAACACATCGGCCGAGGGCGCCGTAACGGTGGCCGTCAGGGCTGCCGTGGACACAGGCTCGGCGTGCTGGATGCTTGAGGTTTGGATCTGGGCGCCCTTCATGAGCGGCAATACAGTCGCCGGGAAACCTGCCACGAGCTCCTTGACCGCAGTCTCGGCGGACGGCGCAGCAGTAGCCGTCGGAACCGCGCTCGAGGATGCCGTCGCCGCTGTGCTTTGCGATGCTGTGCCCTGTGGGGCTGCGGAGGAAGATTCGCTGGGGGCGGGACTTGAGCAGGCCGTTAAGAGGACCACGGCGGCAGTCGCGGCAGCAGCGGCCAGTCGGGTGCGAGTGGCAGTCAGTGTGCGCCCCGTGCGCAGTGTTTGTTCAGTCATGAGCGTTTCCTTAGCTTCCGGAGCCTGTGGGATGGCATCCCGTCCAGTTTACCCATGATGGACGGCGGTGCCTTGGTCTCTGGCAAATCACTAGACTTGAAGGGTGAATGCGGATCAACTAACAGGGCAGGCGCACGCCCCCGAGCAGGCCGGGTGCACCGTCATGCACGTTGACATGGACATGTTCTTTGTCGCTGTTGAGCTGCGGGACCGGCCGGAGCTCGTGGGCAAGAAAGTGATTGTTGGCTTCCCTGGAGGGCGCTCGGTTGTCCTTTCAGCCTCCTATGAGGCTCGCGCCCTCGGCGTCCGCTCGGCCATGCCCATGTCCACCGCCATGCGGATGTGTCCGGCGGCCGTGGTAATTGAGCCGCGCCATCAGCTCTACTACCAAGTTTCCGCCGATGTCATGACGGTGTTCGGCTCCATTACCGACACCGTTGAACAGCTCAGCGTTGACGAGGCATTCCTGGACATCAGTGGTTCGCTGCGCCGATTGGGGACACCCTTGGAGATTGGGGCCCTGATTCGCCGACGCATTGCAGCCGAGATCGGAATCACAGCATCGGTTGGAATTGCGGCCAGCAAGTTCGTGGCTAAAGTTGCCTCCACCCGCTGCAAACCCGATGGCATGCTGCTCATCGAAAAGGCACGCACCGTGGAGTACCTGCACACCCTCCCCGTGGAAGCGTTGTGGGGAGTTGGGGCGAAGACACGCGAGGTGCTGGCGCGGCTGGGCATCTTTACCGTGGCCGATGTTGCCGCAACACCTCTGCCGTCCCTGCAGAAGGCGCTGGGAAGTACCGGCGCTTCCTTACATGCCCTGTCCTGGGGGATCGATCCGCGGCCGGTGACCCCTGAGCATCAAGAGAAGAGCGTTGGTGCCGAGGAAACTTTCGCCCAGGACACCTTTGACAATGAGGTTTTGACGCGAGAGCTGTTGCGGCTGTCGCATCGAGTTGCAGCTCGCCTCCGCGAGGCCGGGCTAAGTGGCCGCACGCTTGCCCTCAAGATCAAGTATTCCGATTTCTCCACCATCACCCGATCCAAGGCGCTCAGTGCCAGCACCGACAGTGCCACGCAAATCTATGCTGGCACGGTAGCACTGCTGCGTGCCCTGGGGGACCGGCCACAGAGCGTGCGCCTGATCGGCGTACGGGTGGAAAAGCTGGAAACCTTGGACAGTGCGCCACTGCAGTTCACATTGGATCCCCGCGATGACAATTCGCGCAATGCCGAGGTGGTGGGGGATGCCATCGCGGCACGGTTTGGGAACGCGAAAATAGGTCCAGCTCGGCTGCTTAAGCCGCGCGAACAGTAGCAATGCTTGAGTGGGTTTCAGTTCGGCAAAATGAAGCCTATTGTTAGGTGTAGGAGTTAATTTGTTGATGACGAAACGACGAAATTGACAACCGCGGACACAGTATTGAAAGTTCCATGAAAACTGGTTTGTGGGGAATCATTTCGGCGGTAGGGTCGTTAACAAGGAAAGACCCCAGCGGCCCTTGACCTGAAGGAGGTCGTCATGCCCCTCTCTGAACATGAGCAGAGACTGTTGGACCAGTTGGAGCAGCAGCTGCATGCTGAAGATCCCAAGTTTGCCAACGCCCTGTCATCTGAATCATCGCGCTCAATGTCGATGCGCAACGTGGTCATGGGTGTTCTCGTCGTGATCGTCGGATTGCTGACGGTCCTTGGCGGCGTGGCGTCGCAATTGATCGTGGTGGGAATTCTGGGATTCCTCATCATGGGCGGCGGCGTCTACTTGGCACTTTCCAAACCAAAGTTTGCCGCCGATCAGCAGGGCCCCAACGCAACGGGCGGAAAAAGCCGGGCCAAGCAAAAGAGTGGCTTCATGAATGGACTCGAAGAAAAGTGGGAAGAGCGTCGCCGCGAACAGTAGGCGCCGACGTCCACCAGCCTAGTATTTGAACAACCAAGGCCCCTCCGGGGGCCTTTTTTGTTTTAACCCCCATCTCCTCCACTTTCCACCACCGGATGCCCTGGAGCGGCCAAGGGGGCATGATCTGGGTGAACCATGGGTCATTTGCGGGGCGAATACGGCTAAATGACCCCGTCGGGTGGAGTCACTGTGGCGGACACCCCAATATTCCCTCCACCACGCGCCCCGTGTGGGAATCCTTGAAAAGACGCGGAATATTAATCCCATTCACAGCTCAACACGCCCTAAAGTGGAGTTGACGGTGGAGGATTGTGGAGTAATGTGGAGCACGTAAGAGGGGATCGGGGTTAGGCTCTCAACAATGAAGGCGGTGAACGTTGTTTCTCGGAACACATTCACCACGCCTTGATGAGAAGGGCCGCATCATCCTTCCCGCAAAGTTCCGGGAGGAACTTTCCAGCGGACTTGTCCTTACCAAGGGGCAGGAAAACTGTATTTATGTCTTCAGTGCAAGGGAATTCGAAAAGGTCTTAGCCCAAATGCAGGACGCTCCACTGTCCAACATGGCGGCACGGGACTACATTCGAATCTTTCTTTCGGGAGCTTCTGACGAGGTTCCCGACAAGCAAGGAAGGGTGACCATTCCGGCCACCCTTCGTTCCTACGCAGGTCTCGAGAAGGAGCTGGTTGTCATTGGCGCCGGCAGCCGGGCAGAGATCTGGGATTCCGCTGCTTGGCACGAATACCTGACAGCTAAGGAGAGCGCATTCGCCGCAACTGACGAACTCGCCATCCCCGGAATTAGCTAGTCGCATTCGTCAACGAGTAGTTGCACTACAGCGTTCATCGGTGGTCTTGAATGAGATCTCCAGCCGCCCAGCATGGCCTCTTCCTGACTCACCTTCCCCGGAGCCAGGCGTGGCACAGCTTGGCGCGGAGGGGGATCTGGTTCAAGAACACAATCCGCAAAGGTGCGGACGGGCCAGCGCAGCATTAACACAGCAGTACAAGCACCATATTTATTAGCCAGTTTGCATTGCCACTGGGAGTGAAGTCCCCTGACCGGTTTTGACCGAAGAGAAACGGAGTCGTGATGACGTCGGATACCCCCACGCCACCTACGTCCGAACGCCACACTCCCGTTCTAAAAGACCGCTGCATCAATCTTTTGGCGCCTGCCTTCGAGGTTGCCCGCGCAGCGTCTCGCACCCCCATAGTTATTGATGCAACGCTGGGCATGGGCGGTCATAGCGAAGCCATGTTGCAGCGTTACCCTGATCTGCACTTGATCGGAATTGACCGTGACACCGAGGCCCTTGGCCTCGCCGGAGAGCGCCTGGCACCTTTTGCAGACCGCACGGACCTGGTGCATGCCGTCTACGACGAAATCGCCGACGTCCTCGAGGATCTGGGCATTGGTGCCATCGACGGAATCTTGATGGATCTAGGCGTTTCCTCACTCCAGCTCGACGAGCGTGATCGCGGCTTTGCCTATTCCTTTGACGCACCTTTGGACATGCGAATGGACACGAGCCGGGGCCAGACAGCCGCCGATGTCCTCAATACTTACTCCGAAGAAGATCTTGTCCGGATCATCCGCAAGTGGGGCGAGGAAAAGTTCGCCGGACGCATCGCAAACCACATCGTCGCGGCACGTGACAAGGCGCCCCTGACGCGTACGGGTGAACTCGTTGACATTATCCGCAACGTTGTACCTTCCGGAGCGGCTCGTACGGGTGGACACCCCGCCAAGCGAACCTTTCAGGCCCTGCGCATCGAGGTCAACGAGGAATTGAGCGTGCTGGAAACAGCGATTCCGGCCGCCGTTGATGCCCTCGCTCTGCACGGCCGTGCTGTTGTCATGTCCTATCACTCGCTCGAAGACAAGATCGTGAAAGCCGTCTTTGCCGCTGGTTCTCAATCTTCGGCGCCCGCTGGCTTCCCGGTGGAGTTGGAAGAGCACAAGGCAACTCTTAAACGCCTTACCAAGGGCACAGAGATACCCACAGACGAAGAAATTGCGGAAAATCCACGAGCGGCCTCGGCGCGTTTGCGGGCCGTGGAAAAGATCAGGATCAGGAGCGAGGCATGAGTCAGCAAGCAGCACGCAGTTTTCCGATGACCACGGGCAGCAACGCCCGTGTCCTGCGTACGCCGTTGGCTGATCCCCGTCCGGGCAGTCCCGCCATTGCCCCGGAGAAGTCCAAGAAGGCTCGGACCCCGCTGTCGTTGGTGGTCTCCTCCCCGAAGCGAAGCTCCCGATCCTTGATGGTCATCTTGTTCGCGGTGGTAGTGACAGCCATGGCTGTGGTGCTGGTCATGAGCATCTCGGTATCCAAGGGCCAGTATGAACTGGTGGGACTGAAGAACCAGCAATCAGACCTGTACAAGGTCAATCAGTCACTCGAGCAGGACATTGCCGCCAAACAAGCGCCGCAGCAGCTGGTTTCCCAGGCGGCTGCCTTGGGCATGGTCCCGGCCGCCACAACGGGTCAGATCGATGTGCGCACCAAGAAGGTCAGTGGATCTCCCCAGCCCGCCACCGCCGATGCCAAAGGCTTAGTGGTCATTCCGCCGGCTCGGATCGACGCACCCGTCGTCCCCGTTCCCGTGGCGGCACCTGAGCCACTGAGTCCTGCCGCCAAGGATTCCGGGCAATCCAAGCAAACCAAGGAAGCAACGGCAAACGAGAGTTCAACCGCCCCGAAGAAGGAAGCAGAGGCGCCGGCAGCCCCTGCGGCCGCTGTATCACCGGAACTCAACGGCGGCACCATCCCGGCTCCGCTCGAGAAGGACGACTAGGGTTTAACCAAAGTCATCATCACAGCAGGCGGCATCGCCTGACTCAAAGCAATCAGCGCAAGGAATGGCAGCAGTGGCACAGAAACCCACCCAGTCAGCACGTGGTGCAACTGCACAGCAACTGAACAAGGTTGGCCGCACGCGCATGCGCGGTGGCTTCATCCTGATGATGGCCTTCTTGTTGCTCATTGCCGGCCGGCTTGTCATGGTGCAGGGACTAGACGTGGGCAATATGGCCCAGGCTGCAGAGAATCAGCGCACCGTTGAACAGACGCTGCCGGCCGTTCGCGGCAAAATCATCGATGCAAAAGGAAACGTTCTCGCCGAGAGCATCATTCGCTTTGACATCACCGTGGCCCAAAACAATCTGGCCGAGGTGGAAGACTTTGAACACCGCGAGGTAAACCCGGACACGGGTGAGGTTACGAAGACCGTCTATACAAAGGATCAGGGCTTGGCCCAGTTGGCCGGTGTTCTGGGGCTGACATTCGAAGACGTCAAGAAGAAAGCAACCGGAACAGCAAACTTCAACTACATTGCCAGGGATGTCAGTCCCTTGGTGGAGAAGAAGGTAGCCGAGCTCGGTATTCCGGGCATCTACCCGCAAACCATCACCAAACGCGTTTATCCCATGGGCGCCGTGGGAGGCCCGATTGTGGGTTTCCTCGACTCGGACGGAACACCACTGGCCGGCATTGAGCAGACCATGGACAAGCAGCTCACCGGAACCGACGGAAAACGCACCTTCCAGGCCGGCAAGAACGGCATCATTATTCCCACGGCACCGGTGCGCACCGAACCGGCCATTGACGGCCAAACGGTCAAGCTCACCATTGACCAAGACATCCAGTACTACGCGCAGCAAGCCGCCCAGCAACAAAAAGAACAGTACAGCGCAGACTGGGCCAGCATCAGCGTCATCGAGGCCAAGACAGGCAAGGTCATTGCCCTCGCCGACAGCGATTCCTACGATCCAAATGACGTGGGTGCCTCGCAGGAAGCCAATATTGGATCACGAACCGTCAGCTCCGTTGTGGAACCGGGCTCGACCAGCAAGATCATGACGGCAGCGGCCCTGGTTCAGGAAGGGCTTGCCACGCCGCAGAGCCAGTTCCTTGTGCCTCCAACCCTGACCGTTGACGGGCAGACGTTCTCCGACTCCTTTGTTCATGGAACAGAAAAGCGAACCTTGTCCGGCATCATCGCCGATTCCATGAACACCGGCACCGTCATGGCCGGTTCAAAGCTCAGCCTGCAACAACGCTATGACTACATGCGCAAGTTTGGCGTTGGCGAAAAGACCGGCATCCCGCTCCCTGGTGAGAGTCCCGGTATTTTGGCCGATTGGCGGAATTGGGATGGCCGCCAACAGTACACGGTGCTGTTCGGCCAGGGTGTGGCGCAAACGCCGTTGCAGACAACCATGGTCTTCCAGACCATCGCCAACAACGGCGTTCGGCTCAAGCCGGCCTTGATCGATTCATTCACCCACGCAGACGGCACCGTGGACACGGTGCCGCAAGCCCCCGGGGTGGAAGTTGTCAGCCCGGCAACCGCGCAAGACGCCAGGGACATGCTGGAGGGCGTGGTGACCATGACCGATTACAAGGTTGTCAACATTCCCGGCTACCGCACCGGTGGCAAGACAGGGACCTCGGAGGCGCCCGCCGACAATGGCGTGGGCTTTGACGGCTACACCTCATCCTTCATTGGCATGGCCCCCATGGATGATCCCAAGTATGTGGTGGGTATTACGGTCCAACGCCCCAAGGGAAGCATCTATGGCGTCACGCAGGGGTATACGTTTAATCAGGTGATGGGACAGGTCCTGCGCAGCTACGATGTGCCGCCGTCCACCACCCCTCCGGTCAAGTTGCCGAAGTTCTACGAGTAGCCGAAGAGTTCGGAGGCGATAAGCGATGAAAGAGAAGGATTTAGTTCAAGTGCCCGTGAATAATTCTCCCGCCCCACTGCGCCCGCACCACCATGCGGGTGTGGAATTGGCGGAGTTGGCAGCCTTGGTTGGTGCCACGCTGAGTGACCCAAGAAGTGATGCAAAGCCCTTGCAGCTGCACGGGGTCACTTTGGATTCCAGGGCTGTTTGTCCGGGAGATCTCTATGTTGCCCTGCCCGGCGCGCGGGCTCACGGCGCACAATTTGCCGCTCAGGCCGTTGCGGCAGGTGCCGTTGCGGTCTTGACTGACGACGCCGGCACGAAGCTTTTGGGTGCGGGTGGCTCCGAGCCTGGGCTCAGCGTTCCTGTCCTCACCGTGGCAGATGCCCGTGCCGTCACGGGTGCAGCCGCCGCGCGGGTCTATGGCGCGTCCGGTCCGAGCGATTCCAACAGCTTGGATGCACTTGAGCTCTTTGCTGTCACGGGAACCAACGGCAAGACCACCACGACGTATTTCCTGAACGCATTGTTGCAGGCTCTGGGCAACACCACCGGGCTCATCGGGACCATTGAGATTCTGGCTGGTTCGGAAGCTATTCCCAGTAAGCTGACCACACCGGAATCCACGGATATCCATGCCTTGCTGGCCGTTATGGCTGAAAAGGGACTCAGCGCGGCGTCCATGGAGGTCTCCTCTCATGCGCTGGCGTTTGGCCGTGTGGATGCTGTGACGTTCAATGTGGCCGGCTTTACGAACCTCACCCAGGATCACCTTGATCTGCACGGTGGCATGGAAGGCTATTTTCAGACGAAGGCCGCCCTCTTCACGCCGGAGCATGCGAAGGCTGCCGTGGTCACCATTGATGACGTCTGGGGGCGACGCATGGCGGCGGCCTGCACAGTACCTGTTGTGACTCTCTCGACGCGCCGGATCGAAGGCGCAGATGATCCGAACCCCATGTGGCAGGTGCGCGATGTTCGACGCGAGGGAATCGGATCTCGCTTCACCTTGGCCGGACCCGATGGTGCCACTCTCGAGGCCCGCACGGGCCTGCCTGGCGACTTCAACGTGGCCAACGCGGCCCTTGCGTTGCTGATGGTGACCACGCGCTTGCTGGCGCTGGCCTCCGGGGCCGGCACCGGCGTCGTACCTGCGACAGCCAACGCTGCCCAACAGGTCTTGGCTCGCATCCAGACGGCATTGGATGACCATGACCCGTTCACGGTTGAAGTGCCTGGGCGCATGCAAATTATTGGCACCGCGCCGGTCGCTGTTGTTGACTTTGCCCACAACCCCGACGCCCTGGAACGTGCCCTGGACGCGGTTCGGCCGAACGCCCCAGGGGCGCGAGTGATCGCCGTATTTGGTGCTACGGGGGAGCGCGACGCCACCAAGCGACCCATCATGGGTGCGGTGGTGGCCAGGGGTGCCGACGTGGTGCTCATCACCGATGACGATCCCCACAATGAGGATCCTGCCGCCATTCGGGCCGAGGTCCTCGCCGGCGCCCATGAAGCCAACCGCAGCGGAGACCTGGGCCGGGTCGTGGAGGAATTTGATTCACGTGCCCAGGCCATTGCCCGCGCCGTCGAACTGGCCACGCCCCAGGACGTGATTTTGGTTGCAGGACGCGGCCACGAAGTTTACCAAGAGGTCAAGGGCGTCAACATTTCCCTCGACGACAGGGTCGAGTTGCGGACGGCACTGGCCTCCCGTGGATTCCCCCTGAGCGATACAAGCAAGATAGAGTCCTCAACTGATGATTGATTTTTCTGCGGCCCAAATTGCCGAACTGACCGGTGGGACGCTGTCCGCCGGCACCGACCCTGCCACGCGCATTGACGTGGCCACGATTGCCACCGATTCCCGCGAGGCAACACCCGGTGGAATGTATGTGGCGAAGGCCGGTGAACACGCGGACGGCCACGATTTCATGGCCGCCGCCTTTGGTGCCGGTGCCGTATTGGCCCTGGCCGAGCGGACCGTCCCTGCGGACGACGCCGGAGCGCACTTCCCTGCTGTGATCGTCGCCGACGCGGTGCTCGCCATGGGGACGCTGGCTGCCGAGGTGGTGCGCCGAATTCGTGCGCATTCCCCTCTCACCGTCATTGGTATCACCGGCTCCGCCGGCAAGACCACCACCAAGGACCTCCTGGGTGGCATCCTGTCCCCGGTGGGCGCCACAGTGGCGCCGGTTGGCTCGTACAACGGTGAGGTTGGGGTTCCTTTAACGGTGTTCCGTGCCGATGAAGATACCCGTTTTCTCATTATTGAAATGGGTGCCACCAAGATTGGCCACATCGCCTATTTGAGTGCCATGGTGCAGCCGGATCTTGGTGTGGTGCTTTGCGTGGGCAGTGCTCATGCTGGCGAGTTTGGTTCGATCGAGAACATTGCCGCCGCCAAGGGTGAGCTTGTGGAGGCGCTAAGCCCAACGGGCCGGGCCCTGTTGAACTTTGATGATGCGCGGGTTCGGGCCATGGCCCAGCGTTCCGGCGCACCAATCACGTTTTTTAGTAGCGCAGACGCCGCCGTCGACGAGTCCGGACAGAACATGCTTCAGGCGCGGAATGTGCGTACGAACGCGCAGGGCGAGCCGGAATTTGATCTGGCGTTCCCCGGCGATGCGGGCGAATACAAGGTGCACAGCAAGCTGTTGGGGCTCCATCACGTGGCCAACCTGCTGGCCGCCGCCTCGGCCGCACACGCCGTTGGCGTCGCTCCCGAGCTCATTGTGGCCTCGCTGAACGAACAGCGTGCGGCAAGCCGATACCGGATGGAACGCACGGATCGCAGCGACGGTGTCACAGTGGTCAACGATGCTTACAACGCCAACCCTGAGTCCATGCGGGCCGCGCTGCGGACCCTGGCTGAGCTCGGCGGAAGCGGCGCACGCCGTACCTGGGCCGTGCTGGGGGAGATGCTGGAACTGGGCGAGGACTCGGTGTTGGAACACGACGCCGTCGGCCGTGTGGCCGTGCGCCTGAACATCTCTCGGCTGCTGGTGGTTGGCACCGGAGCCCGGGCCATGCACGTGGGTGCCGTCATGGAGGGATCGTGGGGGAATGAGTCAATGTTCCTCCCCGACGCCGAGGCGGCCTATGAGATTTTGAGTGCCGAGTTGGCGCCCGGAGACGTGGTTTTGTTCAAGTCCTCCAACGGCGCTGGACTGCGCTTCTTGGGTGATCGGATAGCATTACCCACGGGGAATGACCCCATCAAGACAAGTGAGCCCACCCTAGGTGAAAGGACTGCCCAGCCGTGATCGCATTGCTCATTGGTGCAGGCTTGGCCTTGGCCTTTGCCATGGTCGGCACCCCATTGTTTATCCGTTTCCTTGTCAAGCAAGGGTACGGACAGATCATCCGCGAGGACGGTCCCACAAGCCACCAAATCAAGCGCGGCACACCCACCATGGGTGGCACCGTTTTTGTGGGCGCCGTCGTGGCCGCCTACTTCATCACGCACGTGATTGTGTGGCTCCTCAACCCGAATTCCGCCGGTCCTTCGGCGTCGGGCCTGCTCATGATTTACCTCATGGTGGGCATGGGCCTGGTTGGTTTCTTGGACGATTTCCTAAAAATCACCAAGCAGCACAACACCGGGCTGAACCCCAAGGGCAAGCTCATTGGACAAGCCGTTGTGGGCATCTCCTTCGCCGTCATGGCGTTGGGCTTCCCCGATGAGGCCGGGCGCACCCCGGCAAGCACCTTCATCTCCTTTGCCCGCGACATCCCGGCCTTGAACCTGGCCTTCGCCGGGGCCGGGCTGGGCGTGGTGCTGTTCATTCTCTGGTCCAATCTGATCATTACTGCTGCCACCAACGGAGTTAACCTCACCGACGGGCTCGATGGCTTGGCCACTGGTGCGTCGATTCTGGTCTTCGGGGCGTACACCTTGATCGGTATCTGGCAGAGCAGCCAGGCCTGTGGATCCCATAAGGTGACCAGCGAATCAGTCTGCTACGAGGTCCGTGACCCGTTGGATCTGGCGCTTGTTGCCGCCATCATGTTTGCGGCCCTGATTGGTTTCCTCTGGTGGAACACCTCTCCCGCGAAGATCTTCATGGGCGACACCGGCTCGCTGGCCATCGGCGGAGCCATGGCAGGGTTTGCCATCCTCTCGCGCACCGAAATTCTGTTGGCCATCATCGGCGGCCTCTTCGTCATCATCTCCCTCTCCGTCATCATCCAGGTCGGCTTCTTTAAGCTTTCCAAGGGCAAACGCGTGTTCCTTATGGCTCCGCTGCAGCACCACTTTGAACTCAAGGGGTGGCGCGAGGTGACAGTTGTTGTTCGTTTCTGGATCCTGGCTGGCCTCCTGGTCGCCGTGGGACTCGGAGCTTTTTATGCTGAATGGATTGTTCGACTGTGACCGCACCAGAAAACCGGCTTGAATCGCTAACAAGTTGGGATGCCGACTGGTCACAACTGCGCGTTGTGGTCACAGGTATCAGCAAGACCGGCTTCTCCGTGGCCGACACCCTGGCTGAGCTGGGTGCGCACGTTGTGGTGGTTGCCGCCTCCGAGGATGAAACGGCCCTGGCCAACGCCGACACGCTCAAGATTGTGGGCGTCAAGGACGTCATCCTCGGCCAGGAGACCTCAACGGTGCTTCCGCTGGTTGGCGGCCTTCCGGCGGAACTTGTTGTTACAAGTCCCGGCTTCAAGCCCAGCCATCCGCTGTTGGCTGCCGCTGCCGCCGCGGGCATTCCCATTTGGGGAGATGTTGAACTGGCGTGGCGTGTACGCACCAAAGCCGGGCGGAAGACCGCCGAATGGATCACCATCACCGGTACCAACGGCAAGACCACAACCACCACCATGGTTGAGTCCATGCTGCAGGCGGCCGGATTGCGGGCCATCGCGGCCGGCAACATAGGCACCCCCATCCTGGACGCTGTCCGCGACCCTGAGGGCTACGACGCCCTCGCCGTTGAGCTCTCAACGTTCCAGCTGCATTGGAGCGAGTCACTGGCTCCAGTGTCCAGCGTCTGCCTGAATCTTGCCGAGGACCACGTTGACTGGCACGGCAGCTTTGAGGCCTATGCTGCCGACAAGGCCAAGATCTACTCGAACACCAAGATCGCCTGCGTTTACAACGCTGAGCAGATTGAAACCGAACGCATGGTTCAGGAAGCCGATGTCCAGGAAGGCTGCCGGGCCGTGGGCTTCACAACCGGCATCCCGGCCATCAGCATGGTTGGTGTTGTCGAAGGTCTTCTCGTAGACCGGGCGTTCATCGCAGAACGTAAGGACTCAGCCGCCGAATTGGCCAGCATGAGCGATATTGGCGAACTCGTCCCGCGCCATCTGGTAGCCAATGCGGCCGCCGCGGCGGCACTGGTATTGGCCTATGGCCTGACGCCCAAAGACGTGCGCAAAGGTTTGCAGAACTACCACAATGGCGATCACCGGATTCAGCCCGTGGCGAGTTCGGGCGGGGTGCTTTGGGTCAACGATTCCAAGGCCACAAACCCGCACGCGGCATCAGCGTCCCTTTCCGCCTTCAAACCCGTGATTTGGATTGCGGGTGGATTGCCCAAGGGCGTGAACTTTGATGCTTTGGTCAAAGAACACGCGGCACGTCTGAAGGCCGTGGTGTTGATCGGTGCAGATACCTCCGCTCTGGCCGGGGCCCTCGAGCGTGAGGCTCCCGGAGTTCAGGTCTTCACCACACGGGCCGAAGGTGGTCGGCATACAGACGCCGAGGTCCTGCGCGGCGATGCGGTCATGGCCGAGGCCGTTGCCGTGGCGGCATCGCTGGCAGTCGACGGCGACACCGTCCTGATGGCGCCGGCGTCGGCCTCCATGGATCAATTTTCTTCCTACGCCCACCGCGGCCAAGCGTTCATCGACGCGGTCCGCGAGCTGCTGGAATCACAGACAAGCGTCAACAAGGAGTCCTAGTGGCCAAGACCCCCACACAGCCAGGCTCACCCGCCGCACGCGCAGCGCAGGCCAAAGCTGCTGTGGAACCGGCCAAGGCAGCAAGCTCCAAGGCAAGTGCACCCGCCGAAAAGGTTCGCTTGTTCTCGCGTTACCGCAGCTGGTTCAACGGCAAGGTAGGGCGGCCCACGGCAACCTACTACTGGATTATCGGTACCACCGTGACGCTAACCCTCATTGGGCGCATGACGGTGCTTTCGGCGTCGACAGCTGAGACGATTTCCGAAGGCAAGGATCCGTACGAGCTTTTTATTCGTGAATCACAGTTCGCCGTGGGCGGTCTGATCCTGATGTTCATCCTTTCCTGTGTGCCACCACGGGTGCTGCGAAAGCTCGGCTGGCCCCTGTTGATCCTGGCACTGGTCCTCTTGGCGTTGATCTTCTCGCCACTGGGCATCGATATCAACGGAAACCTGAACTGGTTGGCGTTGGGTCCGGTGACATTCCAGCCTTCAGAGGCTGCGAAACTGGCCCTGGCCATCTGGATCGGGGCAGTGCTCTCGCTCAAGGGCACCCTCGTGCGCCAATTCGTTCACGTATTGTTGCCGGTTGGCGCAGGCGGGGCGGCAGTTCTGGGATTGATCCTTGGCGGCAAGGACCTGGGCACGGCCATCATTGTTGGCATGATGATTCTCTCCGGGCTCATGTTCGCCGGGGTTCGCAAGTGGTTGCTTGGCCTGGCCCTTGTAGCGGCCGCCATTGTAGCCATCGTATTCTCGGCCATGAGTTCCAACCGCACTGGCCGCTTTGCCAGCTGGCTGGGTGATTGCAGCGAACCGGGCGCCTGCGACCAGTACCTCAACGGCGTCTACGCACTCGCCTCCGGTGGCTGGTTTGGCGTGGGCCTGGGCCAAAGCCGGCAAAAGTGGAGCTGGATCCCGGAAGCCCACAACGACTTCATCTTCGCCATCATTGGAGAGGAGTTCGGGCTTTTGGGTACTCTCGTGATTCTGGCCTTGTACGCCGTCATGGCGTTCGCCATCTTCCGCATCATCAATACCCGCAACGAGCCCTTCTCCAGAATTGTGTGCGGCATGATCCTGACCTGGATCATTGGTCAAGCCGTGGTCAATATTGCCGTGGTGGTGGGCCTGCTGCCCGTTATTGGTGTCCCGCTACCCCTGATTTCTTACGGCGGAACTGCGCTCGTCATGGTTCTCGCGGCCATCGGCGTCGTCCTGTCCTTTTCCCGAACTGAGCCAGAAAGCACCCTGAAGACTTCATGACACAGAACTTAGACTCGCCGTTGTCTGTGGTGTTGGCCGGGGAGGCTCGGCCGGACACGTCAGCCCCCTGCTGGCCATCGCCCACGCGATCAGGCAGACGAACCCCGATGCTGCCATCCTGGCGGTAGGCACCCGCGACGGATTGGAAACCCAACTCGTGCCGGCCGCCGGGTTTGAGCTGGCCTTCATTGAACGAATTCCGCTTCCCCGGAAGCCCTCGGTTGACCTGCTGAAGCTGCCCGTTCGCATGCGCCGGGCGATCTTGGCGGCGAAGGCTATTTTGCGCGAGGCCAAGGCGGACGTTTTGGTAGGGGTGGGCGGCTACGTGTGTACTCCCATGTACCTTGCCGCCAAGTCACTGGGCGTACCCATTGTGATTCATGAAGCCAATACCAAGGCAGGTCTCGCCAATCAGGTCGGGGCCAGGTACACCACCTTTGTGGGTACGGCCTTTGAAGCCACGAAGATTCGCCATGCGCACCTCGTGGGCATGCCCATGCGAAAGGCCGTGGCCACCCTGGATCGGAAAGCGTCCCGCGCCGCAGCCCGTGATCGCTTGGGGCTGGACGCTGAGCTGCCAGCGCTGATCGTCACGGGCGGATCCCTCGGTGCGCTCCGCATCAATAAGGCTATAGCTGCGTCGCTGGAGGCCCTCGCCGCCGCCGGCATCCAGACCTTGCACATCACCGGCAAGGGTAAGTCCGTGCCGGGGTCCGACGGCGAGCCGCTGACCGGGCCGCTGTACCGCCAGGTTGAGTACGTTGACGGCATGGAAGACGTCTATGCGGCAGCGGATCTGCTCCTGTGCCGATCCGGTGCCGGGACTGTGTCAGAGGTTGCGGCCGTTGGCCTGCCAGCCGTCTTCGTTCCGTTGCCGGTGGGCAACGGTGAGCAGGCCCGCAATGCGGCCGGACTCGTGGCCGCCGGGGCCGCGTTGCTTGTGTCCGACGCCGAGCTGGACGCACGATGGATCGCCGAGAACGTGATTCCCCTGTGTCTGGATGCGCCCAAGCTGGCCCTTATGGGTGAGTCCGCCGCCGTGCTTGGCATTCGTGATGCCGCCGAAAGCATGGCCGGCATGGTTCTTGCCGCCAGCGGGAACTGACGTCCATGACAGAAAAATCTAGTACTGAGGAAACAACCGCTGTGGCCTATATTCCACCGACACTCGCCGAACTTGGCCGTGTCCACTTCATCGGCATGGGCGGAGCCGGCATGTCGGCCGTTGCCCGGATCATGTTGGGCCAGGGTGTGGCTGTCAGCGGATCGGACGCGAAGGAATCCGCCGGTCTGACCGAGCTGGGTGAGCTCGGCGCGATCGTGCACATCACTCAGAGCGCTCACAATGTATCCGGAGCAGACACAGTTGTGGTCTCCACCGCGATCAGGGAGAGCAACCCCGAGCTGGCCGCCGCCCGTGCAGCCGGCCTTCGAGTTTTGCACCGTTCGCAGGCGCTGGCAGCAGCCATGGCAGGGGACACAGTGGTTGCCGTTGCAGGAACACACGGCAAGACCACCACCACGTCCATGATCACCGTGATGCTCAAGGGCGCCGGCGTGGACGCTTCCTTTGCTGTTGGTGGCACAGTCCAGGGGCTAGGGGTCAATGCCGGTCACGGCGAGGCTGGCGTCTTTGTTGCCGAGGCAGACGAATCCGATGCCTCCTTCCTGAACTACAGGCCCACCATTGCCGTGGTCACCAACCTTGAAGCCGACCACCTTGACCACTATGGAACGCCCGAGGCCGTCTACGCCGCTTTCGAGCAATTTGCTGCGCTGATTCCGGAGGGCGGGACGCTGGTGGCCTGCGCCGACGACGCCGGATCGGCCGCCTTGGCTGCCCAGGCGGCTGCTGCCGGTACCCGTTGCCTCAGCTACGGCTTCACCGAGGGGGCGGATATTCGCTTGATGCCCGGCATCCACGACGGACTCGCCAGCACCGCTGCCCTAGCCTTCCGTGAGGGACTGCTGCCGGGCCTGGGGGAGACCCCCTTGACCCTGCGACTGAAGGTGCCAGGCAACCACAACCTCAGCAACGCCGGTGCGGCGGTAGCAGTGGCGGTGGCCCTGGGTGTTGATGTGGAAGCGGCCCTGATGGCGCTGGCCAACTTCAGTGGAGCTGCCCGCAGATTTGAAGCCAAGGGAGAGGGCCGGGGCGTCAACGTCTACGACGACTACGCCCATCACCCAACCGAAGTGACGGCAGCTCTCAACGCCGCCCGGACCGTGGCTGGCGACCACAAGGTGCATGTCCTGTTTCAACCGCACTTGTTCTCGCGAACCCAAGAATTTGCAGCCGAATTTGCACAGGCCCTGGATTTGGCCGACACCGTGGCCGTGTTGGATATTTACCCCGCACGCGAAGATCCCATAGCCGGGGTTACCAGCGAACTGATTACGAGCCAGCTGCACCGGCCCACCGGCTACGCCCCCGATAGTGCCGCGGCCGTGCAGAGTCTTGCCGACCGTGCCACCGCTGGCGACATCATCTTGACGATCGGTGCCGGTGACGTCACAGAGTTCGGCCCGGCACTGGTTGCCGCGCTGAGCAGAGACAATCATGGCTGAAGCACGCAAGCCCCGCGTGATAAAGACGCGCCCAGGAATCTCCGAAACGCCCGCTGGCGAGTCTGATTCATCCAGCGCCGCTGTCCGCAGCACGAGTTCGAAGGTATCTGTAGCGCCACTGACGGATGTACCCGATGAAAAGCCTGCCGCGCGGAAGTTCTCTGTGCCCAGGCCGGGTGCGTCACGGATCAAGGAAAAAACAGAACCGAAGCAGAAAAAGGCCGGGGCGAAGGCTGCGCCGGCTCAAACTGATGCGCCGGTGAAGGAGTCAGGGGATGGCGGCGCCACTGTGCTGGCCTTCCCGATGCCTGAACACAAGCGCCGTCGCCGAAACATCCTGTACTCGGTCGCAGGTGTGGCGGCAGTCTTGGCTCTCGTCATGGGCATGGCCATGTTCTCTCCGGTATTGGGTGTGCGGACAGTGGTCTTCGACGGCCAGAAGCTCGTGGGCGAAGGCACCCTGCAATTGGCTGTAGCGCCCCTCATTAACAAGCCACTGCCACAGATCAGGGAGTCGGAGGTCCAGGAACTCCTTGGCACCGTTGTTCAGGTCAAGAGTTCCAGTATCGAGGCGCGGCCCCCGTCAACACTCGTGGTTCACATTGTGGAGCGGGTCCCCGTTGCCCTGCTAAAAAATGGTGAGGACTATCTTCTGGTGGACCAGGACGGTGTTCAACTCGGGTCAACCAAGGACCCGGCCTCGGCGTTGTTGCCGTTAATTGACGGCGGCACTGCCGCGATTGGCCAGGACACATTCCAGGCCATGACAGCGGTTCTGGCCAATCTTCCCCAGTCGATCCTTTCGCAACTGGCCAACGCAACGGCGAAGTCTCCGGATGCAGTGGAACTGGCACTGGCCGACGGCCGAAGTGTTGTTTGGGGCAACGCCAGCGACATGGAGCTCAAGGCGCAGGTGCTTGAGGCTTTGCTCACGGCGCCCATGCCCACAGCCGAGCCTGGAAAGCCCGCCCCGGTTCCCGCCAAGGTCTTCGACGTCAGTGCCCCCCGCCATCCGGTGACACGGTGACATGATGACGTGGATTAAGTCACGATGAGGCGCGGTGGCGCTCCGCGCACCGTGGCAGTCGGTAAAGTGGGTGTGACGTCTTTTTTGGCGGATTACGGCGACACGCGGCAGTGGTCATTGCATGCGGCGTGGTTGGGCCATAGCGTCACTCATAAGAGTTAGTTGACATAACTATAACCTTCAACTTGAGGGTTAAGCTATTAAAGTTTCAAGCAACACTTCAAGGTTGTTCCGGAGATCGACGCCGGCGCCTTGAAAAGGAGCCGGGGCCTTTGGCAGCAGCAATTTTTGATCTTCGAAGCAACATACGAACAAGGGACACCTAACGTGGCAGCACCCCAGAATTACTTGGCAGTCATCAAAGTCGTCGGTATCGGCGGTGGCGGCGTAAATGCAGTGAACCGCATGATTGACGTGGGTTTGCGCGGCGTTGAATTTATCGCCATCAACACCGACGCACAAGCACTGTTGATGAGCGACGCCGATGTCAAGCTTGATGTTGGCCGCGAGCTGACACGCGGGCTTGGCGCAGGCGCAAACCCGGATGTTGGCCGCCAGGCTGCCGAGGATCACCAGGAAGAGATTGAGGAAGTCCTGCGCGGGGCCGACATGGTCTTCGTGACGGCAGGCGAGGGTGGCGGTACCGGAACTGGTGGTGCGCCCGTCGTCGCCCGCATTGCCCGCAGTCTGGGTGCCTTGACCATCGGTGTTGTCACCCGTCCCTTCACCTTCGAAGGCCGCCGCCGCGCCTCCAGCGCAGACTCGGGCATCGAAGCCCTCCGCGACGAGGTTGACACCCTCATCGTGATTCCCAACGACCGCTTGCTGTCCATCAGCGACCGCAACGTCTCGGTCATGGATGCCTTCCGCTCCGCTGACCAGGTTCTGCTCTCTGGTGTTCAGGGCATCACCGATCTCATCACCACCCCCGGTTTGATCAACCTTGACTTTGCCGACGTCAAGTCCGTCATGCAGGGTGCCGGTTCGGCCCTCATGGGTATTGGTTCGGCTCGTGGCGAGGACCGTGCGGTCAAGGCCGCCGAGCTTGCCATTGCTTCGCCGTTGCTTGAGGCTTCCATCGACGGCGCCCACGGTGTGCTGTTGTCCGTCCAGGGTGGTTCCGACCTTGGTCTGTTTGAGATCAACGAGGCCGCCCGCCTGGTCCAGGAAGTGGCCCACCCCGAAGCCAACATCATCTTCGGTGCAGTCATTGATGACGCCCTGGGCGACGAAGTTCGCGTCACGGTTATTGCCGCCGGTTTTGACGCTCCGGAATCCGAGCAGGCAGCCGCCGAGCCGGTTGCCGCAGTAGTGCCCCCGGCTCCGGCCGCTGTTCCGGCCAGTGCAACCGTGACCAACCTGAACCAGTGGGGCCAGCACTCGGGCTCCAGCGTTCCGGCTGACGGTGGCTTTGATGTGGAGCTGCCTGCCATTGTGGAACCAGATCTGACGGGTCACCGCTCCGACGATCTGGATGTCCCCGACTTCCTGAAGTAGCCTTTCGGCACCAGGAAGTACATCCCTTAGCCGCAGCGATCGTCCCGCGGCGCGTGATTGGTCAGGTTGTTTGTATGTGGAGTTCAGAGCAGGTCCGTCCCGGAATATGGATCGGATTTACCGACACCACAGCAGGCAACCTGGCCTTTCATGTTGGTGACGACGCCCGGAACGTTGCCGAACGAAGGGCGGCCGTGGAAGCGCGGCTGGCCCACCATGCGGGCACCTCTGCAGGCTCCGCGCCCGTGCTGGCATATATGAATCAGGTTCATGGTGCCGAGGTGGCCGTTATTTCCGCAGGCGAGGCAGTGGCCACGGGGGAGTCCGCGCCAACTGTCGATGCCATGGTCACTTCACCTGGTATTGGTTCGGGTGGCGGACTTGCCGTCATGGTGGCAGATTGCGTCCCCGTTGTCTTGGTGGGAGATCTTCCATCGGGACGCTCCATTGTTGCCGTGGCTCACGCAGGGCGGCCCGGAGTGGAGAAGGAAGTCATCTCAGCCGTCATGGAGCAAATGCGTCTGGAGGGTGCGGTTGCCTATGAAGCCTGGCTTGGGCCGAGCGTATGCGGCAGCTGCTATGAAGTGCCCGAAACCATGCGCGCGGCGGTGGCCGAAGTTGTCCCGGCAGCTTACTCGACCACCTCGTGGGGAACCCCGGCCCTTGACCTTCCGGCGGCCGTCATGGAACAGCTGGCTGCCAACGGCGCCACCGCGCATGCTTCCGGTGTGTGCACTCTGGAGGATTCGCGCTATTTCTCCCATCGCCGCTCCCAGCGGGATGGCGAAAGCGAAGGGCGTTTCATCGGTTTTGTCACCGCACAGCCTGGCAGCCACCACCAGCAACCAAACGAAAGTAATCCCACGCAATGACTCTGCACGATGCCAGAACCCAAGAATTGGCAGCTCGCCTCGCGGCGGTCCGCCAGCGCATCGAGGTCGCTGCCGGAAATAGATCTCAGCCCACACTGATTGTGGTGACCAAGTTCCACCCCGCAGCTGACGTGCTGCGCTTGCGTTCCCTGGGGGTTGCCGACGTCGGCGAAAACCGAGACCAGGAAGCTGCGGCCAAGGCCGTTGACGTTGCGGATGCAGTTCTACGATGGCACTTCATTGGACAGCTGCAAAGCAACAAGGCCAAGTCGGTAGCCAGCTATGCGCACTCGGTTCACTCGATTGACAGGGCCTCACTCGTGAAGTCGCTGGGCAAAGCCATGGCTGTCACGCAACAGGAAAGTGGCCGGAGCAACATGGAGTGTTTCATCCAGGTCGACCTCAGCGAGCCATATCCGGGATTGGCGCAGGCCCAGGTGGCAAGCCACAGCGGCAGGGGAGGGGTGGCGCCGCAGGATATTGCTCCCCTGGCTGAACTGATAGCCGGGACCGCCGGCTTGGATCTTGCCGGCGTCATGGCCGTGGCGCCGCTCGGCGTGGCGCCCGAACCGGCCTTCGAGTTGTTGGCGCAGGTATCCGCGGCGCTGATCGCCAACCATCCCGGGGCCACGGGAATCTCGGCGGGCATGAGCCATGACTTGGAAGCGGCCATGGCGGTGGGAGCGACACACCTGCGTGTCGGTTCCGATATACTCGGCCCCCGTCCGCCTGTACTGTAGCGTTTTGACTGTTGGCAACAACGCAGAAGTACCGCACAAGCTACCGGTGAAGTTTTTTGTGCTTTGCAGACAAATGAGGAGCAACCATGGCTGGCGCTATGCGCAAGACAATGATCTTTCTTGGACTCGCCGACGGTGACGAGCACTATGACGCTGAGCATGCTCCGTCATTCCAAAAAGACGAAGAATACGCCCAAACTATTGAGCGCGAGCCGGCGGCGGCGCCTGCTCCCGTCGTGGAAGCCGCAGCTCCTAAAGCGGGCGACGACGAATACCGGGCTCCGGTGACCCCCATCAAGCGTGCCGCATCAAATCGGGAAGAGGCTGAAAGTTTGCGCCAGATCACCACCGTCCACCCACGGTCATACAATGACGCAAAAATCATTGGTGAAAGCTTCCGGGACGGCATCCCTGTCATCATGAACGTCACCGACATGGGTGAGGCGGACGCCAAGCGTCTCGTTGACTTCTCGGCCGGCCTGGTGTTTGGTCTGCGTGGCTCGATTGAGCGCGTGACCAACAAGGTGTTCCTGCTCTCGCCGTCGTACATCGAGGTGCTTGGTGACGACAAGAAGCTCTCGGACACGCAGGCAAGCTTCTTCAACCAGAGCTAGCCAGGCGGGGCCACAAAGGCTCCGCACACCCAAGCGCTTGCGCCTGCCGCTTATTTACCGCTGCCCGGACACTGTGTGTCCGGGCTTTGGTCTATTCTTGAACTTACGTAATTCCGTTTGAATTTCCACCGTCTAAGGATTGTGTGCACTCGCGTGACAATTGTCGTAGCCCTTCTCTATCTGTTGTTACTCCTGTACTTCTTGACCCTGCTGCTGCGCATGGTGTTTGACTGGGTCCAGGTGTTCGCTCGTGACTGGCGGCCCAAGGGTGCGGCCCTGATCAGCGCATCCTTTGTTTACCGGCTCACCGACCCTCCATTGCGCAAGTTGCGCGCCATGATTCCACCACTGCGAATTGGCTCCATAGCGTTGGATATAGGCTTCATTTTGTTGCTTGTCACAGTAGGTATTGGGATGAGTGTCACAAAAAGTTTTGTCAATTAGAGCCGCGTCGTTCGTTTTCATCGACGAAAAGTTATATTGTAAAAAGCGATAGACCCCAGTGCAGATCGCTAGATTTGTATTCGGCACCGTAGTCTGGACGACTTCGGTCAAGACCAGACTTACTAAAACCAATGAGGTGACTAAATGGCGCTTACGCCAGAAGACGTTGTCAACAAGCGGTTCCAGCCAACGAAGTTCCGTGAAGGCTACGACCAGGACGAAGTCGACGATTTTCTTGACGAGATCGTCGTAGAGCTTCGCCGCTTGCACCAAGAAAACGATGACCTGCGCAAGCAGCTCGCCGATGGTGGATCCAACTCCGCAGCAGCCCCCGCCGCAGCAGCACCGCTGTTGACCAAGGAAGCCGAAGCTGTCAAGGAGCCGGTCAAGCCCGAGCCCGTCGTTGAGCCGGAGCCCGTCGTTGAGACCAAGCCAGTTGTCAAGGAAGCGCCCGTTGTTGCGGCTGCTCCGGCAGCAGCTGCTGTTCCCGCCAACTCGGCAGAGTCGGCCACAGGCGTTATCGCCCTGGCCCAGCGTCTGCACGACGAATACGTCAACGCAGGTGTGGAGCAGCGCGACAAGATCATTGCCGAAGCGCAGATCGAGGCCAGCACGCTGGTCAACGATGCACAGGAGAAGAGCCGCAAGACGCTCGGTGCCCTGGAGCAGCAGCGTTCAGTGCTTGAGCGCAAGGTTGAGCAGTTGCGCGGATTCGAGCGGGATTACCGCTCACGTCTGAAGACCTACATTGAAGGTCAGCTCCGCGACTTGGATGCACGCGGTTCGGTGGCAGCACCGGATTTCGCCGAGGGTAACTCGGAATCCTAAGCCAAGATCTAAAAGCCGGTGGTGCAAGGAAACTTGTTCCACCGGCTTTTTTAATTGACCAATACTTTTTTGTCCAAAAACAAATGAAAGCACCATGAGCGAGAACTCTTTGCAGGGCCCGGCGGCACCGTCCATACTTCGCCGTCGAACGTTTTGGTTGCTGTGGCTGGGCTGCGCCGCCTTTGCCTATGTGTGCGACCAATTGACCAAGTGGTGGGTCACCTCCACCATGATTGAAGGTCAAACCACGCCCGTCATTCCAGGAATCTTGCAGTGGTACTTCATTCGCAATTCCGGGGCGGCCTTCTCCATCGGTGAAAACTTCACCTGGTTCTTCACCTTGATTATGGCCGCCGTGTCCGTTGCGATCATTGTCATGTCCCGACGCATTGGTTCGGCCTGGTGGGGAGTCGGTCTTGGATTGGTGCTCGGCGGCGCCTTGGGCAACCTGACCGACCGCCTGTTCCGTCCGCCGTCGTTTGCGATGGGGCACGTGGTTGACTTCATTTCCTTCCCCAACTTTGCCATTTTCAACATGGCCGACATGGCTGTGGTGGGTGGCGTGATCACGATCTGCCTGCTGACACTGCTGGGCGTGCCCATGAATGGGATCAAGCAAGAGGATGCAAAAGCTGCGGCAGAGGAAACCGAAAATGACTGAAACTTTTACCGTGCCCGAAGATGTTGCAGGGAGCCGGGCCGACGCCGGTTTGGCAGCCTTGCTTGGCATCTCACGTTCCGCCGCGGCACTGCTGTGCGCCGAAGGCAACGTTCGCCAGGACGGGGTGGTCCTGGGAAAGAGCGAGAAATTCAAGGCGGGGGCCAGCGTTCAGGTGACAATTCCCGAGCGCCGTGACCCGCTGGAAGTAGTTGTGGAGCCCGTTGATGGCTTAAATATCTTGCTCGATGACGATGACTTCGTGGTGGTTGACAAGCCTGTTGGCGTTGCTGCGCACCCTTCACCGGGATGGGTTGGGCCCACAGTGGTTGGTGGCCTCGCCGCTGCCGGATTCCGTATTTCCACCTCGGGCGCGCAGGAACGGGTAGGCATTGTCCACCGCCTGGACGTGGGTACCTCCGGGGCCATGGTGGTGGCGAAGACCGAATACGCTTACACCGTGCTCAAGCAGGCTTTCCGTGAACGGACCGTGGAGAAGGTGTATCACGCGGTGGTCCAGGGGCTGCCCGACCCGCTCGCTGGCACCATCGATGCACCCATCGGCCGCCACCCCGGTTACGATTGGCGTTTTGCCGTGATCGAGGATGGTCGCCCGTCGATCACCCACTATGAGGTCCTTGAAGCTTTTGGGAAGGCTTCCCTCGTTGAGGTGCACCTTGAGACCGGCCGCACCCACCAGATTCGCGTCCATTTCTCGGCCCTGCGGCACCCCTGCGCGGGTGACCTCACCTACGGGGCTGACCCCACCCTGGCGGCCGAACTTGGCCTGACCCGGCAGTGGTTGCACGCGCACAAGCTCGGCTTCACGCATCCGTCATCGGGGGAGCCGGTCATGGTCACCAGCCCGTACCCGCAGGACCTGAACTACGCACTGGATCATCTCCGCGGCGAACACTAGCGCACAGTAAAGCATTGCAGCACACACCACCTCGATGCCCGCGTCGGGGTGGTGTTGCATTTTTTGCGCACTAGAATGGTTCGGTGGCTAGCTCATCGACTGACAGTTTTGTCCATCTCCATACGCACACCGAATACTCCATGCTGGATGGTGCGGCGCGCTTAACCGAACTGTTTGACGAGGCCAAGCGCCTTGACATGCCGGCCTTGGCCACCACGGATCATGGGTACCTCTTCGGGGCCTTTGATTTTTGGAAGAAGGCCACCGACGCCGGCATCAAGCCGATCATCGGCGTTGAAGCGTATGTCACCCCGGGCACCGCCCGCACCGACAAGACCAGGGTCAAGTGGCGTACGGATGAGAGCCAGCGCAAGGACGACGTCTCCGGCGGTGGTTTCTACACGCACATGACGCTGCTGAGCTACAACAACCAAGGCATGCGCAACCTGTTTAGGGCCTCCTCCTTGGGCTCCCTGGATTCGCCCATGGGCAAGTATCCACGCCTGGACCGGGAACTGCTCAATGAGTACCACTCGGGGCTCATTGCCACCACCGGCTGCCCCTCGGGTGAAGTGCAGACAAGGCTCCGCCTGGGCCAGTACAACGAGGCCAAGGCTGCGGCGTCGGAATTCCAGGACATCTTCGGCAAAGAGAACTACTTCTGCGAGCTCATGGACCACGGCCTGGACATTGAGCGCCGGGTCACCAAAGACCTGCTGCGCCTTGCCCGGGAACTGGAAATCCCGTTGGTGGCCACCAACGACCTCCACTACACGCACGAGCACGACGCCAAGGCGCACGAGGCCCTGCTGGCCCTGCAGTCGGCGTCGACCCTGACCGAGCCCACCTATGACGAGGGTGGCAAGCGTTTTGCGTTCAGCGGCAGCGGCTACTACCTCAAGTCGCCGGCGGAAATGCGCCAGCTGTTCTCGGAGCTGCCCGAAGCCTGCGACAACACGCTGCTGATTGCCGAGCGCTGCGACGTTTCCTTCAACACCAACGCCAACTACATGCCCAAGTTCCCCTGCCCGCCGGGTGAGGACGAGACCTCCTGGCTGGTCAAGGAAGTGGATACCGGCCTGCGCTTCAGGTACCCGGGTGGAATCCCGGACGCCGTGCGCAAGCAGGCGGACTATGAGCTTGATGTCATCATCAAGATGGGCTTCCCGGGCTACTTCCTGGTGGTGGCCGACTTCATCAACTGGTCCAAGGACAACGGCATCCGGGTGGGCCCGGGACGTGGTTCAGGTGCCGGCTCCATGGTGGCCTATGCCATGCGCATCACCGACCTTGACCCGCTGCGCCACGGCCTGATCTTTGAGCGGTTCCTGAACCCGGAACGTGTCTCCATGCCTGACTTTGACGTGGACTTCGATGATCGTCGCCGCCATGAGGTCATCAAGTACGTGACCGAGAAGTACGGCGATGAGCGCGTCGCCATGATCGTCACGTACGGCAGCATCAAGACCAAGCAGGCGTTGAAGGACTCCTCGCGCGTGCTGGGCCACCCCTTCAGCATGGGTGAAATGCTGACCAAGGCGCTGCCGCCGGCCGTCATGGCCAAGGACATCCTGCTCAACGACATTGAAAACCCCGAGGCCAAGCGCTACAGCGAGGCTGCGGATTTCCGCAACTTGATCAACACGGATCCCGAAGCCGCCAAGGTCTTTGAGCTGTCCAAGGGCCTGGAGGGGCTCAAGCGTCAGTGGGGCGTGCACGCGGCCGGTGTGATCATGAGCTCGGATCCCATCATCGACGTCATCCCGATCATGCGCCGCATCCAAGACGGCCAGGTCATCACCCAGTTCGATTACCCCACCAGTGAGGGCCTTGGCCTGATCAAGATGGACTTTTTGGGGTTGCGAAACCTCACCATCATCACCGACGCACTGGAGAACATCAAGGCCAACAAGGGCTTTGAACTGGACCTGGAGGGTCTGGAGTACGACGACGCCGCCTCCTACGAGCTCATGGCCCGCGGTGACACGCTGGGTGTTTTCCAGCTCGACGGCGGACCCATGCGGTCCCTGCTCAAGCTCATGCGCCCTGACAACTTTGAAGACATCTCCGCCGTCCTGGCCCTGTATCGGCCCGGCCCCATGGGTGCCGATTCACACACCAACTATGCCCTGCGCAAGAACGGGCTCCAGCCCATCACCCCCATCCACCCCACGCTTGAGGAACCACTCGCAGAAATCCTGGGCGGCACCTACGGGTTGATCGTGTACCAGGAGCAGGTCATGTCCATCGCGCAGAAGCTGGCCGGCTACTCGCTGGGCCGGGCTGATATTTTGCGCCGCGCCATGGGTAAGAAGAAGAAATCCGAGCTCGACAAGCAGTATGCGGGCTTCCACCAAGGCATGCTGGACAATGGCTACACCGACGAGGCCGTTAAGACCTTGTGGGCCATCCTGTTGCCCTTCTCCGACTATGCCTTCAACAAGGCCCACTCGGCCGCCTACGGCGTCATCAGCTACTGGACGGCGTATCTCAAGGCGCACTACCCGGCCGAATACATGGCTGCCCTGCTGACAAGCGTTGGCGATGACAAGGACAAGCTGGCACTGTACTTGAACGAGTGCCGTCACATGGGCATCACCGTGTTGGCTCCGGACGTCAATGAATCCGCCTTGAACTTCACCCCGGTAGGCACAGACATCCGCTTTGGCATGGGGGCCATCCGCAACGTTGGTGCCAACGTGGTCAACGGGCTGGTTGAATCGCGGCTGGAACGCGGAAACTTCGAGAACTTCTCAGACTTCCTCATGAAGGTTCCGGCCGTGGTATGCAACAAGCGCACCATTGAGTCCCTCATTAAGGCTGGCGCCTTTGACTCGCTGGGCCACGCCCGCCGCGCCCTGGCCATGATCCACGAAGAAGCCGTGGACTCCGTCATCACCATCAAGCGCAACGAGGCCGTGGGCCAGTTTGACCTCTTTGCCGGCCTGGGCGGGGACGCCGAACCCGAGACCGCCTTGATCACCGAAATCCCGGACCTGCCCGAGTGGGAGAAGAAGGACAAGCTGGCGTTTGAGCGCGACATGCTGGGACTGTACGTCTCCGACCACCCGCTGCGCGGTCTTGAAGGCATCCTAAGCCAGAACGCGGACATGTCCATCACGCAGGTGCTCGGCGACGACGGCCCCCAGGACGGGCACATCATCACGATTTCCGGCATGATCACCAACCTGCAGCGCCGCATCGCCAAGAGCAGCGGCAACCCTTACGCGCGCTGCGAGGTCGAGGACCTGGGCGGCTCCATCGAGGTCATGTTCTTTGGCCAGACCTACGGACCCATCGCCAACGTGCTCGCCGAGGACCTTATCGTGGTGGTCAAGGGCCGGCTGCAAAAGCGCGACGACGGCGCCATCACCTTGAATGCCATGGAGTTGAGTGTTCCCGACCTCAGCGAAGGCTTGTCCGGTCCGCTGGTCATCTCCATGCCCGAGCACAAGGCCAACGAGCAGGTGCTGCTGGCCCTGAAGAACGTCTTGGGCGATCACCGCGGCAACACCGAGGTCAAGATGCACCTGGCCGGCACCCGTTCCGTGAAGGTCATGAAACTACCCCTTCATCACCGCGTCAATCCCACACCCGCATTGTTTGGCGATCTCAAGGTCCTTTTGGGTCCGACGTGCCTGGAAGGCTGATGCGTCAGGATACGGTTGAGCCATGACTGAGCAAGAACTTCTGCGCCCGGCCGGCGTTCCGGAAGAGGGCACCCGCAACGAGTCGCGTGCCCTCTGGCGCCGCGGGCTGTCCAGCGCCGCCATCGTAGGTGCTTGTGCCGGAGTCCTGTGGTGGCTGGCGGCGCCCGGCGGTGCTTTTTACGGCCAAGGCACCGACGCCACCACGTGGCTGCCCCGAGATGCTGTCCTGGGGACGCTGTTGCTCGTTGCTGGGATCGTTTCCGGCGTGTTGACCATGCGCCGGCGGCGTGTGCGAGTCAAGACCGGGGGAGGGCCATTGCGTTCATTGTCCGTTCTTGTCCTTGCACTCTCCGGTGTGGCCGGTTCCATCATTGCGTGGCGAGTGGGTGTATTCGCGGGTGACCTCTTTCAAACGCCGCCGGACAATATGCCCAACCCCAGCATTGTGTTCTCGCTACGTTCAGGGCCGGTACTGCTGGTGTGGCCGCTGGTGAGCTCGCTCGTGGTCTTTATCTGGAGTCTTGTCTCCTTCGCTTACGTGCCATCAACAGATGAGACGCTGCACACCACGGCCGGGGCCAACGGGTAAACTTACACGGGTGAACAACCTTGAAACTTCCGTGTCCACCGCCCCGTCCAGTGCAACTGGCTTCGCAAAGCTGCACCGCACCGATCTGCGCGGACGCACCCTTGGCCTCGCCGAATTGAAAAGCGCCGTCCCCCGGACGGCCCAGTCAACGGTGACCACGGCCGAGACAGCTGTGCACGGCATCATTGCCGACGTCCGGGGCCGCGGCCATGCCGCACTCGCAGAGCTCGCCCTGAAGTTCGACGGCGTCACACAAGAACACCCCCGGGTCCCCGCCGAGGCACTCGCCCAGGCTCTGGAAGCCCTGGACCCGCAGGTACGGGCCGCCCTGGAGGAATCGATTTCCCGCGCCAAAGCATTCGCGCAGGCCCAGAAACCGGCCAACGTGGACTTCCCGGTTGCCAGCGGTGCCGTTGTTTCCTCGCACTGGATTCCGGTGCGCCGCGTGGGCCTTTACGTACCCGGCGGACTAGCAGCGTATCCGTCATCTGTCATCATGAACGTTGTTCCGGCCTTGGCAGCCGGAGTTGGCTCCGTGGCTCTGGCCTCCCCGCCGCAAAAGGAGTTTGGCGGCCTGCCCGATCTCACGGTGCTGGCGGCGGCCGCCCTGCTGGGTATTGACGAGGTGTACGCCATGGGCGGCGCGCAGGCCATTGTTGCCTTCGCTTACGGTGTGGCAGCCGGCAGCAGCGCCAACGGTGCAGGCGATGCCATCGAGCCGGTTGACGTTGTAACAGGTCCCGGCAACATTTTCGTGGCCACGGCCAAGCGCCTAGTCAAGGGTGTAGTTGGCATTGACTCCGAGGCAGGGGCAACCGAGATTGCCGTCCTGGCAGACCACAGCGCCAACCCGGCCTTCGTGGCCGCCGATCTCATCAGCCAGGCCGAGCACGATCCCAACGCGGCTTCTGTGCTGGTGACGTCGTCACCCGAGCTGGCTGACGCCGTCGAGAACGAACTACGTGTGCAGGTTGCGCGTACCGCGCACCGGGAACGCGTTGAGGCAGCCCTGGGTGGCCCGCAGTCGGGGATTGTGCTGGTGGATGATCTGGATCAGGGTGTCGCGGTCTGCAACGCGTATGCGGCCGAGCACTTGGAAGTTGTCACCGAGAATGCCAGCGCGGTCGCGGCGCGGATCACCAATGCGGGTGCCATTTTTGTGGGCGACTACAGCCCCGTTAGCCTGGGTGACTACTGCGCGGGATCCAACCACGTGCTGCCCACCAGTGGCACGGCGGCTTTTTCCTCCGGCTTGAACGTCACCACCTTCCTGCGTGCCGTTCAAGTGATCAACTACAACAAAGATGCGCTGGAGCAGGTGGCCCAACACGTCATCACGCTCTCCAAGGCCGAGGGCCTGCCGGCCCATGGCGATGCGGTCGCCGTCCGCTTCGCCTAACTTTGGCAAATGCCCTTGTCGCGGGGGCGCTCTTGTGGTAGCGATTATTGTTTGGGAATTTCTCACCTTAGACTGGTGAGCACCAACACTCGAAGGGATCAGCATGTACTGCCCGTTTTGCCGCAATCCCGATTCACGGGTTGTTGATTCACGACTTTCCGACGACGGCTCATCGATCCGTCGGCGCCGTCAGTGCACCGAGTGCGGACGTCGCTTCAGCACTGTTGAAACGGCAAGTCTCACGGTCAGCAAACGGTCCGGGGTTGCCGAGCCCTTCAGCCGCAGCAAGGTCATCAGCGGCGTCCGCAAGGCCTGCCAGGGGCGTCCCGTCACCGACGATGACTTGGCTAAACTTGCGCAGGAAGTTGAAGAGTCCATTCGTGCCAGCGGTGCGGCGGAAATTGAAGCCAACGATGTTGGCCTGGCGATTCTGGCCCCCTTGCGGCGTTTGGACCTGGTGGCGTACCTGCGGTTCGCCAGCGTCTACCAGGCTTTTGAATCGCTGGAAGACTTTGAGGCGTCCATCGCCCAGCTGCGCAGCGACAAGGCCGCCGTTCGGGTTGCCGGGGACTAGCGCAGCTGGCGTTATCGCCCGCCGGCGACGGGCAGAATGGCACCCGTGATGTAGGAAGCCTCCGTGCCCAACAGCCACAACACGGCAGCGGCAACCTCCGCTGGTTCACCACCGCGACCTAACGGGATGAGGTGTTTGACGCCCTCCACCCGCCCTGGCATGCCAGCGGCCGCGTGCAGTCCGGTGTTGGTTATGCCGGGCGACACCGCGTTGACCCGGATGCCATGCGGGGCGGCCTCTGTGGCAAGACCCACCGTCAGGACATCCACGGCGCCTTTTGACGCCGCGTAGTGCACCCAGGTGCCGGGCGAGCCGGCCTTCACGGCCGTGGAGGAGAGGTTCACGATCGATCCGCCCTTGCCGCCGGAGAGGATCGACATGCGGCGAATTGCTTCCTGACACATGAACATTGTCCCCGCTACATTGACCTCCAGCACCCGGTTGATGGTCTCTGCTGAGACATCCACAAGGTTGCCGATGATGTCGCCGGTGATCCCGGCATTGTTGACCACCGCTGTTACCGGCCCCAAGGCTTGTGCTGCATCGAACAGGCTGAGGACAGCGTTGGGGTCACTCACGTCCCCCTGCACGGCCACGGCGGTCCCGCCGTCGTTCTTGATCTGCTCAACAACCCTGGCCGCGCCGTCGGCATCCGCGCTGAAATTGACCACCACCGAATATCCGGCGTTGCCCGCCAGGACGGCCGTGGCTGCGCCGATGCCCCGGCTGGCACCGGTGATGATGGCCACGCCCTGATGAGTGGACATTTTCGCCAGGGGGTCTCTTACTTCGTCAGCTTGAAGTGAACGGCGGCCTGCAAGGCACCACCAACAATTCCCGCATTGTTCTTCAGCTCAGCCGTAGTGATCTTGGTCCGAAGCTTCAGCTGCGGCAGGTAATCCTCGCTGCGCTTGGAAATGCCGCCACCAATGATGAACAACTCGGGGGAGAAGAGGAATTCCACATGGGAGAAGTAGCGCTGCAGGCGGACAGCGTATTCGTCCCAGCTGATGTCATCGCGTTCGCGGGCGCTGGCAGAGGCCTTGGTTTCGGCGTCGAAGCCGTCCAGTTCCAGGTGGCCAAGCTCAACGTTGGGGATGAGCTTGCCGTTGAAGATGAAGGCGGAGCCGATGCCGGTTCCCAAGGTGATGACCAGGACGGTGCCCTTGACGTCCTTGCCGGCGCCGTAGCGGGCTTCGGCCAGGCCGGCGGCGTCGGCGTCGTTCATGACCTGGACGTCGCGGCCCAGTTCCTTCGTGAAGATGTCATCGACGTCGGCGTTGATCCAGGACTGGTCCACGTTGGCTGCCGAGAGCGAGATGCCATGGGCGATGATGGCCGGGAAGGTGATGCCAACGGGCGCATCTTCCTTCGGAGCATGCGGGCGCGTCATGAGCTCATCGACGATCTCCTTGACAACCTTTGCCACTGCCTGCGGCGTGGACGGAGTGGGTGTGGGGATCCGGTAACGATCGCCCAAGACCTCTCCGCTGTCCAAGTCAACGATCCCACCCTTGATGCCCGTACCGCCAATATCGATGCCAATGACGGTGCTGGCGGATGAGTGCTTCTTAGACATGCAGGCTCCTGAAGAGTAGAAGGGGGCAAGACTGAAAGGGGATGCCCACGGCAGGCGGGCGCCCTTGGTAGTGTACTGCAGCTCACTGCGGCATCGCACCGCCGGGCATCAAGAGTTACGGCAGGGTGAGGACTTCTGCGCCTGTGGCCGTCACAACCATGGTGTGTTCAAACTGGGCTGTCCGCTTGCGATCGCGGGTGACGACGGTCCAGTCATCTGCCCACATGTCCCATTCGATGACGCCCAGGGTGAGCATGGGTTCGATCGTGAACACCATGCCCTCTTCCATGACCGTGTTGTAGGCGGGCGCCGCGTCATAGTGCGGAATAATCAGGCCGGTGTGGAAGGCCTCGCCGACACCGTGGCCAGTGAAATCGCGAACCACGCCGTAGCCAAATCGCTTGGCATAGGACTCGATGGTGCGCCCAATGACGTTGATCTCGCGGCCCGGCGCGACGGCTCGAATAGCCCGTCTGAGCGATTCCTGGGTGCGTTCCACCAACAGGCGCGATTCCTCGTCAACATTACCCACCGTGAACGTCCAGTTCGTGTCGCCATGGACGCCATTTTTGAACGCCGTGATGTCAATGTTGATGATGTCCCCATCTTCAACAACGGTGGTGTCCGGAATGCCGTGGCAGATGACCTCATTGATGGAGGAGCAGAGGGACTTTCGGAAACCCCTGTAGCCAAGCGTTGAGGGATAGGCCTTGTTGTCGAGCAGAAACTCGTGCCCGATCCGGTCCAGGGCATCCGTGGTGACGCCGGGGACAATGTGCTTGCCCACTTCCACAATGGCTTGAGCTGCAATCTTGGAGGAGACGCGGATCTTCTCCAAGGTTTCGGCGTCCTTGACCTCGGAGCCCTTGAAAGGCGCCGGACCTGCTTTGCCCACATATTCTGGGCGGGGGATGGAGAAGGGGACCGCTAGCTCAGGGCTGATGATTCCGGGAACGAGCTTGCCGAGAGGTGCAGTGGTTGCTGTTGAAGACATGCTTCCATCTTATAAGTTTTGTGCGAACGGTGCCGCGAGGAGCTTCGGGGCGAGCCTATGATGGGCGTTGACAGGGCTCTTCACGGGGCTAGTTGGCGAACACAGGCGGAGCACACCATGGCACAATACTGGTACAACGTAGAAACTCACGAAGTTGAAAAAGACGCGCAGTCAGGGTGGAAGTCCCTGATTGGGCCTTATGAGACTCGTGCCGAAGCCGAGCAAGCCCTCGCCAAGGTGCGGGAGCGCAACGAAGCAGCAGACGCACTGGATGCTGCCGACGACGAAGATGCCTGATTCGTTTTGGGCCCACAACTCCGAGGGGCCCCAAGGTCAGACGCGCCAGCGGCTGACCTTGGGGCGGAGTTGGGGATTAGAAGGTGTGTTCCGGGCCGGGGAAGGTTCCGGAGCGCACCTCGTCGGCGAACTCTGCCGCGGCGTCAGAGAGGACGGTGCGCATTTGTGCGTACTGCTTGACGAACTTGGCGATTCTCCCTGTGCGCAATCCGGCCATGTCCTGCCAGACCAGCACCTGGGCCGTGGTGCTGTTGCCGGCCCCAATTCCTACCGTGGGCACCGCAATGGCAGCGTCCACGGCGGCGGCCGTGTCGGCTGGAACCATCTCCATCAGCACGGCGAACGCGCCAGCGTCAACCAGCGCAACGGCGTCGTCAACCATGGCCTGGGCCATCTCGCCGCGGCCCTGCACACGGTAGCCGCCCAACATGTGTTCGCTTTGCGGAGTGAAGCCAATGTGGGCCATGACAGGGATGCCGGCCTGAGTCATTGCCTTCACAGTGGGGGCGTAGTAGGCGCCACCTTCCATTTTGACTGCGTGAACGAGGCCCTCTTTCATGAGCCGCACCGATGAGGCGATGGCCTGTTCCGGCGATTGTTCATAGCTGCCGAAGGGAAGATCGGCCACAACGAGGGCACGCTTGGTGCCAGCCGTCACTGCACGGGAAAAGATGATCATTTCATCCAGCGTGATGGGCAGGGAGGTTTCGTTGCCAAGAACATTGTTGGACGCAGAGTCGCCTACCAGCAGGACCTCAATGCCGGCCTCGTCAAAAATTTGTGCCGTGTACTGATCGTAGGCAGTGAGCATGGCAAACTTCTCACCAGCCCGCTTGGCTGCCAGTAGATGGTGGGTGCGAACCTTGTGCACGGTGGCTGGAATCGCGGTGCTTGCCGGATGTGCAGGCGTATGGGCGGTGGATGTGGCGCCATTGCCATAGGGTGCCGCGAGCTCTGCGGAATCAGTCACGCTGGAGGACTTCGCGGTGGATTCAGGGGTACTTGTGGGTGCCATGCATCCACCTTATTACGAGTCTTGGCCCGATTTGGGCAAACGGTGGCGCAGGACTTAGTAGAGTGATCACTGCAGGGAACACAACTGCCCGCAAACCTACCGACTTGCCTGCCCGCAATCGGTGTTGGGGCGGGGCGTCAAGGGAAGAGGCACGTACATGAACCGTCAGCAGGAATTTGTGCTGCGCACCATTGAAGAGCGCGACGTGCGGTTTGTGCGTCTCTGGTTCACGGACGTGGTTGGCAGTCTTAAATCGGTGGCGTTGGCCCCGGCAGAAGTCGAGGGTGCGTTCGAGGAGGGGCTGGGCTTTGACGGCTCAGCCATTGAAGGCCTGGCCCGAATTTTTGAGTCTGACATGCTGGCGCAGCCGGACCCCTCCACCTTCCAGATCCTGCCGTGGCGCGGCAACGGCAAGTCCGAGCAGACCTCGCGCATGTTCTGCGACATTTTGACTCCCGACGGCGAACCCTCCTCGGCCGATCCCCGTAACGTTCTCAAGCGGACCCTTGCCAAGGCCGCAGACATGGGTTTCACCTGCTACACGCACCCCGAGATTGAGTTTTACCTGCTGAAATCCGACAAGCCTGGACCGGACGGCATCCCGGTACCGGTGGATCAGGCAGGCTACTTTGACCACGTTCCCGGCGGAGTTGCCCAGGATTTTAGGCGCACTGCCGTCACGATGCTTGAAGACGTGGGCATCTCGGTGGAATTCAGCCACCATGAAGGTGGTCCGGGCCAAAACGAAATTGACCTGCGGTACGCCGATGCCCTGCAAACAGCAGACAACATCATGACCTTCCGTACCGTGATCCGCGAAGTGGCCATCCAGCAGGGCACCTACGCCACGTTCATGCCGAAGCCGTTTTCCGATCACCCGGGCTCGGGCATGCACACCCACTTCTCCTTGTTTGAGGGAGACACCAACGCTTTCCATGAGCCCGGTGCCGAGTATCAGCTGTCCGCGACGGCCCGCCAGTTCATGGCAGGAATCCTCAAGCATGCACCTGAGTTCACGGCCGTCACGAACCAGTTTGTAAACTCCTACAAGCGCCTCTGGGGTGGGGGAGAAGCTCCCAGCTACCTCTCCTGGGGACATAACAACCGTTCGGCACTCATGCGCGTGCCGCTGTACAAGCCCGGCAAGGGACAAGCCGCGCGTTTGGAATACCGCGGCATCGATTCGGCCGCCAACCCATACCTGGCCTACGCCGTGCTGCTTGGTGCGGGCTTGAAGGGCATCGAGGAAGGTTACGAACTTCCCGCCGCCGCCGTTGAAGACATTAGTGCCCTGACGAGCGGAGAACGCCGACTGCTGGGTCACGACCCCCTGCCTTCAAGCCTTCATGACGCCGTGCGTCAAATGGAAGAATCCGAACTCATGCCTGAGATCTTGGGTGAGCAGGTCTTTGAGAACTTCCTTCGAAACAAGCGCGCAGAATGGCAGGATTACCGCCTGCAGGTCACCCCGTACGAGATCAACCGCTATTTGGGAGTGCTCTAAACACCACTATGAGTTCGTTGACCCGCACCCTCATTTCCCGTGGTTTCTCCGACCTAGAAACCAGCGAGCGGTTTCTGGGTTTCTCCGAACTTGCCGGCCTGGACCAAATCGAATTATTGGACGCCCTCGCGGTAGCTGACAACCCGGACCTTGCCCTGCAATCCCTGGTCAGATTGCTCAGTGCCGTGCCCGAGGCTGCCAGCCGGTTGAGCGTGGTGGACCCTGGTAGTGGGCGCCGCGTCTCCAATGAATCCTTGTTCCGGCTTCTGGGAGCCTCGGAGGCATTGGCCGAGTTCCTCATGCGCCATCCGGAACATTTGGATGTGTTGGATGTGGCGCCTTCTCCCGAGCCGGTCGCCGCCAATGCGCACGTACTGAGGGCGTCCTTGTTGCGTGCTGTTGGCGCCGACCCGGCCGCGGGCATGCCCACGGCCCAACTGACGGGTACAGCGGGGCGGGTGGCTTTGCGCAGCCGCTACCGCAGGCACCTTTGTGAATTGGCAGTGCGTGATCTTGGCGCCGCGTCACCGCAGTCTGTGATGCCGGTGGTTGGTGCGGAACTGGCCGATCTTGCCGCGGCTGCCGTTGAGGCCGCCCTGGCAGTGGCGCGCACCGAAGTTGGCGAGGCCCACGGTGCGGATAAAGTGTCGGCCGTTCGTTTTGCCGTGTTGGGTATGGGCAAGTGCGGTGCGCGCGAGCTCAACTACATTTCCGATGTGGACGTCATGTACGTTGTGGAGCCCGTGCTGGATCCCGCCTCGGGTGCTCCTTCATTGGAGGAAGGTGAGCTGGTGCGGATCGGCAGCGCGATGGCCGCGGCCCTCTCACGGGCCATCTATGCTCCCGAACGCGAACCCGGACTGTGGGAGGTTGACGCCAACTTGCGGCCCGAGGGCAAAGATGGCCAGTTGGTGCGGACACTGGACTCCTATCTGGCCTATTATCACCGCTGGGCGCAGAGCTGGGAGTTCCAAGCCCTCCTGAAGGCGCGCACGATTGCAGGAGATGCGGCCCTGGGTGCCGCCTTCGAACAGGCCGTGGCACCGCTCATCTGGGCGTCCTCGGAGCGCGAGGGCTTCGTCGAATCCGTCCAGGCCATGCGCCGTCGTGTTAAGGCCAATATCCGAGACGCTGATGCAGACCGCCAGATCAAGCTGGGCAAGGGCGGGCTTCGCGATGTGGAATTCACGGTTCAGCTGCTTCAGCTGGTTCATGGGAAGAACGATCCCAGCATCCGAATTCGGGCCACCACGGGGGCTATTGATGCCCTGACGAGGGCCGGATACATTGGCCGCACCGACGCTGCGCTGTTGCGCACCCACTATACGTACCTGCGAGTTCTTGAGCACAGGATTCAGCTGGTGCAAATGCGCCGAACTCACACGATGCCCAAGGCGCCGGAGCAGTTGCGTGCCTTGGCGCGCTCCCTTGAAGGGCCGCTGAGCCTGAAGCGCCCAAGCGCGGACTCGCTCCTGGCGGACTGGGCCAAGGTCAAGCGCTCCGTGAGTTCCTTGCACGAGCAAATTTTCTACCGCCCCATCCTGGCCACAGCAGCCCATCTCAGCGCAGAAGACGCGGCGCTGACCACGGATGCTGCACGGGCTCGGCTGGCCGCCTTGGGCTACCGAGACGCCGTGGGCGCCACCCGCCACATCGAGGCGCTCACGGCCGGCGTCTCCCGGCGTGCCGCCCTGCAACGGCAGTTGCTGCCGGTCCTGCTCGGTTGGCTGGCCGACGGCGTTGATCCCGACGCAGGATTGCTCGCCTTCCGGCGTGTCAGCGACGCCCTGGGCACCTCGCATTGGTACCTGGGCATGCTGCGCGATCACCAGGCCGCCGCCGAGCGGCTCTGCCATCTGCTCTCAAGCTCCCGCCTGGTCAGTGACCTCCTGGAAGTTTCCCCCGAAGCCACGGCGTGGCTGGGCAACTCCAAGGAACTGGAACCGGTGAGTTTTGAATCGCAATGGACAGAAATTCAGTCCAAACTCTCCCGCCACCCCGAGGGCAGCGAGGCCATCCGGCTCATCAGGCTCCTGCGGCAGCGGGAAATCTTGCGGATCGGAATTGCTGACAGCAGCGGGCTCCTGGAGCAGGACGAAGTTTCCAAGGCATTGAGCGACGCCGACAGGGCCGCGGTCCTCGGCGCCCTCATGGTGGCCGAAGAAGAAATTTACGCAGGGAAAGAACCCCTGACCCACGTGCTGGTTGTGGCCATGGGTCGCCAGGGCGGACGCGAAATCGGGTACGGATCGGATGCGGACGTTTTGTTTGTCCACCAGCCGGTTCCGGGGCTGCCAGAGCACCAGCAAGAAGCTGCCACCGCGCAGGCCATGGCGATTGTCCAGAAGCTGACAGCGCTTCTTACGGCCCCTGTCCGTCCGGCCATTCAGGCAGAGCGGGTGCTGAGCGTTGACGCGGACCTGCGACCCGAAGGGCGCAGCGGGCCACTGGTGCGATCCCTGGAAGCATACCGGGAGTACTACGCCCGCTGGTCCTCGGCTTGGGAGGCTCAAGCCCTTCTAAGGGCACTTCCTATGGCTGGATCCGACACCCTGGCAGAGGCATTCATTGCCATGGCAGATCCCATCCGTTATCCAAGGGTGTTGTCCGAGGACGAGCTGATGGAAATTAAGCGCATCAAGGCCCGGATGGAATCCGAGCGGCTCCCGCGCGGCGCCGACCCCGCCCGGCACGTCAAGCTGGGTCGCGGCGGGCTTAGCGACGTTGAATGGTTGGTCCAGCTGCTGCAGCTCCAACACGCGCACGCCCATCCGGAATTGCGCACCACGGCAACTCTGCCGGCACTGCACGCGGCAAAGGACTTGGGGCTCATTGATGAGGCTGACGCCGAGATCCTTGAATGCGCGTGGCGGCTGGCCGGAAAAATCCGCAACGCCAACGTCATGTGGACCGGCAAGTCCTCTGATCTTTTGCCCTCGGCCCGACGCGACCTCGAGGCCGTTGCGCGTTGGTGCGGGCACGAGCCCGGCAGCGCCACGGCTTTTGAAGAAGACTATCTGGGTGTGACCCGGCGCGCCCGAGCGGTATTCGAGCGCCTCTTCTACGGCTGAGCAGCCCCGGCGAGGGTGCGCGCGTTGGAGAGCATGGTGACCACGGGTGCCCCCACCACGAGTTCGCCGTCGCGCACGAATCCTTCCTCACGCCCGGTGAGGTCTGAGATGAGCCGGCCCTTCCAAAGCTTCAGGAGCTCGGCATGCTCGGGCAGGGGAACGAGATTGTGAAACTCATCCGGGTCGGCATCGAGGTCAAAAAGTTCCTCGCTGCCCCACTCCGAAGCCCAGAGGTATTTCACATGACCGTCGGTGACCCACTGCAGCGACTGTCCAAAGTACACATGCTCGCCGTGCAGCCACTCCCGCCACGGGTCAGGCTCGGGGGCATCGGCGGGGGAGTCGCGCACAAACCGGAGCAGCGATTTCCCGTCGCAGCTCTCCGGCACCGGAACCCCGGCAAGCTCCAGGAGCGTGGGCATGATGTCGCGCAGCTCCACCACCTCATCCACCACCGCGCCGCTGACGGCGTCCGCGTCCCGCGGCGCGGGGGCCACAATCAGCGGCACGCGCGCCGAGCCCTCGTAGCCCACCGCCTTGCGGTAGAAATCGTGGTCGCCCATCATCTCGCCATGGTCTGAGGTAAACGCGATGACAGTGTCATCGGCCAGGCCAAACTCGGCCAGCGCCTCAAACACGCGCATGAGCTGGTGGTCAATCTGCGTCATGAGCCCGTAGTAGCCGGACCTTGCCCGGTGGGTCACGGCCTCCGGCAGCGTGCCGAACGAAAGCTGGTGGTAGCCGTCCCGGCGCACCGATTCGTAATGGTGCTCCCAGTCGCCCACCCGCCGCCGGAACGCCGGCAGGTCCAGGTACATGTCCATGGCCCAGACCGGCGGATCGTAGGGCGCGTGCGGGCGGTGGAAGGACAGGTACAGGAAGAAGGGGCGGGTGGGGTCGCGGCGGTACAGCCACTCAACGGCCTGGCTGCCGGCCCACGCCGTGGGGTGCAGGCGCTCGGCCTTGTCCCAGGGCCTCGCCACAGTGGAATTGCAGCCAACACCGTTGTCCAGGTATTCCTCGTCGGCGCTGACTCCGGGCTGGCGGCGCAGCCAGGGCACGTAGTCATCAAAGAACTTGAAGTCCCGGCGATGCTCCTTCCGGGCGTGGTGCAGGAAGCCGTCGTGCAGGATGACGTCGTCAAAACCCACGCGGGAGCGCTCCGGATAAACATGCAGCTTGCCGATGGCCTGCGTCTGGTAGCCGGCCTTGCGGAACTCGCCCTGCAGCGTAACGGGATGGACGGCGTCGAACGGCACCCCTTCCTCATAGCCAACCCGGCCGTGCCGCTCCTGCGACTGACCGGTGAACAGGGCCACGCGTGCCGGTACGCACGTGGGGGTGGCAGAGTAGGCATGGCGGAAACGTGCACCCCTGCCGGCCAGCTCATCCAGATTTGGGGTTTGGACGTATGGGTGGCCCTCCGCACCGAGGCAGTCTCCGCGCCATTCGTCGACGCAAATCAAGATGACGTTGGGCTTGTCCATTCGCTTCTTTCTGGGCAGAGTTGCTTTGAAGGTAAACGGCGTCGGCGTAATGCGGGCCACATTCAGCCTACCGTTGCGCCCCATCCTAAGGTGTGGAATGACTTGGCTGTGGAGGTACGTGCTGCTGTTCGCGCCCGGTCACGTCTCGCGTCATCGGGCCAAACGCTGTAACGTCAAGGGGTACTTCAATCGCCCCACAGGGGCGCAACACCTTTGTGAGGAAAATTTTATGCTGAGGATTCCGCCCATACGGCGGCGCAGGGGCGGCTCTTTTGCCGCTCTCGCCGCCTTTTTTACGGTCGTTTTTATGGCGTTTGGGATTGGCGGCGCCTCAGCGTTGAGTGCGCCCGCCCCAGCGTCAGAGGGCCACACTGTGCAGGGTGCCGTGCAGGCCACCGATGTCTCCGGCAAGAAATTTTCCATTGCCACCGACACCACGTTTGCTCCGTTTGAATTCCGCGACGGCAGTGGCGAACTGGTCGGCATTGACATGGACCTGCTTAAGGCGATTGCCAAGCAGCAGGGCTTTGAAGTGGACATCAAGTCACTCGGCTTTGATGCCGCGTTGCAGGCTCTGCAGTCCAACCAGGTAGCCGGTGTCATTGCCGGTATGTCCATCACGGACGAGCGCAAGAACATCTTTGACTTCTCGGATCCGTACTTTGACTCCGGCGTGCAGATGGCCGTGGGCAAGAACAACGGGGATATCAAGTCCTACACCGACCTGGCCGGCAAGACCGTCACCGCCAAGCGCGGCAGCGAAGGCGAGACCTTCGCCAACTCCATCAAGGACCAGTACGGCTTCACCGTCAAGGCACTGGCCGATTCGGCCACCATGTACGACGACGTCAAGGCCGGCAACTCCGTGGCCGTGTTCGACGACTACCCCGTACTTGCATACGGCGTGAGCCAAAACAACGGCCTGAAGATCGTCACCGAGAAGGAACAGGGCAGCTCCTACGGCTTTGCCGTCAACAAGGGGCAAAACCAGGAACTGCTGACAGCCTTCAACGATGGTCTGACCGCGCTGAAGGGCAATGGCGAATACCAGGCGATCCTGGACAAGTACCTCGCCAAGTCCGAGGTCCAGGAGCAGAGCGGCTTCTTCCAGCTCGTCAAGGACAGCTTCCCGGCGCTGATGAAGGGCCTCTGGTTGACCTTGGTCGCCACGGCCCTTTCCTTGGCCATTGCCTTGGTTCTGGGTGTGCTCTTCGGCTTTTTCAAGGTGGCCGAAAACAAGGTCCTGCGCGCCATTGCCACCATCTACGTCGCCATCTTCCGTGGCACGCCGCTGCTGGTTCAGGCGTTCTTCTTCTACTTCGGCCTGCCCCAGATGACGGGCCAGCCGCTGGACGTCCTCACGGCCGGCGTTCTCACACTGAGCCTGAACGCTGGTGCGTACATGACGGAGATTGTCCGTGGCGGCATTCAATCCGTGGATTCCGGCCAGCTCGAAGCCAGCCGCAGCCTGGGCCTGGGGTACGTCACCTCCATGCGCCGTGTAGTGGTGCCGCAGGCAATCAAGATCATGACGCCGTCGTTCATCAACCAGTTTGTTATCACCTTGAAGGACACCTCCTTGCTGGCCGTCATTGGCTTCGCGGAACTGACGTACCAGGGGCAGCAGATCTACGCCTCCAACTTCCGCACCGGTGAAACCCTGCTGATCGTGGCCGCGCTGTACTTCATCGTGATCACCATCTTGACCCAGCTCTCCAACGTCTTGGACAGGAAGTTCAACAAATGAGCGCAAACGCAATTGAGAAGAACGCGAAAATCAGCGTCCGCGAACTTAAGAAGTCCTTTGGTTCCAACGAGGTCCTCAAGGGCCTTGATGTTGACATTGCCGAGGGCGAGGTTGTGTGTGTCATCGGCCCGTCAGGTTCGGGAAAGTCAACGTTCCTGCGCTGCCTGAACAAACTCGAGGACATCACGGCAGGTACAGTCACGGTCAACGGTTTTGACCTGACAGATGCCAAGGTTGACCTGAACACCGTGCGCCAGAACATTGGCATGGTGTTCCAGCACTTCAACCTGTTCCCGCACATGAGCGTCATCCAGAACATCATGCTGGCCCCTGTGGAGCTGAAGAAGCTGGACAAGGCTGCAGCCCGGGCCAAAGCCATGGAGCTGCTCAATCGTGTGGGCCTGGCAGAGAAGGCCGACGCCCGCCCGGCGTCGCTCTCCGGTGGTCAGAAGCAGCGCGTGGCGATTGCCCGTGCGCTGGCCATGAACCCCGGCATCATGCTCTTTGATGAGGCCACGAGCGCCCTTGACCCCGAAATGGTGGGCGAGGTGCTGCAGGTTATCCGTGACCTCGCCGCAGAAGGCATGACCATGGTGGTGGTTACCCACGAGATGGGCTTCGCCCGTGAAGTGGCCGACCGCGTGATCTTCATGGACGGTGGATACATTTGCGAGGAAGGCACTCCCGAGGCCATCTTCACCAATGCCCAGCAGCCGCGCCTGCAGGAATTCCTGGCGAAGGTACTCTAGCAACACGACAGGGGGTGGCCGGCAGAGCGCTGGTCGCCCCCTTTTTCGGGTTAAGAACGACGGCGTTTGACTTCAGTTGGGAGCACACATGAAGGACCTGCAGGGAATCCTGAACGAGATTGCAGACACGGTTGCGCCACTGTGTCGCACAGGTGAGGTGGCCGCCTACATTCCCAGTTTGGGAGAGGTGTCGCCGGACAATTTTGGCATGTGTGTTGCCATGGCTGACGGCAGCGTTTACGGGGCGGGCGATTGGCGCACGCCCTTTTCGATCCAGAGTATTTCCAAGGTCTTTTCCTTGGCCCTGGTCATGTCCTACGACTACGACTCCATCTGGAAGCGCGTATTCCGGGAACCGTCCGGAACACCTTTCAACTCCATGATTCAGCTCGAGGCCGACCGCGGAATTCCGCGTAACCCGTTCATCAATGCAGGCGCCCTGGTGGTGACGGACAGGTTGTTGACCCTGACGGGCGATGCGGCCGGCTCGGTGCGGGGTCTTTTGCGTCGTGAATCCGGCAACCCCGCCGTTGATGTGGATTTGGTCGTTGCCGCTTCGGAGGCGGACCACGGGCACCGGAACGCGTCCATGGCGCACCTACTGGCCAGCTACGGAAATTTGGAAAATCCCGTAGAGCTTGTCTTGGAAAACTATTTCAACCAGTCCGCACTTGAAATGAGCTGCGAGGATCTGGCCAAGGCCTCGTTGTTCCTGGCCCGGCATGGTGTGTCAGCCGGCGGCACACCCTTCCTGACCCCCAACCAAAGCAAACGTGTCAACGCCGTGATGCTGACGTGCGGCACCTACGACGCCGCGGGGGAGTTCGCCTACCGCGTGGGCCTTCCAGGCAAGAGCGGAGTGGGCGGCGGCATCGTGGCCACCGTGCCCGGACGCTGCTCCATTACGGTGTGGGGTCCTGCCTTGGGCCCCAATGGCAATTCCGTGGCCGGAGTCGCCGCCCTTGACGCGTTCACCACCCTGACTGGGTGGTCCATCTTCTGAAAGCTGTCCGTGTCCTCCGAGTTGCTCCAGGCTCCGGGTGTCACAGCCTGCCGCTAGGCTTTTCGCATGACGAATTCTTCCTCAACAGTGGTGCTGCTGCCATTGCGGCAGGCCCCGACATCTCAGCTCGTCGAGCTTCGGACCGGCATTGGCCTGCTTGAATTGGCGCCTGGGCAAGACGCATTTGTCGGGGACCCGGTGCAGATGGTGCAGTGCGGGCTCGAGGATCCCGGGCGCCATCCCTTCGCGATCGTTCCCTCCGGGATTGCCCCAGACGCACAGCAGGCGTCAGTTATCGGCATGGGCATACTGCACGTTGACGCCGCTACCGATGCCGGGTGGCCGGACGCAGATGGTGCGGTCCTGCTGCGCGGCTTCCTGGTGGATCACCGCCACCAGGGTCTGGGGTACGGCAGGGCGGCCACCCTGGCCGCCGTCGAACTTGCCAAGGAGTTGGTGCAGGAGCTCCAACTGCCGGCCAAGGGCGTAGTGCTGGGCGTCAATGAGCGCAACACCGTGGCCCGTTCGGCGTACCTGAAAGCCGGATTCGTGGACCATGGACGCTATCTGGGTAGCCGTTCCGGGGCGCAGCATATTATGTTCAAGGCCTTCTAAAGGCTCGGTCGAACATGCGTCAACATGTGTTGACGACTCATGCAATGTCAACTATTGTTGACGCTGAAAGGGGTTGTCATGAAAACATTGGTTGGCAATATGGACGCCATGGGCCCGGCAGAGGCCCTCTACGCCGTGGTGGCGGCCCGTAGGGAACTCGCCCGCACCGAGTCGGAGATGGTGGCACGCGCGCGGGCAGCGGGGCTCTCCTGGGAGGCCATTGCGCTGTGCCTGGGCGTGACCAAGCAGGCAGTCCACAAGAAGTACGGGAAGCGCTAGACACCTCGTGAAGCATTCAATCTGCCGTTTATACAGGAAATACTCAGGCTAGGTACGTAGCGTCGAAACTGTTACCCGTTGGATTCATATTGAAGGAGGTCCCCATGGGACTCGGAGATAAGATCAGCAACAAGGCGCAGGAAGTGGCCGGTAAGGTCAAGGAAAGTGTTGGCGGTGCAACCGACAATGAGAAACTTCAAGCCGACGGTGCGGCCGAGCAAGCTGCGGCAAAAGCCAAGCAGGCCGGCGAGCACGTCAAGGACGCAGCCAACGACGTCTTCGACAAATAGGCTGAGTATTAAATAGTGAGGGACCGGAACTTCAAGTTCCGGTCCCTCACTATTTAATGCAGGGGCTTAGCAGCCGTAGTAGAGCTCGAAGTCCCCAAGGGTAATTGAGTGAGGTTGAGAACTGCTGTTCACCGCGTGATCTAGGGCTCTATGTGGTTGTCAGTCATTGGCTGAAACTGCCCTGAAATGAACCTCTTGCGGACTGTTTGCGGACTGGAGACTATGCGAAGGGGTCGTCTTTTGGATCGGTCCACCACTCATCGGCCTTGTCTTTTTGCTCCCGGATCCACACCACGAGTCGGGCGATGTCATCCTCGTGCAGCATGATTCGCCTCTTGCCGATCAGGGTGAATATGCCCGATTCCTTGCAGTATTGCCGGAGGGCTGACTTACTCACGCCAACCTCGGGGGCCGCTTCCTCCAGAGTGCGGAAGATTGCTTTGGCAGGCTGTTCCGTCGCCGCCGAAGCACTTGCGGGGTCTCGCTCCGGCGGCCCCGGCCAGCCCGGTATGTCATCCTCGAGCTGGCTTAATGGAGAGTACCCGCCTCTGGGTTCGGTGGGCAGTGATTTAAGCCAGTCCCTCAGCTCATCGGCCAAGATGACCGGCTTGGAGTTTGCGTAGCTGGCTATAAGGTCGTTGCGCCGCATGGATATGCGGAGCGTGCTGACGCTGTAACCAGTGGCTTCCGCAGCCTCTTCCAAGTTGTAGGCCAGTTTAGGTTTTTCGACTCGCACCATATCCAAGTTCATGCCATTGATCCTAAATCACCGGCCGGAGTAGTTGGCCTGCGGCTGGATTGTGCCCACGTAAACAGAAGGGCCCCCACCGCGAGGTGAGGGCCCTTCTGTTGGCGCTGGACCTCACGCGAAATTTAGCTTGGTGCTTGCCCCGAGTACTCACACCCTGCCACGAGAACTGGCAGGATCATTGCAACATCCCGGCGCTGGTAGCTCTGCGGCGAAGTAGTCAAGGGCATTGAGATATTGATGTCCCCAGGGAGCGTGAACTTGATCTTGAGCTCTTCGGGGAATCGGTCCATTCTCATGTCAAATAGATTTGGCACGTCCGATACTGTCAGCCCATTGATGTCCTGGACACGGTGAATCTTGCTTTCTGCGCTTCTGCTTGCAAAGTCCACAGTGGCCACTAGTAACAATGTTTCGGAGATGAAAATGCAGGTCGCTTGACTAGACTCTTCATCGTCTATTTCTGGGGTTATGTCGTTGCTGATGTACAAGACTTTTCTGGATCCGAATACCGCTACGGCATGAGACGTCAACTCTTCTAGCCACCATTGGTAGTCCATGCTGCTGACCGCCGGGTGTCCAGAGGTATAGATGTCTGTGCTGATCTGTTTGCCCAGTACTTTAGCTTCGTCGGTTTCCGTGGCGTCCCTTTGTCGTAGTTAGTCAGTCTTCCAGAACGCTATCGCACGGCACTGCCGTTGGAGTTGCTCCCGCCGGCAATTCGGTGACGAGTGGCAGCAAGTCCCCCATCGGTGTGCCGAATGCGATGTATCGGCCGGTGGAATAGATTTCGATGTTCCTGCCGCCCCTACCCTTCAGCAGCTGACACCGCTAGGCTGCTCGAATGGCAATGGCACCGATAGCTGAAGGTGAGCGGTGGGCTTATCGCAGGGCAAGCCGCCCGTTTGAGGAAGTATCCGTCCTGAAGGTGGTCTCACAGAGCGGAAACCGAAAGGTTCGCGTTCAGTTCGAGGACGGTCCTAATGCGGGTGAAATTCAATGGGTAAATCGCCAGCAACTGAAGGTCTTGTGGGCGCAGAGACGCGAATTTCTTGACCGTGAGCAGCGGTTTGCTGAGGCCAAGAGTCGAGTCGCTGAGGCTCAGGATAGCCACCTGTTGGCAGCAGGGCTCATCATATCTGAATCGATTGACGTAACGATAGCGTCAGATCACAATCATGGAATTTTGCGTGTAGGAGATGCGGTGATCCTCGCGGACCATGTGCAAATCTCAGTCACAGACCTGACCGGCGATGCGTGCTTTGAAGACGGGGGATACTTGTATTTGCCGTGGCCAGCGATGCGAACTGTCGCAATAGCTAAGGCGAAAATCGACCCGGGAATCGTGCTTGACATGGTTGACCGAGATGCCAAGGAATGGAATTCCGTAGCGCAGCAGACTACTTATTACGCGGCTGTCCGACCAATGGCGCATCAAACCATTGATCATCCATGGCCAGAGTACGAAACACAAAAGCTTGCATGGAATGTCATTCGTGGATGGTGTGGTGAAGTAGCGCTCGACAGATGGTCTGAGCTCGACCGTGTGCGGCAAGACAACATTCGCCTGGCCAACCTGCTGGAAAGGGCGCTGAAGCAACTCGAAAGAGCTGGTGGAACATACCATGCAGCCCGATTACGAGGAGAGGCAGGTCGAGCCTTCGAGACGAATTCAAAGCGTACAACGAAGCTATAAGTTTCGACGAGCGCCCTGCTCGGAGAGCTGCCGCAGCGCTGCGGCGATGCGATTGCCGTCATATGCTGGCCGTCGACCCTCCTTGACGATTTGTGCGATCTCTTCTTGCTGCTCAGGGGAGAAACGATAGAGTCTGCCGATGCGATCGCATGGCCATTGCCCACCAGCCGCCCTGCTGCGAACGGTGTGGGTGGAGATGCGGTACTTTGCAGCCATTTCCTGTGCTGTGGCGTAAGTCTGGGGAGACGGTTTCATGAAGATTTGTACCTTCCGTGATGTCGGCCAGGGGCAATCACGATCCTACCGAGAATAGTACGGATTGCGTCAAGTCACATCTTGCTTCGCCAACCGGGCAGCGCTTCGTTGAGGGCTTCAAGTCGCCATTGCTTTAGGCGCCCTTCTGCCCGGCGTTGGTGTTGGGTGTGCAGCCAAACCCCGAGGCTATGCTCGTGTTCGCTGTCGTAGCGCTTGTATCGGGGGAGCGTACCTGTCTCCGTGACGAATGCTAGTAGGTCTGCGAGGCGTTCTCGCCAGTGCTCGTCCCGATTCACTGAGGGCTCCCGATATGTCCAGCCAGGCAGCATGTCCATGAGCGTTATCTGAATGTCGGGCAGTTCTCCACGGATATGCAGGGCGCGCTGGTGGGCAACCCACCGGGCCAACGTGGCTTCGTCTGCATCATCTTCACTGGAGGTAGGTATCCTGCCGTTTGTTGCAAGGAAGATTTGGGTGGCTTTGTATCGACGCTGCCAATGTGTGGTGGGCCAGCCTGGGTCGCGTGCCGCGTTGGCTGCATCATGGATAGATCGGATCTCATCATCGTAGATTTGCCTGACCTGCAGGTGTCGGTGCACGGTCGAGAGCGGCCGGCCCGTCATATCGGAGATCTCACGCACGGTCATGCCCGACTTGTACATGCGGTCCCACGACGGGTGCAACGAGATATCCCAGCGCAACATGCGTCCACGCTAGCTTATTGGCCCCTCATTGTCAGTGCCGTTCCAATCGGCCCGCTTGACCCGCTGAATAAGGTCGGCGGGGAACCATTCCATGTGGTGTTTACCGGTGTTGTCCCACCAGCCAATGAGCCCGTAAGAGTGCGTGTAGCCAAAAGCGTGGCCGTAGATCGTGTTGACCTTCACCAGGGGTTTGTTCCAAATCGGGAAGCGCTTAGTCGGCCCGTCGGATGGTTTCGGGTGGCGGGTCTCGGCATCAATGATCGCCATCAGGATCTTGTTGTTGTCTGCATCGAACTTATTCACTAGAACATTATGCCAACATGGTCTGACATAGAACATAGTGGGTAGGAGGCCCTATCCTTGGCGCATGATCATCACAGCAATGTTCGAGAACATCGAGACGGGCGACGTCGAGACCACAGCGGTCGAATGCCAGAACTACACGGCCGGTTTTGAGCAACTCAAGCGAACCCAGCCTGAAGGTGGTCGGTTGGTGAGCGTGAGACCGGAGCGGTAGAGCCGCTTCCGTACGATTTTTCGAAACGTTGCGTTGCACGTCTGGAAATCCTGATATGGTTGCAACATAAACACCGACCCCACTGTTAGCTTTTAGCTATCAAGGGTCGGTTTTCTTGTTCCTTGGGGAGTAAATGACTGAGTACGACCGGCCACATTTGTCCTTCGAAGAGCAAGTTGCCATCCTGGAGTCGCGTGGGCTCGATTGTTCAGGATGCGATGCTCCGTCTTCGCTAGCCAAGGTGGGTTATTATCGCTTGTCGGCGTATACCTATCCTTTCAGGAAGCCATTGGAGCCGGGAGACTCTGAGGAAACGCCGATTCAATTCAGGTCCGCCGAATTTTCCGCTGGATACAAGTTGTCCGACGCCTTGAAGCTTTACGACTTCGACAACTCGCTCCGGCTTCTGTGCACAGAGGCAATGAAAGTGGTTGAAATCGGACTGCGGGTCCAGATCGCTTATGTATTGGGGCGGAGGGACCGATTTGGTTACCTGAATCGCGAGTCACTTGATGAACGAGCATGCAACCGGGAGGCCCCGGACGGTGACGGTGACATGTTCGACTACTGGCGCCGGCGATACGACCGTCTAAAACGCCAAGCTGCGGCGGAGGACTTTGTTCGGCACTACATGCTGAAGTATGACGGGCGTCTGCCTATTTGGGTTGCTGTAGAAGTTCTGGACTTTGGCGGTGTAATTCGTCTCTTTAGCTTGTTGAACCGAAACGACCAGAATGAGATAGCTCGTACTTGGGGAGTAAACGATGGTCGCAGGCTTCACAAGTGGCTGCTCAATCTTGGAACTGTCCGGAATATTTGCGCCCATCACTCAAGGTTGTGGAACCGTGTTCTCAACTACGAGATCGCCAAGTTTCCCCCGTCGATCGTGGACCCAGAGCTGACCCACATAGCTGAGCACATATTCCCGAAAAAGCTATATCCATCCTTGGCCGTTTTGGCCTATCTAGTTCCCCGTATGGACGCTCGCACCAATTGGCCGCGGACGTTGAGGACAAAGATAAAGCTGAAGTTTCCATCCCTGATAGGCATCTCGCCGGAAGAAAACATGGGATTCCCTTCCGGCTGGGACGAATTGCCGTTGTGGAACTATTCGCCACCAAAATGACTAAGGAGTGCCGCGGCACTTGCCTTCATATGCTCGCATCTGGACATAGATCTGGGCGCAAGATGCCCTTCCGCTTAGTGGGGCATACCTTGTGGGACCGCCAGATGGTCCTTTCTGACGACGGAGGATGGGGCCATGACTACCGAATCAAACGTGTGAACGGCTTATCCCGAATACGACGAAAACGGGAAGCGTAACCCTGTGAGGCTTCCCGCGTCGGAGGACTCCGCAAAGCGGGAACTCGAGATTATTCAGGACACCGCCGAGTGTGACCCATCCGACCCTGACACGCTCGCAAAGGAACTCAACTTCTAGTTGAGCAAGTTGCGCCCACTCTTCTCAGCGAAGGCGGCCCAATTGATGTGCAGCCATTTTAGGGTTCGGTCCGGAAATTTTGGAGACGTTGCGTGTGGCGCAGGTTGAGTCCCGCTCAAACGCGCTCGGTACTGGGCTAGCTTGAAATATGACCACAGAGAAGACAAGCCCAGCCATTGTGATCCGCGCCTACACCTTGGAACAGGTTGCGGAGATGCTGCAGGAGCCGGTGTCCTCCGTCCGCACGCACTGCCGCACCCAGGCCCTGAAAGGCGCGTACAAGACGGGCCGAGGAAAGACAGCCCCCTGGCGCATCCCGCCGGCGGCCATCGACCATTATCAGCGAACGCGGCCGAGGCAGTAAAAGTGTTTGGTGGCCAGTCGATTCGGGTTAGTTTGAGTCATGATCAGAAATACTCCCTTGCCCACGCCAACGAAACTTGCTTTCACTCCTGAACAGGTCGCCCTGATGTTGGAGGAGAAGGTGGAGGCGATCAATCGTCACTGCCGGACTCAAGCGTTGAAAGGCGCCTATAAGACCGGAGGCAAGACTTCTCCATGGCGGATTCCTCCAGCGGCCATTGACTACTATCAAAACCATCAGCCACGTCAATAGACCGGTATCTCGGTCGTAGATACGTAAGGCCCCGCCCGAAAAGGTGGGGCCTCACGTATGTGCGCGTTTGTACGTTTCCAAGTCACCAACGGAGCGACGGCGAACTTCGAACTCCGCCAGATCGAGATCGCAGTTGGTCCAGTCAGTGGCATTCCCGACCCGGAATTCGTACTCATAGCGATCCATGACCTGAGCCTAAGCGCTAAATCAACGTGACGCCCCGAAAGCGACCACATCTAGCATCCAAGTGCAGTGCCAGGAAGTAGGAAATTGATGTTGGACTGGTCGGGAGGTCTTGTCTAGGATGGGTGCCAGTTCTTGTACCAAGCACCGCCCGGATGAGAATCAGGTGACAGGCATGGACAGTAACTCCACTTCAAATATCTGGTGCAATGTTTGCCAAACCGATGAGTACATACTTCTCGAGAGTGCCAGCAGGCGCCGACGAAATGGTTCAGGGGTGTGGGATGTTGACTACACATGTATGCACTGCGATAGCTTCTACGGCCATGAAATTGAAATTGAGGACCTCAACGCCTCCACGGCATTTGCCATCATCACCCTGATGCAAGAGCCAGGGCACAGCGTGAGAGTTAATCCCGGTTAGGCTGTGATGCTCGCCGTCGCTGTTGGGGAAGTCGACAGATCGGTGTAGGGCCCGCCTTGCATGAGGGTAGCCATCGACAACGGCTCCGGGGTCGATGGCTACCTTTACTGTGTTGGCATTGGTGGCTCAATTTCAAGACGGCCCCGTTCGTTGGCGGCCTCGTCCCACACAGTCAACACCCATTAATTATCAAACTTGCTAGCCAGCCTGGCAACAAGGTGAGGGGCCCGATTTATGTGGACGTTGCCTGGAGGTGTGCGGGTGGTGAGTTTGGTGCTGCTTCGGTAGGCAATATAGAAGCGCCCCGCCTGCTAGAAGTACTTGGAGCTCCAGCCTTTAGCGTCATTGGTGTCGGTTGTGGGTGGACTAGGTAGCCGTTGTCGGCAGTAGGGCAATGGGCGGGCAATCGAACTCTCGATTACAATACGACTATGCCTACATCTCCGATACCGTCTCGATGCTCGACTACTTCGGTCGTCAAGTTTCATTGGTTCGACGGGATCGATCTTGACGGTAGGGATCCCATCGAAATTGCCGTGGACAAATGTATGGCGGCAGTTTCTAGCGGCCTCCGCCTGTGGAACCCATTCGCGAGGGCGATGATTCAAGCCGAGTTTCGTGGACGGATCGCGCTCGCGACTCAGGGCGAACTGAAACCAATCGAGCAGGTCAAGGATGTGGGAGGGACCCCAGTCGTCGAGCCTCTTTATGAGATTCGATGGCAGGAGATCGCAGTCACTGATGCGGCAACGAGCTCGACACCCAAAAGTCACTATGAAGTCATGGTTCGGCTCTATCATTCCGAGCCATCGGAGGAGCCGGAGTACTTCATTGGGCATCACGCGCATGAAAAAGTGATTGATGGAAGTGAAACGTGGAATCTACAGACAGCTGAGATTCAAGTAGCTGCTGGCTACTATCGACTCGGTGAAGGTGTCAACTGGGGCATTGTACACGCTTGCAGCAACCCCTAAGCGACTATAGAGTTTGATCTATGAACGAAGACTTCTCAATGCTTGAAGCTCGCGCAGCAGCTTTAGTTGCAAGCCATGAACAGCTCATGCGGGATCTTATTGAAATGCGTCATCTTCACGATTTGACGCAAGAGGTAATTGCAGATCGTATGGGCGTGAGTCAGCCGACTGTGGCTGCATTTGAGCGCTACGATAGCAACCCGACGCTTTCAACAATTAGACGTTACGCGTTGGCAGTCCACGCTCGGATTGAAAATAAGGTCGAGGATGCATGCTTGAATCCCGATCACCAGTTTGACGAGATAGTCAAACGGTCCTATGCAACTAGTAGTTCAGTTCCAGTATTCATGCCTCGACGTACCGAGGCCCGATTTGAGTATTGGTCATCACCGAAAGTAATGATTAGAGCAAATGGTTAGTGACGCAGACGTTCGAACCCTCCTAGACGAAGTGAAATTGCTAGGGATTTCGTACTATGAGCTTTCCGCTTCTCGTTCCGATACCGCCATTGACGTGGAAGAGTCACAGTCGGGAATCGACATAGAACCGCTATTTACCCTTGGTTTTGCTAGGTCGAATAACTCTGATCGATTCCAAGTGCGAGTAAAGACTGAAATTCAAATGGACATCGGAGCGATAGCCGTCGATGTTGCTTCTGAATACGAGCTTCAAAACAGCACTGTGGCGGAAGTCTCGGATGCCCTGATACTGGAGTTTGTCAATAAGGTCGCCATGATGACGCTCATCCCTTACATTCGACAATCAGTGTCGGATTTGACGGCTAGGGTTTTCGAAGTGCCACTTGTCATGCCTATGTACCGCCAGGGCGAACTCACGTTTCCTCCACCCGAAACTACTGCAATCGCCAAACCCTGACGTAGGCCCCCACCGTTTGGTGGGGGCCTTACTTATGCACCTGCCCGTAACAGGCGGTAGTGCATACTTGTCGCATGGACGAATCACAGGCTGATGAGCGCGCTCTCCTTTCTGCTGCTGCGGCGCCGTTGCTGAAAGCTGGTTATAAGGTGGAGTCGGATATTCCTGGCACTCTTGTGTTGGTGGCGGGACAGATCAAGATCCCAGTTGGGTTGATGCTGATCCTGACGGTTGTGACAGTTGGGTTTTGGATTCCCCTTTGGCTTTTACTGTTTTGCCTTCCGAGGGTGAACCGGCATACGTTCGCTGTGGTGGATGGTGTCGTTGTGGACACTAAGTCGTGGCGGGCTTCCTGAGCTCTTAAACGACGAAAGCCCCCACCGGTGAAGGTGGGGGCTTTTCTTATGCGTCGTCGCGGGTTGCGAGGTGGTAAGCGTCCGTCAGGTTGGGGTCCGCCACATCGACCTTGGGCTTCGGCTCAGCACCCAGCCTGACGCGCTGTAGGAGCTCGTTGACGTACGGAACTGCCATGAGCCGGGTGATTGCTGCTGACACGCCAAGGAAGACTGCCAGCGCGCCTCCTGCTGCTTCTGCCGAGTCTCCGGTGATCGCTGCGACCACGAGTGGGGCCGCTACTGCTAGACCGATCACGAGCTGCAACACTGTCCGCGCCACAGCTTTCCACGGGTACCGTTCCTGCGTGGACACCGCCACGCGCCGGCCGGTCACTTGTTCAACTCCGCGGGTGCACTGGCGACACTGATGTCCACCTTGACGACGCCCTCAGCCAATGCCGTTTTGACCGTGTCCGAGATTGCCTTGACACTGGCATCATCTTTGGCGGCAATCGCATTTAACGTCTGAATCGTGCCGTCTGTCTTCCATGCCACCTCAGCTGCAAGGCTGGTCTTGCCACCAAGGGCGGCACCAGAACCCTTGCGGTCGAATGTGGTGTTGAGGGTCTTATCCGCGGCGGTGCCGCCGATGAGATCCGCGAGGTACTTACGTCCATCTTCGTGGCACAAAATCCACCACACGTCCTTGAGGGCTTGCTGATTTCCGGGGTATGGCTGGGGTGTCATGGTGGCTCCTAAGTGAGTGGTAGGCCGAGGTCAACAAGGAATTGCTGATCGGCGGTGTACGTGGGGATTGGTGTGATGTTGGAGGCGTGCCCGGTGATCGTTGCGCGGGGCCTAAGGAATCCGAGGATGCCAGCGCGGGGCAGTTCTTGATAGATGGCCGGGCCGGATGATTCGACGGAGTAGCCGGATAGGTCAGCCCGGGCCGGTGAACTGTTCTGGGACAGCGTGTAAAGGATCGGACCGCGGTCTTCGATGAGGACCGCGGTGTGACTGATTGGGTAGTTCGCTGATCCGTATGCCCAGATGATGAGGTCACCGGGCAGGCCCTGCTCTGTGCCGGGGATCGCTATCACATGCCGCAGCAGGTCATCGCTGTTGCTGGTGTTCTGCGTGGCCACTTCCCATGAACCGGCTGCCAGTCCCGGGTAATTGCTGGGCTGCGTCCAGAGTGTCCCGCCATTGCAGACGGTTAGCCATTCTTGGGAAAGATCCCAACACTGATTGCCAGCCCAGTTGTCAACGTCGATATAGCGGCCAGCAACATTCCTAGCCCAAGCATCTAAGTCAGCCATGCGCCCTCCTTAGGGGGTTGGTTCTGCTGTTGGTTCGGGCTTTGATTCGACTTTGCAGGGGCCGGAGGAATGATCTGTGGTGCCGTCTGTGTAGGTGATCTGCCAGTAGGACTCGTCACCGTCACCAACGCACTGGACGTCAGCCACGCCGCGCCCGTTCGCACCAGTCAGGCCTGTCGTTCCGGTCGCCCCCGTGGCTCCCGGCGCGCCGTCCTTACCTGCCGGGCCAGCTGGGCCGGGAACGCCCGGTTCACCAGCGCTGCCCGGTTGTCCTTGTATGGATTGACCATCGGTACCTGCGGCACCGGGAACGGTTGAATCTTTTCCGTCCTTACCAGCCGGACCGCTGGGGCCTGGGAGTGTGGAGTCTGCCCCGTTTTCACCGTCTATGCCGTCCTTGCCGGGGTCACCCTTGGGCCCGGGAATAGCCTGCGTGGGGTTCTCCTGCATCTGGTCGGCCTTTAGGCATATGTCCCGATCCTCATACATGAGGATCCCGTTGGTGTCACACACCCGCTTGAGGTCGGCCGAGATGGTGGCCTGGTTGTCTTGGGCCACGCGCCGGTCCGACTGCGCCTCCAGCTGAAGTACGACGGTAACCGTCACACCTAGGAGGATGACGCACCAGAAGATGGCCTTCAACCACCGAGGCGGGAAGGTGCGTGCAGGCTGCTCATCACGTTCAGGCCGCGCTTCCGGTCCACTCTCGTGTGGTGCTTCTGTATCACTCATACGGCACTTTCCTCGTCTCGTGGTCGGCGACCCTCGCGGAGGTCTTTGTTCTCTGCACGGAGGTCCTTGTTTTCCGTACGGAGGGTCTCGTTGTCTTCGCGGAGGGACGCCCGGGTTTCCGCCTCGAACTTGCGATACAGGAGGTAGAATCCGAGGACGCCTCCACCGCTGAGGGCTGGCCCAACGAATGCCTTGATAGTTTCCACAATCTGGGGGTCCACATTTAGCCCTCCTGCGCCAGCCCGGGTGGCCAGTTCCCGGTCATTCCGTGGCCTTCAAAGGTGATTGCATGTGAGCCCCTTTCGGGCATAAAAAAACACCCTCGTGGGGTGTGAATGGTTGGGGAACTTAACCGGTCTTTCCTAGCCCTAGACTCAGGGGCATGACTACATACCAAGCTGGCGACGAATTCAATACACAGGACCTCTACACGGGAGATGATGACTGCCCATCCGTAGCTCCCGGCGGAATGCCATTTTGCATCTTGGCGAACGGCCATGACGGTCAGCATGTCGCAGCAGGCCTCAACATGAAGGTTGTTGCTGTCTGGGGATAGGCGGTCTTTCCGATCCCGTGTTTGGGTTCGCCGAGGGAACCATCAGGTGAGCCATGTAGACCTAGTGGATGGGAAAATATAGCGGTCATAGAGTCCAGATCTCCACGCGTCCGTGGTGGCCCTACCTGAAGTACGGGGCGCTAATCGCCTTGGCATGCGTCGCCGCCTTGGTCGCCTTTGTGGCTCTGAACAAGTAGGCGTGGGTGCTCTTGTGGACAACAACGAGTACGTGGCACTCTGTCAGCGCTCAGCGGCCGGCTCTAGTGTCTGAGCATGAAACGACTACATGAAGCATTCCGCAGGTTCGTGGCAAAACATATTGTGGCCATTGACCCGCGCCCTGAGCTCTCCTTCCTTGACCAAGACGACCGCTTAGCCCATGGGGAATATGTGCCCGGAGGGCTCGGAATTTAGCTGGTCTTGTCGCGCCCCATCTACGGGAGCTGGGCCTCCATTGCCTGTTGCCCCCAGTGGGATGGGAAAACACGATCTTTTGTGCCCCTGGCTCTGTTAGCCACAAGACAGGCTTCCTGTTATTTGAGGGGTGTATTCTGCAGCGACTCATCTCGCCGGCCAAGGCGATTGGTGAGTGATGCGGGTGCATTGAATAGCCATGGGAAATGCCACTGGATAGTCAGGCGCCAGAGAAGCAGCGGAAGAATGATTCCAGAAACTGTACCGACCACAATGTGGACGGCAGGATTCTCTACTCCGGCCATGTCCAAGACGATTCGTGTACCTGACGCCGCGATGATGTGGGCCAGAAATATTTCCATGGATCGAGTTCCCAGGAACGCTATCAGCCCAGCTAGCGGCGTGCGTGATATCAACTTGGATGCTGCTATCACTGCGATGACTCCGAGGCTGGCGCAAATGAATCCGAAAACGACGTCAGGCAGACTACGCGATGAGTCATCAATCGTTGGTGGGATAGCGTTCGTGAAGATGAGAATCAGGGCGTAGGCCGCTCCGCCAATAGCCAAAGCTACGGCAACGAGGCCCATGGATGCGCTATTAATTGCGGTCAGTAACGGCTTGGAGCCGATCCATGCCCCGGCAATGAAGAAGATGGATAGGGCTATGCCCTGGGTTGCCACCACTCCGCCGTCGTAGCCCCATGCGCAGAGGCTGAGAATCCCCACTGTCGAGAGGCTCAACGTCGCCCGGGCGGGACGCTCCCAAGGCTTGAGCAGGGCTGCCACAATGGTGACGAGAATTAGGAATGGTAGGAACCAAAGTTGTCCCTCAGGCCTCCATATGCTCAGCAAGTCATCAAGGGTTGTTGGTGAGTTCACGAGCCTGCTGGTGAACATTTTTACGATCCCTTGCAACATCTGCCAAACGAGGTAGATATAGAGGAACTGGGAAACCCTTGGGGCCAAGTATCCGGCAGTGCCCCGCTTTTCGATACCCTGGCGCACAAAGACGCCGGACAGAAAGGTGAAGATCGATAAGTGGACCATGTACAACGCTCTGTCAACGGCAGTGAATGCCGACGCATCGCCATCGATGATATGAGAGGATGCCAGACCTCGCAGAACGTGGCCCAAGACTATTGCAACAATCGCCAGACCTTTTGCAATGTCGATTGTTGTATCGCGGCGAGTCGGTATTGAAGTCAAAAATTCCCCCAGTAGTTGTTCAAAACTGAGCGCCAGTCTACGTTCGATTCGGCCCCAACGGGTCACGATCTGATCGACGTAACTGAGCAGTCGGGTGACGGGTGTCGCCATCGTTATGCGTCCTCGCGGGTTGTGAGGTGTTAGGCCTTGGTCAAGGCGGGGTCCGCGTGTGGGGAACTTGACGGTTGATTGGCCAATTGGACAGCTTCATTTTGTCCAATCGGATAGGGGGCAGCTAGGATTGCCATATTTATTGGGAATTGTCATCATTGGGGAAATTAATGGCGGTCTTCGCCCGTATTCATGCACGCTTTGTTCCGCCTACGGGCCATCTGCAGAAGATAAGGCCTCCGGTCGATACTGCCGACTGTCGGGCGAACCTACGTATGCATAGGTGTCTCCTTGGGAAGGACAAATACGGACCACTCTGTCAGCGGCCGGCGCTCGGCTCTAGTGCCTCAGCATGAAACGACTAAGTGAAGTAATTCGCCGGTTCGTGGCGAAACACATTGTGGCTGACGACCCGCTTCCTGAGCTGTCCCCACTCGACCAGGCCGACCGCGTCACCCATGGAAGAACGGAGCCTGAAGGCCTCAGACTTTGACCTGTCTTAGGCAGCCGGAACGAATCGGATTTCATCCAACTTCCAGTGTCCCGATGCCGGCGTGCTGACCATCGGTCCCGAGGCGATCCGGTCTTTGTGTACGGTATCGGTCGCCGAGATGATGGTGACTCCGTTGAGGGCTACGGTGATGTTCGCCCCGGACAGAGTGACAGTGATTGTGTCTCCTGCAACTATTTCTACGCCCGTCGCTGCTGATGCCAGTGTGGCAATAGTTCCACCAGCTAGCCGTGTCTGTAGGCGTGGCCGTTTCACGGTTGTTGACTCGTTGTAGTTGAGTCGCACAAAGTCCTGCGGGAATGCGGCGCCAGCAGATGGTACATAATCCGTGCGGAGCATGTACCCATCCAGCCCAACGCCAACGACCCCAACCTTGATGGTTATCACGCCATCTTTGGCACCGCCGCCTGGCAGGGCATACGCGCCGCCGACAGCTGCGTTTCCACAACTGAGCATGTTGCTGTTGGTTCCGAACGCAGCACCGTTGAGGATGGTGTAAGTCTTGCCATCATCTGTCGTGCCAAGGCTGGTGGAATCTGCCCTGTTGAACGAGTCGACATATCCGGTGGCTGGTGCGGGTGTGCCGCCCCCGCCAGCGGTGCTGGACTTGTCTCGAAGTACGGTTCCTGTTGTTCCTGATGCGACAAGGACGGGAGTCGAGGAAGTGGATGCAAGGAGGGAGGGCTCGTATTCGACTACCGCGTTGGAACCCTGTCGAATTTCAACTGGGTACTGAAAGGTGCCAGTGACTTTAGGGTCAATGACCCTATTTCCATTCGCGGATGATGACTGAACCTCAATGGCTGCACGCATAGATGCGCCCATGTTTCTGATGCGTGCGCGCACCTCATTGCCGAAGCCGCTTATGCGCACCAGCCCGGTTCCACCTGCCGTACGTGCCGTGGTGGGTGCTGCGGTCAGGTCTACTTCGATCAGGCAATCAGTGGAGAGAGATTCGACATAGAGTTGCCGGCCGTAGTCGCCTCCTGCTTTGGCGCGCACGGTTGCTTTGATGTGTGCGCCTGTGGATTCCTTGATGGCTACAGATGCTCGGGCGCCATCGAGCGGGTAGACATCGTCAATGCTCACGCAGGTGCCGGGTGAGACGTTCTCCACGTTGATGAGGTCGAGGATGCCCGTGCAGTTTCGGGCCTGCAAGCCATCGTAGCTAAGGCCCACAACACCCTTTATGGCATATGCCGCGGCGGCATCTTCTGCGCCAACTGGCACACCTGAATCCCATGCGAGAGAGGGGCCAACATGGAGGTTGTAATTTAGACGTCCGGTTGAACCGCTGCCGCGGTTGATGACGTAGAGCAGGTGCGGGGGTTGCCCTGTGGTGTCCACGCCGCCTGAGTTGAAGGCTTTCTTATAGGTGCCGCGCATCGACACTTCAAGATCATTGAATCCAACAGCGGACACAGCTACCCAGCAATCTACCGACTCAATATCGAGCGCCTTCAAGTTGCTAATGTTTGGCACTTCGGCGGGCGTGGCTACGGTGGTTGCATCAGGGTCAACACGTACGGCACGGTGCAGGCCGATACCCTTGAATCCGCGCACCTGTGAACCGCTAGATCCGGCGTTGAACCAAACACCCGAGTATCGGGCATAGTTGATTGCCGTGACCATGCCTGTCATATCCAGACCGTCACCGATGCCAACGAAGCCGGGCTCAATAATTACACCAGGTGCCTTGACATTGAAAATTGGTTCCGGCTTGACCGTTTGATAGATGCTGCACGAATGCGGGGTGTAGATGCGGAAATTGCCCGTGCCGTTGATGAGGATTTCACCATCGATAGGGATTTTATCGGCTCCCATGGTGGAGGGGATCTCGACATCCCTGCCCTGCGCCTGTCCCTGGGTGAAAGCGGAAACGAAAGCCAAACGGTTCGCAAGTGGAGTCTTGAGGGGTGACACGTCAGCGATGATGGCGCCCTGTGCAACAGCAGCATAGACCGCCCCGCCCGTCAGCGTTGCACGATTCCCCACCAGTGCCGCCGTGGACACATCGGTCGGCGCACCTACGAGCGCAGCCGCCTGCTGGGCCGCAAGCTTGGCGGCCTCGGAATCATCGACCACACTCGCAAGAATTTCTTCGACGGCGCCTACCGCATTCTCAGCTGCTTCTCCTGCTGAACCGGCCGCACCCTGCGCGGCCCCGACTGCCGCTTGCGCGTCTTCCCACAGGCCAGTGAAGGACTTGAAGGTATCAGAGAATCCGCCGCCTTCCCATGCCAGCTGCGGCATTGTGTCATGAAGGAAAGCCGGGCCGCAGCCGAGCTCGTTGGTTGTGACCGGGTTTGGAAGTTGAGTGCTACGGCTCAGATCCCAGATGGTTACCGGAGTCTTGGTCGCGTCACCAGGGGCAAAGATGGTGACGCTGGCATTGGCTGCGACAATGGCCGGATTGGACGGGGTCGCAGCGAGGAGTGGATCGAAAGGATAGGGTCCGGGCAATGAGTGCCTCCTGGCATAAGAAAGGCCACCAACTTGTGGTGGCCGTGGTTGTTAGGTGGGCTGCTTACCAACCGACGACAGTGACGTACATCGAGATGCCCGCGTACCCGTTCGCCCAATTTGAGCTGTCGAGGCGGCGCGACTTGAACTTGATACGAGTCGCTGAAACGTTTAGAACAGTGGGCACATGCGCGAATTGTGGCAGGGCGTGTTCGCCAGTCAGCTGCACACTGTAGACGCCGGAGAAATTGGGTAGACCGTTGTAGCCGAACCACAGGCCGCCCTCTCCTGTGGCGTTCGTGGCGGCTGTCGCCGTCCGGTTGTCGCCCCCGGCCCCAGATGAGACAGATACGTATCCGGACCATGTCCGTAGCGGTGCCCAGTCTGGCTTAACATTCCCGGACATAGGCGAAGCCGTTGTCAGCATCTGGGTCTGGTCCACCCAACCCCACACACCGTTCGCGCCCATGGTGTACCTGTACGTGGTCGAGCCCAGTAGGACCTCGGCGCCTGGCTGGGCCAGATAGTCGCGGGCCAGAAGGTCCGCAATGACGTAACCGCCCGGGGCTACCCAGCAGCGCAGGTCAATGACCTTGTTGGGAGTGTTTATTCCGCCCTTCCATTCGACTAGGGCGAGCGGCTGATCATCCTCGACGCCGGGCCCCTTTGTCCGGAGCGTTTGAATGTTGGGGATCGTCGCACCACCTTGTATGACCTCCAGAGTGGACGGGCCGCCCAGAAGCGACTGCCAATTGCGGCGGTCCACAATGAGATCCCACCGGGTTCCAGTGGCCAGCGTGGCGCACTGCACGAGTTGATCCTCGTCCGCTATGTCGGTCACTCCATAGCCGTGTGCCTCGCCAGCCTTCACCGCGAGTGCGTAAGGAATGGATGGGTGTCCGGTCACCTTGAAATCGTCTGCGCCATTGACACCGTAGGCTGCTGCGCCTGCTCGGTACTTGGCCCGGTCTGTATCCGTCGAGGGGCCGGCGTAGAAAACACTTGTGAGTGGCATTAGCGTGCCTTCCTGTCGTTGTTGTCCGTCTTTAGGGAGCGGATTATCTTTGCTAGTTTCACGTCGGGGTCATCGGCGCGGTCGCCGACAACAGGGGTAGCAAGGTCGCCGACTTTGTCCCAGGACAGGCGGACTTCGCGGAGGGTATCCGTGTAGATCTGTCCATTGATGAGAGCTGGGACTCGGTCCCCGCGGCCGAGGCCACCTTCGCCGTACCGGAAGTGTGGCGTTTCGGACAGCTCGAGGGATAGACCGGAGAGCGGTGACCCCTCCGATAGGGTCTCGGCTGCCCTCTCCGCGTAGATGTCACCAACGGATGAATCGCGGGCGTCTTGGAATACCTCAATGATGTCTACCCACTCGGATTCTCGGACGAGGTCGGGATAGCCCTTGAATGTCCGTGCAACTCCTTCTCCCTGCCCACCCACCACAACACGGGTCGCGGTCGGTGCAGCGAGAGAATAAGTACCGCCAATAACCGTCCCGGACTCCGGGCTCAGGATGTGCGGGTAATTGCGCGGCGTGTAGCAGTCCAGCAGCAGCCCCGCACCTTCCTGTCGCACCGTTACCCCGATGCCCGCCTGGTCAACAGCTGGAAAAAGACGGTCATAGGGCGAGTGCATCCGGAATGTGTACGTTCCAACCGCACCGCGTCCAAGATCCGGGGCCACGGTGAGCGGGAAGGAGTAGCGTGCCGCAGTCTCGGTCATAATGGTTTTGACCACAGTCTCGGCGGGTCCCGTGATGGACCGGTATTCCACATCTTGCCCCGTCAGTGGCGCAGCGGGTTTCGGCCAAGCAAGCCAGTTGTGGAGGATACGGAAGTCATCCTCGACACTGAATGTCAGGATTGAGGCAATATTGAAATCTCCCGTCACCAATCTGACCGGGCCCGACATCTCATAAGCACCGTGACGGTAGATCATCACCCGCGCCCCGGGCTCCATCAAGTCGGCGGCACGATCATGATCCGAGTCAATCGTGAAAACTGCGGTGGACTTCATGTTGTGCCGAAGGATCGGCTTCAAATCAATCGGCCGACCAACCCAGCCCTTGAACGACCAGCCCTTGTAGACAAGGATCTCGTAAGGTATTTCGAAGGTCATTACCAAGCCCTCCGATACTTGTTCTGTACCTCGGCCAAGACCGTTCCCGTACCCGTCATGACAATGCTGAGCTTACGATCTTGACCCCGGGGAATTGCCACAAACTTCGACGTGGGGTCAAGCTCTGAGGTTCGGTCCACAGGATCGGCGATCTTACTGCCGTCCCATGGCCCATACCAAAGGACCTGGCCATTGACCGGGTCCGTGTCGATCTGCACCGCGTATCCCTCGGGGATACCGAACGGCACTTTGATGCGGCTCCCATCAACCCCGAAGGAGACCGACGTCGTCGGCCCCACTGCAGTCCACGCTGGAAACGTCGGAATATCCCCATCATTCGAGACAGCGGCACTACCCAATGTGCTGCCAGCGGATAGGTAGTTGATGACGTTGCTGGCGTATCCGTAGTCAATGCGATCTTGCAGCGACACATCGTAATTTCTCAGGTCTTCCTGTCCCCAAGACTTCTTGACCGTCTCACCCAGCCAATACGGCCGGTCAGCCAATAGTGTGATCCCATACTTGGCCCAACCCCGCTTGATCGAGTCAAATAGTAGGTTGTCCTCAGAGCTAACCAGTCGCAGATCCAACGTGCGACGGGCACCACCGGGCAAATGGATTGTCCATGTGCCCACAAGATCAGGGTCAAGGCTGCCCCAAAAAGCACGATCACGCTTGAGGAATTCTTCCGAACTATCATCCGAATAGAGGTAGATCGGCCAGAAGCACTCCCGGTCAGCCGTGGACGTGCCGCGATGCCGAGAACCAGCCACCATCGGTGACGATGTGGACTGCCGGGTGAAATCAGGCAAATGGAGCCCGCGAACACCCGGACGCAAGAACAACCCTGTTGACGGTTTGGTCAACTCCCACTCGACACCATCCCATCCCCGCCATGTCAAGCGAAAACCTTGCCATGGCGAGGCAGGAGGGGCAGGGGGAACGTACGGCAATGCGAAAGCGAAATTCACCATGCGAACCTCCTAGAAGTAGACACTGTAGGTGTCGCGCATGCGCGCTTTGTCCTTGGCCATGACCGCGTTTGGGTCATCACCAGCCCACTGATATGTGGGTGAGTACGTCATGCCGGCGCCCTGCTGCGCTCCGCGTGCGGCCAGCGCCTGCAAGGCTCGGTTCTGCTCGTTGGTGTAGATCGCTTCCGGTTTCCCGGTTGCGTTCATGATCTGAGACAGTCCCGGACGAAGCACTCCGCCCTGGTCGTAGAGGATTGGGTTCAGGTGTGCACCCTGTTTGGCGCCTGTCACAGCACCGAACCCAAGCTTGTCCTTCGCCCAATCAATGACAGAGCTAAACAACTTCTTACCAACGCCAGTGACCGCATCGATCATGAATCCACCCATAGGGAAAGCTCCCTTGATTTGGCCAACGATCTTGTCAGCCAAACCGGTCAGAGCTCCCAGCGGATCCAAGAATCCCCCGCCACCCTTGGGTGACTCGGCGCCGGCAAGGTACGACAGCGGGTTGATGGCGTTCGGCCAACCGCCGTTGTACGTACCAAAGTGCAAGTGAGGTCCGCTAGAGATTCCGGTGTTACCAGAGAGCGCAATCTGCTGCCCGGCCGCCACCATCTGCCCCAACTTCACACCAATCTGAGAAAGGTGCGCGTACCACTGCTCCACACCATTACTCAGTAGGTGAACCTCGTTACCGCCACTAACGCCCGGCGCTGTAGCGCCCGGGCCAGCATGAGTGATCCGACCAGCACCCGCAGCAAACACGGGCGTCCCAACGCCGACACCAATATCAATGCCGTCGTGGAAAGCCGAGAAACCCTGAGTAAGGGCCATGTTCTTCACAGGATTCACCCGGCCACCGTTGGCAAAGCCAAGCTTTGACAGTGCGCTAGCACCGAAGGTGTTGAGTGCGTCCAAGAAGCCAGGAGCGCGACCCTCGATGGAACGGCGCGAAGACTTCTTCACAACGAACTCATCAGCATGCACAATGCCCGCAGGGTCGTACGTTCCACCGGGGCCCGTCCAGCCGCCTCGCGCAAAGCCATTTGGCAGTGCAACGCGGGGCAGTTGGTCGATGCCAGGCAGAATGCTGGCCACCTTGTTGAAGGCGCCGATAAGCCCGTCATTGATGACCGTATTGACTACGAACCGCACCGGCTTCTTAGCGATGTCCAGCAACGTATCCCAGATGGACTTGACCCCATCAACACCCTTCTGGAACGCGTTCGGAACGTCATTCTTGATCGCGTTAGAGAGGAAATCAAAGACCGGCTTGATGCCGTTGTTCCACACACTGCTGATCGTGTCCCGGATGCCGTTGAACACCGGGCTGATGATCGAATCTCGCAACCAAGTGAAGGCAGCACCCAGAGTGTTTCGGACGAAACCAATTACCGTATTGAAGATGAACTGAGTGGCCGACCACCATACGCTGATCGCGTCCTTGATCCCGTTGAACACGGGCAGAATTACTACATCCCGCAGCCATGTGAACACTGCTGAGAAAACGGTTCGCACGAACCCAATAACAGTGTTGAAGACCCCTGACACTGTCGTCCACCACCAAGTGATGTAGCCGGCGATGAAGTTGAAAACCGGCATGATCACCGAATCTCGGAACCATGTGAACACGGCGCCGAGAACTGTCTGGATGAAGCTCACGACATTGTTGAAGATCCCAGACACCGTGGACCACCACAAACTGACCAGAAGCCCGATGGCCGCGAATACAGGCTCTACAACTCCATGCCAAAAATTCATGAAGGCCGGCGCCAAGATGTTGACAAAAATGGACACCACAAGCTGGAAGATTCCACGGAAGAACAGGTAGAAACCATTGACAACCGTGAATATCGCATCGAAAACCGGGCGGACAATCGTGTCAACCCACCACGTGAAGACCGCGGCGACTGCATCAATGGCGGCCTTTACTGCTGGCATAAATGAGTTTTGGAACCAATCAGCCGTTGCCTTGGCTGCCGCCATTATCCCTTCAAACGCTGGCTTGATCGCGTTCTCCCATAGCCACTTGAAGAACCCGCCAACAGCTTGGACAACAGCATTCACACCATCCTTGAACCACCCAATTTTGTTGTAGGCCAAGATGAACCCACCTACAAGAAGGGCAATTCCAGCAATCACCAACCCAATCGGGTTAGCCGACATGGCCGCGTTCATCAGCCACTGAGCAGCCGTAACAGCCTTAGTAGCAACAGCACCAGCAACCATGGCAGCTCTCTGAGCAACCCACGCAGCCGCCGCCTTGTACGTCGATGCGGAAGTCAATGACTGGGCAATCCCTGCAGCCTTAGTAGCTGCCACATGCGCCCACGTGGCAACCGTATTCGCAGCCTTCACAATGGAATCCTTGGCATACAGGGCCATCAAGTAAGCGGTCTCAATCTTGTCCTTGACCTTGGCTACCGTGGATGCGGCAATCGCGATGGCGTTCTTCACCCACTCGACACCCGAAGTGATTAGGCCCCAAATTTCTTTGCCCCAGTCGAGAGCATTCTGTGCGGTCTCATACGCCGCATAGCCACCAACAAGTCCCTGCACCAGAGACTCGTTTTCCTCCATATAGGACGCCAGCAATTCCAGCGCTGGCACAAGCACGGATTCGAGAATGCTCGCTACCGAATTGAGGACTTCCAAAAATACGCCCCACACAGCGGCGGAGATCTTAGCGCTAGCTTCACCAAGGGACGTGCCAATGGTGACCAGGGAAGGCAGCATGCCAGCCGCGAGATCCGACAGGGTGGAGAAGATGCTCTGAATCGTGTCCCACCCGGTAGCGGACGCGACAAAAGCCAAGTTCAGCAGTGGTTGAATCGCGTCCCATATCGTGCGGGCGCCCGTCCCAATCGATTCAAGGATTCCAGCGAAACCAGACGATGTTACTTCACTACCACCAGACACAAACGCTGCACCCAATGCCGTGATGCCGCCACTGACCTCGGCTACCACGCGGCCAGAAACGTCACTGAGCCCCATGAAGCCCTCGCGGACGTTGAAGAGGAAGCTGATTAGCTTGGAATCTTCCTCAACACCAAGCCCGCCAATGAAGTCGCCGCTGGCCAAGATCGACAAAACACCCATTAGAGCGGTGCTGGCCTTCTCCATGCTGGTACCAATGACCGCACCAACCAGCTTTGCCTTTTCCTCAACTGGCGCCATCCACGTGATTAGCCCTTGGAAGAACTTCGTAAAAAGCGGGTACGCGCCAGAGAGCAGATTCGCTCCAACACGACCAACAGAGGCCATGACGTTCTTGAAAGCGCCCTGCAAGGTCTTGCCCGATTCAAGGGCAGCCCCACCAAGACCAGCTTGCATAGCAACTTGGAACGTCTCAAAGTTGATCTTTCCATCAGATGCCAGCTTGAGAGTTTCCTCAGCGGTAGTGCCAAGCTCTTTGCCAAGCAGCTGCACAATGGGAATACCAGCCTCGTTTAGCTGGGCAATCACGTCGCCCTGGATCTTGTTTGAGCTGGCGACCTTATTGAAGATCGCCCCCATGTCCGCCATTCCAACACCAGCAATTGTTGCCGCGTCACCAGTCAGCTTGAGTGTGCGCTCAAGTTCCTTGCCCGGTTTTACACCAGCAGCAACAGCACCGGCAGCCACAGTCGCAGCCTCGTCAAGGCCAAATGCTGTACCCTTGACCGCAGCGTTCGCGTTGGCCATAATCGCCGCCACAGAATCAGCAGTATGGCCGAGTCCCGTCAGCTTGGCCTTGGCATTCTCAATTGCGGAAAGCCTGCCAAATCCTTTGGTGAGTGCGACACCGAGCCCGGCAATAACGGCTCCACTGGCCGCCAGAGCACCAACCTTGAGAGCCCCACCAAGCGCCGCCCCCATCTTGGACCCGGATGACTTGCCAGCGTCCTTGCCAGCCGAATCAGCGATGCCGTCGAACTGACGCCCGACGGCCTGTTGTGTCCCCTTGAATGAGGGCCTCACCAAAACCTCAGCGATTCCGATTACTGCCACGGTGGGCCTCCTGCTCTGGGACGCAAGAAAGCCACCCCACGTAGAGGTGGCTTTCTGTGTGTGAAGTTATTGACTCATGGCCTAAATGTCGCTTGCGTCAAACCCGAATAGTCCGGCGAATCCCACGGCCCAGTCACGTTCCGCAGCTTCGAGTGCGCGGTCAATTCCTGTGCGTGGTGCGGGGAATGGTTTGATTTCACCCGGCTTACCGCCGGCCGCAGCAATGGCAGTATTCCCGGACAACTTGATGGCGTGCAGGATCTCACGCAGTAAATGTTCGGTGATGCCGAACTCTGAAAGTTTCGGGGACCACGGCTCGTCGTCAGGGTCTTTATCGAGACTCATCTCTGCCAGTTGCCGTGCACTCTCCGGGTCGTTCGCAATCGCCTCGTTGAGCCTGTTGTTACTGGGCAGCATATCGATTAGTTCGAGCAGTGCCGTCCAGCGCCCGGCCACGTACCATTCCGCAAGATCCACGCCGTAAACCTCAAGAAGGTCGGCGCGGACCTGCGGACGGTACTGCCGGATCAGCTCGCGGAGGCGGTACCGTTTCCCGAGTCACCAAGGGCGCCCTGGAAGTGCGCCATTACCCGAGAAACAAGCGCCTCATGGGTTCGGATCGGCAGATCCTCAGCCACATACTTTTCATGGTCTGCGGGAGACAGGATCTTCTTGAGAAATTCGATGTCATCCGAATCGCCACGCTTCGTTGCCTCGTACAGGTCAATGATTTCGGCGCGCTCACTGATCTTGAACCCGAACGGGTCCAGGAAAGTAATCCGCTTGTTCTTGGACAGGACAACAGTGAAAGGTTCCGGCTTGTCGATCTCCCGCTCAAGGTCGGACAGTACGAGATCGATCTTCGGTGAATCAGTCATGGTATTACCTCCGGGCAATTGGTGGGTTGTTTAGTTGGCCTTGGGGGCAGTTTTGGCGGGCTTCGCATCAACTGCAGGTACTTCTGTTTCCGTTGCGGCAACTGCTGCATCGGGAATTTCTTGGTAGCCCTGTGAGCGCAGAGAAACGATCTCGGGCGCGTAGCTGGTCGTCACTGTGTGACCTGACTTGTGCTTGAGTGTTGCCACGTTGGGCCTCCTTGCATATTCCGGGTAAGGGTTTGAAGCGGGCCGTGCCGCCCGGAGAAACAACACGGCCCGCGAATTGGGGAGAGGGTTAGACACCCTGAGTGAAGCCGAGAGCCAGCTTGTGCTTCACGGCGCCAGTACCGCCCATGAAGTGCTTGATCGGAGTGCCGACTTCGGTATCCGTGAACACGTCAAACGTGAGCGGCTGCTGTACAGGGTCACCCGTGCCCCACTTCTGGGAATCAGTGGCAGCCAACTTGACGGCACCGTAACCACGGCCAAGAATCCAGTTGTCCGAAGCCGGACCATCTGAGCCAAGGATCAGCAGGCGGTACTCTTCGCCAATAGGAAGATCAGGTTCGTCAATGACGATCTCGCCCGTCGTAGGATCCTGAGTCACGGCGGTCAGATCGGTTCCGAGTGACAACTCCTGCATGTGCTTGCGGCCAGTTTCCAGCGGAGTCATCGTGATCGACCGGGCAACCTCAGTGATGTCCGAACGGACAGCGGAGGCGTAACCAAGAGCGGTCACATCTTCCTTGCTGATGTCGCGGCCGAATTCATATCCGTCCGGGGTGACCATGCCAACCGGAAGCCACCCGAGCGCCTTGAGATCAATCAGTGCCCCTCCGACACCAAACAATGTCGTTGGCAGATCAACGGACTTGGGGGCCAGGAAAGCGACGGCCTTATGGATCTTGCGAATAAGAGCTCGTTCGTCAGCTTCCTGGCGAATTGTGTCGAATGTAGGCATGACAAATAACCCCTTTCAAGGGCTCAAAATGGTTTGTTCCCCAGGCGGGGTTTATATAGGGCGGGACGTGACTAGGAAAGTCGCCGTGGCCTTGTTGAGGGTGTCTGACGTGTACGGGATGTCAGTTGGTACTTGGTCAACACTGACGTCGTCCAAGTACCCATGCGTGGTCTCTTTGTCAGTGCCACACATGAAAGCCTTGACCGATTCAAGGGTGTTCACCGCAAGTTGGCCTGGGGCGTAGCAATCCAGTGTCACCCGGTCAACACGATCAACATATCCCTCGGTGCCGCCAGTAGCGACGATCTGAACTATCGGGAACGGGCCCAAGAGGGCGCCATACCCGTCAGCCGGCAGGTGGAACACCGACTGAATTGGTTCGCCAATGTGCACGGTGCCGTCAAGCAAATCATGCAGGCACTCACGCACGTCAGGGAAAACGAGACCATCACTCATGGATTCCTCACCCTCATCGACTCAGTAACCCGCACGAGAATGGCATCACGAGCATCGCGCCCGTCAGGAACAAGCTCACGGGCCACTGCGCCAGCGCGCCGCTCATTCCGCCAACCGGCCGTGACGGTCGTATTGGCGGCCTCGTAGGTACCACGGCCAACAGCCCCAGCATTACCCGCAAGTTGTTTGGCGACCGCCAGAGATGCCGCGCCCATGGTGGACGATGTGGCGATCTCCTTGAGCCCGTCGTTGGTTCCCTTGTAGTTCCTTGAGCCGGGGACGCGGTAGAAATCCACTTATGCCCTCACTAACGCTATTTCTACGCCCTTTGGCCATTCGCCTGGGCGGCCGTCAACGGCCCATTCCCCAGCCATCAGGTGTGGCTCAGGCACTCGGATCCGGTCGGTGTGGAAGAACTTGATGCCCGGTTCGCGCAGCAGGGCAGCTTTCCCGTCAGTACCGTTTGACCGGTCCAAGGGTTCAGCCGAGGCCCGCGGGCCGACAAAACAATCCGTGGCGGGAATTTCAACGTCCGGGCGCGGATTGCCTTTGACGTCCCGCCCGCCAGAACGCAGCACCATGACGTCAGTGCGCCATGCTTCCCGGTGCCGGCTCATCGCAGGCCCATGGAAACGTTGATGCTGCCAAAGCGGCGGACAGGAGCCTTGGCGGCCAAGTCCTCCACATCCTCAGCAGAGACGTACAGCAGGCCAGTAGAGATAGCCGAGTCAAGGGTGAATGAGTCAGAGAACGGTCCGGTATTTTCGGACTTCTGACGGACACCTTCCTGATTCATCAGCACCCTTTTCACGGGCGTGATCGCGGCCAGCATTACCAGGTCAGGGTCCAGCGTCCCTGCTGCGACCCGGGCATCAAGGTTTGGCACCTTGGCCCGGATCTTCGCGGAGACGTACCGGAGCATGGCCACCGTGTTCGTTGTCTCCTGCTCGGTGAGCGGACGGAACATCTCAACCACATCATCGGATGTAGCAAGCGGCAGTGCCATGGTGGCCTCCTATGCGGTGGGGATTCCCTCAGCATCAAGGGCTTCAATGATTTCGTCGCGGCTTGCGTCGGCGGGAACTTCAAAGCCCTTGGCCTTGGCATAGTCCGCCCATGCGCCGGCGCCGGAACCAGCGCCGCCCCGTGCCGGGATCTCCACCTCTTCTCCCTTGAGCTCGGGAAGTTCATCCCATGCCTTTGGGTTGGTGATCTTCCGGGCGGCCCAGTCGGGCACCTCGGCGCCGGGGCCGAACACGTGAGCAATCCCATCCTCGTCAAAGACGTGGACGGTCGAGATCAGCGCGGCCATGTTAGAGCACATCCGCAATGAAGAGGCGGCGCGCATCCGACAGGATAGGCATGGCCACAGCATCCACGTACGTGAACTGGCGGTACGGGGGGCCAACCTTTTCTACGACGCCCACGATGCCAGCAGCTTCCTCGAAGGACAGCTCAGCTTCACCGGAGTTCACCAGCTCAAGGGCGGTCGCGGAGACACCCCAAGCCGTATGTCCGAGGTCGGCAAGGTTTGCCGGCGTGAACGTCAGCTTGTCGGCAGGGATCACGCGAGTGATAACGCCGTCAACATCGACCTGCGCATCGTACGGCGTTTCAATGGCCGGCAGGCCCTCGTTCGCCAGAAGCTCGTTCAGCTCGGACAGCGTCACGCGAGTCTTGCCGGAAGTGGAGCCGTGAACCGCGTTGACGATCTCGGTGTTGACCTGCAGGAAGCGAAGCGCGGTCTGCGAGGTGCGGATTGCGCCAGCGGCGCCTCCCGTGGTGGCCACATAGACGTCATGCCAAGCGATCAGCTCGGACAGTGCCAGCGCGGTCTTGTCGGACCACGGCTTGACGGCGGTGACCTTGTGGTCCGTGGGGACACCAAAGTCAGCTTCACCTTGGAAGCCGTTCTCGTCAATGGTGAGCTTGCCCGTGGACATGACACTGCCCCACGCCTGCTCAAGACGGTTCTGAACCTCACGGGTCAGGTTGGTTGCGTCGTTGTAGACGGCGTTCGCAAGCGCGGCCTGGCGAGTACCACCGGTGCGGGCAAACTCAAGCTGCAAACGCTCGTACTCGCCCGTGCTCAGCGAGGACGACAGCGGCAGCAGGTTGACGCGCTTCTCGCTGCCAGCATCACGCTCAGAGACGTGGATGCGGCCGTCGAAGGAGCGGTATCGGGCGGTGCGGTTGGTGCGGACGATCTCCGCGAAGTCAACCGTGTTGGTCTGCAAGTAGACCGGCGGGAATGATTCCAACAGCGCAAGGCTGGGATTCACCGGGACTTCGCGAACAAACGTGGTCAGAGCGTCGGGCGTTACCGGCGCGTCAAAGAAAATAGCCATGTTGTATGTCTCCTATCAGGCCGAGAAGTGAATGAGCTTGAGGGCAGTCTTGGCGGCCGCATCGAGCGAGCCCTTGCCCGTGGCAAGTGGCAGCTTGGCCGGGTTCACGAAACCGTGAACGACGGAGGCGCCGCCAACCTTGACGGAACCCTCACGAACGGCAAGGGAGCTGAATAGCAAGCCAGCAGCAACCCCGGAGCCGTCGAGCGCGGCGGAATCGTACGGGGCATACAGCTTGGTAGCCGTGATCAGACCCAGCACAATGCCGGACGGAATGAAACCGTTCGGGTGCAGGCCAGCGAACTTGGAGATGTCCAAAGTCACCGAAGGGGTAGTGCCCGGCTCAGTGCCGTGCTGGCTCAAAAGCCACGAACGGTTCTCGACCTGCGAGACCGTGGAAGAGACTGTAATATCAGTCATTGTTTTGTCCTTTCAAAGGGCGATTGGTTGTTACTTCTTGGGGCTGAAACGCCTTGCGGCCTCGGCCTTACCGGCATCCTTTTTGGACACCTTCGACTGATCACGCTGGCCCTGCCCAAGATTCGGGAACTTCTGCTTCCCATCACCTGCAGGGGCAATGCTGTTGATCAGTGCGGTCACCTTGTCGGTGGAAACCTCGCCCTTGTCGGTGAGGAAATTTGCATGATTCAGGTTCTCGATCAAAGCGCCCAGCGCGTCGGCCGGGATCCGGCCAGCTGCAACAGCTTTGATCTCGGCGCCAACGAGGCGGGGAGCGGACTCGCGGCGAGCTTCGGCGCGACCTTCTTCGCGGGCCTTCTCGATGGCCTTCACGTCGTCGGGCTTCTTCGCGTCGAGAGCCTGCTGATGTGCGGCAGCGTCGGCCTGCAACTTCGCCAGACCATCGGGAGTCACATCGCCGTAAGCCTTGTTGCGGTCCTCATGCTTGCGCGCCTGGTGCTTCCAGTACGCGGTCTGCTCGGCGGGCTCCATGTCCTTCACAGCCGTGTTGGCCGGAAACTCGGGATTAGAAGCTCCTGCGGCACCCACACCGCCCTCTCCGCCAGCCGCAGCACCTTCGCCGCCATCGGCTCCCGCAGCGGCGCCACCCTCGGCAGGCGCGGCGCTCATCGTCGCGTCCCCGAACTGGGCCCGGTTGTGAGCGAACAGGGCAGCGAGACCGCCTGGTGCGTTCAGATCAATGCCGTGCGAGGAACGAATATTCTTGGACATGTTGTCTCCTTGACAGGGGTACGAAAAAGGCCCCCATGCCGGGAGCCTCAAGAAAGTTGATTAGGGAATGTCAGTTGGTCCGCGGAAGGAATCTCCCTCTCGACCAAGAACAGGGCCAATCTCGCCATGCTCGTTGATCACATACCGCGTGTTGATAAGGTCTTTGGCGGCCGTTGACCCCGCATCGTCGTACAGGCGATCAAGATCCTCCCGGTTCACAGCCACACCCGGATCCTTGCCGTTCTTGATTGGCAAGACTCCACAACCACAGCCACCATGAATAGGTAGAAGATCGCCGCGGAAGTACATGCGGTCAGATGCAGCGATACACATCCCGCACGTACCGGACACGGCCCGCTCAGGACGGATAATGCGCCGGTACCCGTCCACCCGGTTCTTGACCATGAAGTTCTTGGACTGGGCCCGGAACGCAAGATCAAGATCCGTCTTGGCCATGCTCGTGGCACGAGAAAGGACCGCCTGCTTGATTAGCGCCGGCGCCGCACCGATCGATGCCTGAAAGCGGTACTGATCAGCCAGACGCCCATAAGCGCCCGCATGCGTGACACCTTGCCGAAGCGTCGCCGGATCAATAGGCCCAGATGGACGCACAGAACCAACGAACACCTCAGAAGCGACCCTTTGCAAGTACGCCTCGGTCACGTTCGCTGTCTGCCGCTGAGCCGCCTCCACGACCGTCACAATCTGATTGGTCATGGCCGTGATCGCGTCATGGTCATACCAGCCATCGAAACCCTTCACCAGAGATTCAACGGCAGCAGCCGCCCGCAAAGACAGCTGCTGCCTCGTCACGGAATGAGCATCGATTAGCTTATTGATCCTCGGATCGGCGGCCACTAGAACGCCGCCTCAGTCTTCCAAGTAACCGGCCCGCCTGGACGGAACGTCAGACCCTCAAGGCCAGCAAGGCGCGCCGCATCCTCAGGAGTAGCGCCGGCACGAATCAACGTACCCATCGCATCAGCCTTGGCAGACAACGCCTCGGCTGCCTCAATCGGCGTCAGCCCCTCATCAGCATTCGGAACAAGCATCGCCTGATCCATCCGTGCCGACTTCATCTGGTCGATCTGTTCCGGCGTCTTCTGCAGAACGTCAGCCCAAATTGACTCTTCCGGCTCACCGGAAGCGGCAGCCTTGGAAGCAGCATCGTACTTCTCAGAAATACTGTGCCGCTCGATGGGGAACCATCCAACCTCGATGGTTGACTTATCTGAACGCTTCTCATCCCCAGCGAAAAGGAACGCATAGCTGAACGTTTGAGCCAATCCTGCAGTCGCCCGAGTCTGCAAATCCTCACAGCGGAAAACTAGCCCATCCGCCGACGCCTTAGCGCCCTCAGCTGACTGATTATCCGGCGCAAGAATGGAAATCGGGGTACGCGTCACTGCAGCCAAATGCACAACGTCGTCATGGATACCCGACAAGATCCCTTGAAGGTCAACTTGACCTGACTCCCACAGCTTCGCCGTCAGCGGCAACTTCCAAACACTGCCCGGATCAGCAGAAAGGATAGCGTCATAATCAATGACGTTGCCCTCTTCGTCCTTCTCCGGCATGTCTTTGTCATCAACGAACACGGCACGCTGTCGGAATGCTTGCATCGTCGCAATGACCATGCGCTGCAGCAGCATGTGGTTGATACGGTCCAGGACATCAATGTGGGTCTCAAATGCACCAATGCCACGCCGGTTCCGGTAGCGAACAACCGGGACGACGTTGCCGGGGATGACCTCGCCAGACTCCCCGCCAGATTCTTCATCCCAAGACCAAGACTCAGGATCAAATGCCGGGGAACTATCCGCGCTTTCATTGTCAACAAATGCCACGTATCGGACGCCCGGGAGGAACAAGTACGCATAGTCACGGGCGGCCTCAGGATCATGGAACATCTTGATCGCGCCGCGCACCTCGGACTGTCGCGCCGGGTTGTGAATAGTCACAACCTGTCGGGGGTCCTCACCCGTGATGACCGGCTTCTTTAGATCATCGTCATACCCGGTGATCGTGTACGCATCGCCAAGGGCCAGCATGTTCTCAAGGACGTCAGCGAACTCAACATCAAGCCCGTTGTCTTTCCATACCTGCCATGCCGCGGCGTCACCCTTCGCCGAGTTATCGGCCGAGGTCCTGATACTGCGGACCGTGCAGCGCTCACGGACAGAACCCACAATCAGCTCAGCAAAGTTCGTCCGAGCTTTCTTCTGGAAAGACTGATAGGCGCTCTTGGCAGCGTCGGCACCCTCAGGCAACGGCGGGTCCCCATCGTGATACTTCGCAAGCGTCGCCAAACGCTCCTGCCGGCCAGCCAGCTTCTCAGCCAGCTTCACCATCCACCACCCTGGGGAATCTTTCTCATCAACCTTGATCGACATCAGAACCCCCTTACAGGACTAGCGGATCTTACGAATACGAGACGGCGGGCGCTTGCGTGAAGTGACGCCAGCCTTGCGAGCGTCAAGGCAAGCAGCCCACGACAGGACAGCGGCCATAGCGCCATCGAACTTCTTTTCCTTCTCCTGCTTGTCCAGAATGAACAGCGGCTTCCCATCGTCATCAAGAATCCTCAAATCCTTTCGACCAGCGTTGCCAACATGGCGGATCAGATCCGCGTTTCCATTGTGATGAACTGATACAGAGTCGATAGCTTCAATGAACGCCCGCACCGCATAGGCGGTAATCTTCGTGCGGTTCGTCCACCATTCCTCAATGACATCCGGCCACTTCGCCGCCCAGTCACCCATGGTTTCCACCCAGTGCGGCGGATCCCCATACAGCTTCCAAACGTCAAAGCGCTTCATGATGTCTTCAAGGGTCGAATTGACTTCCTCAACCGGAACTTCCCAGTCATCTTCGTCAGCCGGCCAGTCCGCAGGCTTCTCCCACAGATAAAGCTCCTGGATGCCCGTAAGAACCTCAGTGACCACGAACGCGGTGGAGTCCTTAAACCTGGCCCCATCGAACCCGACAGTGACAAACGCACCATCAGGAATCCTCTGCGGAACCAGCAACGCCTCATAGCGCACGACGTCGAACGCCTGCGAGCTGGACTTAGTCCAACGGTTCAGCCACACACGCTCCAAATACGAACGGTCAGCGCCACGCCGGTCCCACTGCTTAGCGATGCCACGGAACTGCCCGGGACCATACTCACCAACCGGCCCCGTAGCCTCCGACACAGCCGCAATTCGGCCCTCCATCGTCAGCAAGTCATGATGCTTGCCAGCCTCACGGTGGAAGTAGAACAGATCCGGATCGGCAACCTCGCCACGCTCAATAGCCTCAGCCTCACGGTGAGTCTTCTCAGCAACCGAACCCTGCCCAGGCTGACCCGCCGTCGTCGTCTCCAACGACCACGGATCATCCAAAGGACGCTTCTCAAGGTTCGCCATCATCGTCTCGTGAGCATTCACAAGAGACGGCAAATACATGCGGTGAGTCTCATCGAAGTGCTGGAACGTTGTACGGGCACCATCACGGGCGTTAGGAGAGCCAGCCATCGGGACAGCTTTACCGTCCGCACGGCCACGATCATTCAGACGGATAATCCGGTCAAGGCCAGCGTCGAAAAGATCGGCGTCCGGCCCCTCCTGAACAACAACCATCAGAGCGCCATACGCGAGCTCCGCAACCTGCCCCTCAGTGAAAGCCACCATCGGGATATACGGGTCACGCACAGGGCGCCCCACAGGGTTGCCATAAGCGTCAAAGCCATCGCAGCGGACAGGCCCCTCAGGGTGCAGCTCAGCAAAAGCAATCCAAGCCGCCCACTCCGTCTTAGCCGTACCCTTACGCCACGACAAACCCCCGCGCTTATACCGACGCCTCCCAGCCAACTCATGGCCCTGCGGAAACACCTCGTAGAGAGAATAAATAGCTGCACGCTTCTCAGCGTCCAACTCAGCCGGCAACCCCTTCAAAGAACCCGGACCATACACGGCCCGATCCTCAATGAAGTCACAAACAAGCTGCCCCAAAGTCGGGTAAGGAACCTCATCCAGTGGGGGTACTATCAGCACACCCAACCGGGCGGCCTAAACTACGGCGCGAAGAACACTACGCGGGTCAGCATCAGGGGCAGGCTGCTTAGAGCCAGCGCGAGAAGCGCGAGCACGCCCGCGGTCCTCTGCCTCGTCAGCCGCGGCGAACTGGATCTTTAGACGGGCGCGATCCTCAGGGGTCGCGCCAAACTTAGCAACGCGCAGTCGAAGCTCACCAGCGAGCTTTGTGTCACCGCCCCAGTACTTCGCATGCAGCAGCGCGGTGTCCATCAGCTCCGACCAGTCAGTAGAGGTGAATTCTGCTGAGAGTGGGGAATTCGCCCACATGCTCCACCACGTACGAGTGATCGCTGGCCAATCAAATGACTGGTAAGTTACCTCACCATCAACATCCATCCGGACATCGAATTCCGGGAGCTCAGGTTGATCCATCGGATCAGCGGCAATGATCCGCATGCCACCATTACCACCGCGTACGGCACGCCCAGTTGGGGCAGGTCCATGTCCAGCCATAGCTAACCCCCTTGTCGGGAACGAATGAACGCCCCCATGCCGGGAACGCTAGGTGATAGAGACGCCAATCTTGTGCGCCGGAAGATTCAGAGGCAGCAGGGCCGCCGTCGTGCCAGCCACCGGCGTTCCGAGTGCGACATACCGGCCGGTTGAGTAGAACTCGACGTTCCGTCCGTCGCGGATCTTCCGACCTCGGCCAGCAGCCAGCAAACCCCAGATATGGACGCCTTCACCGGACTGGGAAACCTCCGCGAACGTTCCCGGATTGGCAGCCAGGATCTCGGCGGCCCACGGAAGAATCACGCCGTCAACAATCGCATGATCAAGATCAATCACGCCGATGCCGTCGCCATTCAGTACGAACCCAAGACCAACGCCCGCAGACGATGCCACAGCATCCTCGTAGGTTGCCCATGTGCGGGAGTTGGTGGAGCTCCCAGCAGTACCGGAGATCGTCAACGGACGCTTATCATCGGCGCGCCGAACCCAACGAGCGCGAGAGGTCATCTCAACAGGATGTGCCGGACGCCGAGAAACACGCTTCCGACACCGAGCCGAACACGTCACCGCACCAGCCCGCCTAAGGTTGATCGGCTCCCCACACCCTGCGCACGTCCTTGATCCCATACCTCTATCTTACCGCAATGTCACACATAAACCCAGTAAATAGGCGGAAGTTGACGAGGTCGAAAATTGGTGTCCGGCTCAAAAGGCCCAAATTCGCAGCGGGTCAAATATGGGTCCAACTGGCCATTTAGGCCATCTGGAAGCATCCAGGCGGCTCATGAGGAAGGGCCAAAAGGCGTCGGCCCGAAAACCCCAGACTCAGCGGGAAAATAATGTGCAGACCCCTTAGGGGCTCCAACGGTAACCCGGGGAGGGGGATTGCCCCCCGGGTATTTTTTCGCTCATACCCACCCTCGTTGGCGGTCGGCATGTGCTTGGCGTACTTTGACTGCCCGATTTCGTCCGTCGCCAATGGTCTTTTGGCGGTGGTGCGGGGCACATAACCATTGGAGGTTGTGTTGAGTGTGGTCGTCGCCTTCTGTGATGTGGTCGCAGTCTGTGCCTGGCACAGTGCATCGCACGCCAAGGGTTACCCATTGGCATTGTCCGTTGGCGATCATGGCGGTTGCTTGGCGTAGTTGTTCCCAGTTGGCTGGCAGTCTTTCCTTGCGGTCTGAGCCTTTCCATTGTGGTGTGTGATCGACGCAGAAGGTGCGGCCGGTTACTCGTTCTTCGCACCGTAGCTCTCCGCATTTCTTGGGGGCGCGTGGCATAGGATCACCTCATGGGTATCAAGGAGTGGGCAGCGAAGGCTCCTGTTGCAACGTTTGGTGAGTTCGTCCTGCGTAAGGATGGTGTTGAGAAGCTGAAAGGTTTCGGCAGGGAGTCGCAGGGCCTTGATGGTGTGACTGCTTTGGTGGAGTCTGGCGAGGCTTTGGAGTCTCGGGTGACGTTGACCAGGTTGATTGCTATTGGTCTGTTCGCTTTCGCTGCAAAGAAGAAGACCGGGGGTACCTCGTTTTTGTTGATCGAGGGTCCTGATTTTGCGTGGACGCAGGAAGTGAAGCGCGGCGATTTTGAGAAGGCCCAAACGTTTGCGGCCGCTGTTCGGATGGCGTCGAAGGTTGCCTAAGTCTTGCCAGCCGCAGCGGTCGGTACCACCACTGCGACCAGCGTTGCCCGGGTCTTGCCCAGCCCGGCGCGCTGGGTGGATCTAGAACGCTTCGGCTGCGTAGGCCGCTAGGCCCTTGCTGGTGGCGTTGGTGCATCCTGATGTGGCGTAGAGGGCGTTGGATACTTCGGGGTCTTCCATGCCTTGGTATTGGCTGATGATGACCCATGCGGTGAGGTGTTTGTTGCTGACGTCGTGCTTGTTGTCTTCGTCGTCGTCGTAGCGGCCCCAGGCTTCACGGTCGGTCTCCATTGACCGGTTGAGCTTGTCGATGGCTTCATGGGCTTCTGCTCGGAGTCTTAGTGACTCGGCGCTCCATTGTTCTTTCGCCATGCCGCTCCCTAAGTAAATGTCTCTGCTTATGCTTCCGGTTTGGCTGAGACGGTGGCCGGTGGTTCGGTCCCTGCATGGAGTAGGCGCGTAGCGTCGCCTCGCTCTTAGGCCGCAGATCAGTGATCCCACCACGATGCCGTACGGCGCCCGGGTTGATCCTCGGCCGCGCTTTGGGTGACTTGCCCAGTACCGGCCTGCGGTCTCCATGCAGGAAGTGTGTGCGCCGTCGATGAGTTGGGGACGGCGACCCGTTGCGTCATGGGGGAACGCACTCGTGGGGCGGCGGGGAACGCGAACCCCGTGCCAGTCGTAACTGTCCGCCCTTGTGCCGCTGTCTCTCGACCAGCGGCGGTGCGCGTTACCCTGCGCGGGAGATGGCCACCTCAGGCCTATTTCAATTGAGCTAGAACTTTAGGCCTCCCGCAACATCGTTGATGTTTCGTTTGTGAAGTTGGTCGTTCGTCTGTGCGTCAGCTATTGAAGCTGCAATTCGATCATGCTGTTCCTTGGCAATTGCGTTAGCCATTTCGACCGCGCCTTTGAGAGTTCCCATGTGGTGATCGCGAACCTCTTCCACGGTGGTGCCATTCAGGACGAAACGATATGCGTTACAACTAGCTATGCCAGGCCGGTGCATAGTTGAGAACGATGAAGGGTTGTCCCAAGCTTGAACCAATGCTCCTTGTTCAAATGGATTTAGGCTTCGTGACAATGAGAACGGAATGGCATACAGGCCGGACCCTCGGGAGCCGTCATTTTTTGGCTGTGTGACAGATTCAGTGACGATTCCTGTGATCTTGAAGGGCTCATACTCTTTGTTAGTCATGTGACTAGTGTCTCAGTCCGAACTGACATTCTTATCCACATGCACCTAGTCACTCGTCTGGAGTGTCCGTGTATTGGCGGTCGGTTGGCCATTGGTGGTCCCTCGTTGATATAGTCTCTGAGGCACGTCGATCGCTGAGCCATTAGGTAATATGCGGCCGTAAAGAGGGTACTGATTCGCTAGCGAACACCACCCAGGTGCTGTTGGGCCGATCACTCGCGAGTGATCGGCCCTTCTTTTTGGCTTGTCGAGCCCCGATTGGGCCTACTTTGTCCGTGCTTGCCCGTATCGTCGGGTGCATAGGCGAGAGGAGGTGAAAATGGGAAAATCTGGTGGTTTCGATGATGTGTTCAAGGATTTGAATCGACTTTCAAACGCTGCCCGCAAGGCTGACGGTCAAACGGTTCAGCTGGGCGATTGTGTGACGATGAGCCAAGCAATGCAGCGAATGCGTTCGGCTCTCGGCACGGGCCTTTTTAGTGATGCCGATCTTAAATCCATGATCAGGGAAGCGCGTCCGGACTTGCGCTAGGCAGTTAATAGGCGAAAGGCTCGAAGCGATTGATTCTGCTTCGAGCCTTTCGTCATTTGTTTCGACGCTAAGGCCAATCTATGTGACAGTGTTCGAGTTGTCAAATAATTTCTCGAACACGTTTACGCTACCGTGACGTAGCTGTTGGCTTTCGTTCTGGCCCAGAGGTTGCGGACTTTGCGGATTTGGTAGAAGGGCTTGCCGAGGTGGTTTTGTCCGATGGGGGCGATCTTGCCCCGGGATGCCCATTGTCTGATGGTGGCTGGCTTGATGCCTTCCATGGTGACGGGGTCGGATACTGCTCGGCTGATTTCGGCGGCGGTGCCTTGGTGGATGCCTGCTGCTTGGAGTGCTTCTTGTCGCCAGGTGGTGGCGTCCCAGGTGGCTTTGCATTTCGGGCAGCGAGCGTTGGGTTCACCTTTATTGGTGAATAGGGGAGTGTTGCATGTTGTGCCGTCGGCTTCGGTAGGGCATTGGCCGGCGAAGACTAGCCCCTCAGCTTGCCGGTCAACGACGCGGTTTCGTTCCCTGGCGAGGTCATCGAGGTCTCGCACCCAGTCGTTTGCTGCTTCGTGGGTGGCTAGCCAGCCTGCGTGGGCTTTGGCCTTGTGGGCGAGTTTAGTGGCGTCGGTGACGTATTCGAACCGGCCGAGGTCTTTGTCGATGATGATGCAGAGCCCAGACAGTAGCGCGTGGTACCGGCTGCGGATCTCACTGGCGCCAACATGGAACACGTTACGCTCCCTGGGTGAGACGCCGCCTCCACCTGTGCCGCCCGTTTTGGCTTGCATGGTGATGGTGACGTCGAGGTCACGAAGGAGTTCAGGGATCCGGTTCAGGTGGGTGGTGAGTCGGTTCTTCAGCTGGATGTGCTCGTAATCAGCGGTCTGCATTCCATGTCCTCCAACGACTTGTTCGGCTGGATTAATTTTAACACGAACAGGTGTTCTAACGAAGAAATTGCGGCTGTAGTCCTAGTGGAGGCATAACCCTAAATTGAGTGGTGTTGGCCTTGGTTGAGTGTGGCGGGTTGGTACAATCTGGGTATTCTTAGTTCTCCTTTCAGAGAAACGAAATGGCACCTGCCGGACATGGTGGGTGCCTTGTTTTTGGCAATTAACTAAAAGGTGTGGTTGGTGGGGCTTTCAGAGTGGTGGGTAAGGCAGACAAACAAGCTGCCTTACGTAGCTAAGGTACGAGCGTTCGATGAAATCCAGGCGAGGCCTGAGATTGAGCCTTATTCAGATATCATCCCGTTTCTCGATGACGATAAGAGCGTGCGAAGTACCTACACGCATAGAGAGCGCAGTAGTTACGTGTTTCCCAGCAAACAATCTTTCCTCAAGTTTGCGGAGGCCGTTGATGCGCTGGGCTCCTTCAAGCCATTGAGAATCGAGTCCAACGGGGTCATCCCGGATGACGAACCCATGGCTGAACAGGTCGAGAGATACTTCGCTTTGAGTGAGGTGCACCGAAAGCAGCTCTTGATCAGCTCAGGCGAAGACGGGGGAAGAAGCCGTCTCAGGTTGATATTCGATCAGGGGCGACAGCCCAACTTCTCGATGCCCTGGAACACAGTGATTGATGTGCTAATACAATCGTCTGAGCAACATAAGGCAACCGCAGTCGGGACACAGGTTTACGGTGCGCTAGTACGGTTCGCCGATCTCAGGCCAAACCGTGGTGCATCTTCGAAAGTGTCTGTGGTCCGCCCCATGGACATACATACACGCGAACTTGAAGAGTTCAAGACCCGACAGACACGCAAGACCGTGTTCATCTCATCGGTAATTTCCATTGGAGCAGCCTTGCTGACCATAGCGTCGCGAATCTTCTTGCCCTAGAAATCACCGAACATCCATGGGACTACATACACGCAGAGTACCGCCCCTCCTTGCAAGATCAATGCCGGAACGACATACAACCTGAAGTCGATCCTCAAATTCCGGCGACGCGCTGCTCTTAACCCCGTGGCAACTTCACTCGCGGTCCGCCGATCAAAGTCACCGAACAAGAACGTGGTCCGAGGGCTCATGAACACGGGCTCTCCGCTTTCATTCACACCGCATTCATTATTCAGGAACCACATCAAGGGCTTGTAGACACTCATACTGTCACCGTCTCCTCGAGGGTTGGTCGGTAGGTTGTTGCGGCGTACTAGAAGGATTGCGATTTAGCTTGGGCATCCACCAGCGTGAGTAGCCTTCGATGCTGACTCTCTCGAACCTCGTTAGGTCGGTCGTCTCGAGGATGGACAGTTTTGCCACACACCGGCGGCAAACGTTCTCCTCGGTCGATTTAAAGGAGAGTGGCATGACGACACGGATCAGCTGTCCGCAGAGGGCTGCCCGGTAGTCCCAGGTTTCTTCGACGAAGAATGGTTCTTGCATGGCGGGGCGGTGGGTGTTGTTGACGACCGCATGGACTTGCCCCGGATTGTCCCTCAGCCGTGGAGTCTTGTGTCCAGTCAAGAGATCTCTGGTGATGACATAGTTTGTGAGTCCTGCTGCGTAGCGGATTTTCTTGGGGGTCATTATTTCGCCTTTGGGGTTTGGGCTTCGGCTGAGCTACTGGGTGAGCGGCCCAGCCGAAGCGTCTTGAGGTGTGGTTAGGTCTGATTGTCTGCCGCGGCGAACAAGACGCTGGGGCAAACACCGAGGATGCGGGCGAAGGCGAATATGTCACTGACCATCAGTGGGCTTTTGTGCTTCAGCTTCTTATCCAAGGTGCGTGACGTGAGGTGACTGTTGGCCACTATGTCGGCCTTCGAAACTTTCCGGACGTCCATGCAGTTCTTGATCGCCTCGACCACTGCGACTGAGACAGGGTGCTTGGGTGAGAAGATACGCGGCTGGTCCGTGGTTGCGATGTTCATGCCGAGAGCTCCTGGAAGAATGTGGCGCCGAAAAGGACTTCGTAGTCGTCGTTCCAGACTTGGTCGAATAGCCAGCGGTCGGCTTCGATGTAGGCGTTGATTTCCCGGATGCGCGATCCCACTTCTCCCGGGGATTTCTGTGGGGCGCGGCCATGGTGTGCCTTGTAGGCTGCGGAGACTTTGCGCCCGAAGATGGACCGTAGCGTTTTCGCTTGCGCCGCAGTGAGTCCGGACTTCTCATTCAGGTATGACTCGACGTAGAGCGGGATCTGACTATCGAGAATCTCGGGCACCTCGTCTAGTGCCCGGGCGAGAACAATCCGCGCCTTCCCCTCGAGCCAGTTCTGATCCACGAGACCACGGGCCAGACCAAGCAGCTCAATCTGGTCCCGGGTCTTCTTGGGCAGTCCATTCGGTGCAGTGATTCCCGCCCTCGGGTTCACGGCCACACCCTTGTTGAAGTAGGCGTCCAGTGCGTCAGTTGATTCGTTCTGGAAGGCGATCAGGATTGGTCGGGCGGCTTCGGATACCCTAGCCACATCGATGGTGGCCAGCCACATTGTCATGGTTCGCTGGTCGATCATCGACATCTGATAGGTCTTACCGTCTGCGCCAGTCATGTCCCGGAGGGACACAACTGCCCACGGCTTGTTTTTCAGCTTTTGCAGTTGCTTCGAGTAGGCGAGTCCAATGGATTCACAAGACTGACGTAAAGCAACCAGCGGGTTCCCGTCATTGGCATCGGCAATGATCTTTGTGCCGTGGAACGGGATCTGAACTAAGGTAGTCAATGAATTTCTTTCTGGTTGGATGGATTTTCTGTGGTGGCCACCGTGCGAGGTGGCCACCACTTTTTATTGATCGGATGGGACGCGTCTGATTTCTTCGCGGCGCTAAGCCTGTTTGATCTGGTCGATCTTGGATTGCAGCTTCTGAATGCGTGCCTGGTCGCGGACCTTCTTACGGTTGGCGGTAGCTTCTTCGAGCGGCACCCAGGCGGCGGCGGTCTCTAGCACAATGGCGGTCGCCCCGTAGGACTCGACCAGTGCGGCGCGTTCTTGTGCTGCGGATCGTGAGGCGTAGGTGCGGCTGGTTGATGGCCACCAGAAGTCACCGGTATTGCCGTCCCTGTCCTTCGAGCGCGGATCTGAGTCCCAGCCTTCGGGCGTCCAGCTGGTGCTTAGTGTCGGATCGCAGCCTGTGCCATCAGGGAATTCGTACTTGGCCCAGCTTCCTGCGGGATAGCTGGTGATGTGGACGCGGTAGAGGCGTGTCCTGTCGACTGGATTCCACGGGATTTCGAGTGTTTCGCTGGGGATCAGACGGGTGAGTTCGTTATGCGAGACGGTCATGGTTTTGTCTTTCCGGGTTGGCTGAATGGCCGGACGCCGGGTGGAGTCGGCCTGCTGGGAAGGTGTTTGTTTAGGGGGTACTCACTGCCGAGTACCGCCTTGGTGACTACGCGGCCTGTTGGCGGTCGCGGATCTCGGAGTAGTAGCCGCAGAAGTCCATGTCGGCGGTGCCAGTCACGCCGTGCCGGTTCTTGGCTACGATCAGCTCTATCTCGTGCGGGGATTTCATGAGGTCTCGGTGGAGCAGGATGACCACGTCAGCGTCTTGTTCGACACCGCCTGATGCGCGCAGGTCGGACAGCTGAGGGACTTTTCCGTCTCGCTGTTCAGAGCTACGGTTCAGTTGCGACAGGGCGATTACCGGGACGTCCAGTTGTTGGGCCAGGAGTTTCAGTTTCCGTGAGTTCTCCGTGACTGTCTGGTACTCGTTCTTCTTCGGGTCTGAGGGTTCCATGAGCTGCAGGTAGTCAATCACAACGGCGGCCAGCCCGTGTTGGCGCTTGACTGACCAGACGTGCCGGCTGATGTCGGTGAACTTCGCACCGTGGGTCTTATCTACGTAGAGCGGCATTGCCTCCCATCGCTGGATGGAGGGCGCCATGCGATTTGTGTCCTCATCGGTGAGATTGTTCCGGGTGACGTGGCCGATGTCGATCTTGGCATCTAGGGAGATCATGCGTTTCTGCAGTTCGACCTCTGACATTTCCAAGGAGATGAAAGCCACCGGGCCAAGGGCCGTCAGCTTGATTGCTGCCTGTAGCCCTGCGATGGTCTTGCCCACTGATGGGCGGGCGCCGATGACGTAGAGCCCGCCTGGTCGCCAGCCTTGCATGAGGTGGTTGATACTTGGCCAAGGCGTTTCGGAGTAGGTCACTGGTTCGCCAAAAGAATTGATCGTGTCGGCCAGAGTCACGCCGATGGAGTCAACAGTGGTTGAGACGCCGGCTACGGCCCCTTGTACGAGTTCCAATGCCTTATCGGCAAGGATGTCTACATCCATCCCCTCGTTGCCGTACTGGATGAGATACTGGCCCGTGGAGATCAGTCGCCGCCGAGCCGCCTCGCCTGCCACTAGCGCGGCATGGAATGGAACCGCCGCGCCACTGGCTCCCATCGCGAACAATGCGTTGAGTGCCGGAGCGGCAGGGTAGGCCCGCTTTTCGTCAGATGGCAGTTCCCTGATCGCCTGAGTGATTGTGATCAAGTCTGCCGGCCTGCTCGTCTCGGCCATGGACTTGATCAGGTCGAACAAGAGTCCGCCTGCACGGGTACTGAAGTCGTTACCTGTGAGGTTGAGTCCGACTAGGCATTCGCCGCTGCTGAGGATCGAGGCACTGAGAATTGCTTCCTCTGCCGGGATCACTGGATTGCCACCAAGCCCAGAGCAGCATCTAGCGTGAGGTTCTGCTCTTGGTAGCGGTCGTAGGCGGCCGGGGTAAGTTCTCCGGTCGACACGGCCCTGTTGAGGCGCCGAGACACTTCACCCCAATTGCCGGCCTGCTCGTCCGCCTGTGTGGGGTGCCAGCCATTGTGGAAACCATTCCTGCGATCCGCTTCGACTTCCCGGACGTGATCGAGAATGTGGGATGGCATGATCCACGCTGAATACTTAGAGAAGTACTTGCTCACTGCCTGCAAGCAGTCCTGCAGCATGTACGGCGCCAGGATCTCGTGCCAGGCCAAAATGTTTGGGTCATCGACGATTCGGTTGTCGAAGGACTGAATCTTGATCAGCACGCTGGCTGTGTCCTGAATTTCCATGGTCATTGTCCTAACTCGGGCTGAGTGCTTTGGTCGAACTTCGCTTGAAGAGCTTGGCCCTTTGCGAAGGTGTCACGGATCTTGTCTGTTGCTGTTGGCTTGCTGGCAGCGTTGCCGAAGCTTCGGCTGTTGAGGAGCCAGTTTTGCCAGGTCTTGGTCCAGTTGATTTTCGTTGCACCTCGGCCTGGCAACGCTTCCCAGTAGTTCTTGAACTTCATGGTCTCGATATTGATGTCCGCGTTCGGGGCGTTGGCGGATGCCCACTGAGCCATTTCGGATGTCACGTGGAAATCTTCTGAGATGCGGGTGCCGAGTTTTTTCGGCGCCTCTCTTTTATCTACTTCAGTAGATGTAGTAGTAGGAGTAGTAGTAGAAGTAGCACCCGGGGTAGTCTCATCTGTGCTTATGGAGTAACCGACACTATGGGTGACACCGTTCCCGATAGCTTCTTCGTCCTCGTACCCCACGGAATGACCAATAGTCTTCATGTCTTCGTAGGGCTCTTGCAGAATGCTGGAGACTCGCGATTCTTTCCAGTACTCCATAGAGGGGTTAGCCACGTTGAGGCGCCTGAGCTCATGAACAAAGAAGCGCCTGATTTTCGGTGACGAGATATCCGCATAGGCATTGGCCATGGCAATCGGCATCCGATACCTTGCGAGCAACCCGTCATGCCTGACAAAAGACCTGATGAACACTTCTTCGGTATCTTCATCGACATAGACGTAAGAACCCGCCTGAAGCTCAGCAGCAGCTTCCCGCACAGCGCTCGCGGTCACGCCCCGAGTGATCTTCGCTAGACGTCCAGGTCGCCAGTCAGCCACTCCGGCGTAATTGAGCGTCGGATGGATGAGGAGCATCTTGTATAGATGCTGAGCTGCAAGCCCAAGGCTTCGATAGTCAGTGTTCGAAAGCATATCGACACGGATGTTTGCGCGGTCCCTAGCCATCGGTCTCGGGGCCCCTCACTCTCGTGTTCTCCGCGCCCATGCTGGCGGCTTCCACATCGTCCGCGGTGGCCAGCAGCACTTGGGCTAGCCGGCGGGCTCCGGAGGGTGTCAGCCTGTTGTCTTTTGGTGTCCAGACCTCCAAGAAGTGCTTACCCGTGGCCGAGTTCCAAGCTGGCGTGACGATCCATCCCCGGTCCGTGGACTCGGGGCCCGCCCAAAGGTCGGAGCCCTCTTTGACCTTGGCGTAACCCGTGGGCGCCTGGATGCTCATTGTGTGACCTCCAACTGTTCGTTGCCGCTGTGATTGATGCTGGGTTCGGTAGCAAACTGCGTGGCCAGGGATTGAATAGCAGAACCGAGTGCGCTTGCCTGGCTGATGGACCAAGGGCCGTCGCCTTCATGGTCAATGAAGAAGTAGATGCCTGTGTCAGGGTTCCAGCCGGTCGTGATCTTGCTGTCGCCGAGCTGAATCGTGGGACCGTCCCATTCTCCGGACCAGTCTCGGTCGGCCAGCATGTCTTGAATGTCACCAGCGGTCAGGTTCAGATGGAAGTCCGCTGGTGCTCCGTACCGAGCACGGAGGCGTGCCTCGAGTGCGGTAGCGATGGCCCCCACTGGGGTGGCAGACAGTTCAGCGAGATGCTCGTGAATGGGGCTGAGGGAGAGGACAGTGGTGTTCACTTGGTGTCCTCCGAGATTGTAGCCAAGAGACTGACGAGGCCGGCCACTACGGTCATGACTTCCTCGCGGGACTCGAACGAGAAGTACTCGTCAGGTGCTTCTGTTGGGTCCGCGTGGTTAAGGTAGCGTTTGGAGAGGGTGAATTGTTCATCGCCGCCCTCGAACCAATTCGAATGAATGTCCCACTTTTGGTGGTTGTCATGCAGTTGGATGCTGGGACCGCGACCTGAGAGGGTGTCTGTTTCCTCGTCATAGTTCTCGGTTTCTGCCCATGACGGAATGCTCGGTGCTGCTGTTGCCCGCGCCAACTGGTCTTCCTGCATGGGAACGGCGAGCTTCAGGATGGTTTGCGCGAAGCCAATAGCCTCGGCCGGCAACATGTCCCGATCCAAATCCAACTCGAAGTGAAGCTGGTATTCGTTAGTGCTGCGGTCGAACTCGCGGTAGATATGGTGACCGCGGCCCTCAGTTACATCGGCAAAGAAGACCGGCGAACCGGGCTCCGCTTGATCGTATCCTGCGGGAATTTTGCTGAAACTGGTAGACTCCAAGAAAATCTGTTCCTTACACTGGGCTGATTTTGTGACGGTCTGAGCGATGCTGTGAGAGGTGGCGCTCGGGCCGTTTTTTATTGTTTGGATCTTGATAATTGCGGGTGAAGCAAGACTTTGATTCGTGGGACTGAACTTCACTATTTGCTGACCGAATCAAACGCTGCGTTGACCCAGTCGATTACATCCTGCTCCCGGTACATCACGCGGCCGCCAATTAGCGCTGATTTCGGCCCCTTGCTCCCTAAGTGCCTGTAGAACCTGAGCGTCGCTAGCGGGATTCGGGTCATCTTTGAAACCTCATCCATCGTCTTCAAGAATGTGCTTGTCTCCACGACCAGCCCTTTCGTAGTGTGTTGGTGCCTTACAAAATGTAACAGTAGGGCATGGATTCGATGAATGTCAACACGTATTGTGTGGAGGTCTTACGGCATGTGTGAAATGATGGGGAAATGAAGATACCTACAGACGCCCATTTCGGAGCTATGGTCCAGCAATATCGTGAAACCAGGGGCTGGTCCATGACAGAGTTTGCAGGCAAGCTCCGGGATGCGGGACTGTCAAACTTTCATCCAACTACCGTGAGTCGCGTTGAGCGTGGTGAGCGGCCGGCGAAACTGGGGGAGGCGTCTGTAATAGCGCAAGTGCTAGGGGCCGCGCTGGATGACTTGGTGGACGTTCCGATGGAGCCATGGGAGATGCTAATGGCTGAACTTCTAGAGTATGGCGAGAGGGCAGAAACTTACGCCCAGTGGTCCGCCCGTTGGGGCATTGCGAGGGAAGAATTTTCCGCCGAAGCCCTTCGCGTCGCGTCCGAACTTGAGGAAATGGTCAATGGCAGCGCCATCCCAGATGGCAAAGTTGATGAGAGTCTGGGACTGATCGCTAAGTACAGGGAGTTGGCACCCCAAGATCGAATTCGTTTCTGGCATGATCATCTTTCCTCGCTTGACGCCGATGAGCGGGATGAGTTCTACAGGCAGAGCAAGGATGGGCGGACGTGGCCAGCGTAAAGAAGCGCCCTGATGGCAAGTGGCGTGCACGGTATAGAGACGCTATCGGGAAAGAACACGCGCAGCACTTTCGACGGAAGATAGACGCGAACGCGTGGCTGGATGAAGTTACCGCCGCAGTGGTGACGGGCACGTATATCGATCCCAAGAGGGCGAAGCTTACGGTGGGGGAATGGTGCGCTGTTTGGTTGAAGGGCTACGAAAATAACCGTCCCTCATCAGTACGCCAGGCGCGCTCACACATCAAACGCATAGAAGCGGCGTTTGGCAATAAGGTGCTGGCAGGCGTGCGGCCGTCAGAGATCAGGTCATGGACCGCCAATCTAAAAGCCGAGGGGCTGGCCGATTCCACGATCTACGCGCTGCACAGCCGCTTGTCTCACATCTTCTCCGACGCGGTTCACGACGGGCTGCTGCCCAAATCACCATTGAGCCGACGCACATCACCGCCCATGGGAAAGCAGCGTCCCTACGTTGCCACCACCGAGCAAGTCTGGGCGCTCTACGACGCCATGGATGCATGGACGAAGCCGGGCATCCTCTTGGGTGCGTTCGCCGGCCTGCGTGTTGCTGAAGCGGTTGCACTCAGGGCCAAAGACATTGATTTCATGCGCGGGGTCATTTCACCCGCCATCCAGTACCCGGATGACCCTCTCAAGTCCGAAACTTCGAAGACGCCAATTCCCATCCCGCGTGAGCTCGCCGTTGAGCTCAACCGGAACCCTTCCATCCTTGGATCCGAAACGATTGTCGCCGCCGAGCATGGTCGGACTATGGCGCCGTACACGTTCGAAACAAGGTTCCGAGACGCCAGGGCAACCATTGAAGGTCTGCCAGATGGTTTCCGCTTCCATGACCTGCGGCACTACTTCGCATCGCTGCTGATCTCTGAAGGGTTGGACGTCAAGGTTGTCCAGGCTCGATTGAGACATGCGTCAGCCAAGACCACGCTGGACACTTACAGTCACATGTGGCCCGATAAGGACGAAGCCTCGAGGACCGCAGTTGCCGGCGTCCTCGCCGCCCGGAAAAAGTCGCTCAGCGGACAGGAAAAGAAGTCCGGCTCATAAGTTTTTGGGCAGACACAAAGATGGGCCGGAACGCCATGTTCCGGCCCATCTTTGTGTCTCAAGGTTTTACTCTTGCGGACTGCTTGCGGACTAAACCCTGTTTAGCCGCATGTTCTAGCTAGCAGCCGTAGTAGAGCTCGAACTCGTAAGGGTTCGGGCGCAGCGAGAGCGGCTTGATCTCGTATTCGCGCTTGTACTCGATCCAAGTGTCGATCAAGTCCTGAGTGAAGACGCCACCGGCCTGGAGGAACTCGTTGTCGTTCTCCAAGGCAATCAAGGCCGCTTCCAGTGACTCCGGAGCCTTGGGGATGTCCTTGGCTTCTTCCGGGGGCAGCTCGTACAGGTCCTTGTCGATGGGAGCCGGGGGTTCGATCCGGTTCTTGATTCCATCAAGGCCAGCCATCAGCTGAGCCGAGAAGGCCAGGTACGGGTTGGAGGACGGGTCCGGTGCGCGGAACTCGAGGCGCTTGGCCTTCGGGTTGGAACCGGTGATCGGGATACGGATACCGGCAGAGCGGTTGCCCTGCGAGTAAACCATGTTCACGGGGGCTTCGAAGCCCTTGACCAGGCGACGGTAGGAGTTCACCGTCGGGTTGGTGAATGCCAATACAGCGGAGGAGTGCTTGAGCAGGCCGCCAATGTACCAGCGAGCCAAGTCGGACAGGCCGGCGTAGCCCTTCTCGTCGTAGAACAACGGGGTGCCGTTGCTCCACAGCGACTGGTGGCAGTGCATGCCGGAGCCGTTGTCGCCGAAAACAGGCTTCGGCATGAAGGTGACCGACTTGCCTGCGGCCCAGGCGGTGTTCTTGATGACGTACTTGAACTTCTGCAGGTCATCAGCCGAGTGAACCAAGGTGTTGAACTTGTAGTTGATCTCAGCCTGGCCGGCGGCGCCAACTTCGTGGTGCGAACGCTCAACCTCAAGGCCGGCGGCATCCAGTTCAATGCACATGGCATCGCGCAGGTCTGCCTGGTGGTCAATGGGGGCTACGGGGAAGTAACCGCCCTTGACGGGAGTCTTGTAACCCAAGTTGCCGCCAACTTCTTCGCGGCCAGTGTTCCAGTTGGCCTCTTCGGAGTCGATCTTGTAGAACGATCCCTGTGGTGAGGACTCGTACTGAACGTTGTCGAAAACAAAGAACTCGGCTTCTGCACCGAAGAATGCGGTGTCGGCAATGCCGGTGGAGGCCAAGTATGCCTCAGCCTTTTCGGCTACGCCACGCGGGTCGCGGTGGTACGGATCGCCCGTGCGCGGGTTGACGATGGAGAAGTTCAGGGCAAGGGTTTTTTCCTTGCGGAAGGTGTCAACGAATGCCGTGGTGGGGTCCGGAATCAGCTGCATGTCTGATTCGGCGATTCCCTGGAAGCCGCGGATGGAGGAACCATCGAAGAGCTGGCCATTGACGAAGAAGTCAAGGTCTACAGTCTTGGCAGGCACATTGAAGTGCTGCTGGACTCCGGGCAGGTCGGTGAAACGAATATCGACGAACTTAACATCTTCGTCCTTGATGAACTGGAGTACTTCTTCCGCGTTCTTGAACATCTACGCTCCTCGGCGCTATGGGGATTGGCCGCCTGGGTGCGGCCATGGTGCCTGTGCAACTGTGACCAGCCTAGATCGAGCCCGTTACTTGATCGTGTCCGAATTGTTTCGGGCAGGTTACAAGACTTCCAAACCTAGCGAAGTTCGGGCTTTGCTGCCGCGACGGTAGGCTGGAGGGGTGGTAGATCGTAAAGACATAAGCTCATGGCTCGCTGGGCCGGACACATCCAATATATCCAAATTTCCGGGGGCTCGGTTGGGTCTTCCGGAATCCGGCCGAGGTTCCATGGCCAGGGCAGGCCGGCGAATTCTGGCATTGTGCATCGACTGGGGCTTGTCGTATTTGATTGCGATTGCCTTTTTTGACAGCAATCCCAATGCCATTCTGGCCATCTTTGCCGCCGAACAAATGCTCCTGGTCGGAACACTCGGATTCAGTGTGGGGCATAGGATCATGGGCATTCAAGTGACAAGGCTCGACGGCGGCCCTGCAGGCCTGCTGGCAGGGGTTGTTCGGGCCCTGCTCGTGTGTCTGGTGATTCCGGCAATTATCATTGACGCCGACCACCGGGGCCTCCATGACAAGGCCATGAAAACCATTCTCGTACGCCGCTAAGAAAATCTCCGACCCGGGCGTGTCCCAAGGGTCTTAGGCATTAAAGGTGTTGGGCCCGGCAGAAATCCTGCCGGGCCCAACATCTTTCTCAAAAAACTTCTTGAACGACTTAGCGTCCGCGGGCTGCCTTGCGGTCGGGGCGGGCCTTGTTCGGATCAATGCCCTTGGGGATGGGCAGTTTGTTGCCGAGGGAAGCAATGCGCTTGTTGACAGTGCTGACCTCAACCTTTGTCAGTTCGCCCTTGAGCTTGTTCATCTTCTTCGTGACCTTGGCAATCGAGGTCTGGCCCTCGCCCTTGCCGGTCTCGATGACGGTGATGGTGACGTTGGGCAGAATCCGGGACAGGCGGCGTCGTTCCGCATCCACCAGGCTCTTCACACGAGCGGAAGGACCTTCGGTGACCAACACAATGCCTGGCTTGCCGATGGCGCGGAAAACCACGTCCTGTGTGCGCGGGTTAACGGCAGCCGGCTGCTCGTCAAAGATCCAACCGCGCTTGAGGGAGCTCAAGGCGGCTCCGGCCGCGCCTGGCTTCCCTTCAATCTGAGAGTAGGCGGCCCGTTCGGCGCGGCGCGACATGATCAGCAACGCACCCAAAACACCAAGCGGGATGCCGACGAGCAAACCGGTGATCCAGTTGCCGGGGGAAACCAGCAAGGTCACCACCAGGGAAACCAGGATCAGCCCGAGGAAGGCGCCAAGCATGAGCCACGTGATCAAGGGATCGTGGCGGCGGGTCATCTTGAAGATGTCCACCATTTGCTTGATGCGGCTGGGCTTCTTAACCTTGTTCGGCTTGCCAGCTTTCGGCTTGCGGGAAAAGAGGGAACGCTTGGGTTCGTCAGCGTTGCTGGGTGCAGTGTCAGTGGTTTTGGCCATAGTAAGTCAATTCTAGCGGGTTTTGGAAGAAATTATGGTGCAGCGATCAGGGAGGCGGCTTCCTGGCGGGTATGACCGGAATCTTCGATGCCTTCGGCGATGTGCGCGAGGTGTTCGGGGATGTCGCGACCCTTTTTCCGCATGGCCGTGGCCCACAAACGCCCCGCCCGGTAGGAGGAACGCACCAACGGCCCACTCATGACACCCAGGAACCCCATCTCCTCAGCCTCGGCCGAGAGCTCAAGGAATTCCTGCGGCTTCACCCAACGATCCACCGGCAGGTGCCGCTCGGAAGGACGCAGGTACTGGGTGATCGTGATCAGATCCGTCCCGGCGTCATGGAGATCCTGCAGCGCCTGAGAGATTTCCTCCCGGGTCTCACCCATGCCCAGGATCAGGTTGGACTTCGTCACCATCCCATGATCACGACCCTGGCTAATCACATCCAGGGAACGCTCATACCGGAACGCGGGACGGATCCGCTTGAAAATCCTTGGCACCGTCTCCACATTGTGTGCGAACACCTCGGGCTTGGACTCACAGATCGCCGTAATGTGCTCGGGCTTGCCGGAGAAATCAGGGATCAACAACTCCACCCCCGTGTTCGGGTTCAGTTCGTGAATCTTCCGCACCGTCTCGGCGTACAACCAGACACCCTCATCGGCCAGGTCGTCACGGGCCACCCCCGTCACCGTGGCATAGCGCAGGTTCATCTTCACCACGGACCGGGCGACCTTCGTGGGCTCGAACCGGTCAATCGGGGACGGCTTGCCCGTGTCGATCTGGCAGAAGTCACAGCGCCGCGTGCATTCGGAGCCACCGATGAGGAATGTCGCCTCACGGTCTTCCCAGCACTCAAAAATATTCGGGCAGCCGGCCTCTTCACACACGGTGTGCAGGCCCTGGCCCTTGACCAGGTTCTTCATCGCGATGAACTCCGGGCCCATCTCGACCTTGGCCTTCATCCACTCCGGCTTACGCTCAACCGGAACAGCAGCATTACGCTGCTCAATACGCAGCAACTTACGTCCCTCGGGTGCCAACGTCATGAAAAAACTCCTTCGCCCGGGGCTGCCTGAACGTCGGCGACAAGGGGCGCCAGGATTCGGGCGGTAGCGGCCTGAACCAAGGGTGCCATGTCCTTCGGTGTGGTTTGCAGGCCGGTTTCAGCCTGCAAGGTGGTGGTGCCCGCATCTTGAATGCCGCAGGCGATGATTTGTGCGTACGGGGCCAGGCTGTTGTTCACGTTGATTGCAATCCCATGCATGGTCACACCCTCGTGAACACGGATGCCAATGGCGGCAATCTTTCGATCGGGGCCCTTGGCGTCGGCCAGCAGCCAGATGCCGGCGCGGCCCTCAACGCGTACGCCATCAACGCCGTAGTGCGCAAGAACGTCAATGATGATCTCCTCCAACGCATGGACATAGGCCCTGATGCCGCGGATATCAGCGAGGTGCACAATCGGGTACATGACCAGTTGGCCCGGTCCGTGCCACGTGAGCTTCCCGCCGCGGTCAACGTTGACCACAGGTGTTCCGTCAAAGGGGCGTTCGTGATCTTCTGTGCGTTTGCCAGCTGTGTACACGGCAGCGTGCTCCAGCAACAAAACAGTATTGGGGGCATCGCCGGCAACAACGGAAGCGTGAATTGCCCGCTGCTGATCCCAGGCGGTGACGTAGTCGATGAAATTAGGCTCAAATCCGAGCTCGGAGAACTGAACACTCATAGCTGTCACTTTAGGGGATGATGCTTTTTCGCCTAAATCCGAAATTGATGTGTCGAACCCATCCTGTGGATAACTTCGAGCGGAAACGTGAGAAAAGTACTACTACTGGATTATGGACATTTTCAGCCAGGCAGGGCGTGCCTATGAGCCGCCAGAAATCGCCGGCCACGATCCCTTGCGTTGCTTGGGCTCAGGCGCCCAGGGGCAGGTATGGCTCATGGCCGCGCAAAATAGTTCCAGGGTTGTCGCGGCAAAGTTCTTGCGGCCCACTTCCACTCCGGCTGGTGGGGATGGCGAGGCGGACCCGCTTCGTCATAATGAGAGCCTCATCACGCAAGAGTGGCGGCTGTTGACGCAATTCCATCACGAGCACCTCATTCCTCTTTATGAAGTGGTGCGCGATATTCGGGGCGCCTTTGTCTTGCTCATGGAGTACGCCGCGGGAGGTTCCTTGGCACAGATTGTTCAGGCCAAGGGCCCGATGACAGTGGGCGAGACCGTCACCGTGTTGACTCCGCTTGGCCAGGTGCTCTCCTACTTGCACGGGCGGGGCGCCGTGCACGGTGACGTATCACCGGGCAATATCTTGCTCAGCGCTGCGGGCAAGCCATATCTCTCCGATTTTGGCTTTGGGCGAATGCTGGGCCAACCCCAAGGCCGGATGGCGGGGACACCGGGTTTCTACTGCCAGCTCGACACTGAGCGAAATGATGCCTCCGATGTATATGCTTTGGCCGCCGTCGGCTGGTTTTTGTTGACGGGCCGGCCCGCCCCACCCACGCGCGAAAGGCTTCCCCTGGGGACTTTTGTTCCCGAAGCGCCCGCCGAACTGGTTGCCGCGCTCGAAGCTGGGCTGCAGGAGGATTCACATCAACGGCCAACGGCGTCCGCCTTTGCCCAGGCCGTCTTTCGTAGCGCCCGGGCCGAGCCGGTTGCCCTGGGAAATGCTGTTCATCCGAGCGTTTTGCCGGAGTTGGCAACGAGGCGAGATGTGAAGGTGGCTCAGGCGGGGAAGGGCGCGTCAGGGAAGCTCCAACGCGTGGCCAAGAAGATCCTGAGCCCGAAACGTGGTCGGATGCGGATGCGGATGCGGATGCGGGGGCGGCGCCGGGGGAGTCACACGGAGCCAGCAGTCAATCGGATAAGGCGCCGCGGGCCGGTGTGGGCCAGCGAGGATGGAGTTGTTCAACGCTCGCGCCCACATGTTAAGCGCAGAATTATTGCGGCCTCAGGGGTGGCCGCGATTGCCCTGGGGGCGGCCCTGATGATGACCGTCAATGGATCGTGGGGAGCTCTTGGTGCCCATAACGCCCCACAGCAGCCTAAGGAGAAGGCTGAGGTCGTGGAGGACGTCGGCATCCCCTGGGCCGCAGCGTTGCCGCAGGACATCAGGACGGGGCTTCTCGCCCATGACCCTGTGGCGGCGTTGCGGGCTTTGTCATGGACACGTGCTTATGCCCTTTCCAATGCCGATCCGGTGCTGCTGGAAAAGATCAATGCCCCAAATTCGGTAGCTGCGGAAGCAGACAGGGGAGTCGGCAACGAACTTGAGAAGTTGGGGCACACTTTTACCGGGCTCGAGATCAGCGTGTCCAATGAGAGCACCGATTTCGCGAAAGACCCGCGAACCGGGGGAGATAGCGGCAGCGCCCATGATCCCCTCGTGGCCACGGTCAGGGCAACCGTTACCACCAGTGCCTTTGCTGAACAAGACGAGGCAGGGGCCGTAGTTTATCACCAGTCAGCGGCTCAGACGCAGGAATTGGCCATTGTCCTGATCCGGGTGGAGCAGAGGTGGACGATTCAAGAAGTCCTCGCCGTGGGGGCGCAGTAGCTCAAAGCAGCGGCTCGAAGCACTGTGGGTGGCAGCCGCCATTGCGACTGCCACCCACAGTGAGGACAAGCTTGGGGACAATGTGTCCGGTTGCGCTAGGCCTCGAGTGTTGCCTCAAGCGTAATGTTGATTGCGGCCAGGGCGCCCGATACGGGGCAGCCTGTCTTGGCGCCGTTGGCGATGGCGTCAAATTCCTCCTGGCTGATGCCGGGGATCTTTGCCACCAGAGTCAGGTGGCTGCCGGTGATGCCGGTGCCGGGAACGAACGTGACAGCCGCGCTGGTGTTCACGTACTCCGCCGCGTGGCCGGCACTGCTGAGCTCGTTGGAGAACGCCATGGCGAAGCATGAAGAGTGAGCGGCAGCGATCAGCTCTTCGGGGCTTGTTTTGCCTTCGGACGCTTCGGTGCGTGCCTTCCAAGTGACATCATAAGTTCCCAGTTCCGAGCTGTCCAAGGTTACCTGACCGGCACCTGTGGGAAGGTCGCCGACCCAGCGTGCGTGGGCGTTACGTGTTGCAGCCATTTTCACTCCTTTGAAGAAACAAATACTTGTTCGATGCCACATCTAGTCTTGGCATTCACCACAACCTTATGCGGTAGCGGGCCGCGATGCGTTGCGGTGACACATGGTGGACGGGTGGCGCCAAACGCAAATCGGCGCTTGTGCGGCTTGCGGGCGATTAGAGAACCGCCCACAAGCCGCAAAAGCGCCGATAAACACGCAAAGCGCAGTTATGTTAGACCCAGAAAACTGCCACGGCAATGTTGATGAAGGCCATGCCACCCACGGCGTGGGCCAAGCCCTTGGAGACGTCCTGGTTGTTCTTGACCTTGCGGCGGCCAATGAAGGCTGCAACGGCAATAACCAGGGCGATGATCAGCTTGACGCCAATCTTGGCGTGGTTGACATCTCCGTCGCCCATTTCAGCCAGGCCCACCAGCAACAGGCCGGTGATGATCTGGGTCAGCGCACCAATCCACTGCCACTGGCTAACAGTGGGCGTCTTGAAGGCGGCGAGCCAGCCGCCGACGATCGCGGCCGCACCGAGGATATGCAAAAAAACGAGCACTAAGCGTAAAAAGTCCATGGTGAAAGCATAGGCAACTTGGTGACACAGTGTCTATCAAGGCCTGCCTTATGTGGGAAACATGACACACCGGGACCTCAGCACAGTTAACGACGGCGGCCCGTGACTTGAAATATCAAGTCACGGGCCGCCGTCGTTCATTCCCAGGGAATGGGTGTTACAGGCCCAGATCAGCCTCGAACGCGCCATCTTCCAGGCGGGCCTTCAAGGTCTGCAGGAAGCGGCCGGCGTCCGCGCCGTCCACCAGGCGGTGGTCGTACGTCAGGCACAGGTACATCATGTGACGGATGGCGATGGTGTCATCGCCGTCTGCGTCAGCAACAACCACTGCGCGCTTGACGATCGCGCCGGTGCCAAGGATGGCAACGTTGGGCTGGTTGATGATGGGGGTGTCGAACAGGGCGCCAACGGAGCCGATGTTCGTGATGGAGAACGTGCCGCCGGACAGCTCGTCCGGACCGATCTTGCCGCTGCGGGTGCGTGAGGCAACATCGGCAATCTTGCCGGCCAGACCGGCAAGATTCAGGTCTCCTGCGTTGGATATGACGGGAACCAGCAGGCCCTTGTCGGTGTCCACGGCAATCGCCAGGTGCTCGGCGTTGTGGTAGGTGATCTGCTGAGTTTCCTCGTTGTATTCACCGTTGACCGAGGGGTGCACCTTGAGCGCTTCGGTGACAGCCTTTGCAATGAAAGGCAGGTAGGTCAGCTTGGTGCCGTTGGTGGCCTGGAACTGGTTCTTGGCCTTGGTGCGCAGCTTGACGATGCGCGTCATGTCGATCTCGTGCACCTGCGTGAGCTGCGTGGACGCTTCCAGCGACTCGCGCATGCGGCGGGCGATGACCTGGCGGATGCGTGGAGCCTTGACCGTGGTGCCGCGCAATGAAGACGGTACGACGGCGGAGGCAGCCTTGGCAGCCGGGGCGGCGGCAGCGGCGGGGGCCGGAGCTGCAGCGGCCTTGGCGGCCTCGGCTGCTGCGACAACGTCCTGCTTGCGGATGCGTCCGCCAACACCGGTACCGGTGACGGAGGTGATGTCAACGCCGTGCTGGTTGGCAAGCTTGCGCACCAACGGGGTCACGTAGTTGGACTCGGCGCCAGCAGCTGCAACGGGAGCTGCCGGAGCCACGGCGGGAGCAGCAACAGGTGCCGTTGCGGCAGCCGGTGCCGGAGTGGCAACAACAGGTGCAGCAGGGGCTGCAACAGGAGCCGGAGCAGCTGCGGGAGCTGCAGCCGGGGCGGGAGCGGCTGCGGGTGCCGGAGCGGGGGCCGCAGCGGCGGAGCCGATCAGTGCCAGAACGCCACCAACTTCAGCGGTCTCATCTTCCGGAACGCGGATTTCCAGCAGGACGCCAGCCACGGGGGAGGGGATCTCGGTGTCAACCTTGTCCGTGGAAACCTCGAGCAACGCCTCGTCGATCTCGATGGTGTCGCCAATGGCCTTCAGCCAGCGGGTGACGGTACCTTCGGTCACGGACTCGCCCAGAGCAGGCAAAACCACTTCGTGGGCGTCCCCTGCGGGGGCCGCTGCCGGAGCAGCCGGAGCCTCGGCCGGAGCTGCAACCGGGGCAGGAGCCTCGGCGGCGGGAGCCTCAACAGGCTCAGCTGCCGGAGCTGCAGCTGCAGGAGCATCGGCGCCAGTGCCGATGCGTGCGAGGGCTGCACCTACCTCTGCGGTCTCGTCTTCGGGTACCAAGATTTCTTCCAGGATGCCGGCAAAGGGTGACGGAATTTCGGTGTCAACCTTGTCGGTGGAAACTTCCAGCAGGGGTTCGTCAATTTCGACGCGGTCCCCGACCTGCTTGAGCCATCGCGTGACGGTACCTTCGGTGACGCTTTCACCCAAGGCGGGCAAGTTCACGGATTCAGACATTTCGTCCCCGTTCTCCTTCTAATGCGCTGCATTTCGCTGATGGTGCACTCGGGTGCATCGCCACGAAATTCCTAAAATTAAGTATGGTTTTCAGCTTAGTGCACCCGGCGCGGGCGCCGGGTGCACTAAGTGAGTTTGGTGCTAACCGTGGAGCGGGCGTCCGGCCAAGGCCATTGCCGCTTCTCCAAGAGCTTCGTTCTGGGTGGGGTGTGCGTGGATGAGGCCAGCAATGTCCTCCGGGTACGCTTCCCAGTTCACGATGAGCTGTGCTTCACCGATCTGCTCACCAATGTGGCTGCCGATCATGTGAACACCAACAACGGGGCCATCCTTTTCGCGAACGAACTTGATGATGCCGCCGGTTCCCAGGATGGCGCTCTTGCCGTTGCCAGCCAAGTTGTACTCGGTGCTTTCGACGTTTGCATCGCCAAACTTTTCCTTGGCCTGCTTCTCATTCAAACCAACGGAGGCAATCTCCGGGTCGCAGAAGGTGACCTTGGGGATGTTGATGTCTTCAACGATGACAGGGTTCATGCCGGCGATTTCCTCGGCGACGAAGATGCCCTGCTGGAAGCCGCGGTGCGCCAACTGCACGCCGGGAACAATGTCACCCACGGCGTAGATGTTGCCTACGCCGGTGTGCAGGCGATCGTTGGTGATAACGAAGCCGCGGTCAATCGTGACACCAGCTTCTTCGAAGCCCATGCCGGAGGTGGACGGGCCACGACCAACAGCTACGAGCATGAGGTCAGCCTCAAACGTCTTGCCGTCAACCAAGGTGGCCTTGACGCCGTCGTTGCTCTGCTCAACGCCTTGGAAGAACGTGCCGGTGTTGAACTTGATGCCGCGCTTGCGGAACGTGCGCTCCAGGACCTTGATGATGGAAGCATCTTCATTGGGAACCAAGGAGGCCATGCCTTCGATGATGGTCACGTCAACGCCGAAGGACTTCCATACGGAAGCGAATTCGACGCCGATGACGCCACCACCGAGCACGATGGCGCTCTTGGGCAGGGTTTCCATGGAGAGGGCTTCGTCGGAGGTGATGACCTTGCCGCCGATTTCAAGACCGGGCAGGCTGCGTGAGTATGAACCGGTGGCCAGGACAATGTTCTTGCCCGTGTAGTTCACGCCGTTCACCGTGATGGTGTTGGCTGCGGTGAGCTTGCCTTCGCCATCGATGACAGTGATGCCCTTGCCCTTGATGAGGCCCTGCAAACCCTTGTACTTGCCGGCAATGATGCCGTCCTTGTACTTGTTGACAGCTACCAGGTCAATGCCATTGAGCTGGCTGTTGACGCCGATCGACGCGCCTTCACGGGCGTGGTCGGCTACTTCTGCCGCGTGCAACAGCGCCTTGGTGGGGATGCAGCCGTTGTGAAGGCATGTGCCACCCAACTTGCCCTTCTCCACGAGACCTACGGTCATACCCAATTGGACTGCCCGCAGCGCAGCGGCGTATCCGCCACTGCCACCGCCGAGGACCAAAATATCGAATTCTTGCCCAGCTGCCTGTTCGGCCACTTAGACGCTCCCTCGCGTTCGGGTGACGCACCCATTGTTAGCGCGTCATCTCATCAATAATTGAGAGAGACATGACCATCCGGTTCGGATGGGATGCCTCTTCTAAGTCAAAGACAAATGCTTTCAGCATTCACCTTACGTCAGTTGTTCCATCCAACGCCCTCGTTGCAGTCACAGTAAAGGTGATTGTGGTCATACTCACTGTGGCGTTACTTACGGCATTTTTCCGCTACAACATCTAGCGACTTGGAACGTCCAACGCTTACACGCTGCGAGCAACTACGTCTTCGACGTACGCCACCAGCGTGCGAACGGCCATGCCTGTGCCTTGCTTGGGGTGTAGCCATAGGGCGAACCTTCGTTGAAGGCCGGTCCTGCGATGTCCAGGTGGGCCCATGGAATGGTTTCCCCATCCTTGCCCTTGCCAACGAACTCCTGCAGGAACACTGCGGCGGTCATCATGCCGCCCATGCGTTCGCCAATGTTGGCCATGTCGGCCACGGGGGAGTCCAAGGACGGGCGCAGCTCCTCCGGAAGCGGCATGGGCCAGACCAATTCGCCAGCGCGATCGGCAGCAGCCTTCAGGGCGGCACTGACGCCTTCATCACCCATGACACCTGCCGTGCGGTGCCCCAAGGCAACAACCTGGGCGCCGGTGAGCGTGGCGACATCGATGATGACGTCAGGGAATTCCTGCGATGCGGCGACGAGACCATCGGCCATGACCAAGCGGCCCTCGGCGTCGGTGTTCAATACTTCAACTGTCTTGCCGCCGAAGATTGTCAGGACATCGGACGGACGGATGGCAGTGCCCGAGGGCATGTTTTCAGCGATGCACAGCCAGCCGGTGACGTTGACAGGCAGGCCAAGTGCGGCAACGGCCAGCACCGAGTTCAGGACCGCGGCCGCTCCTGCCATGTCGCACTTCATGGTGACCATGCCGGCGCCGGGCTTGATGGAGATTCCACCTGAGTCAAAGGTGATGCCCTTGCCCACGAGTGCCAGATCGGCCACGGCGCGATCGGACTTGTACTCCAACTTCACCATGCGCGGCGGACGGGATGAGCCCTGGCCCACGCCCATGATGCCACCGTAGCCGTCCTTCAGGAGGCGCTTTTCATCCATGATGGTGACCTTGACGGGCAGGCCCTTGGCCAAGTCCTTGGCGGCTTCGGCAAAAGTGGCGGGGTAGAGCTTGCTCGGCGGCTCGTTGACCAGAGTGCGGGTTGCGTTGACGGCGTTGGAGACCACGGAAGCACGTTCCAGGGCGGCTGCAAGTTCGGGATCCTTGGCGAGGGTCGAGTGAATGGTCACCTTGGCCACGGGTTCAAGCTTGCCCTTGGTGCTGGAGTGCAGGCTGGCGTATTGGTAGGCGCCCAACGCGGAACCTTCGGCAATCGCCGCAACGTGGCTAACCGCCGTCGTTGGAACGGCAAAAAGCACGTGGCCCAGGCCGGCAAGCTGACGAATCGCCGCCCCGGCGGTGCGGCGCAGAGCTTCATCGCTGACCACGCCGTCCTTGACTGTTCCTACACCGGCAAGAACCAGGATCTTGGAACCGGTTTCGGGAAGGCCGGGGAGTCGGACTACCTGATCCGCTGCGCCGGTGACGCCCAGAGCGCTCATTGAAGCCTCGAGTGAGGCCACGGCGGTTGCGGAGAGAGGAGTGCCCAGGATTGCTGGACCGTCGCTACCCTTGCTGACTGCAATGACCAAAGCCTCTGCTGTTACCTTCGCCAGATCCGTGTTGATGACGCGGAAGCTGATGTTTTCTTTCACACTCACAGAAATATTGTCCTCACTTTGTGGTGATGTTGAACGGGTGTCGCTGCCTTCGATGGTAGTCCCAACGCCGCACGATTGCCCGCCAGCGGCCATTTGCTCGGATGGGCGGGTGCGCAGCATGGAATGATCGGAGACCTTGCGGTGTTGTGTATTCCAGAGACGCAAGTAGCTGAGGAAGATCATGAATTTCACCGAGAACGCACCTTTTCACCGCCCCGAGTCGCTCTATGCCCTCAATGAAGAGTTGTTGGCGCAGCAGGACCTTCAGGGCGTGAACATGATCATGTCCTTCACCGGATCATCCGATGCCGGCCATGTTGTCACCCAAATTTCCAACGAGCTAAAGGATCAGCTGGCGGCCGAGCCCGTGGCCGTGTTTGATATTGATCAGCTCATTGACTACCGTTCGCGCCGCCCCCGCATTACGTTCACGGTGGACCATCTCACGGATTACAAGGCGCCTTCATTGGTGTTGTACCGCATGGTTGATGCCTTGGGGACTCCCTTCCTGTATCTGCAGGGCAGTGAACCTGATCTGCAGTGGGAACGCTTCAGCCAGGCAGTTCTTTCCCTCGTTGAGCGCTTCGACGTCAACCTCGTCGCATGGGTGCATTCGGTGCCGATGCCTGTTCCGCATACCCGCCCCATCGGCGCCACGGTACACGGCAACCGGCCGGATCTGATCGAAGGCATCTCGGCGTGGAAATCAACAGTGGATATTCCTGCGGCCGTGGGGCACGTCCTGGAATTCAAGTTGACCGAGGCTGGACGAAACGTCGTTGGCTATGCCATTCACGTACCCCACTACCTGTCCGACGCCGAGTACCCGCCCGCCGCTGTTGCCGGCCTCGAGTTCTTGGGTGCCGCCGCGGCCCTGATGCTGCCCAGTGAGCGGTTGCGTGAATCCGGCCGTGCCGTGGAACGCCAGATCACCGAACAGGTGGAGGGCTCCAGTGACGTTGCAGCGGTTGTGTCCAATCTGGAAAAGCAGTATGACGAACATGCTGACGGCACTGCCCGCCGTTCGCTGCTGGCCGGGGACAATGATGAACTGCCCGACGCCGATGAGCTCGGTGCCGCGGTTGAAGCGTACCTGGCCAGCCGGGACGCAGAGCAACTCTGAGTCAGAACAACAAACGCCGAAGCAAGCTGACATAAGCTGATTGGGTGGATAGCAAACGGGCGTGGCTGGTGTGGGGTGTTGGAGTTTTTGCGTACCTGATTGCGGTGACTCACAGAACTTCCTTTGGCGTGGCAGGGCTGGTTGCCACCGACCGCTTTGATGCGACGGCATCGGCCCTTTCGGCGTTCACAGTTATTCAGTTGGTGGTCTATGCCGTCCTGCAGATTCCTGTGGGTGTCCTTGTTGACAGATTTGGCCCGCGGGTCATGATCGCAACAGGTGCGGCGCTCATGGCGGTAGGGCAATTGCAATTGGCTGCCGCGACGTCAGTTCCCGGCGGTGTGGTGGGCAGAATTTTCGTGGGTGCCGGAGACGCCATGACCTTCATTGCCGTGATTCGCCTGATTCCACTCTGGTTCCCCACCTACCGCGTTCCGGTGCTGACACAACTGACAGGTCAACTTGGCCAGTTTGGTCAGCTCATCAGTTTGGCGCCGTTTGCCTTTGTGCTCCACGCAGCAGGTTGGAGTCCCGCATTTGCCGGCCTCGCGGCCCTGGGCGTGCTGGCCTGCGTGCTCTCGGCTGCGCTGTTGCGCAATGCCCCGCCCGGCTCCGAGCGGCCCGCGGTGAAGAGCGGCATTAAGGAAACGGCCGTGGATCTGACCACGGCCTGGCTGCAGCCGGGCACCCGCCTGGGCATGTGGAGCCACTTCGCCACACAGTTCAGTGGCACGGTCTTTGTGCTCACCTGGGGCTACCCGTTCCTCGTTTCCGGACAGGGCCTGGACACGGCCACAGCCAGCGTCCTGCTCAGTCTTTTCGTGGTGGTCGGCATTATTTGCGGTCCATTCCTTGGAAGTTGGGTTGGCCGCCACCCCTGAGACGGTCCACCATGGTGCTTGCCGTGACCTTGGCTACAGCCGCTGCGTGGGCCGCCGTCATCTCCCACTCGGGACCCTCGCCCCTATGGCTGTTGGTGGTCCTGATCCTGGTCTTGGCCATTGGTGGCCCGGCCTCCATGATTGCCTTCGACTTCGCCCGAACCTTCAACCCCTCCCACCGCATTGGAACGGCCACCGGAATCGTCAATGTGGGCGGCTTTGTTGCGGCGCTGATCAGCATGTACATGATCGGGATCATCCTGGACCTGCTCAACAGTGTGGGCTTTTCCACGAACGGGCTGTACTCGCTGGACGCCTTCCGGGTGGCGTTCTCCTTCCAGTTCATAGTTCTGGGCATCGGTTTTGTTGCGGTTGCCGTAACACGCCGCAAGGTCCGCCGCGGCATGGCCGACCGTGGGGAAATGGTGCCTCCGCTTCGTGTTGTCATCGCGGACAACCGTCGCCGTCGGGCACAGTTCAAGCAGGAACAAAAGGACCGGCGCGCCGCCCGCAAGGGCTGAATAAGTCCGCGGTGACCGGTCACGACAGGCCGGGAGCAGCCCCTGCCGCAAGAAATTTTTAGTCTTCATGCGGATCTTGACCCGTGTTATCCACAGATTTGGCCTATTCGCCCAAGAGCCCTTTATTCTGCGACCTCCCAGCGGGAACCTTGGGGCATGGGAAATCAAGCAGACAAAATCAGGGTAAGCGCCGGTGAAGACCTTCTGGCATTCATTCCCCACATGGTGGGGTACTGGCCCAAGCACAGCATTGTGTGCATCGGCATGAGCGGGAAACGATTGCGGGCCACCATGCGGTTGGACCTGCCGCCGGACCACGGCCCTGATGCGCGCCACTTTGCAACGGTTGCAGCCTCACAGCTGGCCAGCGATAGCGAAGCAGACGGCTGCCTCATTGCAATTTTCGGAAGGGACGATTGGGCAGACCCCGAGAATTTTCCCCAAGCCGAGACGTTCCTGGCCCTGCGCAAGGCGTTCGCCGAGGAGGGGCTGCCCGTCAGGGACGCCTGGTACGTGGGGGACGAGCATTGGCGCAGCCTGGAATGCACCGACGCAGCGTGCTGCCCGTGGCCTGGCAAGAACAACGCGTCCATCAAGGAGAGCTTCGTCAACACGGAGTTCATCTTCCGCGGAAGCATGGTTAGAGAGAGCCCCAAGGAGCAAATTCAGGAACGCATTTCCGTCAAGGACAAAGCGTTCGCTGCAGCCGTGGTTGCTGCCGGGAATGATGTACGCAAGCCACTGGCCGAATTTGGGAGTGGAGAAAAGCAGATGGCCGCCAACCTTGGCGCATGGGACTTCAGCCTGGCCCGGTGGCCTGCAACGCCTGACGCTGACATGGCTGCATTTCTCATAGCGAGCCTGGCTGACACCACTGTGCGGGACACCGTCATAGTGGCCCTTGCGAGCACGGCCGACCATGCGTTCACAGGAGCTGCCGCGATGGGCTTGCTGGAAGCGGACACGAACCCCGTTCTGGTTCCTCGAAACTGGTACGGCGGCAGCCAATCCGCCGAATGCACCGTGGCCATCGAAGGTTACAGCGAGACGAGATACCTGAGGGCCTGCCGAGACTTTGGCAACATTTTGGTCGGCGAGATCGATGACGGCGACTCACGGATCGTGGGCCCGGATTGGAATCGTTTGGACCGGGCCCAGCCGCTGCTGGAATTCCTTGCAGCAGCCAGTTCTGGGGCGGATAAGTGCCCCGTCCTTTGCGTGCTGGGCTGGATTCAGTGGTGCAAGGGTCGTGGGACGTGGGCGGGTGAGTACTTCCAGCTGTGCCAAGAGTTTCAGCCCGGTTACCGCCTTGCGCACCTGCTGGATCAGTTGCTTGCCGTAGGTCACATCGCGGCATGCGCCAAGGACCAGAGGACAGCCTGGCACGGGCTGAGGGAGGAAACAGCGGATGATCAGGCGGCTTGACATCAAGACGGCCACTGATTGGTGGCAAAGGGCAGAAAAACCGTGGATCGGAGAGTTGAAAACGCGGCTGCTGCGGCGGTGCGGGCAAGGAGCATGAGGCAAATCGTGAGACACTATAAGTCGAGACCCGGTTGGGTTCGTGTTGATGCATTGACAAAGTTTGGACCATAGGGATCCGGAAGGCATTTTCTTCCGGTGTGGCGGGAACAAAGCCGCCGCACAGAGAGTTATACCCTCTGACCCTCCAAGCGGAAGTGATGCGCCAAGCAACGCGGACTTGACAGGGTCATAGTGGTGTTGCCCGAAGGTAACTCCACAGACCGCCGTAAGAAAGGTTTTCTGTGTCTGCTACTGCTAAGAGCAATGTCTCCCCAACGAAGGAGATCGAGGATCCCACCTCTTCAGCCACCGCGCCGCTGACTCCAGCACAGAAGCGCGCTGCCACCATGGCTGCCAAGAAGGCCGCAGCCGGTGACGAAGCAAGCGCCCCCGCCGCCAAGAAGGCTGCCCCTGCCCGCCGTGGCAAGGCCAAAGCTAAAGAGGATGAAGAGTCAGGCTCCGATTCCGTTGTAGAAGAAGACGAGCAGGATGAGGCCAAGTCCGATCGCCCCGTGGCTACCGGAACGGGCTTTGTCTACTCCGATTCGGACGACGATGACGCACCTGTCCAGCAGGTCATGTCGGCCGGCGCAACCGCTGACCCGGTCAAGGATTACCTGAAGCAAATCGGTAAAGTTGCCTTGCTCAACGCCGAGCAGGAAGTTGACCTTGCTCTGCGCATTGAGGCCGGCCTTTTCGCCACGGAGAAGCTCAAAGCTGGCCGTGACTCCATGGACCCCCAGCTCAAGCGCGACCTCGAACGCATTGTGCACGACGGCGGCCGCGCCAAGAACCACCTCCTCGAGGCCAACCTGCGTCTCGTTGTGTCGTTGGCCAAGCGCTACACCGGCCGTGGAATGCTCTTCCTGGACTTGATCCAGGAAGGCAACCTTGGTCTGATCCGCGCCGTTGAGAAGTTCGACTACACCAAGGGCTTCAAGTTCTCCACGTATGCCACCTGGTGGATTCGCCAGGCCATCACTCGCGCCATGGCCGACCAGGCGCGCACCATCCGTATTCCCGTGCACATGGTGGAAGTCATCAACAAGTTGGCACGTGTCCAGCGCCAGATGCTGCAGGACTTGGGACGCGAACCAACACCGGAAGAATTGGCCAAGGAATTGGACATGACCCCGGAAAAGGTTGTTGAGGTTCAAAAGTACGGCCGCGAGCCCATCTCCCTCCACACCCCGCTGGGTGAAGACGGTGACTCCGAGTTCGGTGACTTGATTGAAGACTCCGAGGCTGTTGTCCCGGCTGACGCGGTGTCCTTCACCCTGTTGCAGGAACAACTCCACTCGGTCCTGGACACCCTGTCCGAACGTGAAGCCGGCGTGGTTGCCATGCGCTTCGGCCTGACCGACGGCCAGCCGAAGACTTTAGACGAAATCGGCAAGGTCTACGGCGTTACGCGTGAGCGCATCCGCCAGATCGAATCCAAGACCATGTCCAAGCTGCGCCACCCGTCGCGCTCACAGGTTCTGCGCGACTACCTGGACTAAGCCCCACGGCCACCCCAACTTCAGCCGCTGGCGCGTCTGAAGTTGGGGCCAACGCTTGGTTTTACACTGCAACCCGCAGTTGTAGACGATGTTCACTCCATTTGGAGCGAGACCCGTCTACAACTGCGGGTTGTTCTTGTTTCTGGCGTAGTTGACGGCTTCGGTGCGGCTGGAGACATCAAACTTGCGCATGACGGATGAGACATGAACGCTGACGGTCTTGGCGCTGATGAAGAGCTGTGCACCAATCTGCTTATTGCTAAGACCTTCGGCAACAAGAGCGAGGACTTGGGCTTCCCGTGCCGTTGGTTCGGCCGTGTTGGGGCGTGTGCTGGGGCCGGCAAGATTCAGGCCGGTCCTGTCCGCGAAGTCCTTGGCCAGGGTGACCACCATGCCGGCGCCCAATTTCTTGGCACCCTTCACTGCCTCTCGCAACGCAGCAATAGCATCTGCCCGGTTGCCTGCACCGTGCTCAGCCTGCCCTCTGCGCAGACAAATATAGGACCTCAGGTGAGCCGGAAGAACGGCACCGAGATCACCCGCCTGCCGCCAGAGAGCAGGATCAGTGCCGCACCCGGTCTCTCCACCCAGTTCTGCATCAAAGAGCGCCAACCAGGCCGGATACGTGGGCCAAAAGGAATCACGGTGCAAGATCTCCCTGAGAGACGTTTCTGCGTCCGTTGCAACAGGATCTCCTGCGTTGCGGCTGGCCGCAAGGATGCGCGCAGCGACAGCCATCAGCGGCAGATCCAGTCCCGGGAGCGGGCGGAACTCCTTACTGCTCAAGAACGAGACCTCTTGCCACGCCGAGGCGAGGTCCCCTCGGATCCAAGCCAATTCCGCACTGAGCATGACCAAGGCAAGGCGTGACTGCATCTCCACTCGCGCCAACTCACCCAAGAGCTGCTGCCACTGTCTAAAGATTGATTCCGCGCTGTCGGTGTCTCCGCTCCACAGCGTGGACCAAATCCGGGACCGCAGAAGATAAGCAAGGAAGGAACTGGGTGGGGAGAGGGACAAATTTCTCTCCAGTAGCGCCCGGGCTGCCGTCCAGTCGCCGCGGGCAAAGAGAGGTTCCACGGCATTGGAAGAGAGAATGGCCCCGGTGGTTCGTTCGACGCCGAGCTCGCGCGCCTGCCTGATGCCATCCTCGGCGATGCGGATGGATTCGTCATAGCGTCCGAGCTGATGGAGTGAATCCGAATAATTGATGCGGAACCGCATGAGGGCATCGATATTTCCCTGGGCCAAGTCCTGGGCCAAGGCGAGGTCCTCGCCCCACCCGTCTACGTCACCCGCGAGGACGCGCGAACTTCCCCGCAGGTTCGATGCGATGGATTGTTCCATGCGATCGCCCGTGACGGTTGTCAGCTCCAATGCCTCGCTTGCAACCGTGATGGATTCGCTTAGTCTGGCCTCCAACAAATACCTGGCCGCGAGGTGGTTCAAAAGGGTTGCCCGCAATACATCGTCGCTACCGCGGGGTGTTAGTTCCAAGGCCCGCATGAGCAACGCGGCCGAGCCCAGTTGGGCGTTGAAACCCAAGTATCGTGCCTGGGCGGCCAGCAGCCGGGCCAGCTCCGTGCCGCCCACGTTCGGTTCTGCCGCAGCCAACCGGATCATGGCAAGGGATCGTTCACCGTTGCCGGCCTGATTGTGGGCCGAGGCGGTGCGGGCCATGAGCGCGTACCGTGGCATGCCTGCGGACGCCTCAGCGTCCTGCACCAGGTCCCAGAGCTCCAAGGCGCGTTCGCCCATCCGGGCCGCCGTCGAATAGGCGTAGCTGCGTTCGGCCTCGACAACGGCGACGATGGAGGCCTTGAACGTTTTTTCTTGAGCGTGGGTGGCATGCCAGTGATAGGCGATTTCGACGGCGTCGTGGTGTCCCAAGTCTGCCGTCTCCAAGGCCTGGGCGTAGCGGGTATGGAAGCGCGTGCGCTCACCCGGAAGGAGATCAGCGTGGATTGCCTCACGCACCAGGGCATGGCGAAAAGTGTAGGAGTTGCCCTCGAAGGCGATGAGGTTTCCTCGTTGGGCTGCGCGGGCGCTGGTTTCAAATTCTTCCACGGACCTGTCGTATGCGGCCAAGGCTTGTGTGTGCGGCACGCAAACACCGCCAGCGGCGAGGACACGCAAAAAGTATTGGACCTGGTCATCCAAGCGCTCGTACCTGGCCAGCAGCAGATCGGTCAGTGTGGACGGTAGTTTGCCGGCCGCGTCGCAATCTCCCAGGCCCAGCAGCTCTTCCACAAAGAACGGGATTCCCTCACTGCGGGCGAAAACATTCTCGACCAGCTCATAGCCTGCGTCCTGGCCTGTGATGGCCTCGACCTGACCACGCACCTGGTCCTTGGTGAGCCGGCCCAAGTTGATGACCTTGGCATGGCGGCCGCGTTCGGACTCAGTCAGGAAATCCCGCAGCGGATGGCCCCGGTGAATGTCATCGCTGCGATAGGTGGTGACCAGCAAGAACTTTCCGCCATTGAAGGCGCGAAGAATAAAACGCAGAACCGCCAACGTGGCATCGTCTGCCCAGTGCAGGTCCTCGACCACGACCACCAGTGGTTGGCTTTCGCAGGCACGTTCAAACACCGTGCTGACAGCCTCGAGAACGCGGTTTGCGGTGGGCAGCGCATCAATTTCTGCGGCCGCCTCGGGCAGAAGCAACGCCAACGCATTGCGTCCTGGCCCGGCAAAATCCATGACAGCCTCAAGGCCAATCTGGGCCGCAAGTGAACGCAGCACCCCCGTCAGGGGAGTATAGGGAGGGGCAAGGGAGCCCAAATCAACGCACTGTCCCGTGATGATTCTGGCTTGGCTTGAAACGGTGGCAAGGAACTCCTCAAGCAGCCGGGTCTTGCCGAGCCCGGCCTCACCGCCAATGATGACCGCTTGAGGCTTACTTTCGGTTGCGTCGGCAAAAGAGGCCAGCAGGGCTTGTGCCTCCGCGTCGCGGCCAATCATGTGCGTGCTTGACGCGGTCATCTGCATGACCCAATCCTGCCACGATCCGGTGGCCGCGGTCAGCGACATTATGCCTTCCCTGGACCGCTGGCTCAGATCAGTGGCTCGTTTGGACGCGGCTGCCGGCCGTCTGCTCTTGGCGGACGGCCACGCCCCGGAGACGGTGCCAGGGACGGGGGCTGCGCTGGGTGGTGGCTGCGCTTTCGCGTTGTAGACGGCGGCGTTCCAAGGCAAGCTCGGTTTCACGTTCATTTTGGTGGGAGATCAACAGCGCCATAAAGTCCGACATGGTCATCCTTTGCTTATGAAGGTTTCTACGTCGGCGAAGCCTTCTTGATGACTCAATTCTTCCGTTGGGGGAGCGCAACAACATTGGGCGGATGCCCTATCTATGTCCGGCTGCATCACAGCTAAGGCGCCTAAGGCGGTTGGGCGGCCTTAGTTTGGAGGCAGCATCTAGGCGCGGTTCGGGTGGAAGGCGCCCCCGCGCCAAGAGTTCCGGCCCAAAAAAAGCAGGGCCCCGGAGGAATCCGGGACCCTGCATTTTCAAAAGTTGATTAGTCCACTGGGACCGGGGCCTTCTCGGTCAGACGGCTTGTCTCGTCATGCCACTGCGAGGAGAGCGGCTTCAGGTTGGCTTCCACCGAGCGGGCGTGGTGTCCGCAGAAAAGAAGTTCCCCGCCGGAGGATTCCAGGACAACCCGCACGTAGGCTTGGGCGCCGCAGCGGTCGCAACGGTCCAAGGTATTGAGCTCGCGGCTGGCGATGGCGGTGGTAGTCATGATGGCCTCCTTCATTGATCTTGGTACCTATATAACCATTATTCGTAGCCGTTCCATCCCTGGATGGGTGTACTTTCGCTCACCGCGTAGCCGTAGATGTACGGCATGCCTGTCAGGGGGCGGTGCCGGCAGCGGTTAACCTTGAGTGGGGCGGGTGCAGCTCGGCTCGCACCATCCCCATGGAAATAACACTCAGTCATAAGGAGTATGCCAACCGTGGCACGTTCGAATTCCGATTACAGCGCCCGCCACCTCTCTGTGCTGGAGGGGCTGGAAGCTGTCCGGAAACGTCCCGGAATGTACATTGGCTCCACCGATTCCCGGGGGCTCATGCACTGCCTCTGGGAGATCATCGACAACTCCGTCGACGAGGCCCTGGCCGGCTATGGTCAGAACATTTCGGTGATCTTGCACAAGGACAATTCCGTTGAAGTGCACGACGACGGCCGCGGCATCCCCGTGGACGTTGAGCCCAAGACCGGCCTCACCGGCCTGGAAGTGGTGCTCACGAAGTTGCATGCCGGCGGAAAGTTCGGCGGCGGCTCGTACGCGGCCTCCGGCGGACTGCACGGCGTGGGTGCCAGCGTTGTCAACGCCTTGTCCGCCCGCATGGACGCTCAGGTAGACCGTGGCGGAAAAACCTATCAGATGAGTTTCCGCCGCGGCGAGCCGGGCCACTTTAAGGATGTAGGCAGAACCCTTAGTCCTGAGGTGGCCTTCGAACCGTTCGTGGACGACTCCAGCCTGGACATTGTTGGCACCACCAAACGTGGCATCACGGGAACCCGCATCAGGTACTGGGCGGACCGGCAAATCTTCACCGCCGACGCAAAGTTCTCCTACGAGGAACTCGTTGCCCGGGCACGCCAAACATCCTTCCTGGTGCCGGGGTTGAAAATCCGAATAGTTGACGAACGCCGTGTGGCGGGTACCCCGGGAGAGTTCGCCACCCACGAAGAAACGTTCCACCACGACGGCGGCATCTCCGAGTTTGTTGACTTCCTTTCGGTCGGCGGACCTGTCACTGACATTTGGCGCATCCACGGCCACGGCACATTCACCGAGACGGTTCCGGTGCTCAACGCGCAGGGCCATCTGGAGAGCACGGCCGTGGAACGAGACTGTGAGGTGGACATCGCCCTGCGGTGGGGAGTTGGCTATGACACCACTATGCGCAGCTTTGTGAACATCATCGCCACGCCCAAGGGCGGCCGGCACCAGGAAGGCTTTGAGCTGGCGCTCCTGAAGACCTTCCGCAAGGTCATTGAAGCCAATGCCCGCAAGCTCAAGGCTGGCAATGACAAGATCGAGAAGGACGATGTCATGGCCGGGATGACGGCCGTGCTTACCGTGCGCCTGGCTGAGCCGCAATTTGAGGGCCAGACCAAGGAAATCTTGGGCACCCCTGCCGTGAAGAATATTGTGGCCAAGGTTGTTGAAAAAGAACTGAAGGCCAAGCTGGAATCCTCCGCGCGCGGTGAAAAGATTCAGGCCGCCACGCTCTTGGAAAAAGTGGTTTCAGAGATGAAATCACGTATTTCCGCCCGTGTCCACAAGGAAACTCAGCGGCGCAAGAATGCGCTGGAAACTTCCTCGCTTCCGGTCAAACTGGCTGATTGTCGCAGTACCGATGTTCAGAAGAGCGAACTTTTCATCGTTGAAGGTGACAGTGCGCTGGGTACCGCCAAGCTGGCGAGATCATCGGATTTTCAGGCGCTGCTACCGATTCGCGGCAAGATCCTCAATGTTCAAAAAGCCTCCGTGGGGGACATGCTGGCCAATGCCGAATGTGCCGCCCTGATCCAGGTGGTGGGGGCAGGCTCGGGCCGTAGCTTTGACCTGGAATCAGCCCGTTACGGCAAGGTCATCCTGATGACGGATGCCGATGTGGATGGCGCGCATATCCGGACCCTTTTGCTGACACTTTTCTTCCGCTACATGCGCCCCATGGTCGACGCCGGACGGGTCTTCGCCGCCGTCCCTCCCCTTCACCGGGTGGAGGTTATCAACGCCGGTTCCAAGGCCAACGAGATGATCTACACGTATTCCGAGAAGGAACTGCACACCTTGCTGGCGAAGTTGGCAAAATCCTCCAAACGCTACAAGGAGCCAATTCAGCGCTACAAGGGACTCGGCGAAATGGACGCCGACCAGTTGGCGGAGACAACGATGGACCCGCGCCACAGAATGTTGCGACGGGTCACCAGCGCGGATGCTGACCGGGCTGAGCACACCTTTGAGCTGCTCATGGGCTCCGATGTGGCTCCGCGCAAGGAGTTCATTGTGGCAGGAAGCGAATTCCTGGACCAAGACCGGATCGACGCGTAGTCTTACGCGCCGCAGAAGCGTCCGGGGTCTCTCGTTAGGGCATGATCCCGGGAACCAGCAGCAGTGCTGTGGGGATGGCCAGGAGCAGGATCGCTCCGGCCATGATGAGCGCCTGCATTCCCGAGCCTAGGCTTGGGGCGGGTGTCAGGAGGCGCCCCAATCTGGCCGAGGTGGTTGCCGGCGTGTCAATCTGCCCTCCGCTGGTGGCCACGAGAGTGTCAGCCGGAAGCCGTGCCGGTCCGCTGGCCACCAAGGCGATGGCCGTAACCAGGGTGGACTTGCTGACCGACCGCAAGGCGACGTCGTCGGCCAAGATCTCAATCAGTGAAGAAACCGCCTGCTGCGCCAGCTTGGACGTCGGCAGCCAGGGCAGCGCCGAGCGCCATGCGGCAAACGCCCATAGCAGCAGATGATGTCGCTGCGTCAGATGCGTCTGCTCATGCAGCAGCACGGCCCGGAGTTCCTCGGGGGAAAGCAGCTCCAACAGTCCCTCGGACAACACTGTGATTGAGCGCGATCCCCCCGGTAGGCAATAGGCAACGGGGGCCTGATGGCTGATGACGAGGGTATCTGGCCGGTCATCCGAGGGGGAGCTGAGAAGGTGCAGCAGGTCCCTGTGGCGGCGGCGCTGACGTAGGATGCGGAAATATGCCAGCCACAAGGTGAAGACCAAATGGGCTGTCAGTAGGGCGGCGGCGCTCAACGCGAAGGCGTGGACCAGGCCCAAGGTGTCAAGGGATTGCTGGCCAAGCACAATGCTGATCAAGCCGCGGAGGCCGCTGGCCAAATTCTCGCCCAGGGGTACCAAGCCATAGCAAAGCATGGCCCCGATCATGGACAATCCACCGGCAAGTGCAATGGACTGCCACAGCACCATGGCAGCAAAAGGTGCCCGTGCAGGCCACGCTGCACGGGCTAGGAAAACCGGAACCGGCCATGCCAACACCACGGCAAGAACGGCAAGGAACCACGAGGTCCAAAACATGTACTACAACTTACCGCGAAACTGCACCGCCAACGGCGGTGCGGCCTCTACCGTCCCAGCAGCTTCCGCAAGGTTTCGGCTTCGCCAGCACTGACAGTGCCGATGAAGCGGGCCAGAACAGCTTCGCGGTCGGGGGCGGAGCCCAAGACTTCCAGCATGAGCTCGGCCGTGTGATCTTCCCTGCTGGTCACTGCGCGGTAGCGGTGTGGGCGGGATGAGCGCTCACGCTCCACCAAACCCTTCTTTTCCAGACGCGAGAGAACCGTCAGTACGGTGGTGACGGCCAAGGGGCGCGACTCAACGGCACTATCTTCCGTGGAAGGGCGCTGGGAGAGCAGATCGCGCAGATTATTGGCGGTGATGGCTTCCTGATGTTCCCACAGCAGGTCCATGACCGCTCTTTCGAGATCTCCGAGCGTTGCCATTTCCATCCTTCAAATTAAAACTACATGCGTTCAATGTGGCACACAGAACATGTGCACATACCTAAATGTACAGCTTTTGACAGCAATGTTCTACACGGGGTAGAACTAGAACTTCTACAGCAAGTAGAAAATCTTGCGGGACCTGAAGTTTTTAGAACGACGAGGGGAAATTCGTGGAAGCTCTGGACATTGCCCGATGGCAGTTCGGGATCGTGACCGTGTACCACTTCCTGATGGTGCCACTCACGATTGGGCTCGGTGGGCTGGTTGCGATCATGCAAACGCGGTGGCTCAAGACCGGCAAAGAAGAATACCTGCGCATGACGAAATTCTGGGGCAAGCTGTTCCTGATCAACTTCATCATGGGCGTCGCGACAGGACTTGTACAGGAATTTCAATTCGGCATGGCCTGGAGCGAATACAGTCGCTTCGTCGGCGATGTATTCGGCGCACCACTGGCCATGGAGGCCCTCCTCGCGTTCTTCGTAGAATCAACGTTCCTTGGCCTGTGGATTTTTGGTTGGAAGAAGCTGCCGGCCAAAATTCACTTGGCATGCCTATGGATCGCGGTGGCCGGAACTATTGTCTCCGCCTATTTCATCCTCGTGGCCAACTCCTGGATGCAGCACCCCGTCGGGGTGGAAATGCAGGATGGCCGCCCGGTCATGGTTGACGCCTGGGCGGTTTTCACGAACAACACGGCGGTTGTGGCCTTCTTCCACACCATCACCGGAGCATTCGCCGTGGCCGGCGGATTCCTGTTGGGCATTTCCTGGTACCACCTATGGCGCCGGCGCAAGGATGGAATTGACACCGTTGGTGCTGACGGCCGCGTCATTGTGGGCAGCTCAGAAACCATCCCGGGTCGGAGCAAGTTAGACCATTCCATGTGGATTAAGTCGCTGCGCATCGGTGCAGTGGTGGCCATGATTGCCTTTGCCGGTTCGGCCATCTCCGGAGACCTGTCGGGAAAGCTCATGTTCGAACAACAGCCCATGAAAATGGCCGCCGCCGAAGCCGCCTGCCATGACGGCACCAGTTTCTCCATTCTTTCCATCGGAGACCTGGGCAGCCGCGACTGCTCCGACGTCGTCGCCGTCATGGAATTGCCTGGCCTGCTCTCCTTCCTGGCCCACAACGATTTCGACACAGAAATCAAGGGCGTCAACACACTCGTCCCCGAGTATCAGGAAAAGTACGGCAAATACCTGCCCGATGATCCCATGTACGGCTCGAATGCTGGCCAGGAGATCAACTACGTCCCGGTCATGCCCGTCACCTACTGGGGCTTCCGGATGATGATCGGCTTCGGCGGACTTGCCGCCATGGCCGCTGCCGTTGCGCTCTTCATCACGCGCAAGGGCACCGTGCCGCGGTCCAAGGGGCTGATGCGTCTTGCCCTGATTGGCATCCTTGCTCCGTTCGGTGCCAATGCCGCTGGCTGGATCTTCACCGAAATGGGCCGCCAGCCGTTCGTTGTGGCCCCCAACCCATCCATGAGCGGTGTGGACCAGGTCTTCATGTTCACGGCCGCGGCCGTTTCCCCGGGAGTCTCTGCCGGTGAGGTGATCTTCTCCCTCGTGACCTTGGCGACCGTCTATGCGGTCCTGCTCGTGGTCGAGGTGGTCCTGCTAACCAAGTACATCCGCGGCGGAGTTGTCTCTGCCATGCCCGAACTCGACCAGACGAAGCAGAAGGACGACGGCGCCAGTGGCCCGGACGGGGAGTCCGGCGACGATGTTCTTGCGTTTGCGTACTAATTCACAGCCCCTGACACATTCCCTGATCTGTTGCTGAAGCCAAAGGACTAATGATGGATTTTCTGCCGACACTATGGTTCATACTCATAGCCGTGCTCTGGACCGGGTACCTTTTCCTGGAGGGCTTCGATCTGGGCGTGGGCATACTCATGAAGACCTTTGCCCGCGACGAAAAGGAACGCCGGCTCCTGCTCAATACCGTGGGGCCGGTCTGGGATGGCAACGAAGTCTGGCTCATCACGGCCGCCGGTGCCATGTTCGCGGCATTCCCGTTCTGGTACGCATCCCTCTTTTCCGTACTTTACATTCCGTTGGTGTTCGTGTTGCTTGGCCTGATCTTCCGTGCCGTGTCGTTCGAATACCGCGGAAAGGTGCATTCACACGCGTGGCGCACGGTCTGTGACTGGGCTATCGCCCTGGGCTCAACCGTGGCTGCCTTTGGAATTGGCGCCATGCTCGCATTGACCACCACTGGGTTGCCGCTGAATGAAAATGGTGACCGTGTGGGTGGACCCTTTGCGTGGTTTAGCGGGTACGCAATCCTTGGCGGGCTCGCCGTTGTGGGTTTCGCCGTGGTCCATTCCGCAGCATTTGTGGCTCTGAAGACCGACGGCGAGGTCCGCCACCGAGCACGCCGCCTGGTGGGCCGTTGGTTGCCGGTGGGACTACTGCCGATGGCTGTATGGGCCATTGCGGTGGCCGCCGAGAACGGCAAATGGTTCAGCTGGTTGTTGATCGCGGTTGCCGTGGTGGCTGCGATCGTATCGTGGGTTGCCAGCCGGGCGGGTCGAGAAGGATTCAGCTTCCTTTCCATGGGCGGCTTTCTCTTGGCCGGAGTCGCGGCCATCTTCAGCGCCGTCTACCCGGTTGTCCTGCCCTCTACCTTGAACCCGCTGTGGAACCTGACAGTTGAGAATGCCTCGTCCTCGAGCTACACGCTGGGCTTGATGTCCATTGTGGCTGCTGTCGGTGTACCCCTCGTCCTGGCGTATCAAGCGTGGACTTACTGGATTTTCCGCAAGCGCATCAGCGTGACGCACCTGCCCGAGCCGCATAGCTTCGCCCCGGCCGTAGGCCCGGAGCCCGTTTCGGCGGGTAAGGCCGGACCTGCCGCCACGGGTGGTGACTCCTAGAATGGGCATGCGACCCACACTCCCTTCCGGCCGGTCAACGAAGCTGGCCCTGGCTGGCCTCGGCGGACTGGCCGCACTCAAGGCCGTGGGCCTGGTCCTTGGCCTGGGTGCGCTGGCGCACGCCCTGGCCCAGTGGGCCGGCGGGGAAGCGCTGGATAGCACCAGGCTGCTCGTCCAGGGAGGTGTGGGCGCGGTCCTGCTCGCAGGCGCCGTGTGGGGCCAGTCCATTCTGGCCCGCCGCGCCGCCCTTGGCGCAAAGGAAGAACTGCGAGCCAAGCTCGTGGCCCACCGCCTGGACCGGCGCAACGCCGGGCTGGGCGGCGCCGTGGGCGCCGAAGGCATGCTCGCCAGCCGCGGGCTGGATGGCCTGGACAATTACTTCAGCGCATACCTGCCGGCACTGGTCAGCTGCGCCGTGCTTCCGCTGCTGCTCGGCTTGCAAATTCTCGTGTCCGACTGGGTCAGCGCCCTGATCGTGGCCCTCACGGTACCCCTCGTGCCCGTGTTCATGATCCTCATAGGCTTCCACACGCAGGAACGAGTCGAGGCAGCGGCAAGCGGCCTGGACCGGCTCTCCAACCACCTGCTCGAACTGGCCCGCGGCCTGCCGGTCCTCGTCGGCCTGCGCCGGGCCACCGCCCAGCGCAAGGCCCTTGCCGACGTCTGCGAGGCCTACCGCAAGTCGACCATGGCCACCCTGCGCACCGCCTTCATCTCCTCGATGGCGCTGGAACTCATCAGCACCATTTCCGTGGCCGTCGTGGCAGTCTTCATCGGAGTACGGCTGGTGGCCGGCGGCATGCCCCTGGAGGCCGGGCTGCTGGCACTCATGCTGGCCCCCGAATGCTTCCGTCCACTGCGCGACCTCGGTGCCGCTCACCATGGCAGCGAGGACGGAGTGGAGGCCCTGCGCCGGGCCACCGAAATTCTTGACGGCGAAACCCCGTCCAGGGAGGCCGCACCGGCCGCACCGGGCACCGTGCTGGAGGCCCGCGACTTCAGCGTCCGCTACCCGGGGCGCGGCGAGCCTGCCGTTGCCGGATTTAATGCCACGCTGGCTCCCGGCGGCACCCTTGTGTTGGCAACTCCCAGCGGCACGGGCAAGTCAACCTTGCTCGCGGCCATGGCCGGCATCCTGCCCGCAGCGGGAGCCGGCGCCGCCGATGTGGCCGGGCATCTGGCCGTGCGCAACCCGGACGCCGTGGTCTATGTATCCCAGCATCCGGCCTTCACCGAGGACACCGTCGAGGCCGAGGTGGCGCTCTATGCCGCAGGCCCCGAACAGCTGGAACTCTTGCCCGGCACCGTGCAGCATGCCCTGGCCCGGGTCAACGCCGCACACCTGGCGGGACGGGACGTGGCGGACTGCAGCCCCGGCGAACTGCGCCGTGTGGCAGTTGCCCGCGCGCTGGCCCGGATCGCCGTGGACCCGGCCGTTGAACTCGCGCTCCTGGATGAACCGACCGCCCACCTGGACCCCCTCTCCGCCCAGGCCGTCCGCGAGGCCGTGGCATCCCTGCGGGGGAGTGTTGCCGTTGCCGTGGCAAGCCACGACCCGCTTCTGGTGGCCGTGCTCCGCGGAGACAACGAAGGAACCGGGACCAGCAGCGAAACCTCAGTCCCAGTCGCAGCGGCTAGCGTCGATGAATCCCAGGTGGCCGCACCCGGACCGGGCAATGCCCCGGCCCGCTTCCGCTGGCGCCACCTGCGCCACTTGCCGCTGCGTTCGCCCCGCTTTGCTGCCGGCGTGCTGGTCTCAGCCCTGGCCACGCTCAGCGCCGCCGCCCTAGCCGGGATCTCCGGCTGGCTCATTGTGTGGGCAGCCGCGCAGCCGCCCATTCTGTACCTGCTGACCTTGATAGTTGGCGTCCGGGCCTTTGGAATTGGCCGCTCGCTGCTGCGCTATTCCGAGCGCCTGCTCACCCATGATGCCGTGTTTCGGTGGGCCGCCCAACTGCGCCTGCGACTCTGGGACTCCTTGGGCTCCTCCGTGGTCCACTGGGGCAAGCTGACCCGCTCCGGCGGTGCGCTGGGCACCCTCGTGGCCGATGTCGACGAACTGCGCGACGCCGTGCCGCGCGTCGTGGTGCCCATTCCCTCGGCCGTCATTTCCTACGGTGCGGTGCTGCTGACCGTCTGGCTGCTGGTGCCTGAGGCTGCAGGCGTGGTCCTGCTGCTCGGCGCGTTGACGCTACTGCTCCTGCCAGTGCTGGTGCTGCTGGCCCAGCGCCGCGCCTCAGCCGCGGCTGCCGTGCACCGGGTCTGGCTGGCCGGGCGCACCACCACCCTGTTCTCCGCCGCCGGTCAGCTGGCAGCCAACGGTGTTGGCCCTGCCGAGGCTGCCCGGTTCAGCCGGGCCGACTCCGCTGTGGCCAAGCCACTGCGGCGCCTGGCTTGGGCTGACGGCCTGGGCCAGGGCATGGTCACGTTGATCACCTCGCTGGCAGCCGTCGGCGCGGCGCTGGTCGCCATCACGGCCGGGGTGGACCCGCGCGCGGCCGCTGTGGCGGTGCTGCTTATGCTTGCCCTGGCCGAGCCACTGGGCCAGTACATTGAGGCAGTAAGCGCCCTTCCAGCCCTGGTGGCGCTCATGAATCGCACCCTGCCCCTGCTCGACGCCCCCGCCACGGTCCAGGAGGCTGTGGACGAGTCCGACGCAGGGGAGACCGTGGACACCCTCGCCGTCCAAGGCATCGCCGCACGGTACCCGAACGCCCCGCAACCAGTCTTCACGGGGCTGGACGGCGGCACCGAGCGCGGGCGGTGGTGGAGCGTCAGCGGCCCCTCTGGCTCGGGCAAGTCCACCCTGCTGGCAGTGCTGCTGGGCTTCCTGGAGCCCGAGGCTGGCCGGTACCTGCTCAACGGGCGGCCCACCAGCCCAGAAAGCCTGGGGCGGATCGCCTGGTGCCCGCAGGACGCTTACCTTTTCAACTCCACGCTGCGAGCCAACCTGGCCCTGGCCCGCCCGGCGGCAACCCCGCCGACGGAGGCCGAGCTCACCGCCGCCCTTGGGACCGTAGGCCTGGGCCCTTGGCTGGCGGGCCTGCCCCAGGGCCTGGACACGCGCGTCGGACCCGGCGGGCACCACCTCTCCGGCGGCCAGCGGACCCGCGTGTCGGTGGCCCGAACGCTCGTGGCGGGGGCCGACGTCGTACTTCTGGATGAGCCCACAGCACACCTGGGCGTGGACGAAGCGGCGGAACTGCTGTTGGAGCTGCGTGGGGCGCTGGCCGGCGCCGCCGTGGTCCTGGTGACCCACGACGCCGGGCTGGCCGCCACCGCTGATTCCCACCTTGAGTTGGGCGCGGAAATGGCGGCGGCACAGCCCGCGCGTGCCTAGCCGCAGCTGCCCTCAAGCGATCATGAACTCGCCCGGAGCGAGCGCGCGGGAGACGATGCGGATGTCACCGATGGAGCCGAGCCACATTTTGTCGAGCTCGCCCGCCCACGAGTAGGCGCCGACGGCCCAGGGTGCGCCGGTCTCCCCACCAGCCAGTCCCTTGTTGACGGTTGAGGGGTTGCGGACCACGGAGCAACCGTCCACATACATGGTGGTGTGCCGGCCGTCGTTGACCACGGCCACGTGCCACCAGCGGGACGACCGCAGCTCGTGGCCCCAGTTCGTGACCGAGCGCTCCAGGTTGGCGGGATAGATGCACCACTGCAGCTCGGGGCCACCGCTGACGGACAGTGTTGCGGCGGGCTCGTCGACCTCGCCTTTGACGCGCCCGGCCGCCTTGGCAGATACCCAGCGCGAGATGATGGCGCTCCAGGCGGAGTCGCCGGTGAACGGTTCCGGCAGCTTGAAGAACGCCTCGAAGGTGTATCCGTTGCCGAACGACGCCTTGTTGATGGGGGCGTTGTCAGCCGTGAGCAGGTAGGCGCCCGTTTCCTTGCTCCCAGAGAAGGTCAGTGAAGAACCGGCCGGCTGTGCGGGGTGGCTGTCGCTGGCGAAGGACAGCGGCACGGTTGACGGCCCTGCCACGATGAGCGCGTTTCCGCGGCCCGAGGCATCCGCAACCCGGCTGCCAGTGGCCAGGGGCCCTGTTCCCTCGAAGCGCCAGTACGCCTCGGTGCCGCGGATGAGCATTGCTGCCGCGGGCCGGGGCTCCCGGCGCACCGGAGGTGTCAGCGACGGCGGCAGCGCGAAGGAGAAGCGGTCGGTGGCCGCGGTCAGCTGCAATTCCTCGCGCTCCAACTCGTTGAGGCCGCCCGCTTCGATGTGTGGCACCTCGGTGGACACATCCACCACCCTGCGGTCCAGATCGAAGCGGTACAGGCGCACGGCAGCCGCACCACCGAAGTAGAGCTGCTGGTAGTTGGCCAGGTGCAGCTCAACCGGCCTGCCCGCGGCGTTCTCCCGGGTCAGCCGCCCGGAGGGCCAGAAGTGGCCGTTGATGCTGAGGAAGACCTGCGGGTACTCGTTAACGAGCTTTTCCCAGACCAGCTTGCCGTGCGTGCTCTGAACCCCGGTTCCGCTGTCGGCGCTGACGGAGTCGTGAACGGTAATGATGGTGGGGGTCCCGGCATTGGCTTCAAGAACGGAACGGGCCCAAGCAATCCCTGCCGTGGACAGGCGCCAGTCCAGGGCCAGCAGCAGGAATTGCGTCCCCGCACCATCAACGGTGTAGGCGGAGTTGTAGCCGCCCGCGTCCCGGGCAATGCGCTGCCTCGATGTGAGCGGTGCGAACGCGTCCAGGAACGGGGTGGGCCCGCGCTGGTCGTCCGTGTTGGAGTTTGGGAGATCGTGGTTGCCGGCAATGACGGAGAACGGGATCTTCTTCTTCACTAGGATGTCGAACGGCTTCTTCGCGGCCTCGACCTCCTGGGCCAGCCCATTTTGCACCACGTCGCCGAGGTGGGCCACGAAGACCAGACCCTTCAGGCCAGAGAGAGATTTCATGGTTTCGGCGAGGGGCTCGGGGTGGAGCGACTCGCCGTCGAACAGGTACTGCGTGTCTGGGATGACGGCCAGCGTGAACACGCGCCCGGAAGCGGATGCCGGGGCGGCAGGGGCTGCGGCGCGTGCATTCTGGGGCAGGAGGAAGGGTCCGGCCGCGGCGGCACCGGCACCGGCGAGGCCGCTGGCAAGCATGGAACGGCGTGAAAGTGTGGTTGACATGGCAGAGACCGTACGGGGCTGGGTTGAACGGGCGGACACGGCAGCGTAAACGGCAGGCGAAAATCCGCAGCGGGCGGCCCCACAACCGGTGGGGGAAAATTAACCTCTCACGGCCTAGGCTGGGGACATGACATCGACGCAAACTGTGCCCTGGCCCGTGGTTCCCGGACTGGTGTTTCGGCCATTGACCGTGGCGGATGCCGGCGCGTGGCTGGAGCTGGTGGTTCGTATTGCCGAGGCGGAGGACGCGCCTTGGCACGACCAGCTCTCGGACCTCATGGAGGTGTTGGGGTCTGCGATCAACCCCGCCGCGGAGAACACACTTGTGGGCGTGGATGAATACGGTGTGCCGCGCGTCTACGGCTATGTGGCAAAAAGTGTTGGTGGACCCGTGGCGTTCGTCTTTGGCGGCGTGGATCCGTTGTGGCAACGCAGGGGCATCGGCGCCGCTGTACTGGCGTGGCAGCAGGGTGCGTCGAGGGCCCGATTCGCCGCGGAGGGTCAGGCGGGCGCCGCCGCCCGTTGCTATTCCCGCGAAGGGAATGTGCCCCATGAAGCGTTGCTGGCGGCCTCCGGCTTTGGCATGGTCCGGTATTTCACCGAGATGGAGCGCCCGCTCACGGAACTTCCGGCACCGGTTCCCGTCAGTGGTGTAAGCCTGGTGCCGTTCACGCGTGAGCTGGGTGAGGCTGTGCGACTTGCGCACAATGAGGCCTTTGCCGACCATTGGGGCTCCGAATCCCGCAGCCCGGAAAAGTGGGAGTACTTTCTGGGGCATGAAAGCTTCCGGCCGGACCTGTCCTCCGTGGCGCTTGACGACTCAACGGGCGAGGTGGCCGGCTACCAAATGTCCATGTACGACGCCGATGCCTTCGCCAAGGAAGGCCGCCGCTGCGGATACACGGACATTCTTGGGGTGCGCCGGGCCTGGCGCGGGCGGGGCATTGCCCCGGCGCTCCTGTGTGATGCCATGGCCCGCTACAAGGTCGCCGGCATGGATGCGGCAACCCTTGATGTGGACACCGAGAACCCCAGTGGGGCAGTGGGCCTCTACAGAAATTTGGGTTACACAGCCATCCCTGGGCGAGTGACCATAGCGTGGGACAAGGAACTCCTGCCGGTTTAGGCGTTGACGTCGTGCAGGTGGTGGACCACGTCATGGAGAAAGTAGCCGGCCAGCGTCAGCACCGTGAATTCGGAGCCATTGCTGCGCAGGCCGCGACGGCCCCACTGGCCTTCCTCCACTGCACCAAAGGCGGCTGCGGCGTCGAGCCCGTTTTGGACCAGCTCCTGCGAGACCACCTCGGGGTCGAGTGCCGAGTAGTTGCCATCAAGGGCGGCCTGGTCCTGATCCCAGTTGGCAAAAGTGGGCGTTTCTTCGCGCAGCATGAGTTCCAGCCTTGCCGTGAATACGTCAAAGACGTCCCTGACATGGGCGCCGTACTCCAGAATCGACCACGTGCTGGCGTTGGGACGGATCTCTGCATCTGCCCGACGCAGGGCTCCCTGCCAGCGCGGGAGAATCTCCGGGAGCATGGTGGCCGCCGTGGAGGGGGTGGCCGTCGCTGCGCTGAATCCGCACTCGGGGCACGTCCGTTCCAGTACCCAGGTCCAGTCTTTGTCTTCAGAAATGATCGCCATGCGGCCATTCTAAGCTGACACCGAGAGATCATGCCGTGAGTTACCCGTCAGCCTTGGCTATCCGCTGCCGGTCAGGCAACTGCGGATGGCCAGGGCGCCATGGAAAGTAATATTTCAGTCCAGGGGCAACTCAAAAGCTTCCTGGGTGGTGGCCGGAATCGGCTCGGGATCAACCGCCGGTGCGGACACGGGTGGTGCCGCGGCGGCAGTCGTCGGAGCAACCCCGGGGTTGGCCGGAGCCGCTCCATCCAGGCTTGGTCCCACGAGGTCGATCGCGGCACCAAGGGCCACGCCGGATCCGTCCCGGTGACCATGCTCCACCGGCAGGGCACGCACCACACCCGAGCTTGTGGACGCCTTAGCCGGGCCATGCCCGGCCCACGCCACGAACAGCCGGTCCTCACCCTTGAGGAAACGGTGTGCCCGCACGCCACCGGTTGCGCGGCCCTTGGCTGGGTACTCGGAGAACGCCGTGACCTTGGCAGAGCCCGACGGCGTCCCGGGCAGTGCGTCCTGCCCGCCGGCCACCGTGACCACCACGGCCTCGGAATCGGTGGGGGATACCACCCCGAAGGACAAAACAACGTCCCCTGCGCCGAGCTTGATGCCGGCCATGCCACCGGCCGTGCGGCCCTGGGGCCGGACAATGCCGGCACTGTACCGAAGCAGCTGGGCGCCTTGCGTCAGGAACACGAGGTCGTCGTCGTCCGTGGCGACACCGGCCCCCACCACATAGTCCTTGGGCTTGAGGGAAATGTACTCCCAATCGTCACGGTTCAACGGATACTCAGGGGTCACACGCTTGACCACACCGGTGGCGGTACCTACCGCAAAGGTGCTGTTCAGCGGAACAAAGCCCACGAGCGATTCGCCCTTGGTCAGTGTGATGAAATCTTTGGCCCCGACGCCGCCAGCCAAGTTCGGCAGGGCTGCCGTGGGCGGCAGGACAGGCATGTCCACCACCTGAAGCCGGAGCATGCGCCCCAAGGAGGTGAGCGCGCCAATTTCGGCGCGGGCACTGGTCTTGAGGACGGAGGAGAAGATATCGTGCTTACTGCGCCCGCCGGATTCAACCAGCGGATCTCCCGTGCTGGTCCGGGCAATCTGGCCCGTGGCACTGAGCAGCACCCAGCAGGGGTCATCAGCAATTTCCAGGGCCAGCGGGGCAGCCTTGCCGGCCTTCCCGCCAGGACCGGCCGCAAGGGCCTTGGCAACCGAGGGAGCCATGGCCTCGGACTCCAACAGCACAGTGCGGCGCGGTGTGGCGTACTTCGCGGCCACTTCACCCATCTCATCCGAGACCAGTTGGTGCAGTAGCTCCCCGGAACCCAGAATGGCCTCGAGTGCGGCGATTTCGCGGCGAAGTTCATCCCGTTCGGTTTCGAGCTCCACCATGGAGAAACGGGTGAGGCGGCGCAGCTGCAGGTCCAAAATGTAGTTGGCCTGGATCTCGGAGAGGTCGTAGATGGCCATGAGCCGTTCACGGGCCGCGGCAACCTCATCCGAGGTGCGGATGATCTGAATGACCTCATCGATGTCCACAATGGCGATGAGCATGCCCTCCACCAAATGCAGGCGGTCCTGTTTCTTGCCCAGCCTGAAAGCCGTGCGACGCCGGACCACATCAATACGGTGTGCCACAAAGACCTGCAGCAGCGGCAAGAGTCCCAGGGTCTGTGGCTGGCCGTCCACCAAGCAGACGTTGTTGATGCCGAAGGATTCCTCCAGCGGGGTGTATCGGTATAGCTGTTCCATGACGGCCGCCGGGTTAAAGCCGTTCTTGATTTCCAGGACCAGGCGCAAGCCGTTTTTGCGGTCGGAAAGGTCGATGAAGTCGGCAATGCCCACCAACTTTTTGTTGTTGACGGCGTCCTTGACTTTTTCCTTGACCTTTTCCCCACCCACCAGGTACGGCAGTTCCGTGACCACCAGGCCCACCTTGCGCGGTGAGAGTTGTTCGACGGCGATCTTGGCCCGCGTCTTGAAGGAACCCCGGCCGCCTGCGTAGGCGTCCCGGATTCCCTGCAGCCCCACGATCCGCCCGCCCGAGGGCAGGTCCGGGCCCGGCACGTATGCCATGACGTCCTCAAGGGTGGCGTCCGGGTTCGCAATGAGGTGCTGGGCGGCGGCAATAACTTCGCCGAGGTTGTGCGGGGCCATGTTGGTGGCCATGCCCACCGCAATGCCACTGGCACCGTTGACAAGAAGGTTCGGGTAGGCGGCCGGCAGCACGGAGGGCTGCATCATCTGGTTGTCATAGTTGGGCACAAAGTCCACAACGTTTTCATCCAGGTTCCCGGTCAACTCCAGTGCCGCGGCAGCCATTCGGGCCTCGGTGTAACGCGGGGCGGCGGGGCCGTCGTCGAGCGAGCCGAAGTTGCCGTGCCCATCGATGAGCGGCAGGCGCAGCGTCCAGTCCTGGGCCATGCGGACCATGGTGTCGTAGATTGCCGTGTCACCGTGCGGGTGCAGCTTTCCCATGACCTCGCCCACCACACGGGCACTCTTGACATGCCCCTTGTCCGGGCGCAACCCCATCTCACTCATCATGTACAGGATGCGTCGCTGCACAGGCTTGAGGCCGTCACGGGCGTCAGGCAGCGCCCGGGAGTAAATCACCGAATAGGCGTACTCCAGGAAGGAGCCTTCCATTTCACTTGAAACATCGATGTCAACGATGTTTTCAACGAAGTCGTCGGCTGCGGGAGGTTGGCGCTTGGCCATGATGGCAGTGGTTCCTTTTCTACATGGGGTGTTGCGAAACAGGCATGGACGCTAAAAAGTGCATCATGTCGGTACAGTGATTCTATGGTGAAGCCAGAGCCCGCACCCGTATATCCGGCCCATTGGGAGGCCGATGTTGTTCTCCGCGATGGTGGAACCGGGAATTTGCGCCCCATGACCGCCTCCGATGCGGACGCTGTCCAGGCATTTCACATGTCCCAGTCCCAAAATTCCATCTATATGCGCTTTTTTACGTTCAAATCCAAGCTCACAGTGAAGGAATTGCGTCGCTTCACCGAGCTTGACTACTTTGACCGTGTGGCATTTGTCATAACCCGCGGCGGAGAGATTATTGGGATCGGACGCTACGACAGGCTCGATGACCCCACGGAGGCCGAGGTTGCCTTCAATGTCTCCGATGCCAATCAGGGCAGGGGTGTGGGGTCCATCTTATTGGAACACCTTGCCGCGGCCGCCCGGGAAAACGGAATCTCCAAGTTTTCCGCCGAGGTCCTCCCGGAAAACCGCAAGATGATTCAGGTATTTTCCGAGGCCGGTTACGAGGTTCATCGCCACTTTGACGACGGCGTCATCTCCTTGCACTTTGAGATTGATCCCACGGACAAGTCCCGGGCAGTCATGGAATCTCGCGAACACCGTGCCGAGGCACGCAGCGTTGCCGGTCTCCTCGCGCCCAAGTCCGTGGCCGTGATTGGTGCCAGCCGTGCCTGGGGCAGCATCGGGCAGCAGCTGCTCGAACATGTGGTGGAAGGCAAGTTTTCCGGGGCCGTGCACGCCGTCAACCAGGACGCGCTGGAGGTCTCCGGCATGATGCCTTATGCCAGCATCGCGGAGGTGCCCGGACCTGTTGACCTTGCCGTCATTGCCGTGCCTTACGATCAGGTTCCAGGCGTGGTGGACCAATGCGGGAAGGCGGGCGTCAAGGGTTTGGTGATTGTCACCGCTGGTTTCGCGGACGACGGCGAACGCGGCCTTGCGCGGCAGCGCGCCCTGGTGCGCCAAGCCCGGGCGAACGGGATGCGGTTGGTGGGTCCGGCGTCGTTGGGCCTGGCCAACACGGATCCGGCGGTATCGCTGAACGCTTCCATGGCACCAGTTCTGGCACGCCAAGGCGGGCTGGGGATCTTCAGCCAGTCGGCGGCGTTGGGTGTCTCGCTCTTTGCCTCGATGACGAGGCGTGAACTAGGCATGTCCACGGTGCTTTCCGCGGGCAACCGGGCTGATGTCTCCGGCAACGACATGATGCAATTCTGGGAGGACGATCCCCAAACAACCGCGTGCGCCTTATATCTGGAATCCGTGGGCAACCCGCGGAAGTTTTCCCGCATCTCACGCCGACTCTCACGCAGTAAACCCGTCATCGTCGCCAAATCCGATTCCATGGGTTTGCGCCTGCCGCCGGGCCACGCGGTGCGCACCACCGCGGCGCCCGCAGGTGCCCTGGACGCCATGCTGCGCCAGTCCGGCGTGGTGCGTGTCAATACGATCGAGGAGCTCTCCGATGTGGCCCAGATTGTGGCAGGCCAGCCGCTGCCCAAGGGCCCGGGGCTGGCCATCATCGGCAATTCCGCCGCGATGGGCACAGTGGTGGCCGATTCGGCCGAACGGCACGGGCTGAAGGTAGTGGCCGTCCATGCCCGGCTGGAACTGGACACTGGTCAATCGCGGGCACTGCCCCTGCTTAAACGAACTGTCCTGCGTGCGCTGGGGGAGCCGGGCGTGGATTCGGCCATCGTGACCCTGCTGCCCGTGATTGGGCTGACCCTCGAGGCCATCGCGAAGACGCTGCAGGAGTGCTCCGTGGACTCGGGGAAACCAGTCATCGCCACCTTTACCGGCAACATGAACCCGCAGATCCAGGTCAACCGCCAGATGGCCGGCTCACTGCCGGCGTACTCAAGCCCTGGCGCGGCCACCGCAGCCCTCGCCGCCGTGACCCGCTACGTCCATTGGCTGACCCTGGACGCGCCGGTCTATGAGCAACCTGCCGGCGTCAACCCGCAGGCCGCCGAGGCGCTCCTTGACGCGTGGCTCAAGGACGTCGCGGGCGATGAGCTGCTCACCCTGGCCCCGGCACAGGTCAAGGCTCTTCTGGGTCACTACGGAATTTCGGTGCTTGAATCGGTGCCGTTTCGCACAGTGGATGAGGCAGTCACCGCGGCGGAGCGGCTGGGTTGGCCCGTTGCCATCAAGACCCTGGACTCGAGCCTGCGGCACCGCCTGGACCTGGGCGGCGTGCGCATCAATATTGAGAATGCGCAATCGCTACGGCGCAACATTGTGCAGATGCGCAAATTGCTTGAACCCTACGGGCAAAAGGAGCTGGAGGTGCAGTCCATGGCGCAAGTAGGTCAATCGTGTACCTTGCGCGCCATCGAAGACCCTCTCCTGGGGCCCGTGGTCTCTTTTGGCCTCTCCGGCGACGCCGTCGACCTCCTCGACGATTGGGCTCACAGGGTGCCGCCCCTGTCCACCGCGGACACCGCAGAGCTGATCAGGTCACCCCGGGCCTCCATCAAACTTTTTGGTTACGAAGGTCTGCCGCCGGGAAACATTGCGGCGTTGGAGGACCTTGTGGCCAGGGTTGCCATGCTCAAGGACGAACACCCCGAGGTTGCGTTTGTGGAATTCCGGCCCATCCTGGTGGGTCCCACCACCGTCACCGTCCTGGCCGTTGATGTGCGGATCGGCAATCCGGCCCAACGAACCGACAGCGCGCGGCGGGCCATGATTTCCTGAGGTCGTGGCCAGCGGCTGTCACTTCTGAGCCGCCCGGTTCGCAACGCTGCCGGCAAAGTGCGAAAATGGAGCATATGAACAGCTTCGGAGCCGGTGCCCCGGCCAACACGACGGCCCGTGAATTGGAAGCCGCTCTCCAGCGCTCGGGGTTTTATCCCCGACTTGTTGCGGATGTGGTCAATGACGCCTTGGACGGCCAGGAAAGCCTCTCGCACCTGGTCCATCTGGAAACCCACTTTGAGCGCAACGAAGTGCACCGGCACATCACGGTTCTGGCACTGACCGCGGAAATGCTCGTCATCACCCACGTTGACGATCATCAGTTGGATGAATCAGGCGAGCAGATGGTGGCCCAGGTGTCCACCGAATCCGTGCCGGTCAGCCAAATCAAATCAGTGGTGCTCAGCTATATTTACGCGCAACCACAGGACTACAAGCCTTCCGACCCCGCCCGTGAGCTCACGCTCGCCATCGCCTGGTCTGGAGGACAGCGGGTGGAGATGGGTCCGTCGTCGTGCGGGGATCCGGACTGCGACGCTGACCATGGCTACTCCGGCACCATCGCCCAGGAAGACATCGCCCTGCGCATCAGCGCCGAGGCGGAGGGCCTCCAGGCTGTTGCGGATGCCAAGGCCTTTGCTCGTGCCCTGCGTGCGGTGAACACGGGCGCGGTCAATGCTGGATCCAGCCATGCCCCGTTGCCCGGAAGTAAATTCCCGGTCTTCGGTGCACGTTTGGGCCGTTCCCATTACCGGCGCTAAGGGCGTGGCGCAGGCAGTGCTGACCACGCAACCGCAGTTGCCGGCTGCCCCGGGCTATGGAAAATCCAGTATTGGCGATGTGCTCACCAGCGCAGCAGCCGCCCTCGGTGCTCCCGATTTTGCGAATGTTTTGAAGTTGCCGGCAGCACCACGGATCTGTGTTGTGCTGGTGGACGGCCTGGGCAAGTCGCTGTTGAAACAACGGGCCTCCCACGCACCGTTCCTGCGGGGCGTCATGGCCCAGGACTCGGCGGGGGAATACACCCGGACCCTGCAAGCGGCGTTTCCGAGCACCACGGCAACCTCGATCACCGCCCTGGGTACCGGCGTCGTGCCCGGCCTGCACGGCATGGTTGGTTACGATATCCTTGATCCGCGCCAGGACAAAGTTGTGAATCTTTTGGGCAACTGGGATGCCGGGGTGGACCCGCTGACATGGCAGCCGTACCCCACCATCTTTGAGAAACTCGCACCAAGTGTTCCCGTGACCACTGTGAGCCTGCCGCACTTTGCCAACTCGCCCATGACGCGCGCGGCTCTGCGAGGCAGTGACTTCCGGGGGGTCCAGTCCACCACGGATCGGGTGGAGGTGGCAGCAGAGGCGTTGGCTGCCACACCCACCTCGCTTGTGTATTTGTACTGGAGTGAGTTGGACAAGGCCGGCCACGCCCATGGCTCCGACTCACCCGAGTGGGAACACAAGCTGGAAGAGCTCGACGCCGGCATGAAGCGGTTGGCGGCTGCGGCACCGGCCGACGCCTTGATCCTGCTGACGGCGGACCACGGCATGGTGGATGTTCCCCGCTCGGCCCGCATTGACTATTCCTTGTTCCCGGAACTGATCGACGGCGTGCGCCACACGGCGGGGGAGCCGCGCATGGTCCACCTGTACCTGGAAGCCGAATGTACCGAGGGTCACCGGCAACGGTTGATGGCCGCCTGGCTGGAGAAATTTGGCAAGAAGGCCTGGGTTGTCACCCGCGATGAGGCAATCGAGGCCGGATACTTTGGTGAGGTGAGTGAGAACGTTCGGGCCCGCATTGGTGACGTGCTGATCCTGGCCCGTGAATCCATTGCCTTCTACGACCTCCGCAGAGTGCGTCTGCAGGCCATGGACGTGGTGGGCCAACACGGTTCCATCACCAAGGCCGAACGGGAAGTTCCACTCTTGCGGATCCCCGTCACAGCCAAGCAGGCAAAAGGTAAAAAGCGGCGTTAGCAAATGGTGCTGCAGCAAGAAACAAGAACAGGACACCTCGAACTCTCTTGAGGTGTCCTGTTCTTTTTAGATTTGCGGCAGCTCAGTCGCCCTTGGTGCCGAAGACGATCTCATCCCAGCTGGGAACGCTTGAGCGTTTGGGCTTGCCCGCTGCCTTGCGCTCCAACCGTGCGGCGACTTCGCTGTCACTGGGACCGCCCTCGTCCGGGTCGCTGCTGTGGATGGATTTCGCAGCTACCTCAAAGACCGGTTCAGCCGTTGTTCGCATGGGGCGAAGACTCGTGGTGGGTTCCCCGGACAGGACAATTTCACGAGTCTCGGTGCTGACGTCGGAGACGCTGTCCAGCTCAGGCTCATCCTCTTCCAGGCGGGGAGCCAACTTCAGGAAGGGGATGGAACGCAAGCGTTCCCTGGGGGCCTCCGCCTCGACGTCCTCAACCGGTTGCTCAGCGGTTTCGGTTTCCGCGGTAGCCCCATAAAGAGCCTCGTCCCGTGGGTGTGCCCCCGGTACATGCGTGCCAAGCATCGCGGCGAGTTCGTCGTCGCCGTCTTCGTTAAGGCCAAGGCGGACGCCGCGGCGTGAACGCAACATGTCCAGCAGGCCTCCCTGGGCTGGGTAGGCCTCGTCCGTTTCGGTTGTGGCCGCTGCTTCTTCGGCTTCGCCTTCGGCAACCTCTGCCTCAACATCAAAGGGCTTGTCCATGACGGCGCTCAGTCGGCGTTCCGGAACCGGGCTGTCCAGCGGCTCGAGCTCACTAAGCTGCTGAGCCCAACGGTTGGCGTTATGCAGGGCCTTGCGGCTTGCATGGAAGCGCCACAGAGCCGGAGCCGGTTCGCCAATGCTGCTTGCGGCCCGTTCCGTGCCCGGGTCAAAGTCGGCGCTGATGGACCAGGCGCCAGCGCTGTCACGCCACGCGTCCCAGCGCAACGTTTTCGGATCGATCCCGAACGCGGCGAGGCGGTGCCTGACCATCTCGTCCAGGGATGCCGGAGCGTCGCCAAAGGCGGACTTGTAGCCATCATTATGCGGGGCCGGGGTGGCAACCTCGACGGCGCGGGCCTGGCTCGCGATGTATTCGCGTTCTGCCAGGACAGGTCCCTCATAGCGGCGGACCTGCTCCAGCGAGAGTCCGGATTCCTCGGCCACGTCAGCGGCACTGGATCCTCCCCGGATCATGCTCTGAATTTCCCGGGGTGTCATCCGGGTGCCTGAAGATTGAGCCACGCGTGAAGAGCGGTGGGCTGACTTGCCCACCGCTGTACGCAGCGCCTCGTCCAAGGGGAGAAGATAGATGTCCCCATCGGGACCACTAAGAAGCAGATTTCTGCCGTCATCGTGGACACCCACCAGCCGCAGATCAGCCATGCCGTCCTCCCAAAAAGTCTTTTAGTTCACTTCGAAACTTTGCCACCGATGTGCATAATTTCCTACTACCCGTGCAGGCGTGGCGTGAGAAGCCTTGAAGAATATGCCTCGCAGCACTCCAGATCGTGCCGGTACAGCTTAAGCCTGCTGCGAACGCGGGGTTCGTGCTGGCTGCCAAGAGACGCTTTCAGGTCTAGGGTATTTGCAGTATTTATTGTCCGCCACGGGTGGGCGGCTACTTTAAGGATAAGAACCATGACTACCGGCTTCCACCGGCCACGCGCATCCCGTCGGCAGACCGGGCCTGCGGCGGCAAACAACGCTCACGGAACGGTGCCGAACAAAGCGGCGCTGAACGCTGTGATTGATGTGGCAGATACCGAACTCGCAGAGTCCTATGAACTTCCTGGTGGAGAGCTGCCGCCGGACGAGCTGGCACTGGAAATTTTGGCAGAACAGCTCGATGAATTTACCTGCAGTTCCTGCTTCCTTGTGCGGCACCGTTCACAGCTGGCCCGCGAGAAAAACGGGCTCAAATTCTGCAAGGATTGCGAAGGCTGATGCTCTAGTCCTGATCGGGCTGAGCTTTTGTTGCCCCGCCCAGGGCTGCTGCCAGGTACTCGGGGTTGCGGGAGGACGTCAACCAGTACGGTGTACGGTCGGCCGGATCTGTAATCTCGATCTTCACAACGGGCTTGATCCAGCCGCGAATGCACAGGTACGCCAAGCCGTTCAGCAGCCGGCCGCGCTGTTCGAACGCCGCTTCACCGGTGTAGATGCTCACCTCGCCCACATATTGGCGCTCAATCTGGGCGCGGCCCACCCGGAGGGTATCGGCGGTGACCGAGATGGTGGGGGTGGTGGTTATCAGCATGGTCGAGAGCCCGATCAGCATAACGAAGAACGCAATAAAGCCGGCCGTGGGGCTAATGGGGATGAAAATCAGGATCGACGCCGCTGATAGTCCGACGACAATCACCCAGCCCCAAAAATTAGGCCACAGCTTCTCGGTGTAGTTTGCCGTTGAAGGGGATGTGGCGTTCTGCGGAGAGTGTGAAGACATGGGACTAGCTTTCCACCTTTTCACGAGTATTACACTTTGAGCCGAGCGGGCCGTCCGCGCCACATGGGGTGCCGGATCACGATAGAGTTGGCTGTTGTGACCCATGAGACTTTCCCAGCAGACCCCGTACACGCAGACCAAATGACGAACGGCCAGGAGCGCCAGGAGCAAGGCCGCCCAACCCTCAGCGTGCAATTGCGCATGCTCGACGACGGGATCGCGCCTCCCAGCTACGCTCACCCGGGCGATGCCGGGGCAGACCTGCGCACGCGCATCGACGTTGTTCTGGCGCCGGGAGAACGCGCGCTGGTGCCCACCGGTGTCAGCATCGCACTTCCCTTTGGCTTTGTGGCCCTGATCCACCCCCGCTCCGGCCTGGCCACCAAGTCCGGCCTGACCATCGTCAACAGCCCCGGTACGGTTGACGCCGGCTATCGCGGCGAGTTGTCCGTGACGCTGTTGAACACCGATTCCCACCATTCCATCTCCTTGTCACGGGGCGATAGAATTGCGCAAATGGTGATCCAGCGGGTGGAAACGGCAGAATTCATTGCTGTGGACGAGTTGCCGGATTCGGTCCGCGGCACCGGTGGATTCGGATCCACCGGCGGTTTCACGCCGTCGGCCTGAGGCTCCAGCTTCACAAGGTGCCGCAGGTGGCGCCCACGTCTTGACTGCTTCATCATTTACTTCAACAAAAAACTTCAAGGAGTCTTTAATCCCATGGCTTTTGGGTTCGGTAAGAAAAAGAAGAACAGCGTCAACGATTCCGAGGATATCCAGACTGAATCTGGTGCCCCGGAAGGGAATGCGAATCAGGCGGCGTCCTTGAGCCTGCCTCCCAACCCCGCGGACACCGCCTATGAGCGCAGCGTCCACGGTCCCTTGGACGAATCGGAAGTTCCCGCCACGGACGGCTATGTGGATCTGGGTGCGCTGCTCGTCACGCCCCGTGAAGGCCTCTCGCTGCGTCTTGAAGTTGAAGAGAGCACCTCACGGGTTATTGCCGTGACCCTGGACCTCAATGGTTCGAGCTTGCAGTTGCAGGCTTTCGCCGCCTCCCGCTCTGAGAAGCTGTGGCGCGATATCCGCGAGCAGATTGGCCTTTCCGTGGGTTCACAGGGTGGCGAGATTGAGATTCTCGATGGCACCTTTGGCAAGGAAGTTTTGGCCAAGGTCCCGGCTCAAGCCTCCGACGGCAGCAAGGGATTCCGCGTTGCCCGCTTCATTGGCGTTGACGGTCCGCGTTGGTTCCTCCGTGGCGTCCTGGGCGGCACCGCCGCAGTTGACAGTGACGCCGCAAAGGACCTGGAGGACCTGTTCCGGGGCGTTGTGGTGGTGCGCGGCGAAACACCGCTGCCCCCGCGTGACCTGTTGCTGCTGCGCCTGCCCAAGGACGCCGTCGCAGGGCCACAGGGACAGGTGGCTGCCGACCACGCAACCCCCGCACAGGGTGGCGAGCCGTTCCGTCGCGGACCTGAAATCACGGCGATCGGCTAACTTTGGCGCCCATGCACCAAGGTGACTGGCCCGAACCCGTTGCCATTAGTGACCTGCCACGGCGTGGCCGGGCTATTTGCACGGGAGTCATTGACGCCGTCACGATCCTGCCGGCGTCGATCGCCCCGGCTTACACGGTCATCATGACCGACAGGGAATTTCACCGTGTCGCCAACGATGGCGGCAGTCACCGCCTACGCCTGGTCTGGATTGGCCGACGCCGGATGCCCGGTATTATTGCCGGCACCCGATTGCGTGTTGAGGGGATGGTCTCGCTCCGCGATGGCCTGCCCACAATGTACAACCCACGCTACGAAATCATTGGAATTCAGGAGAGCTAGTTGAGTCAGCAGAGCCCCGAGGAAACCTCGCCCAGCGATGAGGCCAGCAATTCCAGCGGCGACGGCGCATCTGTGCCGCCCGAACGCCCAATTGCCGAGGGGCAGCCGGCCGGAGCCTTTGCCGGGATCGCCCAGGAAATGGCCGCCAAAAATCCACTGGTCCGCAAGGACAATGGGCATATTGACCTATTGGCCGCTGCCGGGGGAGTCAGGGGAATCGCCGAGAGCATTCTGCCTGGCCTGGTCTTCCTCGTAGCGTTCACCGTGACCCGAGACCTGACCACCGCCCTGGTCGGTTCCGTTGCCATGGCAGCGGTATTTCTCGTTGCCCGACTGATCCAGCGGACACCCTTGACGCAGGCCCTGGCCGGTATTGTCGGCGTCGCACTTTCAGCGTTTCTGGCCATGAAAACCGGCAAAGCCGAGAACTACTATCTGGTGGGTTTTTACACCAACGCCGGATACATTGCGGCCCTGGTAGTTTCCATTGCCGTGCGCTGGCCTGTTTTGGGACTGTTGTTTGGCTATGCCCGAAACGAAGGACTGCGCTGGCGCGGCGAACCCGAGCGGTTGCGTGCCTACCGTGCCGCCACCTGGATTTTGGTGGGGGTCATGGCGGCCCGGCTCGTGGTTCAGCTGCCGCTGTACCTGACTGAACACGTCGATGCGCTCGGCGCCATGCGGCTGATCATGGGTGTGCCGCTGTACGCGTTTGGGCTTTGGATCGCCTGGCTCATCAGCAGGCCCGTTGGCCAAGCCAAGGACTCTTAGCAAAGTGAAGGGCCTGGTTAGTCGAGAATCTCGACCAACCAGGCCCTTCGTATATCCAAGCTGGGTGGGCTACTGGGTTGAGAGCAGGGCACGCAGATCGTTTTCCGCGGCGATGGTGGTGACGAAGAACAGTTCATCGCCGCCCTCCACAACATCGTCGGGGCTGGGAGTGATGGGGGCTTCATCGCGCAGAATGGCCACCAGTGTTGAATCCTGCGGCCACTCGATCGCACCCACTGTCTGCCCAATGATGTGAGATTCAGAAGGAACCGTGAACTCCACGAGCGACGCCACACCTGCCTGAAGCGTCAGAAGACGGACCAGGTCACCAATCTCCACCGCCTCCTCCACAAGTGCCGTCATGAGCCGCGGGGTGCTCACGGCCACGTCAACACCCCAGGAATCGTCAAACATCCAATCGTTCTTGGGGTTGTTGACCCGGCCCACGGTGCGCCCCACCCCAAATTCAGATTTAGCCAGAAGGGAGACCACAAGGTTGACCTTGTCATCTCCCGTTGCTGAAACCACCACATCGGCGTTTTCAAGCTTGGCCTCCCGCAGCGTGGTGATCTCGCAGGCGTCGCCCACCAGCCACCTGGCACCCCGCAGCCCGCTCTTGCCGATGACCTCAGGCTTGGGGTCAATCAGCAAGGTGTCGTGGCCGTTGGAGAGAAGTTCCTTGGCAATGGAACAGCCAACGCTGCCCGCACCAACAATGACGACCAACATGGTTAGGACTCCTTCGCTGGCGGCGTGGACAAAATATGCATGACATCGGCCGATTGGGTGCCAACCACCATGGCGTGGACGGTATCGCCTTGTTGGTAGCTCGTGTCCGGACCGGGAAGCATCCCTTCACCAAACCGGGTCAGATAGGCGACGCGGACCTGGGCGGCGTTTTCAATATCAAGAACGTGCCGACCAATCCAGCCCGGGTGCAACGAGAGTTCGGTCAGGATCAAGCGGCCTGAAGGTTCCCGGAAGTCGCCCTTGATGGCCGATTCCGGAAGGATCCGGCGCAACACCTGATCGGCGCTCCACCGCACGGCAGCCACCGTGGGGATGCCCAGGCGCTGGTAGATCTCCGCACGGCCAGGATCGTAAATGCGGGCCACGACGTGCTCAACATGGAAGGTCTCGCGGGCTACGCGGGTGGCCAAAATGTTGGAGTTGTCGCCGCTGGAAACGGCTGCAAAAGCGTAGGCATTTTCAATGTCTGCCTGCTTGAGTGTGTCCTGGTCAAATCCAACGCCCGTCACCTTGCGCCCGGTGAATCCAGTCCGCAGGCGGCGAAAGGCGCGTTCGTCCTGATCGATGATGGCCACCGAATGGCCGGAATCCTCCAAGGCGTGGGCCAAGGTGGCGCCTACGCGTCCGCAACCCATGATCACGAAATGTGCCACTGATGCTCCTTGTTGTTTCGGTACCCTCGTTGTATCACTACATTCTCGCATCAGTTCATGCTGGCGCAGACCCACGGGGCAAGGTGGTGCTAGCGTTACCCGCGTGCTGAACTTCTTCAACGCGTTTAAGCGGATCCTTGTGGGGCGTCCCTACCGCAACGACAAACTTGCCCACACGCTGCTGCCTAAACGCATCGCCTTGCCCGTCTTCGCCTCGGACGCGCTGTCATCGGTGGCTTACGCCCCGGATGAAATCCTGCTCACCCTGGCCTTGGCCGGCGTGGCGGCGGTGTCACTGTCACCATGGGTGGGCTTGGCCGTCATGGTGGTCCTGCTGACTGTTGTGGCCTCATACCGGCAGAACGTGCACGCCTATCCCTCAGGTGGCGGTGACTACGAGATCGCCACCGTCAATCTTGGCAAGCGTTCGGGACTCACCGTGGCTTCGGCGCTCCTGGTTGACTATGTGCTGACCGTGGCCGTGTCCATGTCCTCCGCGGCGAACTACCTGGCCACGGCGGTGCCCGGCTGGCACGGCACCCAGGCCTTGATCGCCGTCGTAGGTGTCATCATCCTGGCCCTGGTCAATCTGCGCGGGGTGCGCGAGGCAGGCAGTGTTTTCGCCGTCCCCACCTACATTTTTATGTTCTGCATCTTCTCCATGACGGCAGCGGGCCTGTTCCAAGCCCTGACGGGATCCCTGGGCAAGGCGCCGTCGGCCGAGTTTGAGATTGTGCCCGAAGCTGCCTTCAACCAGGGACTTGTTGGCCTGGCTGGCGCGTTCCTGCTGCTGCGTGCCTTCTCCTCGGGCGCCGCAGCCCTGACAGGTGTTGAGGCCATCAGCAACGGTGTACCGAACTTCCGCAAGCCCAAGAGTAAAAATGCGGCCACAACGCTGCTGCTACTCGGAGCCATCGCTGCCGGCATGATGGCCAGCATTTTGTTCCTTGCCAATGCCACAGACGTTCACATCGTGGCGGACCCCCACACCGAGTTCTTGTTGAACGGCGTGGCGCTGCCCGAAGACTATGTGCAGAACCCGTCGATCAGCCAGATCGCGTCCACTATTTTTGGTGCCGGGTCCATCCCGTTCTTCATCATTGTTGCCGCAACGGGCGCCATTCTGGTTTTTGCCTCCAACACGGCCTTCAACGGTTTCCCGGTCTTGGCCTCCATCTTGGCCAAGGACGGCTACCTGCCCCGCCAGCTGCGTACCCGCGGCGACCGTCTGGCCTACAGCAATGGCGTACTGCTGCTGGCAGCAGGCGCCCTGGTGCTCATCATTTCCTTCAATGCTGATGTCACCCGGTTGATCCAGCTCTACATTGTGGGCGTTTTCATCTCCTTCACGGCCAGCCAGCTGGGCATGATCCGGCACTGGGGCCGGGAGCTGCTCAAGGTCAAAGACAAATCCGTGCGGTTCAAAATGATGCGCTCCCGGGTCATCAACTCCATCGGATTCTGCATGACCTTGACAGTCCTGCTCATTGTTTTGGTCACGAAATTTGAACAGGGCGCCTGGATTGCCCTGCTTGCCATGGCGGTCTTGTTTGTCATCATGTGGAGCATCCGCGCCCACTATGACAACGTCGCCAAGGAGTTGGCGGTCGAAACGGACTCGGCCATCAAGGCCCTTCCCGCCCGCATTCACGCGGTGATCTTGGTCTCGCACGTACGCAAGCCAGTCATGCGCGCAATAGCGTTCGCACGGGCGTCCCGGCCGTCAACACTGGAGGCAATCACCGTTGATTTGGACCCGGCAGAGACCGAAGCGACCATCGCGGATTGGGAGAGGCTGGCCATCCCGGTACCGTTGACTGTGTTGGCGAGTCCCTACCGGGAAACGCTGACGCCGCTGATCAGCCACGTTAAGGCCATGCGCAGGGATTCCCCGCGGGACTTGATTGTGGTCTACATCCCGGAATACGTGGTGGGCAAATGGTGGGAGCAGCTGGTGCACAACCAGACGGCCCTGCGCATTAAGACGCGGTTGCATTTTGAACCAGGAGTAGTGGTTGCCAGCGTGCCTTGGCAGCTGAAATCCTCCACTGACGCGAAGAAATATCAGGAATAGAGCCTATGAGCGAGCCCACCAGCACCCCCAGCCCCACCGTCACCCCCCGCCTCACCGTGACCGTGGGACCGGTGGCCCACGGCGGCCATTGCGTTGCCCGGCATGATGGCCGGGTCATCTTTGTCCGCCACGCCATTCCGGGTGAAACCGTTGAAATCGCGTTGACGGATCAAGGCGAGGAAGCAAAATTCTGGCGCGCGGATGTCACCCGCGTCGTGGAAGCCGCACCGGAACGTGTGGAGCACTTCTGGCCCGAAGCTGATGCATTGCGTGCAGGTGCCCGCAATGCTGCCCCCATCGGTGGTGCAGAATTCGGCCACGTTTCCCGCACCGGTCAGCTGGCCCTGAAAACTTCGGTGGTCCGTGAGCAGCTCGAACGCCTGGGCGGCCTCTCCGCTGAATTGGTCGATGCACTCTTTGCTGCCGGCGTTGAGGATGTTGATACCGCAGGTACGCCCGAGCAGCAGGCCGGGCTGGGCTGGCGCACCCGCGTAGGCTTCGCGGTTACACCGTCGGGCAGGTTGGGCATGCACGCCCACCGTTCACACGCCATCTTGCCGGTTCAGGAGATGCCGCTGGCGCTGCCGGCCATCAATGAGCTGCGCTTGTGGGAAATCGACTTCACCGGAATCGAACGTGTTGAGGTTGCCGCCCCCGCCAACGGCTCGGGCACCCTGGTGCTGCTGGCGCCGACGGCCGGACTGAGTGAAAAGGCTGCCGGAGCCGCCGTTAAGCGTGTGGCCCGTGCCTTGGCCGCCCTTGAACCTGCCCCCTCCGTGGCGCGCTGGAACCCTGAAAACAGTGCCATCGAGGTCATTAACGGCCGCGGCTGGGTCAGGGAAACAACCGACGATCACGAATTCCGTGTCACTGGTGACGGATTCTGGCAGATTCACCGCAAGGCCCCCAAGGTTCTCACCGACGCTGCCCTGGGTTACCTGCTCGAAGGCGGCTACCTTAACGACGGCGCCGATGTTGCCGATCTGTACGCCGGAGCCGGCCTGTTCACCGCACCGCTGGCAGACGCCGTTGGCAACGACGGCAGCGTGCTGTCCGTGGAAGGTTCCCCGGGAACCAGCCGGGACGCCAGGAAGAACCTGCACGCCAGCGAGCAGGTCGAAATCCTGCAGGGCCGTGTTGAGAAGATTCTGGGCACCCAGTCCCGCGCCTCGCACACGGAGGCAGGACAACGCCGCCGCTTTGACGCAGTGGTTCTTGATCCGCCGCGTGCAGGTGCCGGAAAGGCTGTGGTGCGCGCCCTCGTGGCCACCTCGCCGTCGGCCATTGCCTACGTTTCATGCGATCCGGCAGCCTTTGCCCGGGATGTAAAGTACTTCACCAACGCCGGATGGAAGGTTGAAAAGCTGCGTGCCTTCGATCTGTACCCGCACACCCACCACGTAGAGACCGTGGCATTGTTGGTTCCGGCAGCGAAAGTCACCACCACGAACTAGGAACGCCCTTGAACCACAGCGAATCCAAGGTCAGCCCTGCCCGGCGCGACCTCACCCGCAGCAAGCCCAAGGTCACGCTTCTGGCGGAACGGCGCGATGAACATCGCCGTTCCGCCATGGCGGCGGCGCGCGGCAAGCTGGCGCCCGTGGATCCCCTTGCCTTGGCGCGCGATGGGCTCACCACGGCCCAAGTTCATGAGCGGCACACGGCCGAGCTCAGCAACGCGGTGGCGCATGAAAGCAGCCGCAGCGTGTGGGCCATTGTTCGGGCCAACGTGTTCACGCTGTTCAACACGGTGCTGGGCAGCTGCCTGGTCTTGGTGCTGCTGGTGGGGGACCCCCGCGATGCCCTGTTTGGATTCATTGTGGTGGCCAATGCCGCCATTGGCGTGGTTCAGGAATACCGGGCAAAGCACACACTGGACAAGTTGGCCGTCCTCCATGCTCCCCGAGCCAGGGTGCGCCGCGGCGGCTCAGTGTTGGAACTCGCTGTGGCCGAGGTCCTCCAAGACGATCTCCTGCTGCTGCGGACCGGTGATCAAGTTCCCGCCGACGCTGTGGTGGTTGCCTCGGAGGGGCTGGAACTCGACGAATCACTGTTGACGGGGGAGTCGGATCCAGTGGCAAAGTCCGCCGGCGATTTAACCTTGTCGGGTTCGGCCGTGGTGGCCGGTCACGGTTCGGCACGCGTGCACCGGGTGGGCGCCGAGTCCTATGCCGCGGCGTTGACGGCCGAAGCCAGACGGTTCTCGCTGGTCAACTCGGAGATTCGCAACTCGATCAACCGAATCATCCTCTACATCGCATGGGCCCTGATTCCCATCATCGTGCTGGTTGTCAACGGCCAGATGAGCGCTCACGGCGGGTGGGCTGCCGCGATTGCCTCGGGGGATTGGCGTATCGCAGTAGTTAGTGCCGTGGCCAGCATTGTGGCCATGATTCCCGAAGGACTGGTGTTGCTGACCAGCATCTCCTTCGGCATGGCCGCCGTAACATTGGCCCGAAGCCAAGTACTCGTGCAGGAACTGCCGGCGGTGGAAGGGCTGGCCCGCGTCGACATGGTCTGCCTGGACAAGACCGGAACGCTCACCGAGGGCCGGATGGAGCTGGCAGGCACCACCGTGTTTGAGGAGGTCCCGGGATGGCGGCAGGTTCTGGCCTGGCTGGGCTCCCACCCCAACGCCAATGCAACCGCGGCAGCCTTGACCGCCACCTACAGCGAAAGCGTTGAGCAGACCCCCGCGACTGTGCTGGACTTTAGCAGCGCCCGAAAATTCGGCGCGGTGACCTTTGGTGCCGCTCCTGTTGCCGGCGATTGGGTGCTGGGTGCCCCTGAGATGGTCCTGCAGCCCGATTCCCACACCGAACCCCTCACGGCGGCTTTTGAGGCCGCTGGGCGCGGGCTGCGGGCCGTCGTTTTGGCGCACCGGGAGCAGCGACCCGCCACTAACGGAACTGGTGATCCCGTCTTTGACTTGGCGGGCCTGAAACCCGTGGCCCTGTTGGTCTTCAGGGAAAAGGTGCGCCCCGACGCCGCCGAGACTCTGGCCTACTTCCGTGAACAAGGTGTAGCCCTGAAAATCATTTCCGGCGACAACCCCAGGACGGTTGCCGCCGTGGCCAGGGACGTCGGTTTTGAATTTGATGGCGACGGATACGACGCGCGTGAATTGCCGGAGGATCTTGACGCCTTGGGCGATGTGCTGCAGCGCGAGAGTGTGTTGGGCAGGGTCACGCCCGAGCAGAAGAAAGCCATCGTGCTGGCCTTGCAAGGCGCAGGCCACGTCGTCGCCATGACGGGCGACGGCGTCAATGACGCTCTGGCTCTCAAACACGCCGACATCGGCATCGCCATGGGAAGCGGGGCGGCAGCCACCAAGGCCGTCTCGCGACTGGTGTTGCTCGATGGCCAGTTCTCACATCTGCCCGCAGTCGTGGCCGAGGGTCGTCGAGTCATCGCGAACGTGGAGCGTGTGGCCAACCTGTTCCTCACCAAAACCACCTACGCCATCATCATTTCGATCGTGATCGGCATCTTGATGTGGCGCTACCCGTTCCTGCCGCGGCAACTCTCGATCGTCAGTTCCATGACCATTGGCATACCTGCCTTCTTCCTGGCCCTGTTGCCCAACGCGCGCCGCTATCAACCCGGTTTCTTACGGCGAACGCTCATGTTCGCCATCCCCTCCGGCACCATTGTGGCAGCATGCATTATGGCCGTGTATTCCTACGCCGTTGCCTTCCCCAACCCCCTGTTGGAGCAAGAGCTGGCCGTGCGGGAAGCCCAAACTGCCGTCACCATGACTGTGCTCCTTGTAGCGCTTTGGGTTCTTGGCGCCTTGGCCCGCCCCTTCGACAAATGGCGGGCCCTGCTGGTGGCCGCCATGGTGCTGGGCCTGGCCTTGGTCATGGCTGTCCCGTTCGCCAGAAACTTCTTTGCCCTGGACATACCCCAGGGGTCCTTGTTAGCGGTTACTATTGCCGTGACTGCAACGGGATGTTTGGCGATCGAGTTGCTCTACCGTTTTCTGAAGAAGCGCGGGGCGGTCTCCGAGCGCGAGTAAGGCGTGCCTAACTGGCATCCTGCCCCGTGCGTGACCAAGATAAAAGCAGTGGCGAGAGGAGTCCATCAATGACAAATGTGGACAGTTTTGGTTCCAAGGGCGTACTTAATGTCGCCGGAACCGACTACGAGATTTTCCGACTGAACTCGGTAGAAGGCGCCAAGAGCCTTCCGTTCAGCCTCAAGGTATTGCTGGAAAACCTGCTTCGTACCGAAGATGGTGCGAACATTACAGCCGACCACGTACGTGCGTTGGCAGGTTGGGATCCCAGTGCGGAACCCGACACCGAAATTCAGTTCACCCCGGCACGCGTCATCATGCAGGACTTCACAGGAGTTCCCTGCATCGTTGACTTGGCCACCATGCGTGAAGCCGTCAAGGAACTCGGCGGAGACCCCACCCGTGTCAACCCCTTGGCGCCGGCCGAAATGGTCATTGACCACTCGGTTCAGATCGACGTCTTCGGCAACTCAGATGCCGTTGAGCGCAACATGGATATCGAATACCAGCGCAATGGTGAGCGTTACCAGTTCCTGCGCTGGGGCCAGACCGCCTTCGAAGACTTCAAGGTTGTTCCCCCGGGAATGGGCATTGTCCACCAGGTCAACATTGAGTACTTGGCCCGCACCGTCATGACCCGCGAGGTCGACGGAGTTCTTCGCGCCTACCCGGACACCCTGGTCGGAACCGACTCACACACCACCATGGTCAACGGCCTGGGCGTGTTGGGTTGGGGCGTTGGCGGCATCGAAGCTGAGGCAGCCATGCTTGGCCAGCCCGTCTCCATGCTCATCCCGCGCGTCGTCGGCTTCAAGCTGACCGGGTCCATCCCGGCCGGCGCCACGGCAACCGACGTTGTTTTGACCATCACGGAGCAGCTGCGCAAGCACGGCGTCGTTGGCAAATTCGTTGAGTTCTACGGCGAAGGCGTTGCCGGTGTGCCGTTGGCCAACCGCGCAACCATTGGAAACATGAGCCCGGAGTTCGGCTCCACGGCTGCCATGTTCCCGATCGACGAAGTCACGGTTGACTACCTGCGCCTGACCGGCCGCTCGGATGAGCAGCTGGCACTGGTTGAGGCTTACGCGAAGGAACAGGGCCTCTGGCACGATCCTTCCGTGGAGATCAAGTTCTCCGAGTACCTCGAGCTGGACCTGTCCACAGTGGTTCCCTCCATCTCCGGACCCAAGCGTCCGCAGGACCGGATCGAGCTGACCAACTCCAAGGAGCAGTTCCGTTCGGATCTGAAGAACTACGTCTCGGCAGATGCAAACGCTGACGGCAACACGGTTGATGAGTCCCTGGAAGAATCCTTCCCGGCCTCGGACGCCCCGTCCTTCACGCACCCGGACACGCACCAGCACGACACCGAGCGCACAGTGGTCTCCGCCGCCTCCGGTTCCAACGGTCGCCCGTCCAGCCCCATTCACGTCAAGAACGAATCAGGCGTTGAATTTGAGCTGGACCATGGTGCAGTCTCGATCGCCTCGATCACTTCTTGCACCAACACTTCCAACCCCTCAGTGATGCTCGCTGCAGCCGTTTTGGCCCGCAACGCCGTCAACAAGGGTTTGTTGTCCAAGCCGTGGGTCAAGACCTCCGTTGCTCCGGGCTCCAAGGTAGTCACCGACTACTACGAGAAGTCAGGGCTTGTTCCGTTCCTGGAGAAGCTGGGCTTCTACACGGTTGGTTACGGTTGCGCCACGTGCATCGGCAACTCCGGCCCGTTGGACACCGAAGTTTCGGCAGCTATTGCCGAAAACGATCTGTCCGTCACCGCTGTGCTCTCCGGTAACCGTAACTTCGAAGGCCGCATCAACCCGGACGTGAAGATGAACTACCTGGCCTCACCGCCGTTGGTTATCGCTTACGCCCTGGCCGGTTCCATGGACTTCGATTTCGACACCGACGCCCTGGGCCAGGATGCCGACGGCAACGATGTATTCCTCGCGGACATCTGGCCGAACCCGGTTGAGGTCCAGGAAGTCATGGATGCCTCGATTGACCGTGACATGTTCACGAACTCCTACGCCACCATCTTCGATGGCGACGATCGCTGGAAGGCCCTGGAAACACCCGAAGGCAACACCTTCGAGTGGGATCCCAAGTCCACTTACGTTCGTAAGCCCCCGTACTTCGAAGGCATGAAGGCAGAAGCCGATCCCGTCTCCGACATCGCCGGTGCACGTGTTCTGTTGAAGCTGGGCGATTCGGTCACCACCGACCACATCAGCCCCGCAGGTTCCTTCAAGTCCGAGACCCCGGCCGGCCAGTATCTGCTGGCCAACGGTGTTGAGCGCAAGGACTTCAACTCCTACGGCTCACGTCGTGGAAACCACGAGGTCATGATTCGCGGAACCTTCGCGAACATCCGCATCCGCAACCAGATCCTGGACAACGTCGAAGGTGGCTTCACCCGCGACTTTACCCAGGAAGGCGGCCCGCAGTCGTACATCTACGATGCGTCCGTCAACTACCAGGCTGCCGGCACCCCGCTGGTTGTCTTGGCTGGTAAGGAATACGGTTCGGGCTCCTCACGTGACTGGGCCGCCAAGGGCACCGCACTGTTGGGCGTCAAGGCTGTTGTTGCCGAGAGCTACGAGCGCATCCACCGCTCCAACCTCATTGGCATGGGCGTCCTGCCGCTGCAGTACCCGGCCGGTGTGAACGCTGCATCGCTGGGCCTGACTGGCACGGAAACCTTCTCCGTTGAAGGTGTGACCGAGCTGAACAACGGCACCACGCCCAAGACCCTCAAGGTCACCGCCGTTGCCGAAGACGGCACCTCGGTGAGCTTCGATGCCGATCTGCGCATCGACACACCAGGTGAAGCGGATTACTACCGTAACGGCGGCATCCTGCAGTACGTACTGCGTCAGATCTCCGCCAAGGCATAATCCCCACGTCCTCCCTGGATTGAGCCGCTAGCGCGACTTGATCCGGGGACCTCGGACGCGTGGGCACTTGCAAGACGCATGCAGGGCGGTCTTCGGGAAACCGAATACCCGCCCTGCATGCGTCTTGCCGCCGTTAAACGGTAGCGCCGGGGCGCGATTCGCGCCACTTATCGACCCGTGTTAGTCGCGTTCGGCAGTTGCAGCGGCGTGGACGCGATATTGTTAGACGTTGACTGTGGACCCAGGGAGGTACCAATGGGACTTTTAGAAACCATCACGCATCCGCGCGACCTGAGAAAACTCAGCGAAGGCCAAATGGAAGAGCTGGCCCAAGAGGTCCGCGATTTCCTCGTTACCAACGTTTCCCAGACGGGCGGCCACCTTGGCCCCAATCTTGGAGTGGTGGAACTGACCCTTGCCATTCACAGGGTTTTCCAATCACCCAAGGACAGCGTCATTTTTGATACGGGCCACCAGTCCTATGTTCACAAACTGGTCACGGGGCGCCAGGACTTCTCCACGCTGCGCCAGGAAGGCGGCCTCTCCGGCTACCCGGACCGTGGTGAATCCGAACACGACATTGTGGAAAGTTCACACGCGTCCTCCTCACTTTCCTGGGCAGACGGTATTGCCCGGGCCCGTCAGCTCAATGGTGAATCTGACCGCCATGTTGTTGCTGTCATTGGTGACGGCGCCCTGACCGGTGGCATGACCTGGGAAGCCATCAACAATATTGCAGCGGACAAGAACCGCAAGCTTGTGATTGTGGTCAACGACAACGGCCGTTCCTATGCACCCACCGTCGGTGGCGTGGCGGACTACCTCGCCTCCCTGCGCCCGGCACTGGATCAGGTACGGACCCACCGGCGCTACGAGGCGTCCATGTCCTGGGGCAAGAAGCGCCTGCAAGAAGGAAATACCGTGGGGCAGCTGGTCTACAAGAGCCTGCACGCCGCCAAGAAGGGCGTCAAGGACTGGTGGGCGCCCCAAGGACTCTTCGAAGATCTTGGCATCAAGTACATTGGCCCCGTTGACGGACACGACCAGAAGGCCATGGAATCGGCCCTTTCCGCCGCCAAGAACTATGGTGGACCGGTCATTGTCCACGCGTTCACGGAGAAGGGCCGCGGCTATGCCCCGGCCCGGGCGGATGTTAACGATCAGTTCCACGCAGTGGGAGTGATCGATCCAGAGACAGGTGCCTCGGTAGAAGAACCGAGCGGCAAATCCTGGACGGGTGTTTTTGGTGATGAAATTGCCAAGATCGCCCAAGAGCGTGAAGACATCGTGGGTATCACGGGAGCCATGCTGCTTCCCGTTGGTCTGGCCAAATTCGCCAAAGAGTTCCCGGATCGCGTGATCGATGTTGGCATTGCCGAACAGCATGCGCTCACCATGGCGGCCGGTATGGCCTTCGGCGGCCTGCATCCCGTCGTTGCCATCTACGCGACCTTCTTGAACCGTGCCTTTGATCAGCTCCTCATGGATGTGGCGTTGCACAAGGCAGGCGTGACCATTGTCCTTGACCGCGCCGGTGTCACCGGTCCGGACGGTCCAAGTCACCACGGCATGTGGGACATGTCCATGCTGCAGATCATTCCCGGCCTGCATCTGGCCGCACCCCGCGACGCCGTGCGCCTGCGTGAAGAATTGCGCGAGGCCGTTGCCATTTCCGACGCACCCAGCGTTGTTCGCTATTCAAAGGGCAAGGCCGGCCCCGAGATAGCGGCCCTGGAACGGCTGTACGACGGCGTTGACGTTCTAGCCCGCAATCACCACCACATGCCTGACACGCCCAAGGATCCGCAGACGGACGTGTTGATCGTCAGCGTGGGCGCCATGAGTGAGTTGTCTCTTGAGGTGGCTCAGCGTATTGGTGATCAAGGGATTAGCTCCACCGTGGTCGATCCGCGTTGGGTCCTGCCCGTACCGCGTTCCATTGTGCAGCTGGCGTCGCAACACCGCATTGTCATTGTGGTGGAGGACGGCGTACGCGCCGGTGGCGTAGGTTCGCGCATCCGCCAGGAACTACGCGCTGCAGGCATCGACACAGCCTTGAATGAGGTGGGCCTCCCGGTGGAATTCCTGGCACATGGAACGCGTGCCCAGGTGCTTGAGCGCGTCGGTCTGACGGCGCAGCGGGTGGCCCAGGACGTCGTCGAACAGGTCCTTGGCACCAAGGTTCCCTTCGCTCGTCCACTGCCGGGCCAGCCTGCTCCACGCACGGGACAGCTGCCGATCCTGTGACGGCTACAAAGGAATCCGTTGTTCTGCGGCGTGAGTCGGAAGATCCCCGTCCGGGTGACCTGGTGGTTGCCCGCAACCGCAAGTATGACGGAACCGCCCACTGGGTTGTTCCCGGGCGATACCTGGGAAGCGATGAGTTTGGCCACTGGATTTTTCAGGGCACCAATGAATTCATCTCGCGCCCCGGGGCTGCCCTGTACACGGAATCCGATGCCGTCCTGCTGATCCCGTTCACGGGTGATTGGGTGGCCACGTTCTACGATGAGTCCCATCCTGGCGGCGTGGAGTTGTACATTGACCTGGCCCTGGATCTCCAGTGGCGGCGCATTCGTCCCAACGTGGTCGAGTTCCACATGATCGACATGGACCTGGACGTAGTCCGGACTGCCTCGCGCGGGCTCTACGTTGACGACGAAGACGAATTTGCCCAGCACCGCGTTGAGCTGTCGTACCCCGACGAGCTGTGCACACGCATGGAATCCGCCTGCGCGGACCTCGTTGCGGAGGTAGGCGCCGCCAATGCCCCATTCGACGGCCGCGATGCGGCCTGGTTCACCCTAGGAAGGACATCGCCATCAGCATGAGCGACAACAACAGCAGCGAACAGAGCAACCAGACCATCTTGGCGGGGCTGGACCCCAATATTGTGCGCATGTACAAGAAGGACGACGCCGGAGCCCTGGTCTTCCGCGAAGCGTGGGTTGAGTCCTTCAGCGGCGAAGAGACGGACGGTGCCGACGCGCCGGAGACGTACTTTGTTGTCAACCATGGCACCGTGGGACACGTCAGCACGTCCAAGGAAGTTTCCGTGGAAACGCTCGAAGAGGCCGAAGGAATGTTGGCCGCCTTCACCGAACAGTGCATCACGGATGGCTATGCTGTGCTGGCCCGGGAAGAGCAGTCACTTGTGGTTGCCCAGTTCGCGCTGAAGAGTGACCGCGTCTCAGACCGGGACAAGCACCTCGCCAACCGGGTCAAGGAAACCTTGACGGCGCACCTTGCATGGCGCGGCAGCGGAGTGCTGGAGAAAATGGAATTCAACCCGGCCGGCCATGGCCTGGGCAAGCTCAATGTGTACATTGTGGCGCCCGACGCCGCCCGCGCCGTCGCCAACGTCAAGGTGTGCATCCGCGAGGAGAAGCTCGACTTCACCAAGCTCACGGTAGCCACGGGACCCATTGATGATCCCAGCGCGCTGCGCGCCAAGCACAGCCCCACCGGAGGCACGGCCTTCAGCTTGTAGTATCTTGGGGACGGCCTGTTGACAGGGACACTGAGCATTTTCGGTACAGTGGAACCATGATTGAATACCGACAAGTAGGCCGTTCCGGACTGACCGTTTCCGCTGTGGGCCTCGGGTGTAACAACCTGGGCCGCAGCGGGACCGTGACGCAGACGCAGGAGGGGAGCAACGCCGTGGTGCATGCCGCACTTGATGCCGGCATTACGCACTTTGACGTCGCAGACGTGTACGGCATGACGCCGGGGCTGAGTGAATCCATTCTTGGCAAGGCGCTGGGCGTGCACCGTGAAGACGTTGTGGTTGCCACCAAGTTCGGCATGGACACGCAGGGTGCCAACGGCGCCGACTGGGGCCGACGCGGCTCACGCAAGTACATTTTGCAATCGGTCGAGTCCTCGCTGCGCAGGCTCAACACAGATTATTTGGACCTGTATTACTATCACACCCCGGATGGGCACACCCCCATGGCGGAGACACTCTCGGCCCTGGATGACCTGGTCCGTTCAGGCAAGGTGCGCTACATTGGGCACTCAAATCTGTCCGGGTGGCAGATTGCCGATGCCGAATACACGGCCCGCGGCCAAGGATCCGAGCGCTTTGTGGCAAGCCAAAATCACTACAACCTGCTTGACCGCCGTGCGGAGCTGGAAGTAACTCCCGCCGCTGAGGCATACGGCTTGGGTGTCATGCCGTACTTCCCGCTAGCCAACGGACTGCTGACCGGTAAGTACAGTGGTGGCGTGGTGCCTGAAGGCAGCCGCCTGTCACACACCCGCCAGCACATGGTTGCGGACGCCGATCAAGACCAGTTCACGGCGTTTGGTGCCTTCGCGGCTGCCCGCGGCCTGAGCGAGGTTCAGGTGGCCTTCTCGTGGTTGGCCGCCCAGCCATCGGTGGCCAGCGTGATCGCCGGAGCCACCAAGCCCGAACAAGTGCGTCAAAATGCACAAGCGGCCGGATGGAAGCCCACGGCAGAAGACCTGGCCGAGCTGGATTCGATCTTCCCGAAGGTCCCGCGCGTCGCACTGTTCTAGAGGGAAACGGTAATCCATTCGCCGTCGATGGCGGCTGCGTAGCGGGGGAGGGCTTCCTTGGCGGGACCCGACACTACGGTCCCGTCGCTGCCCTTGAAAACGGAGCCGTGGCAGGGGCATTTGAAGTCTTCGCCTTGCGGGGCCACCTTGCAGCCGGCATGCGTGCACACATCGGTGTAGGCCAAAATGGTGGTTTCGTCGGCGCGGAACAGGACAACCTCGACGCCGTTGGCCGTACCCGCCGCCGTCGTACCAACGGGAAGTTCCGAGAGCTTGCCCACCTGATAGCGCGTGCCGCCCGTGGGAATCTCTGAGGGGACCTCGCCATTGCCGGAGGCCGCGTTTCCGGCCGGTGTACAGCCCGCGAGGGCCAGCGCGCAAGCAGCTCCCGTGGCAGCAGTGGTGGCGCGCAGGGCAGAACGGCGGGTCAAAGTTGGTTCAGGAGTCATGGTCCCATTGTTTCAGGTGTGGCCGTCCCCAGGCCAACCGGCCAATACCCGAACGTCCAGTTGATGCTGATGTCACTGTGCAACATCAGCATCAACTGGACGTTCGGGTGGGCTGATCAGTTCGCCGGGTGGAAGGGCTTGCCGTTGACTCGCTCGGAGGCGCCAACCCGGTCAAGGTACGGCGTGATGCCGCCCAGGTGCATGGGCCAACCAGCGCCCAGAATCATGCACAAGTCGATGTCCTCGGGGCCAGCAACAACGCCTTCCTCGAGCATGAGGCCAACCTCCTCCGCCAGGGCATCCTGCGTTTTGAGCAGAAGCTCCTCGCTTGTGGACGGGGTACTGCCGAACGTCAACAACGCCAACGTGTCCGCCGGAATGGAAACCGAGCCGTCAGCGCCCGTTTCCCACAGGCCCTTCTTGCCGGCATCGATGAGCGCCTGCTGATTGGCGGAGACATGGAAGCGGTCGCCAAAGGCGGTGTGCAACGACTCGGTGACATGCTGAGCCACCGGAATTCCCACCATGGCCAGCAGCGTGAACGGGGTCATGGGCAGGCCCATGGGGCGCAGTGCGGTATCCGCGGTGTGAGCGTCGGTGCCCTCGTCGAACGCCTTGGAAACCTCGGCCATGAGCCGCAGGAGTACCCTGTTGACCACGAACGCGGCGGCATCCTTGACGAGTACGGCGCTCTTGCGCAGGGCCTTGGCCGTGGCGAATGCGGTGGCGAGCACGGCGTCGTCGGTCTTGGGGGCGCGGACAATCTCCAACAGCGGCATGACCGCCACGGGGTTGAAGAAGTGGAAGCCCACGAGGCGTTCGGGATGCAAAAGGTCCTCAGCCATGGCCGTGACCGACAGCGAGGAGGTATTTGTAGCGAGAATGCACTCGGGTGAGACGATGGCCTCCACCTCTGCAAATACCTGCTTCTTGACGTTAAGTTCCTCAAACACAGCTTCAATAACAAAGTCTGCATCGGCGAAGACCTCCTTGGAGACCGAGCCAGTCACAAGCGCCTTGGTGCGATTCGCGGCGTCCTGACTGATCCGCCCCTTGGCCAGCAGTTTCTCCACCTCGCCGTGCACGTAGGAAACACCCTTGTCCACGCGCGCCGCATCGATGTCCGTCATGACCACCGGCACCTTGAGCTGGCGGGCAAACAACAACGCAAACTGCCCCGCCATGAGGCCAGCTCCCACCACGCCAACCTTCGTGACCGGCCGGGCCAGCTTGGGGTCGGGGGCGCCGGCCGGCTTCTTGGCCCGCTTCTGGACCAGATCAAGGAACGCGTAGACGGTGTCCTTGAACTGCGGTGTGCCCATGAGTTCAGCCAGCGCCTCATCCTCGGCCACGAAGGATTCCGCCTTCGTGAAGTTTTTGCCCTTCTCCAGCAACTCGATCACCTTTGCCGGTGCCGGAGCCGCATTGGAGGTCTTGGCCTCAACAAAAGCCTTGGCACGAACGACGGCGGCATCCCACGCCGCGCTGTTTTCCTCGCTCAGGGGTTCGCTCACCGCGTTGGGGCGGCTCACGCTTTCGGCGCCTGCAAGAACGCGAGCGGCCCAGCTCAGTGACTGTTCAACGAAGTCGGCGGGTTCGAACATGGCGTCAGCTATGCCCAGCTTGTAGGCCGCGGGCCCACTGAGCGTGCGGTTGTTGCTGAGGGCATTCTCAATCATCACTGTCACGGCGTTGGCCGGGCCGATCAGGCGGGGGAGCAGGTACACGCCGCCCCATCCCGGAACCAATCCGAGGAATGCCTCCGGCAGTGCCAGGGCGCCCGCGCCGGTTGAGACTGTGCGGTAGTTGGCGTTGAGGGCAATCTCAAGTCCGCCACCGAGAGCCAAGCCGTTGATGAAGACAAAGCTGGGCACGCCGAGATCATTCAAGGTGGAGTAGACATCGTGGCCGAGCTGGGCCATGAGCAAACCGGATTCGTGGTCCTTGAGGCTCTTGACTGCCGAGAGGTCTGCCCCGGCCACGAGGAAGAACGGCTTGCCTGTGACGCCTACACCCACAATCTCGCCCTTGGCCGCCCGGTCCTGTTGGGTTTCCAAGACGGTGCCCAATTCCACAAGGGTGTTGGGCCCCAAGGTAGTGGGGCGGCGGTGATCCAGGCCATTGTCGAGCGTGATGAGGGCAAAGGTGCCAGCACTCGGCGCCCCATTCACTGCGGGCAGGGCGATGTCCTGGACGTGAGAGTGAGTCACCACCTCATCGGGGAACAGGGCCGTGAGCTTGCTAAAATCCTGGGCGCTCATGCGGCGCTCCCTTCAGTGTTTGCGTTGAAGTTGGGGTTCTCCCAGATGACTGTGGCCCCCATGCCCAGACCAATGCACATGGTGGTGATGCCGTACTGCACGGAATGATCTTCCGCGAACTGTCGGGCCAACTGGTTCATGAGGCGAACACCGGAGGAGGCCAAGGGGTGACCCACGGCGATGGCACCGCCATACCGGTTGACGCGAGGATCGTCATCCGCGATTCCGAAGTGGTCCAGGAAGCTTAGAACCTGTACGGCAAAGGCCTCATTGATTTCGAACAAGCCAATGTCCTCGATGCCAAGTCCGGCCAGGCGCAGGGCCTTTTCGGTGGCGGGAACGGGGCCGATCCCCATGACCTCCGGTGCGACGCCGGCGAAGGCGTAGCTGACAAGGCGCATCTTGACCGGCAGGCCCAACTCTTCGGCGGCCTCGGAGGAGGCCAAAAGTGCCGCCGTAGCGCCGTCATTCAGCCCTGCCGCATTACCGGCGGTGACACGGCCATGGGCCCGGAATGGCGTCTTCAACGCGGCCAGGTCTTCTACTGTGGTGCCGGGGCGCGGGGGCTCATCCACCGTGTTGACGGTCCAGCCGGCTCCGGGCTTCATGGTGGCCACGGGGACCAGGTCAGCCTGGATTTGATCCTTGGCGTAAGCGGCCGCCAACTTGTTTTGGCTGGCAACGGCGTAGGCATCCGTGCGCTCTTTGGTGATCGCCGGGAAACGGTCGTGAAGGTTCTCGGCCGTATTTCCCATATTGAGGGCCGCGGGATCAACAATGCGCTCGGACATGAAGCGCGGGTTCGGATCCGCGCCCACCCCCATGGGGTGATGGCCCATGTGCTCCACACCGCCGGCGATAACGATGTCGTATGCACCAACGCCAATGCCCGACGCCGTGGTGGTCACAGCCGTCAGGGCCCCAGCGCACATCCTGTCAATGGCGAATCCTGGGACGGACTGGGGGAGACCTGCCAAGAGCGCCGCCGTGCGCCCGATCGTCAAACCTTGATCGCCGGTCTGGGTGGTCGCGGCGATCGCAACCTCATCGATGCGATCGGCCGGCAGCTCCGGATTTCGGCGCATGAGTTCTCGAATGCACTTGACCACCAGATCGTCCGCGCGGGTGTTGGCGTAGATGCCCTTTTCCCCGGCGCGTCCAAAGGGTGTGCGGACGCCGTCCACAAAGACAACATCTCTAATCTGCCGGTTTTGGCGCATGCTTAGCTCCTCGAGTGCAAACAACGGGTGCCGAAGCCCAAAGACCTTGGGGACGACTGTGTCACACATCATGTTACCCATGAGTAACTTAGAGGTCAAAATTCCTGCCCAGCCTTCCGAATGCCGCATCAGTTGATGTCCATTAACGCCAAACGCTCCAGCAGTGACTGCTGGAGCGTTTGGAAAAACCCGACATTAAGTGATGCCGCGTTGGTGGGGAGGGTTAGGCGTTGCCGTCCTTGGGACCCTTGGCTTCCTTGGTGGCCAGGGGCTCAGGGTTGACCATCGACTCGGTGAGAAGTGCCGCAGTGAGTTCAATCTGCCAGGGCCGGGCACCGAGCTCGGCCAGTTGCTCAGTGACGGACTCCACTGTGATGTTCGACGGCGGGCGCCAGCAGACGCGGCGCAGGAAGTCAGGGGTGAGGATGTTCTCCGCAGGGATGTTGATCGATTCGGCCAACTCGGCCAGACGCGGACGCACCGTTGCCAAACGAGCGGCGGCCTCCACGTCACGCTCGGCCCACACGCGCGGCGGCGGGGGCGCATTGTTGGACACCTGCAGTGGCGGCAGATCCGAGCTGTTCTTGGCAGTTTGGATGGCATGGAGCCACTTGGGGGCATCACGCTTGGCGGCGCGGCCGTGGAAGCCGGACAGGGCCAGCAGCGCCGGAACCGTGGTGGGCATTCCCTTGGCTGCGGCGACGATGGCCGAGTCCGGAATCAAACGGGACGGGGCAATGTCGCGGTGCTCGGCGAGCCTCTCCCTGGTCTGCCACAGCTCGCGAACGGCGCCGAGCTGGACACGATTGCGGACGGTATGTGAACCCGACGTACGGCGCCAGGGATCAACACGTGGCGCGGGAACGCCGGAATCGATTAGGTGCGTGAATTCCTGGGCGGCGTAATCGAGCTTGCCGTCATTCTCCAGGAGGGCAACCAGTTCCTCCTGCAGATCAACGAGTACCTCCACATCCAATGCCGCATAGCGAAGCCACGGCTCCGGCAGGGGGCGTGTTGACCAGTCCGCTGTGGAATGTTCCTTGGCAAGATGGAAACCAAGGAGAGATTCCACCACGGCACCGAGGCCAACGCGGGGGAGCCCGGCAAGGCGGGCAGCAAGTTCCGTGTCAAAAAGTTTGTCGGGCCACATGCCCACGCCGGCAAGGCATGGCAGGTCCTGGCTCGCCGCATGCAGGATCCATTCAACGCCGCGCAGGGCATCGTCGATGATTTTCAGGTCGTCGAAGGCCTCGGGGTCAATGAGCCAGGTACCGGCGCCTTCACGCCGAATCTGGACCAACATGGCCCGCTGGCCATAACGGAAACCGGAGGCGCGCTCAGTGTCGACGGCGGCCGGGCCGGTGCCCGCGGCCAGAGCGGCAGCGCAGCGCTTCAAGGCCGGTTCGCTCTCCACTACCGCCGGAATCCCGTCCCGAGGCATGTCCAGTTCCACGAGCTCGGGCAGTTCGCCCAGCTCCAGGCGGACGCCGTCAATGACAACACTGGTCAGTGGAGCTTGGGCGAGTTCGGTGCTGGTCCCGCCCGTGGTGGGGGACGTTGCAGCGTCGGTGCCGGACGTCGCTTTGGAGTCGTGGCTTTGACGCGTGGTGGACAATTTGGTCCTGGCGCGGCTGTGCGTGCTTGATTCTGGGTTGGTCATGATGCCTTTAGTCTACCGAATGGCCAGTATGTCCCTGGGACCATGTACCGGAAACGAGGAACCGGCGGCTGCAATCGTGCGGCCTTAGTCGTTCGTGTCCCCGCGCCGGCGCGGCAGCAAGGTCACGCCTTCCTGCACGGGAGGCAGTCCCGCAAAAGTGCACACGATGTTGGCCCACGCTTCCAGGTGCGGGCTGATGGCGGTCCCCGCAGGTGTCCAGGATGCACGCAATTCAATATCCACGGCGTCCGGGCGAGTCGCAAGGGAGCCGTAACTTTCGGACAATATCCGGGTGGCCGTGCCGCCTGCGTTGGTGTACTGGGCACCTTGTTCAGCCAAGGCTTCAACGAGCCACGCCCAGGCGACGTTACCCAATAGGGAGTCGTTGCCGATGTCCGCCTCCAGCTGCGCGCGGACGTAGGTGACAATCCTGAACGTGCCGCCCCACAGGGTGGAACCTTGTGGGTCGTGGAGCAGAATGAAGCGGCCGGTGGCCAGCTCTTCGCCCTCGATCATGATTTCGGCACCAAGGGCCACGCCGAAGGGAGCCAGCCGGGCCGGGGCAGGCACTTCGGCCAACTTCAATTCACTCCGGTTCCGCGCAGAGCGCAGTGAGGCCAGGGCGGCTTGGAAGTCAGCGGGTAGCTGCGGAATTGGGCTCACACTGGCAGATTATGACGCCTTGTGGCCAAACGGTGGCAGGCGCGCCGAAAAGGCACCCCGCCCTGAATCAGGGCGGGGTGAGCTGCCTAGGACAATTCAGCCTTCAACGCGGCAACAAACGCGTCAACGTCTTCCTCAGTGGTGTCGAAGGAGCACATCCAACGTACTTCCCGTGCGGCTTCGTCCCAGTCATAAAAACGGAACTTGGTGCGCAGGCGCTCGGCCACACCTTCGGGCAGTATCGCGAAGACGCCGTTGGCTTCGGTGGCCTGGGTGCACTGCACTTGGGGGAGACCTTCGACGGCGGCGCGCAGCTTTGCAGCCATGGCGTTCGCATGTCCGGCCGACCGGAGCCACAAGTCGCCCTCAAGCAGCGCCAGCAACTGGGCCGAGATGAAGCGCATCTTGGAGGAGAGCTGCATGTTCAGCTTGCGCAGGTAGATTAGTCCGTCGGTGGCTTCCGGGTTTAGCGCAACAATGGCTTCGCCAAAGATGATCCCGTTCTTCGTGCCGCCAAAGGAGAGCACGTCCACACCGGCGTCGGAGGTGAACTCGCGCACCGGGACGCCCAGGTAGGCGGCCGCATTGGCCAGGCGTGCGCCGTCCATGTGCACCTTCATGCCCAAGGAGTGGGCGTGATCGCAGATGGCGCGTACTTCCTCAGGGGTGTAGCAGGTCCCCAGTTCGGTGGTCTGGGTGATCGAGACGGCCAGTGGCTGGGCGCGGTGCTCGTCGCCAAAGCCCCATGCTTCCTTGTCGATCAGCTCGGGTGTCAGCTTGCCATTGGGTGTAGGCACGCTCAGCAGCTTCATGCCGCCGACGCGCTCCGGTGCGCCGTTTTCATCCATATTGATGTGCGCCGTCGAAGCACACACCACGGCGCCCCACCGCGGCAGGAGCGATTGCAGGGCCACCACGTTGGCTCCCGTGCCATTGAACACCGGGAAGACATCAACCTCCTTGCCAAACAACTTGCCCATTTCGGCGCGCAGCGAGGTGGTGTACACGTCCTCGCCATAAGCCACCTGGTGTCCACCGTTGGCCGCGGCTAGCGCCGTCAGAACCTCGGGATGTATTCCTGAGTAGTTGTCCGAGGCGAAGCTGATCACGTTCGGGTCGTGAAGTTGGGTGAATTCGGTGCTGCCAATGCTCACAATGTGCCTTCGATTGTCGATGCTGAAAACTAAAATGCCGAGATCCGGATGATGTTCCGGTCTAAAGGATAATGCGGGCGCCGTTGAGTCCGGGCTTGCCGAACAGCGAGGTGACGGCCTGGGCCAACACGGCCACGTCGGTGAAACCGGGGAAAGAGCGTTCCGGAGAGCGTGCCCGCATGGTGTCATCGACGAGCGCTTTTACAACAAGGACGACGGCGGCGCTTTGCTCGGGTGCCGTCGAGCTGCCGAACCCCTGGGCCACGGACTGAACCCAAGTTTCTGCCGCGGCCTTGACGGACGCATAGCTTGCGTTCCCGGCCGTAGGGGCCGTGACCGAGGTGGAGGACACGATGGCCAGACGCCCCTCAGGAGAGGCCGCAAGGTCCTCATACAGCGCACGGGTGGTGTTGCGCAGTGTGGACAACACCGAGGTGTGCAGGAAATCCCAATCGGCATCGGATTGGGCCGTGATGCCGCCCCCGCCGCGCCACCCACCTACCAAGTGGACCAGGCCGTCAACAGGCCCAAAGTCTGTGTGAATTTTTGCCACCAGGGCCGAAACAGCGTCAGGGTCGGCTAGATCGCAGCTGAAGGGGACGGCTCCGCCTGTGAGGTTGGCTGCCGCCGTGATGCGTCCGGCGTCGGAACCAACCGTGACCACGCGCATGCCGGCCGCGACAAGGGAAGCCGCCACGGCAATGCCGGCGGCGCTGCTGCCGCCGGCGATCACCACCAAGGGTCCCTGGGAAGTGAAAGATGTCATGGAACTTACAGTACCCACTTACGCGGCGCTGGCGCCGGTGATGCCGGCCGTGGAATCGATCACGCCACGCATTTTCTTCTCCAAGGCTTCGTAAAACATGGAGAGGGGGAATTCATCGTCCATGACCTGATCGGTGATTTCGCGCAGCGGCGCGGTCAGGGGCAGGGCTTGGGGTCCCTTGGCCCAGGTTGACGCCGGGTTGGGAGTCACGGTGGCCGAAACTAGTTCGTAGGCGGCAAGCCAATGAGCCAGCTTGGGCCGGTCGATGGAGCGCCAGTACAGCTCCTCGATCTGCTGGCCCAGGGCGATCACCACGTCCGGCACCTGATCCCAATCGATGGAAAGCTTGGTGTCCGTCCAGTGCAGTACGTGATGCTGGTGCAGCCAGGCAAAGAGCAGCTGACCGCCCAGGCCGTCGTAGTTGCGCACCCGGGAACCGGTGATGGCGAAGCGGAAGATCCGGTCGAAGATGACGGCGTACTGGACCAGCTTGGCTTGCTTCCGGGCCTCCGGTGAGGCCTTGTCATCATGTTCCACGGCAACAGATTCGCGGTAGGCCGTCAGGTCACAGCGCAGCTCCTCCAAGGAGTACAGGAAGTACGGCATGCGTTGTTTGATCATGAATGGGTCAAAGGGCAGGTCCCCGCGCATGTGCGTCCTGTCGTGAATCAGATCCCACATGACAAAGGTTTCCGTGGTCAGGGCCTGATCGTCCAATAGCTCCAGGGCGTCGGCTGGCAATTCCAGTCGAGTAACAGCGGCGGCTTCCCGCAGAACACGGCGGAAGCGGGCGGCTTCGCGGTCCTGGAAAATTGCTCCCCACGTAAAGGTGGGAGTTTCGCGGACGGAGACGCTTTCGGGGAACAGTACGGCGGAGTTTGTGTCGTATCCGGCGGTGAAGTCAATGAATCGCAGCGGGACAAACAATTTGTTGGAGTAGTTGCCGGCTTCGAGTTCGCCAATGAATTCGGGCCAGATGACGTCCACCAGGACCGCCTCCACGTGGCGGGAGGTCGATCCGTTCTGGGTGTACATGGGGAACACCACCAGGTGTCCCAGGCTGTTGACGCGTTGTTCCTGCGGGTTGAAAGCCAGAAGCGAATCAAGGAAATCCGGAACACCCAATCCCGACTCCGCCCAGCGGGTGAAATCCGCAACGAGCAATTCCAGGTAGCTGCAATCGTGCGGGAAGTACGGTGCAAGTTCCGTGACAGCCGTCTTGATTGCTTCGATTAACGCAGAGGCGTGGCTGTGGTCAGCAGTATCCGGGACGGAACCGTCCTTGGCCTGGAGTGTGGCCAGCTGCGTGGCTGCCTGCTTGAGGGATAGCCACGCAGTGTGGTGGGCCAGGGTGCCGTAGTCAAAGTCATTGGCAATGCCAGTGCTTTCCAGAGTGGTGTTCATGGTGTCTCATCCTCGCTGCGTAGTGCCTTGTGGGCATTTTTTCGAGCGTATCAAAGGAACAGGAAGACTAATCTGAAATAGTCCTAAGCATAAGTAACTGTCATGCTCAAGGCCATTGCGGAGCGTTTGGCGAAAGCTCCGCAAGACCTTGCTGCATGGTCAGGCTCAGGGTTGTTGCCGCAGGGTCAGGGCAATGGAGTTGATGCAGAAGCGTTCATCCGTTGGGGTGTCATATCCTTCGCCCTCGAAGAGGTGACCCAGGTGCGAATCGCAGGACGCGCACCGGACCTCAACACGCTTCATGCCCAGCGTGTTGTCATGCAGGTATCGGACGGTCCCGTCGGCCAGCGGCGCGAAAAAAGACGGCCACCCACAATGAGATGCGAACTTCTCCTTGGAGGTGAACAATTCAGCGCCGCAGGCCCGGCACGCGTAGACGCCTTCCTGCGTGGAGTCCCAATACTCGCCCGTGAACGGCCGTTCGGTGCCAGCCTTGCGCAGTACCTGGTACTCGGCCGGGCTCAATTCCTGGCGCCACTGTTCATCGGTCTTTACAACAGTTGTCGCAGCGGCTGGTTGTTCAGGGGATTCTTCAAAAGTGCTCATGCTTTCATCAACGCCTAGGAGTCGCCAATAAATCCCGAACCGGTGTACAAATGCAAAACTGGCAGCCCCAGCTTTCGCTGAGCCTGATGTGCCCAGTCTTGCCGGAACGTGTCGGCAACGGCGTGCGGGCGGGTGACCACCACTGCCTGGCTTGCCCCCACCTCGGTGACCTTGGCAATCAGGGAGGCAACGGCGTCGCCCTCCGCCACGGAACCGGTGGCCTTTGCCCCGGCGTCAGCCAACACCGCCATCGATGTTGCGAGAATTTCCTCCGCCTCGGCCCTGACAGCCTCGGCGTTGGGCTTCTCACGAAGTTCACGCAGCACACCGGGCAGGTCCAGCATGGTCAGCTGGTCCACCACGTCCACGAAGAGGTTTCGCTTGGTATTGGCGGGAACCAATAACACCAGCTCAACATCGTCCTCGGGGCCGTAGAGGTCGGAGATGTTCTCCACGTCCACGGCGGTCAGGGGTTCTTCGGTCAGAATGATGATCGTCTCGCTCATGGCACCAGCATAGGCTTCCGGACCGCAGAAACAAGGAGCAACGGCGCCGGACACGATGTGAAAGTTGTCAGGGCACGCGGTGTGCCGCACTTCGCAGCCGCACGGGGATAGGCAAGAATAGGGGCATGGCTACCTCGGAAACACAGTCAAGTGCATGGCTCAAGTGGGGTGCCCTCGGCGCCGGAGCAGTGGGGGCTGGTGCAGTTGCGGTTGTGACCGCCACGTCCGGGCTCGCCGCGTACTTCGCCAGGCGGGTGGTGACGCCGGATAAACACCGCCCGGACGATTTAGCCATCCTTGCCGTTATCGCCGATGGTCCCCGACTGCAGGTGGTCCTGGAAGCCACGCCGGACACCATCATCGAGGGCAATTACGGGCTGTTCTTCAGTGGGAGCCAAGGACACGCCATCATTGGCCCCATCATTTCCTATGTACCCCGCGAAGGCAGCATCACGCGCGAGGTCGTCACGGTTCACAGCGGCGACCTGCGCACGGCAACGGCAGGCTGGTGGTCCGGCAACCTCTACTCACACCCTGAACAAATGGGGCTCGAGAGCGAAGACGTCACCCTGAACCTGCCCGATGGCCCGGCCCCGGCCTGGCTGGTGCCGGCACCCAACCCCGGGCACACATGGGCCATCATGGTTCACGGGCGCGGTGCTACCAGGATCGAGGGCCTGCGGGCGGTCCCCACGGCCCACCGATTGGGCATGAACGCCCTGTTGATCTCCTACAGGAACGACGGCGACGCCCCCAAAGCCTCCGACGGCCGGTATGGGTTGGGGGTCACCGAATGGGCCGATGTTGAGGTAGCGATCGACTTTGCCATTTCCCGCGGTGCCAAGGATGTGGTGCTGTTCGGCAACTCCATGGGCGGCGCCATCAGTTTGCAGACGGCCGATGTAGCCCGGAACAGGAAGCACGTCCTGGCGATGGTCCTGGACGGGCCCGTCATTAACTGGATCGACGTTTTGGCCCATCAGGCCCAGCTCAACAAGATTCCCAATTACATTGGCCGGTACGCGCAACTGATGCTGACCCATCCGCTGGGGCGGCGCATCACCGGACTGGCCGCGCCGGTCAACTTCAAGAGTTTGGACTGGGTGAGCCGCGCCGTGGAGCTGCGCACGCCGTCGCTCATTTTGCACAGCATTGACGACGACTTTGTACCCTACGGCCCCACGGCGGAACTGGCTAAGCGGAATCCGGAAATGGTCACCTTTGAGCCGTTCAGCAAGGCCCGCCACACCAAGGAATGGAACGTGGAGCCGAGCCGGTGGGAGAACGCCGTGGAGGCATGGCTGCGACCCCGGCTCGGCAGATACACGCTGCCGAGGGAGTGAACTGGCCGCCGTCAATTAGCGCTCCAGCAGCGGTTGGCTTTTCGCGGCGCCGATGTTCGCCGTCGTGCCGTGGGTGAGAGCCAATAGATCCTTGGGCGAAAGCTCCACGTCGAAACCGCGCCGGCCACCGGAGACGTAAATTGTCTCGCATGAGAGCGCTGAGGCGTCCAGCACCGTGGGGGAGTGTTGGCGTTGGCCCAGCGGCGAGATGCCACCCAAGACGTAGCCGGTCCGTCGCTGGGCGGCGGCAGGATCGGCCATGGCCGCCTTTTTCTGGCCCAGGGCCGCGGCCAATGCCTTCAAGTCGAGTGTGCCGTTGACGGGCACAACGGCCACGGCCAGAGTGCCGGCAACATCGGCCATCAAGGTCTTAAACACCCGCTCCGGGGAAATGCCAAGGGCAGTTGCCGCCTCCATCCCGTAGCTGGTGGTGGCGGGATCGTGGGCATAGCTGTGGGCTGAGAAGGGGATTCCGGCCGCCGTGAGTGCCACGGTTGCCGGGGTCCCTGCCCCTGAAGTCTTTTTGGCCATACGGCAATTATGGCAGTTGCGGCCTCGCGAATGCGGGTACAAACCAGGGCGCACAATGCCCCGTCACCTCACATGCTCGGGGAGGTGACGGGGCAGGTGGTGCGGCACTCGTGTGCCTAGACGGCCGGGCGGACTCCGCCGGCAATCTTGCGCTTGACGCGTCCCAACATGGCGGACATGCCGCGCATGCGAAGCGGTGAGATGGCCCTGGTCAGGCCCAACTGCTCGGGCATGTCATCGGGAACCGCCAAAATTTCTTCGGCGGTCAAGCCATCCAAACCCTCAAAGAGGACCGAAGCGAAACCACGCGTTGTGGGTGCCTCCGGTGGCGCCTGGAAAAACAGGCGAATGACATCGCCCTTGTCAGTCTTTTCTGACTCAACCGTCAAGAAGAGCGGTGACTGGCATTCAACCACCTGCTCCAGCAACTCGGGATGGTTCGCCAACCGCTCCGGAAGAGGCGGGAGCGAACGGGAGAATTCCAGAAGCAGTGTCAGACGGTCGCGTTCTTCGAGTTCCTTGAAATCATTGACGATCTCAGCCAATGCCGGGGGGAGTGCTTGTGAAGTAGTCATCGACTAAAGCGTACTTTTCTTTCGTGGCGAATGTGAAAAAAGACAGGCCGTTGTGGGGCCCACGCGCCCCAGGTGCCAGACGCGGCAGCGGCTGACCCCTGGGGAGGGATTGGAGACTAGTTGGAGCTGGGCAGCTGGCCACGCTCGGGCCCAACGGCGATCGGCACCCGGACAGCGTTGCCCCACTCGGTCCAGGAACCGTCATAGTTGCGCACGGTTTCAAAACCGAGCAGGAACTTGAGGGCAAACCAGGTGTGGCTGGAACGTTCGCCGATGCGGCAGTAAGCCACAACATCGTCACCGGCCACCAGGCCAGCCTCACCCAGGTAGAGCGCCTCCAACTCCTCACGAGTTCGGTACGTTCCATCTTCGGCGGCCGCCCGGGCCCACGGGATGGACGCCGCCGTGGGGATGTGACCGCCGCGCAGCGTTCCTTCCTGAGGGTAGGCAGGCATGTGGGTGCGCTCACCGGTGTATTCCTCGGGGGAGCGGACATCGATCAACGGCTTGCCCAGATGGGCCAAGACATCATCCTTGTAGGCGCGAATGGGTGCGTCATTGCGCTGCACCACGGGGTAGTCGGCCGCCGGGGTGACCTGCGTGGCGTCGGTGGTGAATTCGCGGCCCTCGGCGATCCACTTGTCACGGCCACCGTCGAGCAGGCGAACATCTTCGTGTCCGAACAAGGTGAAAACCCACAATGCGTAGGCGGCCCACCAGTTGGACTTGTCACCGTAAACCACCACGGTGGTGTCGCGAGAGATGCCCTTGGCCGCAGCGAGCAACGCGAAAGCGGCGCCGTCAATGTAGTCGCGAGTGACGTCGTCGTTCAGGTCAGTGTGCCAGTCAATCTTGACTGCACCGGGGATGTGGCCCGTCTCGTAGAGGAGGACATCCTCGTCGGACTCAACCACAACCAAGCTGCCGTCCGCCGTGGCTCCATTGGCCAAGGCCTGGGCCAACCACTCGGTAGAGACCAGGCGCTCGGGGTGTGCGTAGGCGGCAAACTTCTCATTCGATTCAACTGCTACAGGCATGACGCCCCTTCGTGTAGATCGCTCGTGCCGGAACCTCTCCGGCCGTTGGTGTTCCTTACAGTAACCAGCCGCGGTGCAGGAAACTTCCCTCACGTTAACGAAACGCAATATGCGGTGGGTATTCTGGTATCCGTGAGTCCTGCGGCTGTTTCCCAACGGCCCGGCAAAAAATTCTTCATGATCGGAACACTTTCTTGGTACAAGTTGAGCAACTTTCCACGCGCCGCCCTGCAGTCTCGGTGGAAGAACTCTTAAAGGGCTTTGTTCCGTCGCCGCGATTTGGCGAGGTTTCCTTCAATACTTACCGACCAGATCCGTCCCAGCCCTCGCAGGCCGAGGCCGTGACAATGCTGCAGGAATTCGGTGAGGCAACCATGGCCAAGCCAGCCAGTGGACTGCGGAAGTTCTTTGGCGGCAAGTCCAAGGCCGCCGACTCCCGAGCCGGAATCTACCTGGACGGTGGCTTCGGTGTGGGTAAGACTCATCTGTTGTCCTCCTTGTGGCACCAGGTGGAGGGACCCAAGGCCATTGGAACCTTTGTGGAATACACCAACTTGGTGGGTGCCTTGTCGTTCCGCAAGACGGTGGAAGCGTTGAGTACCTACAAGCTCGTGTGCATTGACGAATTTGAACTTGATGATCCCGGAGACACCGTGCTGATGTCCCGGCTCATGCGCGAACTGGCCGACGCCGGAGTTAAGTTGGCCGCAACCTCCAACACCCTGCCCGGGTCCTTGGGCGACGGCCGCTTTGCCGCTGTTGACTTCCAGCGCGAGATCCAGGTGTTGGCCGACCAGTTCGATATCCTCCACATCGACGGTGAGGACTTCCGTCACCGCGGGCTGCCCACCCCGCCCGAGCCAGTTCCCAATAGTGACCTTGACTCTCGCATGCGCCACGACTTTGCCGGTCGCACGGTAGCCGTGGACGACTTCGCGACGTTGGTTGATCACCTCGCCGGTGTTCACCCGTCGCGCTATCGGCAAATGCTGGCAGGCGTGGATGCTGTGGTGTGGCGCAATGTCCACACCATCACGGAACAATCGGTTGCGCTGCGCTTTGTTGTCCTCGCGGACAGGCTCTATGACAAGGATGTTCCGATCCTGGCGAGCGGCGCCCCTCTGGATCAGTTGTTCACCCCGGAAATGATGACCGGTGGCTACCAGAAGAAGTACTTCCGTGCCGTATCGCGCTTGACGGCTTTGGCTCGAGAAGCCCAAGAGGCCAGTACTGCCGTTCCTGTGAGCTAATTCCTGTTGCCTTAAAGCCAAAAGGCGTCGGTGCCGTCTCTCGACGGGACCGACGCCCCCTTTGACGCCTTGATTTAAGGGCGAAGGGTTCGGATTACTGTCCGGCCTTGTTCTGACCATCTACGAAGTCAGAAGCGGCGTTCTGGACACCATCAACCTTGTCGGCGAACTTGCCGCCGGTCTTTTCGTCGACAAAATCACCGGCTTTCTCGATGCCGTCCTTGATCTGGTCGCCGTGGCTGCCGATCAATCCTTCGGCCTTGCCCTTAATATCGTCAAAAATAGACAATTGGCACCTCCCTTCACTCCTGGGGCCATTGGCGCCCCAACTTTTTCCAGCATAGTGCGCCCCGTCACGATGTCAACGGTTTGAGCCAAGAGCGAAGTTGTTCCACCGCCCCGGAGAGCTTTCCCGCCTCATGGGAATGTGCCATCATTGGTTCTGCCACAAGGCACCCGGACGAGGTGCGCCGTACCCGGACAGCGACAAGACGGCGTCGAGGAGTGTTTTTCATGGCATGGTTAATTTTGGTTGTCTCAGGCGTATTGGAAGCTGTCTGGGCCACCGCATTGGGCAAGAGTGAAGGGTTCTCCAAACTCGGCCCCAGTGTGGTCTTTGGAGTTTCCCTCATAGCAAGCATGGCCGGCCTCGCCTGGGCCATGCGCACGCTTCCCATAGGCACCTCCTATGCCGTTTGGGTAGGCATCGGCGCAACGTTGACCGTTGCCTACGCCATGGCCACCGGAGCAGAAGCTGTCTCGGTCATCAAGGTCCTGCTCTTGCTTGGCCTGATCGGCTGCATCGTGGGGCTCAAGCTGGCGCATTAGTCCCCAGCTCCTCCCACGCTGCAGCCGCTGGCGCGTCTGTAGCGTGGGGCCCTCGGAGCTGTGGGCCCACCCGGCTCCTGTCGGTCTGCAGCCGCTGGCGCGTCTGTAGCGTGGGGCCCTCGGAGCTGTGGGTCCATCCAGTTCCTGGCTTTCAGACATGAAAAAGCCCTCCTGCTCAGCGTTTGTGCTGGTCAGGAGGGCTTTTCTTTCAGGTGGGCGATACTGGGTTCGAACCAGCGACCTCTCCGGTGTGAACGAGCGACAGCCCTCAAAGCGGGGTAGAGCCCGGTGTAGCGCTGAAGCACTAAACCGGGGTCTGACCTGCGTGGATACACATTCTTATTGCACTAGGCGAAGTCCCGTGTAGCGCGCCGGAACTTCCGTTTGTGGCACGTCTGTGGCATGGCCCGCAGTTCGAACACTAGGGAGCCGGAGCGCTGCGGACACATGTTCGACTGGCAGCTCGGCCAGATGAGCGTACCTTTGCGTCGTCGTTTGCGAGGCGTGGCCCAACAGGCGGGAGACTTCCGCCAGAGAGACGCCGGCCTGCAGCAGCCACGAAGCGTAGGTGTGTCGAAGATCATGCGGACGTAGCGGGTCAAGCTTTGAAAGCTTAGTTGCCGGCGTCCACACACGTTTGCGCCAGTTGTCCAAGATCGTCATCCGGCCCGGACCATGAAGCGCCAACCCGGACCGGCACCGCCCAGCTGCATGAACGTGGCCACAGCTCGCCGTCTCAGACAGTCCGAGCTCATCCAGCAGTTCAGCTACCCAACTCTCCAGCGAGACGCTTCTTGCTAGCTTCCCCTTCGGGTAGGGCTTGATCTGCCCGGACGTACTGTCCCACGTCTCCACGATATGGATCATGCCGCGCTCGCGGTCAATGCGGTGGGTGTGTAGGCCCATGGCTTCACCCCATCGCATGCCAGTTCCAACGAGCAGTCCGACGATGGCCGCGTCACGCTTGGAATCCAGCACCGCATCCAATGATTGATACTCGGCCTTGGTGAGATAGCGTTCCTGAGCCGGCGGCCGCTGGGGGAGAGCCAGCTTGTAGAGCGGGTTGGCCTGAATGATCTCCGCATCAACGGCAGCCATCAGCGAGGCCGAGAAGATCCCAAAGATCCGCTGCACTGTTGACGCCGCCAGAAGCTTGACCACCGGCTTGTACTCAAGTTCCTCCCGACGCTTCAACTCGGCCGCCGTGGGAGCCCGCTCGGTAACCTTCAGCTCGGCAATCCACTTCCGTCCGTCCTGCCTCGTGATCTCACCCAAAGGGGTCTCGCCCCACTTCGGCATGATGTGCTGCTCCAAAGCCGAGCGCTCATTCTTCTCCGTCGAGTTCTCAAGCTTCCTCGTCGGCCACCATTCCTCACACCAGTCACCCCACGGGCGCTCGCCGGCCGCTGGGTCGCGCCAACCGCCCGTCCTGGAGGCTTCTTCCTTGACGATGGCGGCTTTCAGCGCTGCCTTCTCGCGGGGGAACACTCCTGCGGATTGGGGTTTCCCGTTGCCGTCGCGGTAGCGGCCTTGATACTTGCCCGATGGCAGTCGCCTGGTTGAGGCCATGGTGTCCCCTCGATTCTTAGCTGCCCCGGAAGGCTAGCGGTTTTGATGCTCGACAAGAGACAGCTGTGCCGTCTCGTCGGCTGTGAGTGAGCCCAGACGGTCTGTGAGAACGTCTGCCGTGACCCATAGTTCCTCGGCCAGCTCCTGGACGCTTCGCGCCCAGGCAGCATGCTGACAGAGGTTCCCTATAGGGATTAGGTTCCGCGCGGTTACAACGCGCACCTCGTGTTCGATGCATGGCCGTTGGCAGCCGTCGTGTCCGAGCTCGATATGGACAAGCTCGTGAGCGAGTGCACAGCGGCGTTCGACCTGCTGGAGTTGCTTGTCCAGCCAGATCACGCGGAGGCCATCTGTTCGCCCTGGCGCGCCATCAGGCATGCGGACAAAAGAGACGTGGATATGCGTTAGTCGCCGCAGCGTCCCCCAAGGATCGAACATTCATCTGACCCTAGGGGATACCTCTGACATTCAGGCTGTGGGGTTGAGGTCTTCCGCCGGGCCTGAGTGATGCCACTTGAATGCACTATTGATAAAGAGCGCGGTTACAAAAAGCCCGGCAAAGATAACGGCCGCACTTGATGAAGCAAGCCAGGCGGCCCCTTGCCAGGTCGCAAATACGGCACCTATGCCGGCAACAAATGAAGCAACGATGGTGACTAGGTATCCGCCGAACAAAATGGCACGTATCCAGGTCCCGTATCGTTCGACCAGGTGGTGGACCGCTGACCCCGTTAGCGACAGGATTGCCGCCCCGGCCAGTGAGAGCCCTGCGGTGACACCACCGAGGGTAGCAATATTTGTCAGTCCGGTTTTTAGGTCATCAGGGTGGATTCCGGACAGTAGGAATCCTCCACCAACACTGACGCTGGCAACGACGCATACAAGCAGGATGAGCGCAATCCAGAGCCCCTTGAAAGATGCCTCTCTATTTGTAGCCATCGTGTGCCTCGCCTTCAGCTAGCGGAGTTTTAGAAGTTCATCAAACTCTATTGTGTAGGTCTTCACTATCTCAGACAGGGCTGACACTGCAGAGAAGGATTGGAAAGATCCCTGTCTCATGAGAATGGTCCGTTTGCGTGTTAACTTGTGGTCCAAGAGGTTTACAACGCCAGCAGGCAGGTCGTCGCCAGGGTGGCGGTTGAATTGGACTTGGGCCGCATCGAGAGATGTGTAGTCAAGGCCGAAGGTGTCATCGAGCCAGTCCCGGAGTTCCTTGGCATCCTCTTCGAAGAACTTCTGCCCTTTTTCCTTGATTGGGCGAAGCTTGATTTCGAGCTTATATTTGCCTTCGAAAACAGGGCCGGCCATGAGGTCCCTCAACGGCGACTGACTTGCTGGGGTGATTGTCTCCGCGACGAACACGCTTTTGAGCTGTTTCGCTCTGGCCAGAGCCTGGCGCCGGCCCTTGTCAATGACAGGCACCACACCCCATTCGAAGTTGTGCTGAGAGAGCGTGCCTTGGTCACGCATGACTCTGGTGAGCCAACTTGCAAAAGCTTGAGGCCTGGCCGCAGATTGCGTTTCCATCAAGACGCCAAATATGTTTCCAAAAGGCAAGAACCAGACGAAGAGGTTGTCAATGGGGGAGAATCCATCCTCAATCGTGACTGGCTTCTGCTCGCCTGTGCCCCGCTTGCCTTGGCTCGGGACATGGTCTTTGTCTGTGGCCACCACGACGCCGTACGTGGCGTTATCATCTACCTCTTGGACAAGGTTCTCAACACCCTCAGGGGGAAGTAGCCCCGTCCAGTCGCTTTCAATATCCAAAGCAACCACGGAGCACGTTAGCTCCTTCTTGAGGATGTGGTGGGTAATTGCAGTTGTTCCCATTTTCCGAAGGATGGCATGCCAGTCCTGCTCAGACACAGTCTTCTTAGATTTATTGTCTACCAGTCGCCAAAACTGGACTGTCCTTACAACTCCGCGTGGCCTTGCTGGTGGCAATGGATTGTCTGAAGGTGTCATGGGTCCCCAATGGTCGGATGAGTTGCACTCGTGGTTGGTTGTCTTAGTTGGTAGCTTGCGATTCTAGGCCGATGAAACTAGGCGGTGGAATCTCTGTTGATGCGTGTCAGAATCGAGTCAACGGCAGGACTGCCCGCGGTCACTCCAGGTTCACCTTTTAGCTTCGGGTGTGGCCCGAAAACTCGCCGCGCAAACTCGGTCCTTAGCTCGTCTCGAATGGCATGATCTGTCATAGGAGAAATGAAACCGTCGAAAGTTTGAAGCTGGATGCTGATGGTTTTGGACCAAGTCGCTAGCGTCCGATGAAGATGAGCCTGTCGTGCGCAGTACGTGGCAACACCGAAAATTCCTCCCGAGACGACGAGCGGATAGAGCAGGGCTGGCCAATTTACTAGGCCCGGGGTCATTCCTTCGGCAAGCCACAGATGAAGGAAGACGCTAGTGCCTACTCCCGCTGCCACGAGAAGGATTGTCGCCCACCGAAAGAAAGATGAGGACTTCTCATTGTCTGCTGCGAAAGTGTCATAGCTTCCGGTAAGTCGGGCGCTTGAGCTCACGCCGGCGGCGATCTGGGCGTTCCTCATCGCTTCCTCAGCACGTTCCGCAGCGACATTGGATTCCAAAAGTGACCACGCTGCATTGCCAAATGACTCGCATCGCTCAACTCTTACGCTGAGACTTTCCGCTAGGTGAGTGAGGTCACTCTCCCATAGGAGGCCCATCCGGTCTGATGGGAGCTTCAGCAAGCCTCCGAGGGCTTCTCGAAGAGTCCACGTCAGTGACATCCACGATCCGCGGAGTGCAGGAATTTCTTTCGGGATCTCGGTGTCCGTGAGGATGGCAAGGTATGCAAGCGAGCTCTTGACGCGCTCAGTTGCATCCTCAGGGACGAGCAGGAGATCCAAGGAGAACTTGTCGATGTCTTGATAAATGGCCTGCAACCCTGGCAGTCGAGTGTAGGCAGACCACAGATTTAGGATTTCCTCAACAAAGGCAAATTCGTCCGGCAGGGGCTTCTTGGGTTGGTTTGGCTCAGCGCTGTAGAAGCTCCCCAGTGCCATCTGAACTAGTCCAAGGTTCGAAATATAGGTCAGCGTCGGCGTCATGCGTCCAGTAGCTGCCATTATTTCGACTCTCCGTCTGTCTCTTGTGTTTCTTCGCCGCGGACTGAGGTCCGGGCAGCTTCTTCGGCGCCAAGATTCCTGTGGCCACTGGCGGCCAGCTCGAAGTAGTTAGCCGGCAGCGGGATATGCCCGTACTCGTCTGCATCTGGATGAGCGTGCGGGTCCTTCTTCGCCTTGGGGCTGGCAGGGCTTTCCCCTGCCTGGTTCATATAGGTGGGATGATCTCCATTGCCCACCACCTCCTCTTGCGTGGTCGCGTCAAGAGTTCTAATCGTGTCCACGAGACCTTGAATGATCTTGCGGTCTCGTGAGCTGAACTCTGGCGAATCGCGGACTACATCCTCGAGGCTGGGACGGTTGGACTGAACCTCGACGCCCATGCTGGCCATAGCTGCTTGGGCAACTCTCTGAACTGATACTTGGAGGACATCCGAGAGCGCATGGATTACTGCGCCCTTGATAGAGATGAGTTCCTGGTTCTTCAGCCGTGAGAAGTTCGAGTGCTTCATGTCCAGTCCGAGGCCCTGAGCACGTCGCTCTAAGTCTCGGGTGGACCAGCCGTTCTTGTCCTGGGCTGCTTGGATCAGTTCGCCAAGTGGATGTGTTGCGTTCACAGCGTCAGTCTTTCGAATGGCCGGGCAGCCACCTAATCGGGCGGACACTGGCAAGATGTGCAGGTTGGACACTAAAAGAATACAAGTTTTGTTTGAGTAATGCCCGGATTGGCGGGGTCGCGCGCGTTGGCGGCCAAAAAGAGTGGACACTAGAACCGTTCCTGTGTAACAATAAACTGGACACAGCGGAACAGAAAGGGATACAGTGATTTCTACCAACACCGGCCTACTAGCGATTGGAGATCTCTGGATGGAACTCAGGGACCGAAAGATGCTGCAGCGGCTCATGATCGTCCAGGGGGTTTCGAATCGTAGCCTCGCCAAGATTGCTGGATGGAAATCACACAGCTACATGAACCGCCTCGTCAGTGGCGAAGCGAAGAACCTAGAGCCGGAGCCGGCTTTGCGCATAGCAAAGTTCCTGGGCGTCGGGGTGGAGGATCTTTTTTTGACCAAAGTGGAACACAATTCTGTACGAAGTGGATCGATATCCACTCCGTATGCGACAAAACACAAGAAGAAGGTGACGGCATGAGTCTGCAACTCGTTGATGATTTCCGGCCGATGTCTGGGCGGATGAAGCCGCGGCTGAATCCGGCGGAGGCGGCGGAAATTTCGCGCCGGCATCCGGTGACTGTGCGTAGGGCTTTGATAGCCGAGCAGCTGCACGGATCACAGTCAGGGCCCGGTGGTCGGTGGCTGATCCGTGAGGAGTGCTTGGACGCATGGATTGACGGCGTGAAGTGCGAGCACCACGTGAACGTAACGCCAATCCGTCGCCGTGTTGGCAAACAGCTCAAGGCTGTCACCCGCAAATAGAGATGCCCCCTCCTACGGGAATAGGAGAGGGCTGTCAGATTTCGCTGTAAAAACTCAATCTAAAGGAATGGTCTCATGAATGATTCCCCTAGGCCCAGCGCGCCCGCTGGCAACTCAGGTACTGCTGTCGAGGTAGAAATACCCGTCGACATGTTCTTCGACGCTCGCGACTACGCCCCGGTTGCGACGGCAGGCGCCAAACCGAAGAAGGACCAGGGAAACGTCTCTCTTGCCCGGTCTCGTCGGTTGACCGCGATTCACAAGAAGCTCGATCAGCTCACGATCGCTTTGAAGCATTTGCGAACCGCTGACGCTGTTGGCCTAGTGACGCAGTCAATGGACGTTCTTGTAGGCATCACTGACCAGTTTCACAAGCAGGTTCACGATCTGGCGAAGCAGGCCGATAACGCGGAGCTTCGCTACGAGGAGTACTTCGAGACTCCTCCTCTAGTACCGCCGGCGGCTGATGTTCCCCCAGCATCAGCCGCCGGTGCTTCAACCCAGTCAGTCGTCACTGTAGTAGTCGCCCCAAAGGTCCGCGGCCTCAATCACCCATCGAGCATGGCCGAGGCCATCAGCATGCGTAGCCAGGCGCTTGCGGCTAACCCAGCCCTCGCAGCCCAAATTGCCCGAGCTTCGGCCGCAGCCCGTATGGAGCAGCGATGAATCTCACTGTTGAGCAGTTGATGGCGCAGGCCATCAAGTTCTTGAAGACTGACCAGCCGAACATGGCGGCTCTCGACATGAAGAAAGCCCTTGAGCTCCTGAAGAAGGAGAAGGCCCATCGCGGGCTAGAGAAGGTATTCGCTTTCTTCGCTCAGATCCGGGACGTATTCATAGGAGCTTTCAACGCGGTTCGAGACGCTTGCTCACAAGCGTTCGCTGCGTTCTCAAGCCTTGCCGAGGCGTTCCAGTCTGACTTTGCTTTGGCGGCCGACCATGAGTAGCTACCGGACGAAGAAGCAGGCCGTGGTGAATTTCCCCAAGTCTGCGAAGTCGGATATCCCGATCTGTGATCTTGACTTCCGCAATGAAACGGAACTGAAGCGCCAGTTGGCCTTGCATGTGAAGCATTTCGGTGGCGGGCAGCGAGTCGAGATTGATACGTCCGCTAGCCAGATCTTGGTTGATGGCGTCCACAAATACAACTTTTCCCTGATGGACCCGCCTCGGCCGCGTCCGTCTGCTGCGGTGATGTTCTGATGGCCGCCGTGGTTCGCCCGTCTGAGCGGGTAGCGTCCCGGCGCCGTCGCGCTTTCCTCTGGCTGCCGTTACTTGTAGCCGGCGCCCTGGTCTCCCTCGCTGGTGGCCCAATGATCACAGTTTTCAATTCCCTTGACACAGCCGGCCTTGCCTTGATGGTGGGCGGCCTCGTCGGGTTCATCCGAGAGGTAGAGAAGTAATGACAACACGCTTTGAAGAAATAGCGATAGAGAAGGTCCGGGCGAACAAGGCCAATATCCGTGAGGACCTTGGTGACTTGGAGCGACTGACGGAGGAGATTCGCACGATGGGCGTTGTCTCGCCCGTGGTTGTGTACCCACATCCCGAGCTTGAAGGCGACTACCTGGTCAAGGATGGACACCGCCGCCGTCAGGCATCCATCAATGCCGGCAAGTCTTTCCTGCCCTGCATCGTTGAGGAAGCTTCGGCGCGGGGCGAGATGGACGACATCGAGGCCATGCTCACCACTGGCCGCAATCACCTCGCACTGTCCGTCTTGGAGGAAGCTCAGGGCTTCCAACGCCTGGACTTGGAGGGCGTAAAGAAGCTCCAAGAACTGGAGGACGCAGGCCAGCCGGGTTTGTATGACCGAGTGGTGGGGGACATCGGAAGCGGGGACAAGCGCTACACGCTGGATCTAGAGCGCACCATTGCCCGGGCCCAGCAGGAGCAGGCCAAGGCGGAGCTGCAGGAACGCATGGAATCACTCGGTGCCCCGGAAGCTCCGGATGATGCCACGTACTCAAACAAGTGGGACTGGGTCCGCGACGTCGAGGGCGAAGAACTGTCCGCCGAAGTTCACGTGACCGCTGGTCATTACTGGTCCATCGCAGGTTACGGGACGCCGGAGATCCGCTGGTACGCACCGTTGGCAGTGGCCAAGCCGGACATTTCGGAGGCGGAGAAGGAACACAAGAAGCAACTCCGAGCACTGAATGCGGAACTGGGGTTGAGCTACACGGTGCGCCGCCAATTCATAGCGAACCAGATCCGTTCCAAGGACGGCGCCGGCGAAGTCGCGGACCACGAGCTGTTGTTCGATCTGTTGTGGGGAGACATTCTCAAAATGGACGAGGAGACCCTGGGTGACATCAGCGGCATTCACAAGCCCTCTGATGCTGAGGGGTACGCCGAGGAGAACGCTTGGCGCGATCGGGTCAAGGTGGTCTTGCAGAAGATGACGTGGCGCCAGCTGGCCCGGGCGGCGACCTATGGCCAGCAGAAAGATACTGACCGGCAACTGCGATTCGCGAAAAACTTCGACCGCACCGTCTACGACTGGTCGAATCGTCGGTCTTGGCTGGAGCAAGCCCAGACGCACTTTGGATACCGGTTCGACCAGGCAGAGCAAGACGTCTTGGAACTGTTCAAGACCAAGGGTGGCAGTTACTCCAGCCGCAGCCTGACAGAGGGCACAAACCGGCGCGTCGAAGAAGACGTCACGGTCATCAAAGATGACGGAGCCGAGCAGTGAGCCCGGGCGCTAAGCAAAAGGAGCTGTTGGCCCTGAACCCGGCTCCGTTGCGGCACGCGGCTGCGGCGTTCCCCATCAAGACAAAGACGTGGATCGCCAAGGACCGTGCCTTTCCAAGGGCGGCGGTGCGCCTCCAGCCCGATGGCAAGTGGCTGCTGCAGCTTTGGCACACGCCAACAATGGTCCGAATGGACGAGAAACCTCTGACTTACAGAAACCGCCTCGCAGCGGTCTTCTCAGGCCAGATCCAAGTGCATGCGGCTAGGTCTCAAAAACACCCGGCCGGACAAATACACCTCCGCGGCATCTCAGGGATGTGGGCCGTATGAGCACTGACAACCCAGACATCAGCATGTTGAAGCGTGACCGCCCAGTACAACCACTGCGTTGCAATTCCTGCAATGCACCCATCAATCCACTCACGGCCGAGTGCCGCTGCAGCGACTAATCAAGGAGTTTTGACCATGAGCATAGAAGTTCTGAGTATTGCCCCAACCCAAGCGTTGACACAGGACCAGCCTGACCTTGTCATGACCGCCAAGGCGTCCGCATGGTTGGACGCTTTGAGGGCTGTCGGAGTCGCCATCGGCACTCGCCCACCCGTGCCGATCTGCGCCTACGTCCTCGTTCGATTCTCAGCCACCGGTGAAGGCGTGACCCTGACCGGAACGGACTACACCACCCGCGTCACCGCTCAAGTCGCCTCTGCCATCGGAACAGGCGCCAAGCAAGGAACAGCGGCAATCCCATACAACTGGCTCCAACGCACCATCCGCACCCTGACCAGGACAGACGCAACCGCTGACGTCACAGTCTCCACCATGGGCCTCATGGGCGAAAGGATGGCCACCGTCAAAGCAGCCGGCTACACCATCCCCCTAGTCACCGGACCAGTCAACGACTTCCCAGACGACGCAAGCCACGCAACCCTCGGCACATTCACCACCAACCTAGACAACTTCCGAGCCACCCTCGACCGCGTCGCCCACGCATCATCCACCGACGACACCCTGCCAATACTGACCAGCATCCACCTCAAAGGCAGCACCGCCGGCGTCCACGTCATGGCAACAGACCGCTACCGCCTCGCCTTCGACCTCCTCAAACTCGAAAACGGCGAAACAACACCAAACTTCAGCTTCAACCTGCGCTCGCAGGTGTGGGGCAAGTTGTCGAGGATTCTCCGAGGGGAAACGATCGGTATATCCGTGCTGGCCACGAGCGAGCGAAGCCGCGTCTTCCCGGGAGCCGGGATCGAAGCTTTGGAGATCCGCACCAAGGGCTTGACAGTGCAGATCGTGGCCACGGATGGCGAGTACCCGAAGATTCAGACCTTGACTCAGTACTCGGCCGGCGCCACGGCAGTGGTGAGCCGCAACGAGCTGCTGAGGCAGGCTCGAATAGCCGAGGAACTGTCGGCACGTAACCTCCCGGCCGAAGTGCACATATCTGCCTCGGGCTTGTCGGTTACTCCCGGACTCGACGACTTCCAGGAAGGGACTCGGGCACCTCGAATTCCTTCAACTTTCTGGGCCCACACCAACACCGTGAGCGACGTGGTGACGGCATTCAACCCCCGCTACTTCCTCGAGGCCGTAAAAGCGTTCGTTGGCGTCGAGGACCTAAAGATCACCCTGGGCGCCTCAGGTGACGGGGTGGCAGTAGCCAAGCCTGTCACCATCACGGCCGCCGACAAGAAACACGACGACGAAGCCACCTTCCGGACCATGGTCATGCCCGTCCGTCTCCCGAATACGGCGGTCTGATCATGAAGCCACGCACAGTCCTCGCCATGCACCTCACACTCGATCAGCGGGAAGCCTTCATTCACTGGTTGCAGGCCAACGGTTGCCGTTGGCAGGTCCCCGCCGAAGCTCGCATCATCACCACCGGCAACTACGTCATCGTGCCGTGCTGGAACATCCGGACCATCAAGCAAGCACGCACCCTCTGGCCCAAGAACATCCGCGACTGGCAGCCAACGGTAAAGGTCCGCCGGTTCAAGATCCGCCATCCTCTCAGTCAGGACTTCTCATGAGGCGCCAAGACGCCGCCGATATCCGCGAAGGCATCCGGATCGCAAAGAAGCACGGCATCACTGCGTTGAGTCGAGTCCGCGCCCAGGGGAACATCCTGACGCTTCGCGCCTACCTCAACACCATGGCCAAGAACGAAACGAAGCGGAGGAAGTTATGAGCTGCACTCATTCCTCGGACCGGGTTTGTGATCACTGCCCGCAGGAGCACCTAGACACCTTCTACCCGAATAGGACGTGAGCATGAGCTCTCAGCGCGACGAGCTGGCCCGGACTCTATCTGCGGCTTGGGGTTCGCAGGACGGCCAAGTCACCCGGGCGGATATGCACGCCGCAGACAGACTTCTCGAGACCGGGCACGGAGCGCTTTCAGCGGTCGATAGCGTTCCGGCGCACCCAACCAATAGCAGCCGTAGCAACGAACAGGATCGCAGCTATGGCAGCCAACCACAGCAACCCCTTCACAGCCACACCAACCACGGCCAAGATCAACCAAAGAGCAAGAAGAACAATCACCAAGGTAGCCATGCGCAGAGCCTACGCTCGACCCCGGACGAATGGAATGGCGCGGACGTAGTGATCGAGGCGCAGAAGTGAGCCAGAGAAAAGGGAGGTCCCGACCCTTCCGGTTCGGAACCTCCCCTGTGTGCAGCAATCAGGCTTTCTTGCGCGTCAACAAACCCCAAATAATCAGGACAATAAACGAACCGCCAATCGCGAGCAACCACGTCGATAGCGACCAGAACGAGTTGATACCAACGTCGAAAATCGCGCTACCAATCCAGCCACCCAAAATAGCGCCAACAACACCAAGCACCAAGGTAGCGAGCCAGCCGCCACCCTGCTCACCCGGTTTGATCGCTTTCGCGATAGCACCAGCAATCAGACCCAAAATAATCCAACCAATGAAACCCATGTCTTTTCTCCGTTCGGATGAAGGTTTTAGTCTCAGCATCAAATCAACGATGCACCCAGCAACCTTACTGAGCAGTAACGCGAACATCAAACCGAGAAGCCCCACGACACTGGGACAAGGAACGCAATGACCACCCCATCACCCGAAGCCGCAGCACGGGCAGAGTTCATCAAAACCGCTATGGAAGACCCTGAAGGCCGCCGCCTAGCGGACGCTGCCGTGGCGCTCGCCACCGATGACAGGAGCTGGACCATATGAGCCTGATCATCATGGCGCGATTACGGCTCCGTGTCCAAGCCCACGCGGCTGAGTTATCCCGCGCTGTTGTGAGTCAGACACCTTCCCAGATCCGTAACCGGCTCGCCTACTTGGTGGCTAATACCGAAGCGTTGTTGGACATCGTCGAAAACGAGGAAACATGAACCCGGATTGCCGCGATGTCAAACACCGCTCCTGTGCTGGTGACGGATGGGACGAAGCCACGGACGCCGCGGCGCCCTGCCCTTGTACCTGCCACGGCCTGACCGAATGGCAAGTCGAGTACTTCGCACGAGTCATGGGCATCACAACAGAAGAAGCCCGTGCGATTGCACACAAGATACTCAACCTCCCCGAAATCGAACCAGCCAAACCAGCGTTCTTGCTCACCAAACGAAGAACGGCACTCAAAGTCAAGACGGCGAGGGGTAAGGGCCCTCCGTCGTCTGAGAGCTGGCGGGGCAGGGCGCGTACTACGAAATTTAGGTCTCAATAATGAAAGCAGGGCTTGACTGGTGTCTTGGCTCAAACAGTCTGACGTCTCCGCGAATCATCCGATCACGCTGCGGGCCTTGGAGATGGAAGATGCGGACGATCGAATACTCAACGAGGTCTATGGCTGGGTGAATCGCTGCGCTACACAGTCCGCGGCACATGACCAGGACTACATAGTGACCAAAGGAACCGCCGTCGCCATGGCCGGCAGCTTCAGCCGGTTCGAGGCTCTGGCAGCGGCAGCGATATTCTGCGGCTACCTTACTGAAGTCATGATCACGGTGGAGGGCGAGAATCGCAAGGCCTTCAAACTTGTGGAGGAGGAAGACCTCTTCCACATGATCCTGAAGGCTGACAAGGACTGGACGCAGCAGCGTCAGGCGGATAACCGCGACTTGGCCAAGACCGGCCCGGTGCGGCTCCGCGACGGGGACGCCTGCAGGTATTGCGGTCGTGTGGTCGGCTGGGGCGCCGACAGGAAGTCCGTGCGCTGGGGCAGCATCGATCACGTTGTGCCTGGCGAACCGGGCACCGTGGCAACGATGGTGGTCTGCTGCGGTCAATGCAACTCCAAGCGCAAGAACGACCCGAACAGTATCTGGAAGACACTACCGATACCGTCCGAGCCGCACATTGGACCGGCCACAGCAGCCTGGCTGACCGATAAGTGCGGCATACCGACCAAACCCACCTACACGCGAATACCCACCGAATCTGTAACTCCTGCACCGGTCAACGGCCAGCAGGCAACTGAGGTACCGCCCGCCGTCGAGCAGCCCACTGTGGCAGTTCCGGTTGAGGACGAGGCAACGGAAGCACCATCCGGCCCGTCCAGCGACTCAGCAGCCAGCACCCCGGACCATGCAGTCGAGAACCTGGGGGAAACGGAGCAACAGCCGGCCCCAGAAATCAAATCAGAAATCAAAACGGATCACGGGTTAATCAGTGATGAGGAGTCTGGCAGATCTGGATATGCCGGGTCGGGTCGGGACGGGTCGGGTCAGGTTGGGTTGGGAGCCATGCTCCCCGCTCATCATGGCTCTGACGCTAAACAACTATCGTCACCCAACTCTTCAGAGCATCCTCAACCATCCGCTCAAAGGAAGAAGAACCGCCGTCGTGCCCGTCAACGTAACCGAAAGGGGAATCCCAATGTTTGATCTGGTGGAGCATGTCCCGATCAAGAGCAGCAAGGTCAAGATCCTGCTCCTTCAGGAGCGGGCAATGGATTCGGTGTGTGAGCGGGCGACGACGCTTCAGTACAGGATCGCAGGTGAGTTCACGTTTCGGGTGATCGAGTTGCCGCTGTCGTCGTATCTGGAGTGCCGTGTGCCTGTGATACCTGCGGAGGGTGGTGTCGATCTTGAGCGATGACCAGATAATGACTTGCACGGCGGATAACTGCCATCGGATCACGAGCCTGTATCTGTGCACCGATTGCATTATCGAGCTGGATGATTTGCTCAAGGATGTACCGGTACTTGTTCAGTTCATGGATGGGCCGATATTCCAGACGAGCGTGACTAAGTCACCTGGTGCCAGCGGGGGAGGGGGTGGCCATGCGAGTTCGAAGCCGCCGATCAACCTTGATGCGTTGCTGCTGAGGCAGTGGCTTTGCCAGCTACCTAGACGGGCTCACGGGGAAGCGATGGAGAACCCGGATGCCGGGCGAACTTTGTTCATGGCTCGGGAGTGGGTAGGACGTGGCCGTGATCTGGTGTGGGGGCCAGAGGACAAGCGAGTGTACGGCGAATGTGAGGAACCCTACTTCGATGGGGGAGACCTGCCATTGGAGGAAGGTGAAGAGCCGGCCCTTTGTTCGGGACGGCTCGCTGCACACCCTGATGACGTGTCGATCAAGTGCCAGGACTGCGGAATGGTTCATCACATCCCTGACTTGCTGTATCGAATAAGGGCCAGGGTTCGTGGTGAGCCGATGCCGCCTCGCGGTGTGAGGGACTACCTGCAGAGGAAGGCGCGGGCGTTCGTCCAGAAAAAGGACTTCGAGAACTGGGTGTACATGGGCATGGTGCCGTACGTCTTGGACAGGGTGAACACCGAGGGCAGGGCGCAGCGGCTCTACTATCCGGGGGATGTCCTCAAGGTATTTCAGGACATGCGTGCGAGGAGGAGAATCGGGGCGTGAAATGTAGTACCCTAAATCCGAGGGGATAGTTGTCTTCGCGAACTTATGCAAAGGCCTTGACGGGTTACCGTCAGGGCCTTTGTCATGTCCGAGGTGGTGGTCCTGCTGACGGCTTCGGGTATTTACAATCCGCCATGGTCCGGCCGCCGTGCGAAGAACGCGCTGGTCAGGGTCAAGGCGCAGGGGCGCAAGGACAAGACGCCATGTTGCATATGCCGCCAACCCATTGACTACTCGCTTGAGTATCCTCACCCGCAGACCTGCAGTGTTCAGCATGTGAGGTCTCAGAAGATGTATCCGCACTTGAGGTGGGACCCGAGTAACTGGGCTCCGTCTCACTTGGACTGTAATAAGTCGGCCGGGTACACCGCTGATACGGGCATGGGAGTGACGTCGGAGGATGGCTGATATCTCCCCGCACAGGATTGAACTCCAATAAAATCCAGCAAGTTGTTTTACGGGAAGGACTCCGCATTTTTTTTCCTCTCCCCCCGGAACTTTCCCCATGAAAATCCCCCAAGAACGTTGAATTGGCGGGGAAAATGAACCCATCTACTCTCCTGCATGGAGACTGTCCCAGGTTGCCGCTGGGGAAAACCCATCTACGGATGACGGACATTAGCCAAGGTTGCGAAATGACGCCGGAGGGTCAGTCTAAGAACGAGGCGCCGGTACGCGCCTACTCCATGCAGGAGCCACCAAACGCGAAAGGGTGAGTCAACGATGCCTCTCAAGATAATCAAGAAGATGATCGGCTCAGCGCTGGACATTGCGCCGTCTCCCGAGTTCGCAGCGAGACTCAAGCGGAACAAGCAATATCAAAAAGTGTTTGAGGCTCCGTCGTTGCTGGACGGCCCGGAACACGTCATCATTGGCGGCCGGCAAGAGGGTAAGACCACTCTGGCCGTGAAGTGGCTCATGGACTGCCCGGAGGGCGTTCAGCGTGTTCTGATTACCCTGAACAACGATATGGCCAAGTCAATCAAACAGGACCTCGGACTACCCGTTGGGGATCCCAGAGTGATCTCATACAAAACATTGTTCAACGGCAAGGTTCTCCCGGGTGTGGAGTACGGCATTGATGAGACCGTATCCATTCTCACGAAAATGCTCGGCCTGCGTGAATTGCCCCGCCTGGTCACAGTTCAGCATGCGGAAGCATGGCAAGGCGTAGGAGGCTCTGGGGTCTGACCACCGGGCACTGACAGCGGGAGGTGTGTCGTGCATGACCGCCCAGCGCTCCGGCTACTCCACGGTGAAGGCGAATCCATCCGAGGTATCGCCAAGGAGAAGCAAGCCTCTCGAAATGCTGTCCGCCGCGCGCTCCGCCCCGGCTCCCGTGACAATTACTACCGGCCGTCCGCGTCCGAGTCGGCCGAGCCGGCCGTTCGTGACGTTCTGGCCGACTATCCGGACATGGTGGTTGCCGACGTCGCCCTGTTGATCGACTGGCGGCACTCCCGCCGGACGCTCTCTGACCTTGTGGCGCGTCTACGTCCGATCTACCTTGATTCATCCCCGGGTCTTGATGCACGCCCGGACGAGACCATCAGGGCGGGCACACTGGCCGCTTCCAGCATCGAGTGCGGCACGCTGACAGTTCAGGAGGTGGCATGGTGAAGAAACGCCCAACCAACATCTCTGCCAGGAACACCGAACCGCCGACAGATCTGCCCGAAGCCGCCGCGACCGTATGGCGCGAGATCATGGCCAGCAGCGATTTAGCCGGCACCGTGGACAGGTCAGCCCTCGAGGCGTTCTGCACACTTATGGCCCGACTCCGAGAAGCCCGCCAGAGGGTCGAGGACGAAGGCATGGTGGTCAAGGATCCCCGCGGGCGCGTCATCCCTCACCCGGCGCTCGCCGTCGAACGCCAGACTGCAGAGCAGATCCGTGCATGGGGAGACCGCTTTGCCCCGCTGGTGAAGCCGGTCCGGAAACGCGGCTACATGGCGGACGCCACGGCAACCTCGATTGCCAACGCCACGCACCTCTCCGCAGCAAAATACGCCGGCCCCATTGCGGCCCTCAAAACTCTCGCCTGGATGATCGACGAAGCCCAGCGCGAAAGCATGGAAGCACTACAAAAAGCCATGACAACCACCGTCCCCAACTACCTCAAGGCGTGCACAGAACTGCAGATCACCCCCGCATCGATCCCCGCACTCGTGGGGGCCGAAACCCCCAAGGAATCAAAGGGCTCAACGGTGACGAACATGCGTGAGGCGGCAGAGAAGCGTCGTGCAGGCTAAGCGGGCCAAGCGTCCGGAACTCTTCGGAGATGAAAAGCCCCGAATCTTCACACCGCCACTGCAGCCGCTCGAACCGCGCTCGCCGGAGACGGAAAAGCGGACGCTTGGTTATGACGTCATTGACTTCGCAGAGAACGCGCTTCACCTGAAGTTGTTTCCCTGGCAGAAGTGGCTATTGATTCACATGCTCGAGCTGCTGCCCGAGGGTGGGCTGCGGTTCCGCACTGTCGTGGTGCTGATTGCCCGTCAGAACGGCAAGTCAACGCTCTCGCAGGTACTGGCGCTGTGGTTCATGATGGTCTGGGGCTGGCCCCTTGTCATGGGCACGGCGCAGGATTTGGAGACCGCCGAGGAAGTCTGGCAGGGCGCCGTTGACCTCGTAGAGGAAGACGACGAGCTGGCCACGCTCCTCAAGCGTGTGGTCAAGGTCAACGGAAAGAAAGCGCTCGAGCTTCATTCTGGCGCCCGCTACAAGGTCAAGGCGGCTAACCGTCGCGCTGGCCGTGGATTCACCGGCAACCTGATCATGCTCGATGAGCTTCGCGAGCATCAGAACTGGGAAGCCTGGGGAGCGATCACCAAGACCACCATGGCCCAGCTCGAGGCTTTGGTACTGGCTCTTTCAAACGCCGGCGACTTGACGTCAGTGGTGCTGAGCTACTTGCGGAAGATGGCTCACGAGGCGCTGGGTGACCCTGACGGGATCTGCGATGAACTGGCAGCTTCCGGACCTACCTTGCTCGACATTGAAGCTCTGGAAGAAGAGGGGGAATTCGACGATGACGATCTGGCCGACTTTGAGCAAGACGAAGACACGCTGGGCCTATTTGAGTGGTCCGCCCCGCCGGGCTGCGGCAAATGGGACCGGGCCGGGTGGGCGCAGGCCAACCCTTCTGTTGGCTGGAATCCGGGCTTCACGCAGCGCACCATTTCCGCGGCGTGCAAGACCGACCCCGAGTGGGTGTTCCGTACCGAGGTCCTTTGCCAGTGGTCAGCAGGAACGCTCACTGGCCCGTTCCCTCCTGGTTCTTGGGACAAGGGCAAGAACGTTCCTGAAGAGGGCCCGGACGGCAAGCCGAGAGTTGCCGAGGCAGACCGCCTCGTAGGCCCGGTATACGCCGGTGTCGACCAATCCCCGGACCGTTCCATGACTTATGTGGCCGTTAGCGGTCATCGAGCAGATGGTGTTGCCCAGGTTGAAATCTGGGCTGGCCGTTATGGCTCGGACTGGGTCAAGGGCTACCTGATGGACGACAAGCGCCGCGACCGGATCATTTCGGTTGCGGGGCAGTCCAAGGGTGCGCCGATTTCACCGCTGATGGAGTCATTGGCGGCGGATCCGGAGTTCACCGTCCCGGTGGTCGAGTGGTCAGGTAGTGATCTGACCGCCGGGTGGGCCGATGTCTTTGACTCGGTCCGTGACGAGACCGTACGGCACAACCCTCAGCCGGTGTTGGACGTTGCCGCGGCTACCGCCGTGATCAAAACGTTCGGCGGCGGAGCCTCCATTCCAGACCACGGGAAATCTCCTGCTGATATTGCCCCGCTCATGGCGTTTACGGCTGCCAAATGGCTGCTGGGGCGTCGAGCGGTGGCACCTCCTCCGCCCCCTCCGCCTCCGGAGGCGGTTCGCGCTTCCGAAGAGAGCGTTTCCGATGCTGACAACGTGGCCTATATGGGCTTCTGATGAAAGGAGCAATGAATGACTGTTCCGACGTCGGAAAAAGGATATGCGGACACCTCTAGTGGCTGGTGGACGGCCCTGGACGAAGAAGAGACACCGGAGCTGCAGTGGCCGAAGAACGTGAGTGTCTACGACAAGATGCGTCGTCAAGATGCTCAGGTCATTTCGGTGCTGCGAGCCGTGACGCTGCCAATTCGGCGCACGTCCTGGCGAATCGATCCCAACGGGGCCAAGCCCGAGGTAGCCCAGCAAGTAGCTGATGATCTTGGACTGGATCTGGTAGGTGATGACGCGAATCGCAAGGTCATCCGTACACGGGACCGGTTCTCGTGGGCGGAGCATTTGCGTCTGTCTCTTTTGATGCTCCCGTTTGGACATTCGGTGTTCGAGCAGGTGTACAGGATCGATGATTCTGGCCGGGCTCGCCTCCGGAAGCTCGCATGGCGTCCACCCAAGACCATTTCACGCATTGATGTCGCTGGTGACGGCGGTCTGGTGGCCATGCATCAGCACGGGTCCACCGGAGGCACCGGCAAGGCTGCGCCTCGCATGGGCGTAGAACAACTCGTGGTCTACGTCAATGACCGTGAGGGCGGGAACTGGCTCGGTCAGTCCTTGCTTCGGCCGGCCTATAAGTACTGGCTACTCAAGGACCGCTTGCTACGGGTCCAGGCACAGACCGTGGACCGCAACGGCCTCGGCATCCCGGTCTATGAGGGTTCCGCTGTTCCTGATTCTGTATCTGGTGAAGACCGGGTCGATCGTGAGAAAAAAGAGATCACCGAGGGGCTCAAGCTGGCCCGCGGTCTCCGCTCCGGTGACAATGCCGGTGCAGCGATCCCGAACTCGGCCAAGCTCACCATGAAGGGCGTCGAGGGAGACCTGCCGGACGCGGATATCCCGATCCGCTACTACGACGAGCAGATTGCCCGCGCCGTCCTGGCCCACTTCCTCAACCTTGGAACCGAGACAGGCTCTTGGGCGCTGGGATCCACATTCGCGGACTTCTTCACCCTGTCCTTGCAGACCGTGGCCATGCAAATTGCGGACACAGTCACCCAACACATCATCGAAGACCTCGTCGATCTGAACTGGGGTCCGGATGAGCCGGCGCCAAAGCTCGTCTTTGACGAGATCGGCTCCCGACACCCTGCAACCGCTGAAGCAATCAAGGCATTGATTGACTGCGGTGCCCTGACAGCTGACGGGGACCTTGAAACGCATCTCCGCACCATCTACGGGCTACCGTCCCTATCCCCGGGAGAGCGAACCAAGATCCGCACCGGAACACCGCTGAAGGCCGCGCCTGGCACAGCAGCAGAAACACCCACGAAAGGACAAACGGCATGACAGTTACCCAACCCGTCCGGCCTGCGGCCGCTGAGCCGGTGCAATGGTACCGAATGGAAGCGGACTCCGCTTCCAGCTCGGCCGAGGTATTCATCTACGGCGCCATCGGCGGCTGGTTTGGTGTCGACGCAACCCAGTTCGTTCGTGACATCGCCACCCTCGACGTCAAAGAGATCCAGCTGCGTGTCAACAGCCCCGGTGGTTCCGTCTACGACGGCGTGGCCATCATGAACGCGCTCAAGCGGCACAAAGCCAAGGTCGTAGCCTCCGTGGATGGTATCGCCGCCAGCGCGGCTTCCTTCATCATCATGGCAGCCGACGAAATCCAGATGGGCCCCGGCTCCGAGGTAATGATCCACGACGCATGGGCCTACACCGCGGGCAACGCCGGCGAACTTACCGACGAAGCCGCCCACCTGGACCGAATCTCCAACTCCATCGCGAGCCTCTACGCCAGCAGGGCAGGAGGCACCGCAGAAGAGTGGCGCGACGCCATGAAAGCCGAGTCCTGGTACTCAGCCAAAGAAGCCGTCGCAGCAGGGCTCGCCGACAGCGTCACGGGCGACACTGCGAACAAGGCCACAGACTCCGTTGACGCCTTCACGGAAGTCTCCAGATTCCTCCACACCGGCCGCGGAAACGCCCCAACACCGTGGATGCCACCAGGACAACAAACGGCCGACAGCGCCACACGCATGCCAGTCAGCGCCGTCGTACAAGAAGCCGCCGACTGGCTCAACACCACCAAGTCTCGTGCAGGGTTCCCTCCCGGCACGGAAAAGCTCGTCGCCGCTCTCGCCGACGAGCCCCACGAACCGAATGCACCGCAGACGGTCAACACCACCAACGCAGGGAAAGGAACTGACGACATGTCAGCAGAAGTAATCAAGGGGCTCCGCGAGCGGATCGGCATCCCCGCCGAAGCAACCCTCAACGACAACGAAATTCTCGCCGCCCTCGATGAAGCGCTCGCAGAGCAGGCAGAACCCACCAACGCAGTCACAGCAGCCGCTGCTGCCGGGACAGTCGTTCTGGACGAGGCCGCTTACAACGAGCTGAAGGACCAAGCTGCCCAGGGCAGTGCAGCCCGTAAGCAGCAGCTCGCAACGGATCGTGCCAATCTGGTCAACGCCGCCGTCAACGACGGACGCATTGCCCCTGCTCGGCGTGAGCACTGGGTGAACACGCTCGAAGCTGATCCGGGCATGGAAGCAGCCCTCGCCGGCCTCGCCAAGGGCCTCGTGCCCCTCGAGGCGGCCGGTTACACCGGTGGCGTCGATGAGGCCTCGGATGAGAATTCCACCTACAGCAAGATCTTCAACACCACGAAGGAGTCCTGACCATGGCTCAGTACCTGCCTGCATTCCGCCCCGGTGACACCGTCACTTTCGAGGTCACCGCAGCGGTGACCGGGGGCCACCCCGTTCAGGTTGGCACCGCAGATCGCTCTGTAGCGCCCGCCATCGCAGCATCCACCACGTATGTGGGAATTGCTGGCCACGACGCCGCTGTGGGCGACAAGGTCACCGTCGAACTAGGCAAGTCTGTCCACCTGCTGGTGGCACTCGGTGCCGTGGCTCGTGGGGCGAAGGTCGAAGCTGCCGGCAGCGGCAAGGTTCGAACCGCCACGACCGGCACGGCCATTGGCCTTGCACTCACCTCGGCCGGAGACGGTGCTCCCGTCCAGGTCCTCCAGTTCTGAGAAGGGAACAACAATGAAGATCTACCCCTACACCCCGAGCCAGCTCGCGGCGGCCAGCGCCACCGATCTGCTGGCCTTCGTCAAGTCCCCGACCCTGCTCGCACGCCGTTTGGGAGAAATCCTCACGGCTCAGCAGTTCATCGGAAACTCTCTCCTGCAGGGTCGATACACCCTGCAGGGCGGCGCTATCGCGGTTCCGTCGAACGAGAAGATCCGTACCGACCGCAGGGCCGAGACCGTAGCTCCCGGCGCCGAGTACAAGCTCACGCCTTTGAGTGCCGAGCAGTACGAGGTCTACACGGGATCCAAAGAAGGTATTGCCACGGAGGTCACGGACGAGGAGGTTGGTCGGAGCCTTCGCCAGCCCATCGATGACGCCATGCTGCTCCTGCAGACTGAGCTGGTGTTCAATGCCAACGAGCTGGCCTTGGGTGTCATCACGTCCTCTGTCACGCAGACGCTCGCAGGTGCTGCGTGGACGAATGGTAAGCAGATCCTCAAGGACGCTCTTCGCGCCGAGGCCACTATTCGCCGTCTGAAGTTGGGCTACTCCGTCGACACGGTAGTTCTCAACAGCCTTCAGTACGCCGAAGTGCTTCCGGAGCTGACGGATCTTCTGCCCAGCTCGGACACTTCGGCGATCACGGGCAATTGGCCGAAGATCAACGGTCTGACGTGGATTGCCAGCGACGACGACGAGATCTCTGATCCGTTGTTCGTGGACAGCCGCCGCCTCGGTGGCATCGCTCGTGAAAACATCCCCTCTCCGGAGTACCGCCCCGTGGGTGGCGATACCGGTGTGGAGATCGCGTCCATCCGTGAACCGCGTGCGGACAAGTCTCGCCTGCAGGCCCGCAACCCGCACGTGCCGGTGGTTACCAACCCCCTCGCTGGCATCTTCCTCACCGGAACAGGAGCATAACCATGGCTGATACATACGTAGCGAAAGCGAACGTCGTCAAGGTATCCGTCGGCCCAGCTGATGGCAATCGCGTGGCTCGCCTTGTCCGGGTCGGCGGGGTGATCCCCGAGGGCGTTGATGAGGAGACACTGAAGGGCCTCGCGAAGCGCGGCTTGATCGAACGAGTGAAGCCGGAATCCACGCAGACGGCAGCAGCAAAGGTTAAGGCCGAGGCCGAAGCAGCTGCCAAAGAAAAGGCCGCAGCCGAGGCGAAAGCCGCGGCTGACAAGGCCGCCGCCGAGAAGGCAGCAGCCAAGTAGCAGGAGGAAGGGGGCGCCATGGATAATCTTGCAGAAGTCGCGGATCTAGAAGGCGCGTGGCGTCCTCTCAACCCGACAGAGACGGCCCGAGCTACGTACTACCTTGGTGCGGTTTCCAGGTACATCCGGCGCCGTTGGAAAGACGTTGACCAGCGCATCACAGCGCAGACTTTGGGCGCTGATGATGTGAAGGATGTGGTGGTGCAGCTGGTGCTGCCGAAGCTGGAAATAGCTCCGGTTCTCAACGCCAAGTCGTGGTCCCAGGGTGCGGGCCCCTATTCACAGCAAGTTTCGTTAAAGACAGACACTCGCGAGATGTTCGAGCTTGAAGACTGGATGGTTTCTGTATTCGAAGGTTTGTCATCGACAGTTGCGCTGCCTGTTTTTCATGCTCCGCCGTCTGGTCGGTACGAGAGTGTGTTTATCTGGCCGGAAGGATGTGAGTAGGCATGTGGTCAATGTTCCCTCTGCCTCACGGTGAGACCATTACGAGGCTACGTCGCAAAATGGTTGAGGATCCGTACTCGGGAGAGCTGACTCAGGGCCGTTGGGAGGACGCTGACGAGCTTTCAATTGTGTGTGCTGCGGTCGCTGCGTCCTCGACCACTGAGCCAGCCTCGCCGAACCGACAAATGGTAATCACGTCCATGAGCGTCTACGGCCCACCTGACATGGACGTCCAGCCGGCGGATCGAATCAGGGACAGTCGTGGACTGTGGGAAGTCTCGGGTGAGAACGCGGCTTGGAAAAACCCGTTCACCGGGTGGCGCCCGGGCGATGAATTCCCACTGAAGAGGGTGGTGGGTTGATGAAATGGAATGAAGGATTCTTCTCTGAGATTCTCAATTCGGCCGATGTCGTGGGCATTGTGACCAACATCGCCAACCAGGTGGAGTCCGTTGCGAAGGCAAACGCCCCTGTGGATACGGGCGCCTACCGGGACACCATTCATGTCGTGGTCAAGCGCCGGGGTAAGCGGACGGTTGCTGCTGTGGTTGCCTCGAGCTCGCATTCAATGCTCGTCGAGTCCAGAACGGGCAATCTAGCCCGTGCACTGGGTCAGGTGGCCGGTGGTGGGTAGCCGGGTCCTGGACTCCGACCTTGAGTTGTTCCTGACTGGGTTCATTCGCGCGGAGTTGGCTCTCATTGGATCTCCGATTGCTCAGGGCGTTTTCGTTTCGAATGCTTTCCCGCCTACGGCCAAGCCCAAGACGGTGGTGGTGATGGATAATGGCGGCCCGTCGACGTCTGTCATTACTCGGCAGTCCCGTCTGGGGGTGACTGTCCTTGCGGGGGATGATCCTAGCCAAGGTGCTGACGCTAAGGAGTTGGCCCGGTTGGTGAAGATGATCATCAACGATTCAGCCCGTACTGATCCGGGCAATCCGGTGGCGGTCGTGGTGAATTCTGCAGGACCGTATCGGATCACCGAGGAAAGCGGCCAGCCGAGCTATTTCATGACGTTTGAGCTGGTCGTTGTCGGGAAGCCTTTCGATTAGCGTCACTGCCCCATCCAATTCGTTTCAAGCCATCCACACCGAGTGGGTGGCATTCCTATTTAGGAGGAAAAACAATGGCTAAAGATTCCAAAGGCAATGATGTTTCCGCCGTCGGTATTCCGGTCACGGGGCGCATGGGATTCGCCCCTGAAGGAACCGCCGGCCCGACCCCGTCCGAGGGTGCCGTAATTGGCTTCACTCTCGATCCGGCCTATCAGGTCCCGGGTCTGTTGACCGACGACGGCGGCCCTGAGTGGACGCTGGAGGCTGACGGTGACCCTGTCGAGTTCTGGCAGGAGGGCTACACGCTCCCGTCAGGGCTGGCTAAGGCTGAGGTTTCTCAGACCTATGCCCAGACGGACGAGACGGTCCGCTCGATCATCCGTGGCCAGGTCGCTGATGAGAACGGGTACATGACGATCGATGCTGGCGGCACCGATACGAAGTACTCGATGTTTTCTGAAGAGATCTTCAAGAACGGCACGATCCGGCGCCGTTGGGCCCCGGATGTGAACGTCCTTTCCGTGAAGGAAGTGAAGTCCAAGCGCGGTGACGTCATGGGCTACGAGACCACCTACAAGATCAACCGTTCTGACCTGGTCGGCGGCAAGCACTTCGGTGAGTGGCTGATCCTGCCCGGCGGTGTTGTCGTGTCCATTTCGACTGCGACTCCTGCGGATGCTGCGGCAGCGGCCACAGTCACGATCACCGGTACCGGCTTCACCGGGACCACCGCTGTCAAGTTCGGCGCGTCAAACGCGACGTCCTTCGCAGTCGTGTCGAATACCTCGATTACGGCCGTGATGCCTGCTGGTTCCGCGGGGTCGGCACAGATCACGGTCACAACCCCCTCCGGGAACGCGACCTTCGCATACAACCGCGGCTAAGTAGCCGCCCCACTAGACCTGATCCCGGCGTCCCTTTGATGGGTGGACGCCGGGGTCAGCACCAACCCATCTCCCACCCATCGTTGAAGGAGTACCACCATGACTACCAAGAATGCTTTGTCTCCCGCTGACCGCGTACCCAGCGACAACCCGCAGGAAGAGGCCCAGTCGCAGGGCTCGACAGCGCCGAAGGGCCGCCCCACGCCCAAGCGTGCCACTGCCAAACCCAAGAGTGCTGGTGCCAAACCGAAGTTCGTTGTTGTCGAGCACGCGTTGAAGTGCCAGACCAGTGAGGGCGAAGTGTCCCTGGATCTGCGATTGCCGCTAGCGGCCTTCGAGAAGCTCTCAGCCTTGGAGGGCATGTCGGAGAACGAATCTCTGCCTTTCATCCGCAATGAGATCATGCCGGCCGACGTCTCAGGGCCGATCATGGCACTCCGCGATGGTGTGGAGTCGATGGATCTGATCATGAAGTGGATTGAGGCCGTGGGCGAGCGGTTCGGTGCGTCCCTGGGGAAATTGGATGGCTCCTCCGCCTCGTAGAGGAGCACAAGACAGCCATCACCTACGACTTTCAAACCCGGTTCACCCTCGACGCTGACGGCATCGGCTCCACGATTGCGTGGGGCCGGGCCATCAGCTTGGTCAACGGGTTGCTGAATGAGCAAGGCACCCACCTGCACGCCTCGGTCAACGGCTGGCAGTACCCCATGTCCATGGACACGATGTTCGCCGGCGCCCTGTACGTGACCGTGCAGAACGCCGTCCTAGGCGAGGGCGAAACGCCCATCACGATGCCGTGGCCGTGGGATGTTCCCGAAGCCCCTCAAGAAGTCACAGCCGACGAGCTAGCAGCGGCGAAAACTACCCTCAACGCGAACTCCGCTTTCGGGCAGGTGCGTCCCCAGTAAGAAAGTGAGGCGTCCTCGATGTCACTAGCCGGTCAGGGTGAAGTTGAAATTGTCCCGGTAATGCCGGGATTCCGCTCCACCGTCAGTAAAGAAGTCGATGGCGCCGGCAAAGAGTCATCAAACCGCTTCGCGACCGCTTTCGGCAACGGCATCAAGGGCCTCGGGGCCTTCGTTGGCAAGTCCCTCGCTGTAGCTGGTGGCCTCGCCGCCACCGTGGCCGCTATCGCGGTCAAGGGTGGCATCAGCCGCCAGCTACAGATAGAAGAAGCCACAGCTAAGATGACGGGCCTGGGCAACTCCACGGACACCGTCAAAACGACCATGGACAACGCGCTCGCCGCAGTGAAGGGCACCGCCTTCGGTATGGGTGAGGCTGCGACGGTTGCATCCACCGCACTGGCCTCGGGCATCAAGCCCGGCCAAGAGATGACCAAGTACCTGACCCTAGTCGCTGACGCGGCCACCATTGCCGGAACAGGCATGGGCGAAATGGGCCAGATCATGGGCAAGGTCACCAACACCGGCAAGGTCACCAACGACGTCCTGAACCAGTTCGGTGACCGAGGCGTGGGCGTCCTGCAAATGCTCGCCAAGCACTACGGCGTGACCGCCGAGGAAATGACCTCCATGGTCTCCAAGGGAAAGGTCGACGCCGAAACCTTCAACAAGGTCCTCACAGAGAACCTTGGCGGAGCAGCCCAAAAATCAGGCAACACCACCAAAGGTGCCTGGAAGAACATGCTCGCCTCCCTCTCACGCGGTGGCGTCACCCTATCCAGCGGCTTCTTCCCGCTCATCAAATCAGTCTTCAACCAAGTAACACTCACCCTCGACGGCATGAACGACAAGATCAAGCCGGCCGCCGAGGCCTTCGGAAAATGGTTCCAAGGCAAAGCCGGACCCTCCATCGAGAACTTCTCCACCGTCGCGCTCGCAGCCTTTGACCGCTTGTATACCCGGATCACGTTGTTTGTGGCCGGGTTCCAACAGGGCATGTCCAACGTTGAAGCATCCGGGCCTATGGGTCGAGTCCAGCGCTTCGGAGAAATCGTAGGCAGCGCTTTCAAAGAAGCGCGCGGCGGGGTTATAGCGTTCGGCGCTGCATGGGCCGCGAATGACGGAGAAATTACCTCCAGCGGGTTCCCCGGGTTCATGGAGCGCCTCGCGAATGCGACGCGACCCATGGTTGATGCTTTGCGAGCATTGGACTTCTCTAGTTTCAGCGCTTTCACGGCCTCTTTGAGCAGTGCGGGTGGTAGTGCTGGAACGGCTCTGGGCAGTATTGGTGATTCGGTCAAGACGTTGTTGCCGGCGTTCAAGTCATTTGGTGAGCAGCTGCCCAACATTGGTGCGGCACTGGTCAAGCTGGGCGGCGTCAGCCTAAACATTCTCACCGCCTCGCTCGCGTTTCTGGCTCAGCATGTGGACACGATCATTGCTTGGATGCCGGCCATCGTTGCCGGGTACATAGCTTGGCGAATCGCGTCCAGTGCGCTGGGTCAGGCCCACCTCGCGTTGACGGCGGCTCAGGTCGCCATGACCCCGGTAAATCTGCTGAACAATGCGGCCCGCATTGTCGCCGTGACATTGGAAAACCAGCAGGCTAGGGCCATTGGAACGACGACCACGGCGCTCAACCTCAACGTCCTCACGATGGCCCGGGCGAGGGCCGCCATGATCGCCAAGGGTGTCGCTGACGCGGCAATGGCGGTCGGTACCAAGGCGGCTGCGGCTGCGCAGGTGGTTTTCAATGCTGTGATGTCGGCAAACCCAATCGGGCTGGTGATTATCGCTATTGTGGCGTTGATTGCCGGAATTATCCTGCTGGTGAAGAACTGGGATACGGTCGTTGCCTTCTTGAAGGGCGCATGGCAGGGATTCGTCACCTGGTTCCAAACCATCATGGCCGGGTTCCTCGGCTGGTGGGGCGGCGTCTGGCAAGGTTTCCTTGGATTTATCGCACCCGTATGGGCGGCGATTCAGCAAATTATCCAAGTCGCGTGGCAGGTCATCGTCACGGTCGTGACGACGTACATCAGCATGGTGCTGACCGTTATTCAGACGGTCTGGGCCGTGATCCAAGTGGTGTTCTCCACTGCGTGGAACATCATCCAAACCATTGTTGCCACTGCACTGGCGATCTTGATCGCCGTGTTCACCGGGAATTTCGGTGCTATTGGAGGGCTGATCGCTTCGGCGTGGGCGAAGATTCAGGGCTACTTCTCGGCAGCCTTCGCGGCCATTGCAGCCATCGTTACGGGTGCCTGGTCGAACCTGACCGGCATATTCACCGGGGCCGTCAATAAAATCGCCGGCCTTCTGTCTGGCGGTTGGAATGCCATGAGAGACACGGTCATGTCCGTGTGGAATGCAATCGTGGCATGGATTGCCGGGATCCCCGGCCGCGTCCTTGCCGGGATCATTGCCATTGCTCAGTTGCATATCCGGATGGGCCAGTGGATCGGCGATGTGAAGGACGCGGCGGTCAACAAGTTCCTCGAGCTCGTCTCTTGGGTCACTGGGCTGCCGGGCCGGATTCTTTCAGCCCTGGGCAACATGGGCAGCCTGCTTGTGGGTGCTGGTGGACAGATCATTCAAGGGTTCCTGAACGGCCTGACAGCCGGGTTTGAGAACGTGAAGAACTTCGTCGGTGGCATCGGCGATTGGATAGCCGCACACAAGGGCCCAGAAGCATACGACCGGGCATTGTTGGTCCCAGCCGGCGGCTGGATCATGGGAGGGCTCAATAAGTCGCTCCGAGCCGGGATTCCTGATCTGGAATCGACCCTGTCCCAGGTGTCAGCAGTGATCCGTACCGGAGTATCGGCCTCACCGTCGTCCAGACGGGCATCAACAACCGCTGGCAGCCAGCAGGCCGTGCAGGCCATGGCCGCGGGTGTGTCCGTGGTTGTCCAGGGCAATGTCGGGTGGGAGCCGGACAAGGTCGCAGACGAGTTGTACACAAAGATCCGGCGTTCCTCGTCATTGGCTAACTTGCGAAGGGTGGCGGTTGCAGTATGAGTGTGAATTTCGCCTATGGTGCCCCGTACGTCCCTCCCATCCCGGGGTTCTTTGTTCCTTGGCAGGGAATCAAGCACACGTGGACGGGATGGGACGGGTCGGTATGGGAGATCAGTGATCCGCGCTCAGGGGCCGCGCTGCTGGCCGATGGGATCGAGGGTCTCGGAATGCCGGAGATCCTCAACTACACCCACGATTCACCAGTGGTGCATGGGGTGGAGTGGGACGGGTGGTTGTCCACGGGCCGCAAGGTCTATTGGAACTTCATCATCTACTCCGGCTCTGCCTCCGACGATCAGCCAAGCTCAAAGGCATGGCTGGCCAGGCACAAGGCGTTCTGGAAGACGATGCGCCCGGGGACCTCTGGCGTGTGGACGGTGGAACTGCCGACGGGAACAGGCACGGTGGAGAAATTCTCACTCCGGCTGCGGTTCGCGTCCGACGGCGGACATTCCTACAGCACGGACCCGTCGAAGCGTGGATGGGAAGCCTACGGGATCGAGATGTTCGCTGAGCAGCCGTTCTGGGAGGGCGTGGAGGTAGTTCAGTCGTGGGATGCCGGGGAGCAAGTCGATTTCTTCGGCCCCACCGGGTTTGGTCCGGACTTCTTCGTTTCATCGTCTGCGCAACTCTCAACGGCAACGGTGACGAATCCGGGAGACGTCGAGTCATTCGCAACCTGGACGATTGTGGGCCCAGCTACAACAGCCGTCGTCGGCATCGGGGCAGACACAACAATCGTGCCGTTCCCAGTGCCGGATGGCTCCAAGCTCGTCATCGATACAGACCCGCGCCGGCTAACCGCAGAGCTTGATGGTGTGGACGTCATGGACCAGCTCACGGAATTCAACTACCCGGCCTTACCTCCGGGAACGGACGTGCAGTTGAACCTTTCCTTGGACGGTACTGGCGGGGTGGAAGCGAAATTCAAGACGTACTACCTGATGGGGGTGTGATGTGGCTGCTGCCCCGTTCAGGATCGATATCTACGATAAGAATTGTCAGTGGAAGGCACCGCTCGGTGATTTGAAGTCAATCAAGGGCACGGTCCGTCACAACGCGATCTCCGAAGCGACGCTCACGGTTGCGGCGAACCACAAACGCACGGACCTGCTGGGAGCACCAGGAGCACGGCTGGGTATCAAGTTGCGGGGCGAGCCGCTCATGACCGGCCCTATCCGGGCGCCCGTTGGCGCAGGACCGGGTGTGGCGGGTGATCTGGTTTACAGCGTGCAGTCCGATTTTAGGATTCTTCACAATGTGGCTGGCTGGCCCGCCCCAGCCAAGCTCATCACTCAGCAAGGCGACGAGGGCGCCTACTATTCGATCGGGCGCCAGCCGGCGGAAACGGTTCTCAAGGACGTGGTGGCGAAGAACGCCATCACCCGCTTAGGGTTCCCGCTGACGATCGCCCCGGATCTGGGCCGCGGTGCCGACATTGAAGCATCATTTCGGATGCACCCGCTCTATGACCGGCTATTCCCGGCAGTGGATACGGCAGGGATCGGCGTCAGCGTCATCATGGCCGGTGGCGGTTTGGTCTTGGACGTCTACGTCCCGAAGGTCTACCCCAACGTCTTGACGGAGCAATCCCGGGTCATTCAGAAATGGTCTTTCAGTGGCACCGCTCCGGACGCCACCCGCGTCGTCATTGGCGGGCAGGGTCAAGGAGACCTTCGCGTTTTCGAAACTCTCGCGGATATCGCGCGGGAAGACGAATGGGGAGACATTATCGAAGTGTTCCGGGATGCCCGAGACACTTCCGACGGCACAACCTACCTCATGCGAGCTCAAGAGACTCTGGACGAAACAGCAGCCCGCGGAACTCTCACCGTGGAGCTGGCCGAAACCGAACGCTTCCGCTACGGCGGGGTCAAGGGAATCCGTGTAGGAGACCTCGCCACGGCCAGCGTTGGCAACAACATCACTGTCACCGACGTCCTGCGAGAAATGGAATTCTCGTGGGACCGCCCCGGCGGCCTGAAACTTTCATCCACCATCGGGCCAAAAGATGACCCCATGGACCAACTCATGCAAGCCATCACCACCCTCGCCCGAGGCGTCCACGACCTGAAAGCAGGAACCTAATGGCCACCCCACCCACCAGCTACGGCTACCCCGGATCTATCAACGCCGCAGCCCTGGCAACCTGGCTACCCGCAGCGGCAGCGGCCCGCTTCTCCGTGGCAGGCGTTGACGATTGGCGCGTCACCACCCAAGGCGGACTGGACAGAGGGATTCGCATCAACGCGGGCACCGGCACTGGTGACGGCATCATGGACGTCACCGCCGAATATGAAACGATGGCCCTTCCCCTGGTCGAGTCCGGCTCCCAGTGGTTCCTGGTCGTCCGGCGCCGGAACTGGTCCGTCCCGGCCACGACCGTCCCGATGATTATCGCCGGTACGTCGGCAAAAGCCATTCCAGCCCGATCAAACACTCCCGGAGTGGAATCGGACCAGCCCCTAGCCTTGTGCCGGGTACAGGCCGGACAAACCGTCGTCCAAGAGATCATCGACCTGCGCTGCTGGGCAGGTAACGGCGGCGTGGTCATCGCGGACATTCTCGCCCGTGACTATCTAGCCCGCCCCGGAGCCGACGTCCTACTCGGCTCCACCACGTGGAGATACACGATCGGCGCACTCGGCGTCTGGACATGGGTAGACCAATCGCCTCTACTACTCCCATCGGCCCCGATCGCCGGAATAGCGAAACCAGACTGGGCCCCACCGAGAACGTGGACCGGGCTCGTCACCGTGTCCAAGGGCGCCGGCGGCGAGAACCGAGAAGCAACATCAGCCACGAACGCCCTAGGCGAAGGTGGCCTCTGGTTCGGGTACAACGGGATACCTTCCTTCTCCGGAATCTACGGCGTCCAACTAACCGGCAAGAGCGGAGACCCTACGTTCCTGCACGTCCCGGCGATCCTGGACGTCAGCGCCACCCGGATCAAGTTCAAGTCCCGCCGCAGCGACAACTCAAACTGGGCAAACGGCTACGGTGCCATCGCACTGGCTGTCACCGTCATCGGCTGGTAAACAACCCCACTTACCCCACCAAGGCCACCGCACGTCGGTGGCCTTTCCTATGCCAGGAGGCACCCATTGCCCGGACCCTACGCCCATGACCCAATCCTCGCCGCAGACCCCTCCAACCCATCACTGGTTGCAGCCAACGCAAGCGTCACCATTTTCGCCGTCGGTGACCCGACCAAGACTCCGGTCACCATCTGGGACCTCAGCCACACCACCCAACTTCCAAACCCGGTAACAACCAACCGGCTCGGATTTGGGCCACAGTTCTCACACGACACCATCCCTCAGCTGGCATGGGAAGGCGGAGGATTCTCCGGCACCTTCAAGTCTTTCAAAGGACTGTGGGAAGACGCCGAAGCAGCAAAAGGCGCAGCCCAAGGCTCCGCAACCTCATCCCAAGAATCAGCAGCATCCTCCGAACTCGCCGCCACCAACGCCGCGACTGGCGTTGCAACCGCACTCGCGGCCACGGTGGCTGAGGCGACGGCTGCCAAGCTGGCCGCACAGCAGGCGGCGGCGTTGGTGGGGGCTCCTGCTGATGTGTCTACGGCGGCCCTGGTCGGGAATCCGGCGACGCTGACAGGAACGGCTCTTTCTGCCGCTATTGGGCTGACTGGCGCGCCTCAAGCCAAAGACGGGCACGAGTACGTGTGGCTTGCGGGCGTGATTCGCAATCTTGGAGATGGCAGCGGCTGGCAGCTACTCCTTGAAGGGTCAAACCATCGGCCCATCGGAATCACTTCGATTGACACAGTCGATGACTCGACCGGTCCTTACGGATACATCCGGGTAAATTACCCTGGTGTTGTCGGCCCCTCGGGAATGACAGTCACCTTCATGGCGGTTCCAGATGAAACGCTTGCCCGCAACGGATTCTCTTGCGGCACTTCCGTCACGCAGACTTACACTGACATCCGCATCAGCCAAGCAGCCCCGGCTGCATCCGACTATGTGAGCTACAACGGTTCCGCGTGGGTTTCGCAAGACGGAAAGCTGACCCCAACATTTTCCGGCGGGATACTGACCCTAGCCCACGAGCCAGTTCCTGCATCGGCCCAGTACTCCATTAACGCAGTAGCGCGCACCGAGTTCTACAGCTTCAATGCGCCACGAGCTGCGGGGACGCTGGACACTGGCAAGTTTTCCCTTGAGGTCCGAGACAACTCGCCTAGAATCGCTGACTACGTTTCCTTTGACGGGACCAACTGGTCGTCACAAGACGGAAAATTTACCGGGTTTGCGTTCGACACCAGCACGGGTGTGTTGACGCTTACTCACGCTGCTATTCCACTGACGGCAACACAGCGAGTCTCGTTGAATCCTCGCGGTGCCACGCGCCCGGTAGTCACCAGCACGACAAGCCCTACTTCAACGACAACACTCAAGATTCAGTTCGTGAACAGTGCTGGAACTGTTTTGCTGACGCCGGACACCACTATGCGCGCATACGTTACCCACGGTGGCGGAACAGGTGAGCTGGTCACGGCCCCTGATGCAAACATGCGCGTCTTCGCATCCCACGGTGGCGGCAACAGGCAATGGAAGCCCAGCGCACTCAACACCATCGTGTACCCCGGCTCGAATATCTGGCTTCTGGGGTTCATGGGCAAAGCCCCTACAGGGTAGATCGTGTCCGGTATCCTTAGCGGGATGCGTCACCTCCTGAGTGGTGTGACACGGATGGGGAATACCTTGAACAAAGACAAGATCGCAGTATTGATAGCTGCCCACATTGGTCTGGCTCTATGCGGGATCTTAGTGGCCTTCGGCCAGCCGATTGCCGGAGTCCTTGCTTTGGTGGTGGTGACGGCAGCACCCTTGTGCTTCCGTATCGGGGTTGTCACTACTGCGGTATGTGTCGCGATCCTTCTCTACGGGGTAGTGGGGGCCATTGGCCTCTACGCGCCAGCAGTCGGCCCGCTTGTTCAAGTAAGCCTTATCGGGCTGTCTGCACTTGGGGCGTTCTGGGGATTGCGATTCGCCATGCAGACGAAGCTTCGCGGCGTCGCTCCGAAGCTAGCCGCAATCTACATGTTCTGCTGTGCCTTGGCGACGGTGGTTTCAGTTTTCGGCAGCGGGATAACATTCGGCCTGCGATCAGGGCTGGCTCTAGTATTCCCACTGCTCTGCGCATTCGCTGTCGCCGGCACTATCTCATCCGGAGCCACTGACTACACCCGGGGTCAAAGGCGGCTATCCATAGTGGCTACAGTCGTTGTCGTTGTCGTTGGAAATGCCGCATTCTCCCTCCGGCAGGCGACAATAGGATTCACCGGCGCTGAAATGGCGGAAATTACAGCGGGCCTCTCGACCTATGGCGTCGGCGACACGATTCGGACTATGGGGCTATTGCCCACGAACCAGGACTTTGGGCTGCTGGCCGCGTGCCTGACCCCCGCCTTGTTCATGTCCGCCGCTCACACCAAGGGCTGGTACCGGACATGGTTGCTTGTGGCTGGTGTTGCATTGGCTGCGGCGATGGCTCTGAGCTTGACGCGAACCTCGCTCATCGCCGCCGTTGCGGCCTTGGTGATCGCTCTAGCTTTGTGGGGCAATGGTGACTTGGTGAAGCGTCTGGCCAAGTATGGGTCAATAGCCGCGGTCTCCACGGTTGCGCTGATATTGATGGTTCAGGCAAGTGGCAACGAGCGAGTGATAACCGCCGTAGATCGCGCACTCACACTGACCGACCTGACCGGAGATCGATCGTTCAACGACCGCCTGGCAATCGTCTACCCTCGTGCCATCCAAGCAATGATCGAGAACCCGTTCGGCGCGGGGTCCGGCTCAGCAGGACCAATGTCGCAGATCCGTCCAGACATTGCGCCTCTTGGGGAGTTGACGACTGACAACGGCTTCCTGATGATTGGTGTCCAGCTCGGGTGGATCGGAATGGTTGTGTTCTTTGCCCTCCTTGTATCCGCGATGGCTTGGCTGGTCAAGAAGGATACGTTCTATGCGATCAGTGCCGCCACGGCTATCCTCGCGCTTATGATCGCAATGATCACTGCGCAGTACTGGACGCTGACAGCACCGGTATGCGTCATCGCAGCATGGGTTGGACTTGGTGTCTCATCGACCAGCAAGACCGCGGATCCGACGCTGCTTGTGAAGCCGAGAGAAAAGCTACTCGTCATCAAGTAACCATGACGAAAGGCCCTGCCAAATGGCGGGGCCTTTTCGTTTATAGAAGTTGTCGGTCGTTAGAACGTGTCGCGGAGTGCGTGGCGTTGGTGCACTGGCATTCGACTGCCGACCATGCAGCTACACCGTCCTCGTACATGGATGCACACCTAAACCGGCGTGGCTTCAATCTCATCCATTTATAGAGCGTGACTGCCCAGGTCTGACGGCTGCCGATTTCGTGGCCACACTCAGGACATACTTCTTCTTCGAAGCTTTCCAATGTTCCCCCAATAGATTATTTGAATCCATAGGATACCCCGAAACTTGAAGCTTCCACTAGCCAATTGGACTATGACTTCTTTGTGACTTGTCCAAATGGGCAGCGTCGGCAGTGGGGCGCGACAAGACCAGCTAAATTCCGAACCCTCCTGGCACATATTCCCCATGGGCTAGACGGTCGTTTTGGTCAAGGAAGGAGAGCTCAGGGCACGGGTCAATGGCCACAATATGTTTGACCACGAACTGGCGGAATGCATCATGTAGTCGTTTCATGCTCAGACACTAGAGCCGGGCGCTGATCACGGACAGAGTGGCCAGTACTCGACCTTGACTCGGAGGTACCTATGTCTGCTTAGTGCCGACGACAGCGGAGTGGCCTGCCTATGCAAGCGGTCTGCACAATCCGGTGGAATCTAAGCGAGGGCGTAGAGCGAAACTGCCACTGCCGCCACAACGAGCAGCCCAAGTCCGACGTACACGGCGATTTGCCTGCGCCTCCGGGATGCCATCTCGCGAACTTGGCGTTCCTGATGATCATATTTTTTCCCCATGTAGCCCACCATACGCACATACCAGGTTGCCCGGGCGAGGTTACGTTTTACACAGGCTGAGATCCGTTTTACGGGCTTGTATCGACCGGTTAAGTTCCCCACCCAAACCACCAGACACCTGGTGGTTTTTCTTTTGCCCGAAAGGGGCTGCAATGACCAAAAAACCCAAGCCGCGCTGGTCTATCATCAACGGCCGGAGGGGAGCGTTCCAAGTCCTGTTCGCCACCGTCTACACACTGGTGAGCGTTAGTTACCTACTGGTCCCTCCCAGCGCCGGCAGATCGTCCGCGCTGTCTTGGCTGCCAGGCGTGCATGTGCACTATCTGGGCTTCATCTGGGCTGTCGTCGCTGTCGTCGGTTTCGTCGGAGCTACATTGCCACGGCCGCGGGATCGGTTCTCATTCATCGGGTTGACGCTCGCCCCTACTATCTGGGGTTTTCTCTACCTCATTGGCTGGATGCTCGGAACTTCCAAGACTGGCTGGGTGACCACTTGCCTCTATTGGGCGATTGCCGGTGCGGTCATGGTGGTCTCAGGGATGCAGGGTCCAAGCGATCGAGACGAACGGATGGCCCGATGACCGTACAAGGATGGCTGACGATAGCTGGGATCGTCGTCACCGCAGTTTTCTCCTACGGCGCATCCCGGTACGCCGGGCGCGCTTCGGTAAAGGTGAAAGAAGTCGAGGTTGACGCCGCCGCCTATGAGCGGGCCGAATCAATCAACGCGGCGATGTTCAAACGGTTGCAGGAGGAGGTGAGTGCCCTCAAGGAAAGCCACGAGAAGCAGGGAGACAAACTGCGCCTACTGCGGGAGGACCTCGACAAGGTAACGCACGTCTTCCGGATCAGCATGAATTTCATTGAGCGGTTCCTGCTCTGGGCCCGTGACGGGTCCTTGCCGCCGATCCCCTCCATCCCGGAACAACTTCGGGAACACCTTGACCCCTCCCTGATTCGGGAGCATGGCAGACAACAAGAACAGAACGACCGACTCTAAGTCACCTAATCCGGGTGGCTTTCCTATTGCCCTAAGGAGGGCTCATGGCTTTCAGTCAAGCGGCAATGCAAGCTTTCGCTGACTACGCGGTAGCGAACTGCAATGGACGCACCCAGGACCTCGCCGGACGTGACCTAAACGTCGACCAGCGATACGGCTACCAGTGTATGGACCTGTGGATTTGGGCCCGGTATCGGCTCGGATTCACCGACAATCTGCCAACTCCGGACGCTGCAGCAGTGTGGGAGATGAACTGGACCGCGCCGACGAACCGCATGTGGGAATTCTTTGACGCGATCACTCCGGAGAAGACAGCGGTGGCCGGTGACTTCGGCATCATGAACCGCAGCTTCTTTGGCAACGGTGTCGGGCACATCTTCATGATCCTCGCCGACCTTGGCAACTCCATTCGGGTGCTCGAGCTGAATGGCCTAGGTGACGGGTTCGAAGACGACAACGGCGGCCAGCACGGCTCACCAGGGCGCATTCATGAGTGGCCCAAAACTTACCTCTACGGATACCTCCGCTGGATCGGCACCCCGCCAGCAGTGGCAGGCCAGACCAGCAACATCACAACAATCCCCACCTACACCGCCGATCAGCAATTCCTTGTTGACCTCGGTCTCGCACTCACTTAGGAGACAGCATGACACCTCAGCCATACCCCGGAAATCAGCAAGCCCTCAAGGACGTGTGGTGGATTTTGTGCCACGAAGACGGACGCAAGTACCTCGCGGATCTCATCGGCGGTACCGCTGCGGATAAGACCCTCAACACCACATTCGACCGCAAGGGTTCTGGTGCCGCCCTTGGTGGCAAGACCAGCCTCGCAGCTGAGGTGGCATGGAAGACAGACGGCACAATTCAGACGTTGAATGCGATTGCCGCCAAAGATGATGCCAGTGTCAAGGCAATCTCGGACACGGTCAAAACGGCACTGGCTGAGGGCGTCGTCAAGGTCGACATCAGCGTTGCCAGCGCACCCGCGGAGTTGAACAAGTGACCGGCCGGCGCGTGCTGACTGTGGACAAGGCTGACGCGCTGCAGCGTGCCCTCCGCACGTTGTGGCAGGGCTTCGGCATGGATGCGCTCATTGCCATCGGCGGCGGGCTGTTGCTGCTGCTCAACACGGGAGATGTAACGTCTCCGCTTTTCTGGGCCGCGGTTGGGGTGCTCGTCGTCAGATCCGTTCTCATGTCCCTGGCGGCGTACCTGCAGCGGCTTGGCAAAGCACCTAAGCCCTTACCTACCCCGCCGCTGCCGGAACCTGACGCGCTGTTGACTGACCAGTACCACGAAGCCGTGGCTCGTGACCGTCACGCTATCTACCCCGACGACGGCAAATAATAACTGACACAAGTAGGCCCCACCGTTTGGTGGGGGCCTACTTGTGTTTAAGAACTAGCCGAGGTCATCGGCCCACATGTCATTGTCGTACTTATCGAATTCGCCGGCTACCTGCTCTTGGTAGTCCCTCTTGTTCCCAGTTGCGGGGGATTCTTCGGGGGCTTCGGTCGGCTGAGGTGTTTCTGTGTCTGGATTCATGACCGTAGCCTAATGCTCTGGCCGGACGCTTACTAGCCGCACACCCTCAGGCAAGGTCCGATTGAGCTGCTGGAAGCCGGCCGCGTAGTCCTGGCATTCAACTCATGTGGTCTCGATGGCGCCCGTCGAGATGGTCTCGAGCATTGCGGTGATGATCATGAACTGATTGTCAGTGTCAGTGGGGGAGTGCATCATGGGTGGGTGAAGAAGCCTGACCAAAGTTTTGCGCACCTGCTGTGGATGGATCGTGTCCAAGCAAGTTGCCCAGATCACGGGCGCATCCAGTTCTTAGAGGGAGACGCACGGCGTTGGGTGAAGGTTGGGAGTATTTACGGGCTGGCCTGTGGATACACGCGATCACTTGTGTATGTGGAATGGACCTCGGCTCTGGTCGGGCATATGTCGGAGTGGTTCCCGGCGGTCGGCGTTCACGGTGTGCCTGACGATGAGTGGCACGGCCTTCCGTTGGTTGAGTGAGGGTTTGTCAGAATCTACACCTGCAGGCGAAATCGTGACTCTCAAGTCGTTGCCACGTTGGCTAGCAAGTTTCATAATTAGAGGGTGTTGACTGTGTGGGACGAGACCGCCAACGAACGGGCCGTCTTGAAGTTGAGCCACCAATGCCAACACAGTAAAGGTAGCCACCGACCCGGAGCAGAGTCGATGGCTACCCTCATGCAGGGAGAGACGGTGCCCACGGCGAGCACCAACACCTAATCGGGGTTCACTCTCACGCTGTGTCCTGGCTCTTGCATCACGGTGATGATCGCGTGTGCCGTAGCGGTGTTGAGGCCGTCTATTTCGATTTCATGGCCATAGAAGTTGTCGCAGTTCCTGCAGGTGTAGTCAACAAACCAAACCCCTGCATCGTTGCGTCGGCGGCGTCGTGCACTTTCAATGAGCACGTACTCATCTGTTTCGCATACATCGCACCAAATTTGGTCCATTTCGCCAGTCTGGATTCGCTCCAGGGCGTGGGGATCTGATGTGTTTTTGCTTTGCTTGAACATCACTTATCACCCTTCCGAAACAAGATTCTGAGACCATAGGGAAACTTAGTGGCACCAATTTTAGACACGCCCTTGTGGCCCGTCCAGTCTCAAATTCCTGCTTTCTGGCACTGAATTCGGATAAATGTGCACACAAGTAAAGCCCCCACCTTCTCGGGTGGGGGCTTTCTTTTCTTTACCGTTCTGGCCGTACACTCACCAGCCGTACACCCTCAGGAAGGGTCCGCTTGAGCTGCTCGAAGCCTGAAGTGTAGTCCTTGCAATCCACTGACGTGACCTCTAGGGCGCCCGTCTCAATAGTCTCCACCAATGCCGTGATAATCATGGGGTAACCATAGCCCGAGGGTGTGACAAACTCACGCCGCCACCGATTCCATGGACCGCACCGACCACGACGCACGGTCTTGGCCGAGCACTAGCTCGAAGGTGACGAGTGGAGACCGTGGGTTGTGTCCGATCCGGGCCTGCACTTGCCAGACCGCAACGTCGATTCGCAGCATCCCATCTTTGGGCGCACGGGTTGTTGTCTCCCACCACGGCACACGCTCAAACCACCGCACAGGCACCGCGCCCACATGCCACGTCCGGCCGTCACGGATGAACGACACAGGCGCACCCGACGCTGTCTCCACTTTCACAGTTTCCATGTCCAGCACAATATGGGCAGGCACTGACAAAGACGGCGGCATGGTTTAGCGTGGACGCATGTTGCGCTGGGATATCTCGTTACACCCGTCGTGGGATCGGATGTACAAGTCTGGGATGACCGTGCGCGAGATCTCCGATCTGACAGGCCGGCCGCTCTCGACCGTGCAACGTCACCTGCAGGTCAGGCAAATCTACGACGATGAGATCCGGCCCATTCATGATGCAGCCAACGCGGCACGCGGCCCAGGCTGGCCCACCACGCACTGGCAACGCCGATACAAAGACACCCAAATCTTCCTAGCCGCCCATGCTCGGCTACCCGCTGCCAGTGGCGATGAGGAAGAATCCTCGTTGGCCCGGTGGGTTGCCCACCAGCGCGCTCTGCATATCCGTGGCGAACTTCCCGACATTCAGATCACGCTGATGGACAAGCTGCCTGGCTGGACATACCGGGAACCCTCGGTGAATCGGGATGAGCACTGGCGAGAACGCCTCGCACAGCTTCACGCATTCGTCGAGGAGACAGGTGCGATGCCGCGCTACAAGCGCTACGACAGCGAAGAAGAGCATAGCCTCGGCGTTTGGCTCCACACCCAACACCAGGGCCGAGCAGAAGGACACCTAAAACAATGGCGGCTGGAAGCTCTCAACGAAGCACTGCCGGGCTGGCACAGCAGCATGTGACTGATTGAGGGGCGGCACCTCGAGCTGGCTGAGCGGAGTCCGCCTTCCGAAGTGACTTTGCACGGGCGGGGGAGTGTGGCACGTTTGTGGCACACTCCGTGATTTGACTTCAAAGTTCAGGCACGAAAAAGCCCTCCTGATCAGCGTTTGTGCTGGTCAGTAGGGCTTTTCTTTCAGGTGGGCGATACTGGGTTCGAACCAGCGACCTCTCCGGTGTGAACGGAACGCGCTACCACTGCGCCAATCGCCCAATGAAGTACTTTAATCCGCGATGCAAAATTAGCTGTACTCCGTGGTGCGTGTAAAACACTAGCTCAAAGATTCCCATGCTCATAATCGGCATTTTCGAATCCCCAGGCGATCGCAGGGGAGTGGTCGGCGTGCTGCGAAATGGTGTGGAAATTGGCCAGTGGGTAAGGGGCGAAAAGCTAAATGTGACGAGGGCCTCATGGGTGAATTTGGCGAAAATCGGCAAAAATGCCCCAAAACGGCACTCTAATGACATGGCTGTAATTCGAATGGTTGGCGAGTAAACCGCGCCAATTCAACGATCCAGGCATCAGGGAGGAGTGGGCCCCCATGCCAGGGCACCCACGATTTGGTGTTTGGGAATGTGCTCGGGTAATGTTTTCACCGCAGCAACACGGACTGCCGAAGCGGAAACGCGGAGGTGTGGAAATGAAGCTCAAGTGGTCGTAGCTCAGCTGGTAGAGCACCACCTTGCCAAGGTGGATGTCGCGAGTTCGAATCTCGTCGACCACTCGTAGGACACCGTTCAGCACTCACGGTGGGGTGGCCGAGAGGCGAGGCAACGGACTGCAAATCCGTGCACACGGGTTCGAATCCCGTTCCCACCTCCATTTGGCTGATCCAAGGTATTTTGCTGTATAGTTCAGCGGGATGCATTGGGCGATTGGCGCAGCGGTAGCGCGCTTCCCTGACACGGAAGAGGTCACTGGTTCGATCCCAGTATCGCCCACGAATGAACTTCATTGTTCGTTCTTTTGATGAAAATCAAACGGTGTAGTGCAGCAACACATGTGGTCGTAGCTCAGCTGGTAGAGCACCACCTTGCCAAGGTGGATGTCGCGAGTTCGAATCTCGTCGACCACTCGTAAGAATGCAGGAAATGCCGGAATCCCCAGGATTCCGGCATTTTCATGCGAGTCTTTTGAAAAAGTAAATATGGGCGATTGGCGCAGCGGTAGCGCGCTTCCCTGACACGGAAGAGGTCACTGGTTCGATCCCAGTATCGCCCACGAATGAATGTCACAGTTCATTTGATGTAGTTCCCTGTGGTCGTAGCTCAGCTGGTAGAGCACCACCTTGCCAAGGTGGATGTCGCGAGTTCGAATCTCGTCGACCACTCCAAATAAACATGAATGCCGAAACCCCCAGGGTTTCGGCATTTTTGTTATCCGGCCCTGTGGGCGCAAGCTCCTCGGCAGCCGGGCCAAGACTTATCCACAGTGGTCAGCCTCGCTGCTGCACACTGTCACACAGGAGTGGAATAGTAGAGGCATGACAGCACCAGCATTGGCACACAGTACCGAATTGGGGCGCATGTACGCCCGTTCCTTGCAAGATCCACCCAAGGTTCCTTCCATCACCACCGTGATCGGCCAACAGGCCACCACCCTGGATGGGTGGATTGGCTATATGGCGGCCACGGCCGTAGCCAAGCACCCTGACCTGGGAACCGCCGTGGGTAACCCCGGACAATTGCGTACGGTGGTTCGTGACAGCTCAAATGCGGCTGAACAATTCCGTGACGCCGCAGCGGCCCGCGGTGATCGCGTACACAACTATTGTGAACAGGTGGCACTACGCGCCCTGGACCGCCCGCATCAAATAGTTGAAGCCCGTGCGGCCCTTGCCGAAAATGGGGAAGAAAACTTTGCGCTTCGTTTTGATACTTGGTGGGACGAATTCCAGGTCAAGCCGATAGCTCCCGAAGTCACCGTCTGGAATGAAACATTGGGCTACGCCGGGACCCTGGACCTGGTCGCGACCATTGGCGGGAAACTGTGCATTATTGACTACAAAACCAAAGGCACGGATCGCAATGGACAGGTCAAAAGCCTGGACGCCAAGGTCGTGATGCAACTTGTTGCCGGAATGAAGGCGGAGGAATCCATTGTGGATGAAGCCGCAGGTACTTGGGAGCCATGGAAGTACGGTCAGGACCCGATCTTGCTCGGCGTGGCCATCGGCGAGACCGAAGTGCGAACCCTGCGCGCCAACCCGGAGGTTCTCAAAGCACATTGGTTTAAATTCGCCTCACTGCGCCGCGTGTGGCAAACGTCATTGGATGCGGCCGCAGCCGGGACACCTTTGCTCGATATTGCGCCGCCGGGGCGGTAACTGACAACTAGACTGGACGGGTAGCAGTTTTGCGATCCCTTTCCGTCTCGCGTCAATACCAAAGTGAGGTGCCCACCCGTGGCTATCCTGAGCATTCGCATCATCGGCGACCCTGTCCTGAGAACCGTTGCCGAAGAAGTGAAAACCTTCGGGCCTGAACTCGCCAAACTCATTGACGACATGCACCAAACCATGGCGGATGTTCGAGGCGCGGGCTTGGCGGCACCCCAGATTGGCGTGAACAAGCGAATCTTCACCTACTCCGTTGACGGCTATGAGGGCCATGTCATTAATCCGATCCTCGTGGCCAGTGACGACCTGGCCCCGGGTGAGCCGGAAGGGTGCCTCTCTGTGCCCGGACTCGGGTTCACCGTCAACCGTCACCGCTGGGTGCGGATCACCGGCGTGGACAAGCACGGCCACCCCATCGACATGGAAGCCACCGGAATGCTGGCCAAGTGCTTCCAACACGAAACCGATCACCTGGATGGAAAATTGTACGTAGACCGCCTCGAGGGCGATGACCGCAAGGAAGCGCTTCGCGCCATCCGCATGGCCGACTACCACGACGTCACTGCCGAAACCGTGGCAAAGCGTGCCCGCACAGTTGGCTCCGCATTTGGTGCAGGCGCCGCCCAATGAGGGTTCTCTTTGCCGGAACACCAGCCGTAGCACTGCCTTCCCTGGAAGCCTTGCGTGCCGCAGGACATGAGATCGTCGCCGTCCTGACTCGCCCGGACGCACCGCTGGGACGCAAACGCGTCATGACGCCGTCGCCCGTTGCCGCCCGGGCAGCCGAGTTGGGCCTGCCCATCATCAAGGCAGACAAGATCGACGCCGAGGCTTCCGCAGCCATTGCTGCCGCAGCGCCCGAGGTTGCCGGCATAGTGGCCTACGGCGCCCTGATTCCACCCAGCGCATTGAGCATTCCCGAGCACGGTTGGATCAATCTCCACTTTTCGCTCCTGCCTGCCTGGCGAGGTGCGGCACCGGTCCAGCACGCCGTTATTAATGGCGACGAGGTGACCGGAGCGTCCACATTCCTGCTGGAAAAAGGCTTGGACACCGGCCCCGTGTACGGAACCATGACCGAAGCCATCCGGCCCACCGACACCAGCGCGGAACTGCTGGAGCGGCTTTCCCACAGCGGCGCCACCCTACTGGCCCAGACCATCGACGGCTTGGGCGCCGGAAGACTGACGGGAGTTGTCCAGCAAGGCGAAATCTCGCTGGCTCCGAAGCTCACTTTGGAGGATGGCCACGTTCAATGGCGTGATCCTGCGTTGGCCATCAACCGTAGGATTCGTGGCGTGACCACCGAGCCAGGCGCCTGGACCATGCTGGCCGGCCAACGGTTTAAGCTTGGCCCCGTGGGCATGCGCACCGACATCACCGGACTTGCCCCCGCACAGCTGCATTTCGAGGCCAAGTCAGTGCTGGTTGGCACCGGCTCACACGCCGTAGAACTCGTGGACGTACAGCCCGCAGGCAAAAAACTAATGAAAGCTACTGACTGGGCACGAGGCCTGGGCAACAAGGAAGATGTGGTGTTTGAATGACCAGCGAGCAAGGCGGACGTTCGAGCCACCGCAACAACCAGCAGGGGAGCGGTTCGGGCCTAGGAGGTGTCCGGCGTCGTGACGATGCGGGACGCGAACGCAACCGCAGCACCGGCCGCAACCGCACCGAAACTGCGCCGGGTGAACGCACCCGTATTGCCGATCCCGCACGGTTGGTGGCCTTTGAAGTGCTGCGCGCCGTCTCTGCAGACGATGCCTACGCCAACCTTGTACTGCCCACCCGCATCCGTCGCCACGGGCTGGACCGCCGCGACGCAGGTTTCGCCACGGAACTGACCTACGGCGCCTTGCGTGCCCAAGGAACGTACGATGCCATCCTGGCCAAATGCGTGGACCGCCCGCTCAGCGAGCTGGACCCGGCCATCCTGGACGCGCTTCGCATCGGGGCCCACCAGCTCATGGCCATGCGCGTACCAACCCACGCCGCCCTGGATCAGACCGTTGGCCTGGCACGTGCCGTGATTGGCGCCGGTCCCTCCGGTCTGGTCAATGCTGTGCTGCGCAAGGTCGCCGCCAAGGAAATGCCCGAATGGTTGGCCGAGCTCACCGACGGTCTCAGCGACGACGTCAAGATTGCCTCGATCGAGCACTCGCACCCGGAATGGATTGTGCGGGCCCTGCGCCAGGCTCTCGTAGCCCACGGCCGTGACGTTTCTGAAATAACTGCCTTGCTGGAAGCCGACAACGCCGCTCCTGTCGTGAATCTCGTTGCCCTGCCCGGCTTGGGAGACCTCACCGAGGCCTTCGACGCCGGGTTCACTCCCGGTGAGCTGGTGAAGGATTCCGCGCTGTCCTCCGGTGGCGATTTGAGCCGACTGGAGAGCGTTCGTGATGGTTCTGTCCGTGTTCAGGACGCCGGCTCACAGCTGGTGGCCCGCGCCCTGGCCGCCGTCGAGATCACCTCAGAACTCGCCGACGGCGAAGAGCGCTGGCTTGACATGTGCGCCGGCCCGGGCGGCAAGGCAGCCCTGTTGGCGGCCCTCGCAGCCGAAAAGGGTGCCTGGATTCTTGCCAATGAGCCCTCTGCCCACCGTGCCAAATTGGTCTCGCAGGCACTCGTTGCCGTTCCGCAGGACACGTGGACGGTTCGCACCGGTGACGGCCGGGACATTGGCACGGAGCACCCGGGATCGTTTGACCGAATCCTGGTCGATGCACCGTGCACGGGTCTTGGTGCCCTGCGCCGCCGCCCCGAATCACGGTGGCGCCGCAAGCTCTCGGATGTTTCCGAGCTCGGTCCGCTGCAGCGAGAGTTGCTCACCTCTGCCCTTGATGCGCTCAAGCCCGGTGGCGTGGTGGCCTATGTGACCTGTTCGCCGCATGTGGCCGAAACCGTGGCAGTTGTTGAGGACGCCATGCGCAAGCGCACGGACGTTGAACTGCTCGACGCCGGTGCCGCCCTTGACGCTGTCAGCCTCAGTGGAGATCTGCGTGCCGGCAACCCGGAATCGCCCATCGCGGCACACCAGAAGATGGCTCAGCTGTGGCCGCACCTGCACAGCAGCGACGCCATGTTCATTGCGCTGATCCGCAAGAACTGACCCGCAGCACCTGATCTGCCCCGCCGGGCTGGGTGTCCCCAAGGCCTAACACTTTGAGGAACGCCCAGTCCGGACATCCCCGCACTGCCCGCACACCGAGAGGTTCCTTCATGACTAACCCAACGCCCACATGCTGCATCAACCCCAGCATTCTGTCCGCTGACTTCGTCAACCTTGAAGCAGAGCTGGGCAGGATCGCCAACGCTGACGCAGTTCACGTTGACGTCATGGACAATCATTTTGTGCCGAATCTAACCATTGGCCTTCCCGTGGTTGAGCGGATCCAGCAGATCAGCCCCGTGCCCCTGGACGCCCACCTGATGATTTCCGATGTGGACCGTTGGGCACCCCTGTACGCGGATGCCGGCCTCGCTTCGGTGACGTTCCACGTGGAAGCATCCAGCGCCCCCATCAAGCTGGCCCGGGAATTGCGGGCCAGGGGTTCCAAGGCGGGCATGGCCTTGCGCCCAGCCACACCCATCGAGCCTTACCTGGACCTTTTGGGCGAGCTGGACATGCTCTTGATCATGACAGTGGAACCAGGCTTCGGCGGCCAGGCCTTCCTCGACGTCACCCTGCCCAAGATCCGCCGCGCCCGCGCCGCGGTCGAAGGTAGCGGCCTCAACGTGGCCATTCAGGTGGATGGTGGCATTACCGAGGAAACCATCACCCGTGCCGCCGAGGCCGGCGCGAATGTTTTCGTTGCAGGTTCGGCCGTCTACGGAACTTCGTCACCGGCTGAGGCCATTGATTCACTCCGTGCCAAAGGCCAACTCGCCTTTCGCTAAAGGTGGCCGGAGGCGCGCGGGAATGAATTTGACCCGGCGCGCCTTACACATAAAGTAAACATTGAGTATGGCAGCTTCAAGGTGTCGTACCATTGACCAAAGCCCGCATCTGCGGGCTAAGAACAAGAAGTATCACGTGCTCCGGGGTCGGTGTAATTCCGAACCGGCGGTTATAGTCCGCGACCCGCGCGCAGCAAGCTGGAAACAGTTTGCCGCGAACGGTTGATCTGGTGAAATTCCGGAACCGACAGTTAAAGTCTGGATGGGAGAAGCACGAACAGTCATGGCCGTCAGGTCAGGGGTGCAGTAGTGGAGTCTTGAACTCTGCCTGGATCCTTGCTTTGAGGCGAGCCTCGCTGTACGTTACCCCCGGAGCCATCGCGGTCTTGAAAGGGTAAAGGTAACGATGGACTTTCTGCGATGGCTCTTTGACGCCAAGCTTGAATTCGCCGGTGGCGGGTTCCTCCTGTGGCGTGAAGTCATAGGCAATCTCTTCGGGCTCGCCAGCGCCCTCGGCGGTATGCGCCGTAAAATCTGGGCATGGCCTGTGGGCATCGTCGGCAACGTCCTGTTGTTCACAGTCTTCATGGGTTCCGTCTTCGGCTCGGCCGATCACGTCAACCTGCTGGGCCAGGCCGGCCGCCAAATCATGTTCATCGCGGTCTCCATCTACGGCTGGCATCGCTGGAACCAAACCCGCCACCAGAAGGGCGACGACGGCACTCACGTGGGCGAGGCGGTAGCCCCCCGCTGGGCCGGGACCCGCGTCCGCTGGCTACTGGTCGCCACCATGATCGCCGGAACGGCCATCCTCACCCCCATCTTCCGGGCCCTGGGATCCTATGAACCGGTGTGGGCCGATGCCTGGATCTTCATGGGATCACTGCTGGCCACGTACGGAATGGCCAAGGGCTGGGTTGAATTCTGGCTCATCTGGGTCGCAGTTGACCTAGTGGGCGTGCCCCTGCTCTTCAGCGCCGGCTATTTTGCCTCAGCCTTCATGTACATCTTCTACGGCGCCTTTACTCTGGCCGGATTCTTCGTATGGTGGAGGGTGCGGCACACCACCGATGCGCAAGCCCGCCGCGTTTCGGTCGACACCACCTTCCCTGACATCACTGTGGGCAATAGAAAGGCCAACTCATGAACTTCGGCAATTTGAACCACGGTTCCTTCGGAACAGACCCCTACAGTTCTGAGAATGAGCAATTTACTGCCGCAGAGATTCTGGGTATGGAAACGGCCCTGTCCGCAGCCCGCCAAGGCGTGCGCGGTTCCAATCCTTTGGTCGGTGCGGCCATCATCGACGCCGATGGCACCTTCCTCGCCATTGGTTACCACCGTGGCGCCGGAACTCCGCACGCCGAAGCCGACGTCATCAATCGCCTCCTGGGCACCGGCGTCAAGCGCGATCTCTCGGCGGCAACGCTAATCATTACGTTAGAGCCGTGCAGTCACTTGGGCCGCACCGGGCCCTGCACCCAGGCCATACTCGACGCCGGCATCGGCAACGTAGTTTTCGCTGTCCGGGATCCCCACCTGCCCGCCGCAGGAGGAGCCGAAATTCTCCACAACGAAGGCATCAACGTCCGCATGGGCCTCATGGCCGTGGAAGCCGAAGACTTGAACCGGCAGTGGTTTATTGCCGTCAAGGAAAAGCGTCCCTTCATCACGGCCAGGCTCGCCCAGACCGTTGACGGCCGCATCGCCGCAGCGGACGGCACCAGCCAATGGATCACCTCGGAAGAGTCCCGTCTGGACTCTCACGAACTGCGGGCCCGGGTCGATGCCATCGTGGTGGGGACGGAAACGGTCTTGGCAGACAATCCCCGCCTGACGGCGCGCGCGGCCGACGGGTCCGACGCCGAGCAGCAGCCCATCCGGGTAGTCATGGGCTTGCGGGAGATCCCGGCTGACGCCGCCGTCCGCGGCAGGGCTGGGACACCCAGCACCCCTGACCGGTTGGGTGCCGATGACTTCCTGGCCCTGCACACCCACGATCCAGCCGAGGTTGTGCACGAATTGCATGGGCGAGGCGTAGGCCACCTCATGATCGAGGGTGGTGCGAAGATCAATGCGGCGTTCCTGGCCAAGGGCCTGGTTGACGAGCTTGTGGTTTACCTTGCCCCAACCCTCCTCGGTGCCGGCATTCCTGCCCTGACCGATCTTGGCATTGGCACCCTTGCCGACGCTCAGCGATGGGAATGGGATGCCACAACATCCGGTCCCGTCGAGTTGCTGGGCCCCGATCTGAAATTGACGCTGATGCCGGCGAAGTCCTCCAGCGAAGAAGGAAACTGAATATGTTCACAGGAATTATTGAAGGCCGCGGAACCGTTGTTCGGATTGAACAACACCCGGAAACAGACAGCGCGGTACTTGCAGTTCAAGCCGGTGATGTGCTTGACGGTATGGACTTGGGCGGCTCGCTGGCCATCAACGGCGTCTGCCTGACCGCTGTGGCGTTGGCTGATGGAACCATCGAAGTCGATGTCATGGGTGAAACTCTCCTGCGCACCACCACCGGCGAATTGCGTGCCGGCGACGAGGTCAACCTGGAACGCTGCGTTGTCGCGGGTGGACGACTGGACGGGCACGTAGTCCAGGGGCACGTTGACGGTGTCGGTGCGCTCGTTGAACGTGAAAATCAAGGCAAGTGGGACAGACTGCGTTTTTCTGTTCCGCGTGAGTTGTCACCGTACATCGCCGAAAAAGGCTCCATCGCCATCGACGGAGTGTCTCTCACCGTGACAGCTGTGAGCCCGGCCAGCGAGCCGGAGCAGTGGTTCGAAGTGGGACTCATCCCTGTGACCTTGGCCAAGACCGGACTGGGTCAGAAGGCAGTGGGGGGCACGGTCAACCTAGAGGTGGATGTGCTGGCCAAGTACGCTCAGCGCCTGCTCGAGTTCAGCACCCTCAACGCCGCTCACACCGGGGGCGGTGCAGCATGAGCCGGGCCCTGACACTTCTGGACCCGGTATCGCTGGCCATCGAGGCCATTGCCCGCGGAGAAGCCGTGCTGGTTGTCGACGACGAGGACCGCGAAAACGAAGGCGACATCATCTTCGCCGCCGAACACAGCACGCCGGCGCTCATGGGCTGGACCATTCGCTACAGCTCAGGGGTCATCTGCGTCCCCATGGAACACTCCGACGCTGACCGGATGGCACTGCCACCCATGGTGGTGGACAACCAAGACGCCAAAGGCACCGCCTACACGGTAAGCTGCGATGCTGCCCAGGGTGTCACCACGGGCATTAGCGCCACAGACCGGTCCCTGACCGTGAAGGTCTTGGCGGACCCGCTCTCTACGCCCCGGAACGTGACCCGTCCCGGGCACATCTTCCCGTTGCGGGCCGTGGCAGGTGGAGTCAGGCAGCGCCCCGGGCACACAGAAGCGGCCGTTGACCTTTGCAAGCTGGCAGGGTGTGCGCCCGTGGGAGTCATCGCCGAAGTGGTGGATGACTCCGGTGAAATGGTGCGCCTGCACGGACTGCGAGAATTCGCTGACGAGCACGGTCTGGTGCTGATTTCCATCGAGGATCTGGTCGAATACAGGGCAGCACGCGAGGGAGAGTCCGCATGAGCAAGCCGGCAGGCGCCGTGACGGGTGGGCCTGTGGTGCAGCTGCCTACCCGCTTCGGAATGTTTGAGGCACAGGCCTGGATCGATGCCGAGACCGGCGCCGAACACCTCAGCCTCACGGCACCGGGTGAATCAGCCACCGGGCCAGGCGAAACAACCGACGCCGACGCACCTCTGGTTCGTCTGCACTCGGAATGCCTGACCGGGGATGTTTTTGGCTCCTACCGCTGTGACTGCGGCGAACAACTGGACTACGCCCTGTCGATGATCAATCGCCACGGTGGCACCCTGCTGTATTTGCGCGGACATGAGGGTCGCGGCATTGGGCTCGCAAACAAGATGCGTGCCTATAGTCTGCAGGAGGCCGGTGCCGACACCGTCGAGGCCAACGAGCAACTGGGCCTTCCTGTCGATGCACGCGACTACACGGCCGCTGCTGAAATTCTGCATTCCATGGGGCTGACCCGCATTGCCTTGTTGAGCAACAACCCGCTCAAGCAAGAAGATCTCGCAAAACACGGCATTGACGTTGCCCGCGTTGTGCCCACGGAAGTCCCTGCGCGGGCAGAGAATCTGCGGTACCTGAAAACCAAACGGGACCGCATGCGTCACGCCTTGTCCATCACCAACACCCCCACTACCTTAAACACTCGGAAAGGACCCACGACATGAGCGGTCACGGAGCACCAGTCATCGGTTTCAACTCGGAAGAAAAGTCACAGGCCGGATCCCTGAAACTGGCCATCGTTGCCGCCAGCTGGCACACGGAAATCATGGACGGTCTGCTGGCCGGTGCCCTGCGTGGTGCGGCCGACGCGGGCATTGAAAACCCGACAGTTGTGCGCGTCCCCGGAAGTTTTGAACTCCCCGTGGCGGCTGCACGGCTCGCGGCCAGCTACGACGCCGTCGTTGCCTTGGGTGTTGTCATTCGTGGCGGAACACCGCACTTTGACTATGTTTGCCAGGCTGCCACCATGGGCCTGACAGATGTCAGCGTCCGCACCGGCGTCCCGGTGGGCTTTGGCGTGCTGACCTGCGACACCGAGCAGCAGGGCCTGGACCGCGCGGGCCTGCCCGGTTCGGTCGAAGACAAGGGTCACGAGGCCGTGACAGCCGCCCTGGCCACCGCCGTGACGCTGGCTCAGCTGGGCGTCTAGAGGCATGTGGCCCAAAACCGTGCCTTGTCCGCTTATGCGAGGTTGCCCAACCACGTGTAAGCGGACAAGGTGCGGTTATGCACCAGATAGCGCTTCTTCGTGTTCACATCGTGGACTTAGGGTGTCTCAAAATCCGCGAACGCAGTAGGAAGCAAGTAAGGTGTAGTGCGTGAAGACCTTCGAATCCCTTTTTGAAGAGCTCAGTGAGAAAGCCGCAGCCCGGCCCGCTGGCTCCCGTACCGTTGCCGAAATTGATTCTGGCGTCCACGGTATCGGCAAGAAAGTGGTTGAGGAAGCCGCCGAGGTGTGGATGGCCGCCGAGTATGAATCGGAAGAAGCCTGCGCCGAGGAGATTTCCCAGCTGTTCTACCACCTGCAGGTCATGATGATCGCAAAAGGTTTGACCCTTCAGGACGTTTACAAGCATCTGTAGCCACATGCCGTGGCGTTTTGTTGTGACCCTGAAGTGGCACGCACTGCCGTGCCGAAACCTTTTGCTTGACCGATCTGAAAGATTTTTATCATGTTGCGTGTAGCCGTTCCCAACAAGGGTTCCCTGTCCGAAGCCGCCTCAGCGATGTTGACGGAGGCTGGTTACCGCCAGCGCCGCGATACCCGGGAGCTGGTCATGGTTGACGTTGATAACAACGTCGAATTCTTCTTCCTCCGCCCCCGCGATATCGCCATCTATGTTGGGGCAGGCACGCTGGATGTAGGCATCACGGGCCGTGACCTCCTCATGGATGCACAGGTCGACGCCGAGGAACTCCTGCCGCTGGGCTTCGCCAAGTCCACCTTTCGCTTCGCCGGTCCGGTAGGCGACTTCAGCAGTGCCGCCGAGCTCGAAGGCAAGCGCCTGGCCACCAGTTACGATGGTCTGCTGCGTGAATACCTGGCCGAGCTGGGCATCAAGGCCTCCGTGGTCCGCCTCGACGGCGCTGTGGAATCCTCGGTTCGTTTGGGTGTCGCCGATGCGATTGCCGACGTCGTCGAAACCGGAAGCACACTCAAGGCTGCCGGCATGGAAATCTTCGGTGAGCCCATCCTGAACTCCGAGGCCCTGCTGATCGGTCGCCGTGGGGTCACCCCGCCGGCGGGAGTGGAAGTTCTCATCCGCCGCCTGCACAGCGTTCTTGTGGCCCGCCAGTACGTCCTGTTGGACTACGACGTGCCGAAGAAGCTCATGGAGAAGGCCACCGCGCTGACGCCAGGGCTGGAATCACCCACCGTGTCACCTCTGCGCGACACCGACTGGGTTGCCGTGCGCTCCATGGTCCTGTCCAAGGACACCAACCGCATTATGGACGAGCTGTATGACCTTGGCGCCCGCGCCATCCTGGTCAGCAACATCCACGCCTGCCGCATCTAGGGGGAGACACCCATGAGTGTTGCCATCAGAGTCATTCCTTGCCTGGACGTCGACGCCGGCCGGGTGGTCAAGGGTGTCAAGTTCCAGAACCTGCGCGACGCCGGCGATCCGGTGGAACTGGCCAAGCGCTACGATTTGGCCGGTGCCGATGAGCTGACGTTCCTTGATGTGACGGCCTCCTCCGGAAATCGTGAGACCACCTTCGACGTTGTCTCGCGTGCCGCTGAGCAAATCTTCATCCCGCTGACGGTTGGCGGGGGAGTCCGCGAGGTCTCAGATGTGGACAAGCTGTTGCGTTTCGGCGCGGACAAGGCCTCGATCAACACCGCAGCCATTGCCCGCCCGGCCGTCATTGACGAGATCACCCACCGCTTCGGCTCGCAGGTCCTGGTGCTCAGCGTTGACGCGCGCCGAACCCAAGGCGGAAACACGCCGTCGGGCTTTGAAGTGACAACCCACGGTGGCCGCAAGGGCACCGGCATGGACGCCATCGAGTGGGCCAAGGAGGCCGCCGACCGTGGTGTGGGCGAAATCCTGCTGAACTCGATCGACGCCGACGGCACCAAGGAGGGCTTCGACCTGGAGCTCATCCGCCTGGTTCGCGCCGCCGTGCACATCCCGATCATCGCCTCCGGCGGTGCTGGCAAGCCGGAGCACTTCCCGCCGGCGGTTGCTGCCGGTGCCAATGCCGTGCTGGCCGCCTCGGTGTTCCACTTCGGCCCGGACAGTGCCATTGCCGATGTTAAGAAGGCCATTCGCGACGCAGGCTACGAGGTCCGCTAGCAGTCCAAACACAAGAAAACCACGCCTTCAATAATTTGGAGGCGTGGTTTTCTTTGTGTCTGGACTGCGAGAAAGCGCGGCTAAAATCCGACGTCGGCCGTCTGGAGAAGTGCCACGGCATCGGGTTGTCCTTCGAAAGAGACCAGAGCATGGCCGGTGCGGCCGTTGGCATGCATCAGGAGCTCCCCGGGGTCGCCGATGATGGCCACGGAGACCGGTGCGCGTTTGGCGACGTGGCGGGGCCCCTCCGGATTCACCAGCACAATGCCGAGATCTACGCTGCGGTACAAGATTGCCGCGCGCTTGACCAGATCCGCCCAGAGCACTTCTGAATAGGCGGCATCGAGAGTGCGTGGTGCCCAGCGGTCTGAGGCGCGGCGAACATCCTCGGTGTGGACGAAGAATTCAATGAGGTTTGCGCTGTGGTCAACTGCCTTCAAGGCGAAGGGTGACAACTTGGGCGGGCCGGCCCGGAACTTCGCCACAAGGGCGGCAAATGTTTCTGAGGTGCTTGATTCGGCAGCAAGCTTTGCAATGGCCTTGTCGGTGGCCTTCTTCCAGGGTTTCAAAACCATGCCCAACCCGGCGCGCGGGTTGTGTTCGCGCAGGTATAAGTGAGCGGCCAGTTCCTGGGTGCGCCACCCGTCGCAGAGCGTGTCGGCACCAGGCCCAGCTGCCAGCAGGGTCTCGGCGAGGACTTCACGGGAAGGTTCTACAAATCGCATCACTTGTGAAATTAGCATGTATTCGCCCGTCGTGGCACCTAGAACCGCCGCGAGGCGCCGCCTAGTTACCTAACCAACCCATCCAACACGACCGCAATTGCTTCGCATCGGGGCCCCGGATGGCTTTTGAAGGCCCGTCTGGCACTAGAATTGGTGGCGATGCCACAAAGCCCAGAACCCCAGTCAACTCCGGTGGAATCCGCCGGGCAGCCGCCCCTCGACCTGCCGGCCGATGTTGCCGCAAGGCTCAAGCACGATGCCGCCGGCCTGGTTGCAGCCATCATCCAGCAGCACGATTCCAAGGAAGTCTTGATGCTCGGCTGGATGGATGATGAGGCCCTGCGCCGCACGCTCAGCGAAGGTCGCGTCACGTTCTACTCACGCTCACGCCAGGAATATTGGCGCAAGGGCGATACCTCCGGCCACTTCCAGTTCGTCAAGTCCGTTGCCCTTGACTGCGATGGCGATGCACTGTTGATCAACGTCGACCAGGTGGGCGCGGCCTGCCACACCGGAACCACCACCTGCTTTGACGGCCGCGAGCTCGCCGCCGTCGTGGGCCATCGGGGCGCTTAGCCCGCACCGGCCCCTCGCTTCATCCACCGCTTGACTCAAGAAAGCCTTTCATTCCATGCAAGATTTAGGTGTCATCAGCCCCTCTCTGGCGGAATTCCGGGAGTTGGCTCGCAGCCGCCGGGTTGTTCCTGTCCATTTGAAAGTCCTTGCCGACGCCCAAACGCCCATTGGCCTGTACCGGTCCCTGGCGGCTGGCGCCCCTGGCACCTTCTTGATGGAATCGGCTGCCGCAGGTGGTGTGTGGTCGCGTTACTCGTTCATTGGCGTGCGTTCCAGCGCAACGCTCACAACCAACGACGGCGGGGCGTTCTGGCAGGGTGAGCCCCCGGCCGGCGTGCCCCTCGAGGGCAACCCCGTGGCCGCCATGGAGGCCACGCTGAAGTTGCTGGCTACCGAACGCTTGGCCGGCCTGCCGCCGTTTACCTCCGGCCTGGTTGGCTTTGTGGGATGGGAGTCCGTAAGGCACTGGGAGAAGCTGCCGACGCCTCCGCCCGATGACCTCCAGCTGCCCGAGCTGGCGTTGAACCTCGTTGCTGACATGGCTGTCCATGACAACAACGAGGGCACGCTCATGTTGATCGCCAACGCCATCAACGCCAACGGAACCGATGAGAACGTGGACGCGGCCTGGCACGACGCCGTGGGCCGGGTCCGCGGCATGGTGGACCAGCTGCGGATCCCGGTTGCCCAGCCCATGTCCGTCCTGGATGTTCCGGCCGCCAGCTTTGCCGACAGTGTTGAAGAACGCTGGGACCGTAATGAGTACCTCAAGGCCCTCGACAAGGCCAAGGTGGCCATAGTTGACGGCGAGGTGTTCCAAGTGGTGGTTTCGCGCCGCTTTGAAATGGTCTGCGAGGCATCCGCACTGGATGTGTACCGGGTCCTGCGCAACACAAACCCCAGCCCTTACATGTACCTCTACAGCTTCGAGGACGCCCAAGGGCAGCCGTACTCGATCGTAGGATCCTCCCCGGAGGCTCTCGTGAGCGTGCTCGGTGAGGAAGTCATCACGCACCCCATCGCCGGCTCACGCCCACGCGGTGGCACCACGGAGGAAGACATCTGGCTGGCCAAGGACTTGCTTGCAGATGAAAAGGAACGCTCCGAACACCTGATGCTCGTAGACCTCTCCCGCAACGATCTGTCCAAGGTCTGCGAACCTGGAACCGTGGACGTCACCCAGTTCATGGAGGTGGAACGTTTTAGCCACATCATGCACCTCGTCTCCACAGTGGTGGGCACACTCAGCCCGGACAAGAGCGCCTACGATGTGCTGGCCGCAACATTCCCGGCCGGCACCCTCTCCGGTGCCCCCAAGCCGCGCGCGTTGAGCCTCCTGGATGAACTTGAACCGCACCGACGCGGCATCTACGGGGGAGTTGTGGGTTACCTGGACTTCGCCGGAGACATGGACATGGCCATCGCCATCCGCTCGGCACTGCTGCGCAATGGCAAGGCCTATGTCCAGGCCGGTGGCGGTATCGTGGCAGATTCAGTCAACGAAACCGAGGCCATGGAAACCGTCAACAAGGCGGCAGCGCCTCTGCGGGCGGTTTATGCCGCCGCCTCACTGCGAGACCTCGATGAAAGCGCGGCTGCACAATCATGACCACGGAACTTCCGCACACAACTGCCAAGCGCGTACCGTTTTGGCAGCGCAAAGCAAGCCTGATCCTGCTGGCGATCCTCGCAGCGTTGGCAGTCTTTGGCACCACCACGCAGACCTGGATCCATGTTGCCATCGCCCAGGGCGAGGTGGCCCAGACAGATCTGGACATTCCCGGCAATAAGGCGGCCGTCGCCGTTTCCGCCCTCGCCATGGTGGCCCTTGCCGGTGCCGTGGCTACCTCCATCGCCGGAAAGGTGGCGCGGATCGTTACCAGCTGCATTGTCTTCCTCAGTGCGGCGGGAATTGTCGCCGTCGTTCTTGGCATTGTGCTGGATCCGGCGGCAGCGGCCATGACCGAGGTCGGTACCGCAACAGGCATTGAGGGCCAGCCCTCGGATGCGACGGCGACCATCTTCCCCGTGCTGGCCATTGTGGCGGCAGTTGTTCTTGGGCTGGCAACGCTCTTGGTTCTGTGGTTTGGCCGCAACTGGAAGGTACGCAGCAAATATGATGCCGCCAAGCAGGAAAGCGCCACCGAATCGGATGGCCCGATCGATGAGATTGACCATTGGGACCAGCTCAGTCGCGGCGAGGACCCCACCGCATAGGTGCGGCACACGTCCGCGGAGTGCGCACCTTTGCGCTTCCACGGACAAGTAATGGCAGAATGTATTTTTAGTATCCGCGTTAAATAGGGAGATTTACCAATGAGCAACAAGTCGGCTGCATCAGTATCCGTACAGGAACCCGTTGATCACAGCATTGAGATTGGTCATGGCAACAGCCCGGCAGCGTGGTCAAGCGTAGGCGTCATGCTGATTGGTGCCCTCGTGAGCTGCGTAGCTTTTGTTATCGGCGAGAGCGCAACCTTGTTGTTCTGGATCGGCGTGGGCGTCATTGTTGTTGGCGTCATCTTGGGCCCGGTCCTGCGTGCTGCAGGCTACGGCGTTGGTGGAAGCAAGCTGAAGAACACCGGCCACTAGCAGTGAGCGTATTGCTGGAGATCGTCGACGGCGTCCGCGAGGACATGCAGGCCCGCCAAGCCCAAGTCAGCCTGGCCGAGTTGCAGGAGCGCGTCAAGCATGTGGCTCCGGCGTTGGACGCCTGGACGGCACTGGGCGGACCCTTGCCTGATCGCAGCGACCTGAAGGTCATTGCAGAGGTCAAGCGCAAGAGCCCGTCCAAGGGTGAGCTAGCCGGGATCAGCGATCCTGCCGCACTGGCGAGTCTTTACCGTGACGGCGGGGCCTCCATCATCAGCGTACTTACCGAGGAGCGCCGCTTCGGCGGTTCCCTGGCGGACCTGGACGCCGTGAAGGCAGCCGTGGACATCCCCGTGCTCCGCAAGGACTTCACCTGCGATGAGTACATGATCTGGGAAGCCCGCGCCCACGGTGCCGATCTGGTGCTGTTGATTGTTGCAGCGCTCAGCGATGAGGAGCTGCGCAGCTACCTGGCCTTGACTCATGAGCTCGGGATGAACGCCGTGGTGGAAACCCACACCGCCGAGGAAATCAAGCGGGCGGTGGCCGTTGACGCCAAGATCATTGGCATCAACGTCCGCAACCTGAAAACCCTCGACGTGGACCGCGGAGTGTTTGCCGCCCTCGCTGGCAACATTCCCGCCGGAGCCATTGTGGTGGCCGAATCCGGCGTCCGCGACGCCTCCGATGTTGAGCATTACGGCGCCCACGGAGCCAACGCCATTTTGGTGGGCGAGGCGCTGGTTAAAGATTCCACACCGCGGGAGCGCATCGCCGAATTCAAGGCCGTAGGGGCTCAAGCAATCAGGACCCGCTGAACTACGCCTTCTCGCGTTGAAGATGCTTGTCTGGGAGGGCTTGTCCGGTAACGGGCAGGCCTTCCCCTTCATTAGGAACCGAAAGATTTTTCTGTAACACCGCGGGTAACCGGCAGCAGCTTGTCCGGCACAACCGCCAATAGATAAATAAGCGCACGATTATTCGTAGAACAGGACGGTGGAACTGATGGCTCATGTGCCAGCAGCTTCGTCTCAGGATCCCGCCGACATGGTGGATCCGGCAACAGCATTCTTGCAGGGCTCGGTCCCTGCCGAATCTACCCGGGAGCCGTCCCTGCGGCACGCTCCCGGACCGTACTTTGGCAGCTACGGCGGCCGTTGGATGCCTGAATCCCTCATCGCGGCACTGGATGAGATTGAGGAAACTTTTGAAAAAGCCAAGGTTGATCCCGAGTTCCTGGCTGAGATTGCCGAGCTGAACAAGAACTACTCCGGCCGCCCCTCACTGCTCACCGAGGCCAAGCGTTTCAGCGCACACGCAGGCGGGGCACGAGTTTTCCTCAAGCGCGAAGACCTCAACCACACCGGCTCACACAAGATCAACAACGTGTTGGGCCAGGCCCTGCTCGCCAAGCGCATGGGAAAGACCCGCATCATCGCCGAGACCGGTGCCGGCCAGCATGGCGTTGCCAGCGCCACGGCTGCGGCCTTGTTGGGCCTTGAATGCGTGGTGTACATGGGCGCAGAGGACTGCCGCCGCCAGGCGTTGAACGTGGCTCGTATGCAGTTGCTGGGCGCCACCGTGGTTCCCGTAACCAACGGGTCCCAGACACTTAAGGATGCCATCAACGATGCCCTGCGTGACTGGGTCGCCAACGTTGAAAACACCCACTACGTGCTCGGCACGGTGTCCGGTGCCCACCCGTTCCCGGCCATGGTCCGGTTCTTCCACGAAGTCATTGGCGAAGAAGCCCGTGGCCAGATCATTGAGCAAATTGGCCGTCTGCCGGACGCCGTCTGCGCATGCATCGGTGGCGGTTCCAACGCGATTGGTTTGTTCCACGGCTTCCTGGACGATGCTGCCGTGAAAATCTACGGCTTTGAAGCTGCCGGCGATGGTGTTGAGACTGGCCGCCATGCGGCCACCATCACCCTCGGCCGCCCCGGCGTCTTGCACGGTGCACGCTCCTACCTTATGCAAGATGAGGACGGCCAGACCATCGAGTCGCACTCCATCTCGGCAGGTCTGGACTACCCTGGCGTTGGGCCGGAGCACGCCTACCTGGCAGATCTTGGCCGCGTCACCTATGAAGCCATCACCGACGTCGAAGCCATGGACGCCTTCAAACTGTTGTGCCGTACAGAAGGCATCATCCCGGCCATCGAATCCTCACACGCCCTGGCTGGCGCACTTAAGGTTGGTCAGCGCCTTGTTGCCGACGCCGAAAACCCGGAAGACGTGGTTGTCATCGTGAACCTCTCCGGCCGCGGTGACAAGGATGTCCAGACGGCAGCCGATTGGTTTGGTTTGCTGGATGAGGACGGAAACGTCAAGGGCACCATGTTGTCCACGCGCACGGCCAAGGGCGCAGCCCATGGTGCCGGCGCAAGCACCGAAGCCACGACGGCAGAAGCCATGGATATCACCGCAGAGGATGCCAGCAATGAGTGAGAGCAACATCAGCCCGGACACCCCTGTGAGCGTTGTCAGCAAGTCTGCTGAAGCAATCGAACGGGCCCGGTCCGCAGGCCGCAAGGCACTCATTGCCTACCTGCCCGCAGGCTTCCCCGATAAGCAGACTTCCATTGACGCGGCCATTGCGCTGGCCCGCAACGGTGCCGACATCATTGAAATCGGTATCCCGTACTCGGACCCCGTTATGGACGGTTCGGTGATTCAGGCAGCAACCACGCAGGCGTTGAACAACGGCTTCCACGTTGCAGACGTTTTCGATGTGGTTGCAGCCATTACAGCCGAAACCGATGCAACCGTTCTGGTCATGACCTACTGGAACCCGGTGATGCGCATGGGCGTGGATGAATTCTCCCGCCGCTTGGCTGAGGCTGGGGGAGCCGGGCTCATTACTCCTGACCTGATTCCTGACGAGGCCGCCGAATGGTTCGCGGCATCGGACAAGTATGGACTTGACCGGGTCTTCTTGGTGGCACCGTCCTCCACGCCCGAACGCGTCGCCATGACCGTTGAGGCTACGCGCGGCTTTGTTTACGCCGTTTCCATCATGGGTGTCACGGGTGCTCGCACCGTGGTCTCCAGCGCCGCTGAAGCCGTGGTTGCCGCAGCTCACGCTGCCGGCGCCGAGCGCGCGTGCGTTGGCTTGGGTGTTTCCAAGGCCGCCCATGTTCGTGAAATTGCAGCCTATGCCGACGGTGTCATCGTCGGGACTGCCCTTGTGGCTGCGCTTCGCGATGGCGGCGTGCCCGCTGTCGCAGCCCTGGCTAAGGAACTAAGCACTGGTTTTGACGCAGCAACAACTGAAGCGGCAAGCGCATGATCGCCGCGTTGGTGCCGCAGGCCGCAGCCGCCGCCATCCCGGCCCCGTCCTGGTCGGGTTTTGATCTTGGCCCGCTGCGCATCCATGCTTACGCGTTGTGCATTCTTGCCGGCATCGTCGCCGCATTGTGGCTAACGGACCGTCGGTGGAAGCGCCGTGGCGGCCCGGAGGGATCCATCTGGGACATTGCCATCTGGGCCATTCCCTTCGGCATCATCGGCGGCCGGCTCTACCATGTGTTCTCCTCCCCGGAGGCTTACTTTGGTCCGGGCTTTGACGGCACGGGCGATCTGTCCCTGATTCCGCAGATCTGGCTTGGTGGTCTGGGTATTTGGGGTGCCGTTGTCCTGGGTGTGGTTGGCGCGTGGATCGGCTGCCGCCGTGCAAACGTGAAGATTTCGGCATTTATTGATGCCGCGGCACCTGGAATTCTTCTGGCCCAGGCCCTGGGCCGATGGGGCAACTACTTCAACCAGGAACTCTTCGGCGGTCCCACCACGCTTCCGTGGGGCTTGAGTGTCTCGCCGGAATTCGTGCCTGCCGGCTACAGCCCCGATACGCTGTTCCACCCCACGTTCCTCTATGAGTGCATCTGGAACCTGCTGGGCGTTGCCGCCCTGCTGCTGATCGACCGTAAGCTGCGTCTCCGCAGCGGACGCCTGTTCCTGCTGTATGCCATGATCTACACGGCAGGGCGCGTCTGGATTGAAATGCTGCGCATCGACACCGCCGAGCAGATCACGCTGTTCGGCATCACCACCCGCCTGAACGTCTGGACCAGCATTTTCGTGTTCCTTGCGGCACTGGTGGTCTTCCTGATTATCACCTTCTCCAACCGCGGCAAGGATCAGGAGTCCGTGTACCTGGCGGCCAAGGCGCCCGCTGCGGAGTCCGCCAAGGTCGACGACGGCGCCACCGCCTCAGCTGGTGCGGCACCGAGCGCCGTGGACGCGGCGGCTGACACTGCCACCGCGGAGCATGCTGCGGGCGACGACACCTCTAGCAAGGATGCTCCCGAAGGCAAGGTGCACGGAGGGAAGCCCTCCGCGGGCAAGTAACCCAAGATTCACCAGCATCTGGCGGCTCTTCTAGCCAGCGGCACTGAGAAGACAATAGAAAAAGGCGGCCCGGGACCACCCGGGCCGCCTTTTTCATGCCTGGCGCACATCGTGGGTGACCAGAAAAGGTACACAGGCGCCTCAAATGGCTCCCATTCGTAAGATTACGCACGATCCCGCACTTTTCCAGAAATCGAGTCTTCATAAATATTACTGATCATGCAGATTGTGTCAGATTCTAAGATACGTATATTTCCACGGTTCGCACGGCTATATAGTAAAAAACGCCGGACGGGAGTTGTGACCCAAATATCCCCCGGCGATTGTGCAAATGCCCTACGCAACACAAGCGGTCGGTTATACGCCACTCAACAGCAATACATCATCAGCAGTACATCAACACAGCAGCACCGTTGAGGAAGATCCGCTTTCCCAACGCACGGGCCAGCGTCGTCCCCACGAATCGCTCTAACAAGGGGAAGGACTAACACGTCGTGACTACGAATACAGCGCGTGACTCCCACAAGACACCGGCCGTATCGCCGTTCACCCGCTTCGCCGGCATGCCGGAGCAGGCGGGACTCTACCGCCCGGAGTCCGAGAAGGACGCTTGTGGTTTGGCCATCGTGGCCACCCTCCGTGGCACTCCGGAACATGACATTGTGCAGAAGGCCCTCGTTGCCCTGCGCAACCTTGAACACCGCGGGGCAGTCGGTGCCGACGAGGGAACCGGCGACGGTGCCGGCATCTTGATTCAGCTCCCCGACGAGTTCTTCCGCGCCGTAGTTGGCTTTGAGCTGCCACCCCTGGGCAGTTACGCCGTGGGTACAGCATTTTTGCCGGTTGAAGACGCTGAGCTCGCCGTAGCAAAATCCGGCATGGAGGCCTTGGCTGAAAGCGAAGGACTTCGTGTTCTTGGCTGGCGCGAGGTTCCCGTTGTCAGCGACATGGTCGGTGCCAGTGCCATCGCGTGCATGCCGTACTTCAGCCAGATGTTTGTAGCCTTGACCAAAGAGCCGGCTCAGCCGCTGGATGCCCGCAGCGCCAACGTCCTTGACGGCAAGGCCTTCCGTCTGCGCAAGCGTGCCCAGCAGAAGTTCGGCGTGTACTTCCCGTCGTTCTCCTCCAAAACCATTGTGTACAAGGGCATGCTGACAACTGCCCAGCTGGAGCCGTTCTACCCGGATCTGTCCGATCCGCGCTTCGCCACCAAGCTGGCCATTGTGCACTCCCGCTTCTCCACGAATACCTTCCCGTCCTGGCCGTTGGCCCAGCCGTTCCGCACCATTGCTCACAACGGTGAAATCAACACCGTGAAGGGCAACCGGAACTGGATGCGCGCCCGCCAGTCCACCATGGCGCACCCGCTGCTGGGGGATACCCCGAGGAACTCTTCCCCATTTGCACCCCCGGTGCATCGGACTCTGCTTCCTTTGATGAGGTTGCCGAGCTGTTGTGGCTCTCAGGGCGTCCCATCACCGAGGCTGTCATGATGATGATTCCCGAGGCGTGGGAAAACCATGCCACGATGGATCCGGCCCGCAAGGCGTTCTATGAGTACCACTCCCTCATGATGGAACCGTGGGACGGTCCGGCCGCCGTGTCCTTCACCGACGGCAACTTGGTTGGTGCCACGCTTGACCGCAACGGCCTGCGTCCGGCACGCTTCTGGGTCACCGATGATGGTTTGGTTGTTCTGGCGTCCGAGGTTGGCGTTCTGGAACTGGATCCGGCAACAATCGTGAAGAAGGGCCGTGTCTCTCCCGGCACCATGTTCCTGGTTGACACCGACAAGGGTGAGCTCATCAGTGATGAGACGGTCAAGGCTGAGATCGCCGCGGCGCACCCGTACGAGACCTGGGCCAAGGAAAACACCATCCAGCTTGCGGATCTGCCGGAGCGTGAGCACATTGTTCACACGAGTTCCTCAGTTCTGCACCGTCAGCGCACTTTTGGTTACACCACCGAAGAGCTGAAGATCATGTTGGGCCCCATGGCCAAGGCCGGCGCTGAGCCGCTTGGTGCCATGGGAACAGACACTCCCGTTGCCGTGCTGTCCGAGCGCCCGCGCCTGCTCTTTGATTACTTTGTGCAGCAGTTTGCACAGGTGACCAACCCGCCTCTGGATGCAATCCGCGAGGAACTGGTTACCTCCCTGCACAGCACGATCGGCCCCCAGGGAAACCTGCTCTCACGCAACAAGGTCACCGCGCCGCAGTTGGCGCTGAACTTCCCCGTGATCGACAACGACGATCTGGCCAAGATCGCCAACATGGAAACCCCGTTGGCAGCCGATGGCTCCGGCGGCGAAAAGATCTCCATGAAGGTCCGCGGCCTGTACAAGGTCGACGGTGGTGCGCCCGCCTTGCGCGCCCGCCTCTCCGAGATTGGTGAGCAAATCTCCGGCGCCATCAACCGCGGCGTGCAGTACATTGTGCTTTCCGACAGGGATTCCTCCGCTGTGTGGGCCCCCATCCCGTCACTGTTGCTCCTAAGTGCCGTGCACCACCACTTGTTGCGCAGCGCCAACCGCACCAAGGTTTCCCTGGTAGTTGAGGCCGGCGACGTCCGCGAGGTTCACCACGTAGCGGTTCTGGTTGGTTACGGTGCCGCCGCCGTCAACCCTTACCTGGCCATGGAATCGGTTGAGGAACTCATCCGCAATGAGGACGTCACCGGGGTCACCCCAAATGAGGGTGTCCGGAACCTGATCAAGGGCCTGGGCAAGGGCGTCTTGAAGATCATGTCCAAGATGGGCATCTCCACGGTAGCTTCTTACTGTGGTGCACAGACCTTTGAAGCCCTGGGTCTGTCCCAGGAACTCATCAACGAGTACTTCACCGGCACCGTGTCCCAGCTCGGCGGTGTAGGCCTTGACGTCATCGCCAAGGAAGTTTCCGCACGCCACATCCTTGCGTACCCCGTTGATGGTGTGGACGTTCCGCACCGTCCGCTCCTTGGTGGCGGCGAATACCAGTGGCGCCGTGACGGCGAACCGCACCTGTTCAACCCGGATACGGTGTTCCGCCTGCAGCACGCCACGCGTGAGCGCCGCTATGACATCTTCAAGAAGTACACGCTGGGCGTTGATGAGCAGTCCAACAAGCTCATGACCTTCCGCGGCCTGCTCACTTTCAAGGACGGACAGCGTCCGCCCGTGCCGCTGGACGAGGTTGAATCTGTCAGCAGCATTGTGAAGCGTTTCTCCACCGGTGCCATGAGCTATGGCTCCATCTCCCAGGAGGCTCACCAGACCCTCGCCATCGCCATGAACCGATTGGGCGCCAAGTCCAACACCGGTGAAGGCGGCGAGGACGTTGAGCGACTCCTGGACCCCGAGCGTCGCAGCGCCATCAAGCAGGTGGCCTCGGGCCGTTTCGGCGTCACCAGCTTGTACCTGACAAACGCCGAAGACATCCAGATCAAGATGGCCCAGGGCGCCAAGCCCGGCGAGGGCGGCCAGCTCATGGCCAAAAAGGTTTACCCGTGGATCGCCGAAACGCGTCACTCCACACCCGGTGTTGGCTTGATCTCGCCGCCGCCGCACCACGACATCTACTCGATCGAGGACCTGGCGCAGCTCATTTACGACTGCAAGCGCGCCAACCCGAGTGCCCGTGTTCACGTGAAGCTTGTCTCCGAAATGGGGATAGGCACGGTGGCTTCCGGCGTGACCAAGGCCAAGGCCGACGTCGTACTGGTTTCAGGGCACGACGGCGGAACCGGCGCCAGCCCGCTGAACTCCCTCAAGCATGCGGGCATGCCATGGGAGTTGGGCTTGGCCGAAACCCAGCAGACGCTGCGCCTGAACGGGCTGCGCGAGCGGGTCGTGGTTCAGGTTGACGGTCAGCTCAAGACCGGCCGCGACGTCATCATCGCGGCGCTGCTTGGTGCCGAGGAATACGGTTTCGCCACGGCACCGCTGGTGGTTTCCGGCTGTGTCATGATGCGTGTTTGCCACCTTGACACCTGCCCCGTCGGTGTTGCCACACAGAACCCCGAGCTTCGCCAGCGCTTCACCGGCAAGCCCGAATTCGTTGTCAACTTCTTCGAGTTCCTGGCGGAGGAAGTCCGCGAACTTCTGGCCGAACTCGGTTTCCGCAGCCTCGAGGAAGCAATTGGCCAGTCCAGTACGCTCGATATCAAGGCCGCGCTGAACCACTGGAAGACCGAGGGCCTGGACTTGAGCCCCATTCTCTCCGATGCTGGCGTGCCGGCAAGTGCTCCGGTGCGTCACCTGACGAACCAGAACCACGAGCTGGACAAGCACTTTGACCAGCAACTGATCACCATGAGTGCCGAGGCCCTGAGCGACCGTGCTCCGGTCAAGATCAGTGTCCCGGTCATCAACACAGACAGGTCCGTCGGTACCCTGTTGGGCCACCATGTGACCAAGACGTTCGGCATTGATGTGCTGGGTCCGGACACGATCGATGTGACACTGACGGGCCAGGCCGGCCAGTCATTGGGCGCGTTCCTGCCGGCCGGCATCACGCTGCGTCTGCTCGGCGATGCCAACGACTATGTTGGAAAGGGCCTTTCCGGTGGCCGGATCACCGTCCGCCCGGACCGCAGCAGCCCGTTCGTGGCAGCTGAGAACGTCATTGCCGGTAACGTGATTGGCTACGGTGCCACGAGTGGCGAGATGTTCCTTCGCGGAATTGTGGGGGAGCGGTTCTTGGTCCGCAACTCCGGCGCGACGGCCGTCGTTGAAGGTATTGGTGACCACGGTTGCGAGTACATGACAGGTGGCCGCACCTTGATCCTTGGCCCCACGGGACGTAACTTTGGTGCCGGCATGTCCGGTGGTACGGCTTTCGTTTTGGACCTGGTGCCCAGCCACGTCAACAAGGTCTCACTGGACTCCGGAGAACTCAAGCTGCTTGGGCTCGACGGCGCCGATCAGGAATTGGTCCGCTCGCTGTTGCAGCGCCATGTTGATGAGACGGAATCGGAGACCGCAGCAGCCTTGCTGGCGGACTTCCCGAAAACCGTGGCTCGTTTCACCAAGGTGCTTCCGCGCGATTACGCAGCAGTATTGGAAACCCGCTTGGCAGCAGCCGAGCTGGGCGAAGACCCGGACGGCGCAACCGTCTGGCAGAAAATTTTGGAGGTCACCGGTGGCTGATCCGCACGGTTTCTTGAACAATCGGGAACGCATCACCCAGACCCGCCGCCCCGTTCCGGTCCGCATCATGGACTGGAAGGAAGTCTACGAGGCACAGGAACAGGGCGTTTTGAAGTCCCAGGCCGGCCGCTGCATGGACTGTGGCGTACCGTTCTGCCACCAGGGCTGCCCTTTGGGGAATTTGATCCCCGAGTGGAACGACCTCACGTGGCGCGGCAAGGGCCAGGAGGCCATTGAGCGCCTGCACGCCACGAACAACTTCCCGGAATTCACCGGGCGTTTGTGCCCGGCTCCGTGCGAATCGGCGTGTGTGCTGGGGATCAACCAGCCTGCCGTGACCATCAAGCAGGTTGAGGTTTCCATCATCGATGAGGCCTTCAACCAGGACTGGGTGCACCCGTTGCCCCCGGCCCGCCTCACGGGCAAGACTGTCGCCGTCGTTGGTTCAGGACCGGCAGGGCTCGCAGCAGCCCAGCAGCTGACCCGCACCGGACACACGGTTGCCGTGTACGAGCGTGACGACCGGATCGGTGGCCTGCTGCGTTACGGCATCCCCGATTTCAAGCTGGAGAAGGAAAGCGTTGACCGCCGCGTGGAGCAGATGTCCGCAGAGGGCACCCGCTTCCGCACCGGCATTGAAGTCGGCAAGGACATTGGGTGGGACGAGCTGCGCCGACGCTATGACGCCGTGGTGGTTTGCACGGGGGCAACTGTGCCGCGTGACCTTCCCATCCCGGGCCGTGGACTCAACGGTGTGCACTTCGCCATGGATTACCTGGTTCAGGGCAACAAGGCTGTGGCAGGGGACGAGCTCGTGGGCCAAATCGATGCCCGTGGCAAGCACGTCGTAATCTTGGGTGGTGGCGACACCGGCGCGGACTGCATTGGTACGGCACACCGCCAGCAGGCCGCCTCGGTGACTACCTTGGCCATTGGCCAGCAGCCGCCGTCGGACCGTTCCGTAGACCAGCCTTGGCCCACCTTCCCGAACCTTTTCGAGGTGGCCAGTGCGCATGAGGAAGGCGGTGAGCGCAGCTACTTGGCGTCGACCGTTGAATTCTTGGGCGAAAATGGTGTCCTCACCGGACTGAAGATCGCAGAGACTGCGTTTGTTGGTGGCCGTCGTGTACCCAAGGAAGGTACCGAACGCGTCATTCCCGCCGATCTGGTGTTCCTGGCGCTCGGATTTACGGGTCCGGAATCGGCTGAATTGACACACCAGTTGCCCGTGACATTGGACTCCCGCTCAAATGTGAAACGAGATGGTTACTACATGTCGAGCCGCGAGGGCGTGTTTGTTGCGGGCGATGCAGGGCGCGGCCAGTCACTGATTGTGTGGGCCATTGCTGAGGGCCGGGCCTGTGCCGCGGCCGTCGATAAGTTCCTCATGGGAGAGACTTTCCTGCCGGCTCCTGTCTCACCCAGTGATTCGGCTATCCGGGTCTAGTAGCAAAAGCGATAGGCTGTCATTAGGCACCAAAGATTTCTGCTGAAACCACACACAAGGTAGGTACATTGAGACGCGCAAAAATTGTTGCGACTTTCGGGCCGGCAATCGCCAGCTATGAAAACACACTTGCGGTACTGGAGGCGGGCGTAAACGTAGCCCGCATGAACATGAGCCACGGCGACTACACCGTGCACCAGAACACGTACGACAACGTCCGTAAGGCAGCCGAGTCACTGGGCAAGCCTGTTGCCATCATGGCTGACCTGCAGGGTCCCAAGATCCGTTTGGGTCGCTTTGCCAATGGCGAGGGCTACGCCCTGGCCGTCGGTGATGTCTTCACGATCACCACCGACGATGTTCCTGGTACCAAGGACATCTGCTCCACCACCTTGAAGTCCCTCACCGAGGACGTCAAGGTTGGCGACATCATGTTGATCGACGACGGCAAGGTGTCCGTTCGGGCAACTGCCGTCGACGCCGTCAAGGTTGTCACCGAAGTAATCGTTCCGGGCAAGGTTTCCAACAACAAGGGCATTAACCTGCCTGGTGTTGCTGTCAACGTTCCTGCCTTGAGCGAAAAGGACGAGGACGATCTGCGTTGGGCGCTTGCGTGCGGCGTGGACCTGGTTGCACTGTCATTCGTGCGTGACGCTGCTGACATCAGCCGTGTTCACGAGATCATGGATGAAGAAGGCCGCCGCGTTCCCGTCATCGCCAAGATCGAGAAGCCGCAGGCCGTTGCGAACCTCGAGGCAATTGTTGATGCGTTTGACGCCATCATGGTTGCCCGTGGTGACCTCGGTGTGGAGCTTCCCTTGGAAGATGTCCCGCTGGTTCAGAAGAAGTGCGTTGAAATGGCACGCCGCTGGGCCAAGCCCGTTATCGTGGCAACCCAGGTTCTCGAATCCATGATCGAGAACCCGCGCCCCACCCGCGCAGAGGCTTCCGACTGTGCAAACGCAGTGCTCGACGGCGCAGATGCAGTTATGCTCTCCGGCGAGACAAGCGTTGGCGCTTTCCCGATCGAGACCGTCAAGGTCATGGCCCGGATCATCGAGGCTGCTGAAGCCGAAGATGGTATGAAGCTCATCCCGAAGCTGGCTTCCGAGCCGAAGACCCGTGGTGGGGTTATCACCGCGGCTGCCGTGCAGATCGCCAAGCAGTTGGATGCAAAGTACATTGCAACCTTCACGCAGTCCGGCGACTCGGCACACCGCCTGTCCCGCCTGCGCCCGGCCAAGCCGGTTTTGGCCTTCACACCTGTGGAGAGCGTACGCAACCAGCTGGCACTGGCATGGGGCATTGAGCCCGTGTTGGTTCCCATGGTTGCTCACACCGATGCCATGACCGAGCAGGTTGACGCAACCCTGTTGGAGAAGGGCTTGGTAGAGGAGGGCGACTTGGTTGTTATTGCTGCCGGTTCCCCTCCCGGACAGGCTGGTTCCACCAACCTGGTCAAGGTTCACAAGGTTGGCGACCTCGCCGACCTGGGCAAGGCTGCAAATGGCGACCGTGCCAACCGCGAAAAGATTGGCCCCTGGCCCACCGACTAGCAGTCGCGGCCCGTTAGGGAACGACGGCGGCACCCACCCTTCGCTTCATGCGTTGGGCGGGTGCCGCCGTCGTACTTTAAGGGAAAGTTTCCGCGGGAACGAAAAATGACACCGATTTCGCTTTCGGATCCTGAAATACCTGGATCCGACAGCGAAATCGGTGTCATTTTAGGCTGGCCGGCCTTGTGAGCCGGTGGTCAAGCCCGTGGAGACCTAGTTGACCTGGTTGATGATGGTCTCGGCGACCTCGCGCATGCTCAGGCGGCGGTCCATGGAGGTCTTCTGGATCCAGCGGAAGGCCTCGGGCTCAGTGAGACCCATCTTGGTGGTCAGGAGGCTCTTGGCGCGCTCCACAAGCTTGCGTGTGGCGAACTGTTCCTGAAGGTCGGAAACCTCATTCTCGAGTGCCTTGATTTCCTCGTGGCGTGAGAGAGCGATTTCCAGGGCCGGGATGAGGTCGGCCGGTGTGAACGGTTTGACAACGTAGGCCATGGCGCCGGCGTCGCGTGCGCGCTCAACTAGTTCCTTCTGGCTGAAGGCGGTCAAGAGCACAACGGGGGCAATGCGGGCCTTGACGATGATCTCAGCAGCCGTGATGCCGTCCATGACGGGCATTTTGACGTCCATGAGGACCAGATCGGGCTTGAGTTCTTTAGCGAGCTCCACGGCCTTCTCACCGTTGTCGGCCTCGCCGACGACGTCGTAGCCTTCGCCACGGAGAATTTCCATAATGTCCAAGCGGATCAAGGTTTCATCCTCGGCAACAATGACACGGCGTGCGGGGGAGGTGGAGGATGACTCCGTCTGTTCAGACACAAAAACTCCTAAGTATGAGGTGAAGTACACCACAATTGGTAAAAATTTGGCCCCTAGAGGGCTTCGATTCCACAAACTACCCTATCTCCATGTAGAGTAGTTGCGCGCACTCGTTCGGAAGCGATTCATGAACAAGAGCGTGATCTTCGTAACAGTGATCATTTGATCGCTTTTGCTAAGGCCCAAGTGGCGGAACGGCAGACGCGCTGCACTCAAAATGCAGTATCGAAAGGTGTGTGGGTTCGAATCCCACCTTGGGCACGCTTGACCCCCTGTTTACAGGGGGTTTTCGTGTTTAAGCGTTGACACGATGTTGACAGCTGTTGACCGGTTGCTCCCCTGAGGGGTCTTGTTATGCGGCGTCCTGGTAATCTAACGCCGATTTAGCTGTTTGTTATTGGCGGCTCCTTGTTGGATGCGTTGGGGATTTTCCCCTACACCTAGTTCATGGTCCGCCGAAGGCCTAACTACATGACTTGGGGTGGCAACCAGGTCAGAACACGAAGATTTCTTCTGTATACAGCCGTCACTGTTCATGCTGTGAGGGTGTCCCCGGCTCGAGACCATTGATTGTCCGAGTGCCGGTGACCAATGTGCGCGCTCACGAGTCCGTACTGGTCCACCCGAATAGTACGAGCAATCATATTGTGCTCATGAAACCGTCTCGCTACCAGAGGGCGCCAATAGACGGCCCCTAATTCCCAGGACGCTAGTAGGCAGAAACTCATGGCCCTTAGCTGGTGTCCACAAAAACAGGCGAGGAATAGACGAAAGCCCTGTCCTGAAGTGGAGGGTTTTTGTCAACGATGTCTCGCTACATCAGTCAACGGTGTCGCTACACATCAAAATTGTTCCTCAGGCGGGAATTGGGCCCACGACCACGAGATTAGAAGGGCAGGCATCCGGTGGCCCCGAGATTGAGGCTAGGAGGAGCGACTCACATGCTGCTGTGCCAGCCAGCCAGTGCTTCGTTGAGGGCTTCCATTCGCCATTGTTTTAAGCTTCCCTCTGCGCGTCTTTGGTGTTGGGTGTGCAGCCAAACCCCGAGGCTATACTCGTGTTCGCTGTCGTAGCGCTTGTATCGGGGGAGACTACCTGTCTCCGTGACGAATGCCTGTAGGTCTGCGAGGCGGTGTCGCCAGTGCTCGTCCCGATTTACTGAGGGCTCTCGGTATGTCCAGCCAGGCAGCATGTCCATGAGCGTGATCTGAATGTCGGGGAGTTCGCCACGGATATGTAGAGCGCGCTGGTGGGCGACCCACCGGGCCAACGAGGATTCTTCCTCATCACTACCGACAGCGGGTAGCCTGGCGTTCGCTGCAAGGAAGATTTGGGTGGCTTTGTAGCGTCGTTGCCAGTGCGTGGTGGGCCAGCCTGGGTCGCGTGCCGCGTTGGCCGCATCGTGAATGGATCGGATCTCATCGTCGTAGATTTGCCTGACCTGCAGGTGTCGGTGCACGGTCGAGAGTGGCCGGCCGGTTAGATCGGAGATCTCGCGCACGGTCATGCCCGACTTGTACATGCGATCCCACGACGGGTGCAACGAGATATCCCAGCGCAACATGCGTCCACGCTAAACCATGCCGTCGTCTTTGTCAGTGCCTGCCCATAGTGTGCTGGACATGGAGAGTGTGGAAGTGGAAACCGCACACGGCGCCCCTGTCTCATTCATCCGGGCTGGCCGGTCGTGGCATGCGGGCGCGCCGCCGGTGCGGTGGTTTGAGCGGGTGGCGTGGTGGGAGACAGCGCAGCGCGCACCCAAGGATGGCATGCTGCGGATCGACGCTGAGGTGTGGATGGTGCAGGCAAGGATCGGGCACAACCAACGCAGCCCCTTGGTCACCTTCGAGCTGATTCTCGGGCACGACCGCGAGTCGTGGTCGGTGCGGTCCATGGAGGCTGTGGCGGCGTGAGTTTGTCACACGCTCGGGCTATGGTTGCCCCATGATGATCACGGCATTGGTGGAGACTATTGAGACGGGCGCCCTGGAGGTCACGTCGGTGGAGTGTCAGGACTACACGCAGGGCTTTGAGCAGCTCAAGCGAACCCTACGTGAGGGTGTACGGCTGGTGAGTGTGCGGCCTGAGCGGTAGTTGGTAGCGACAGCAAGGCCCCACCCTTGAGAGTGGGGCCTTACGTATGTGCACGTTTGCACGATTCCCCATCACCGACGAGCCGACGGCGAACCTCGAACTCTTCAAGTCCCGCCAGGAACACGGCCAACCCAGGATCTCAGTAGTTCCAGCTTGTGGCATTGCCGAAACGGAACTCGTACCCATATCGATCCATGACTTGAGCCTAAACGCCACGTCACTGGGAAGCCCCGGAAACGACCGCGTTCGCCTCCACGTGCAGTGCCAAGATGGAGGAATTTGATGCTGGACGGGCCACAAGGGCGTGCCTAAAATTGGTGCCACACAGCTTCCCTATGGTCTCAGAATCTTGTTTCGAAAGGGTGATAAGTGATGTTCAAGCAAAGCAAAAACACATCAGATCCCCACGCCCTGGAGCGAATCCAGACCGGCGAAACGGACCAGATTTGGTGCGATGAATGCGAAACAGATGAGTACGTGCTCATTGAAAGTGCACGACGCCGCCGACGCAACGATGCAGGGGTTTGGGATGTTGACTACACCTGCATGAACTGCGACAATTTCTACGGCCATGAAATCGAAATAGACGACCTCAACACCGCCACGGCACACGCAATCATTACCGTTATGCAAGAGCCAGGACACAGCGCGAGAGTGAACCCCGACTAGGCCATGGGGCTCGCCGTGGACACTGTCTCTCCCTGCATGAGGGTAGCCATCGACTCTGCGCCGGGTCGGTGGCTACCTTTACTGTGTTGGCATTAGTGGCTCAACTTCAAGACGGCCCCGTTCATTGGCGGTCTCGTCCCACACAGTCAACACCCTTTAATTATGAAACTTGCCAACCAACGTGGCAACAAGCTGGAGGTCATGATTCCGACGTTCCCGAGCCCGCCGGGACTGAGGCCATTTAGCCGGTGAGGGAACTGCCTCGGCTCTTCTTGACGCCTTGACCTGCCCAAGGCTTAGTTGCCCATTTCAGGGAACCCGCTACGGGACGTTGCAAGGACCTATATATCCCGTCGTCAGCTTGTTACCTTTAGCTATGAATGGAGATAAGTTGCGGCAGTCATCAGTCGTGCAGGTGCGGGCGTTCAGGAATAATCGTTTCGTTTTAGCGGCAAGCTTCTTTATCTCCTCCTTTGTGCTCTTTGAACGGGACTCTTCTATCAAAACGTGGGTAGCTGTCGCTGCGCTGGCCCTTGGTAGCTTCTGCGTTTACCAAGCAATTCGGGCTTGGATGGAACTCAAAAGTCGGGAAGGAGACAGTCCAACAGGACAAGAGCACACCACCAACGAGCCGTGAGGAAAAACCAGCGAAGTTCTCTCCTGTGCCCGGAGATGGAACCGCCTGCGGGACAGGTAGTGCCTCCGGCTACCCTGACGCGGATGATGGCTCATGGAGGCGTGGGCGTCAATTCTTTGGATCGAGATTGGGCGTAGTTACAGCGTCGAAAATGGGGTCATCGTGGCGGATAGAGAACCGTCCGATTCCCGCTGCGGCTCCCACTATCCCACCGAGGGCAAGGTGGAATCCACCCAATGTGCCCGGGGATACGAGGAACGCGATAGCGATTCCGAACGCGCAGAAGCTGACGCCGAAGACCAGTACGTGTATCCACTGCCGGGCTACCGGACGAAGTACATATTCGACGAGCAGTGCAAGGGGTGTGCCGACCAGTACGGCGACAAAGAAGCTGCCCATCAGCATGATGGCCCATAGGCTCAAAACCCATGATGCAGTCGATGTGAGCGAATCAATCAAGGCAAGTGTTATGGAAACAAGAGACCAGAAGCCGAAGGCAACGACCCAACCTTTGACGAATGTACGACGCCCCAATCTGGCCCGGTGATGGCCCAGAGGTTCTTGACCCGGACGACGACGCGCCACGACGGCGTTGTTGCCTTGCCAAAAGAACTCGTCTTCATTCTTCTTTCCCCACATATTCACACGCTAGCCCGAAGCGTCCGAAAGTGGAACGTTCAGCGGGACTGTGTTGGGTGAGACGCTCAACGGAGTCCTGCTTTCGGCGTCCGATGCGACGTGAAGGCGAACTGGCTCAGAAATATTGAGCGTCACCCTGGGTTAGGCTCAGTCAATGGATTGGTTTTGGAACACCGTGCTCATAGTTGGCTTCGCCGGTGTCGTCATACGTTCGTTGGTCGCGTTCCAACGTCACCTTTCCAAGCCTGGCGGTCGCACAGGGACTGGTGGGGCAGCAGGCATCGGTTTGATGGAGAGCCTGTTCGCACCATCGAGCTATGAAGCTCGAATCGAGCTAGAACGACAGGGCCAAAAGCAAGCTCCGGCGCCCGTACCGGGGGACCCTTTGCGCACTCTCCAAGTTGCAGTGAACGATGAAGGTTTGCCCTCCCGCGTCGTTTTAGTGCCAACAATTCTCTGCTCTAAGACTCGATTTGTTCGACGGGAAACGGCACGCAAAACGTCCGCAGGGGAACCCCTTCGGGACATTCTGTTTTCGTTGAGCCCTTTGTAGATTTTCGTTGTGCTGTTCCTATTGCTCGGCACTCACGTTTGTTATCCCGGACGGGTTTGTCTGTGGCCAATGGGCCCGCTTGTTGAGGGGGAGTGCGCTATTGGGGGTTTGGATCATCTGAGATGATCGGCCAGCCCTTCTCGTCCACGGGAAAGCTTTCGATGACTTTCATCGTTGATGTGTCGATGATGACGACGGAATTCTTGGGCCAGGATGGATCTGGCACGACTTCAAAATGCACGTAGGAGATCAGTGTTGGCTGGCCGGCGTCGTTCTTGGCCCGGTTTGAGGCGTCAACGATCTGATTCGAGGTTGTATTCACGGCGACAGTTTCCTTTGGCAGGCCTGCCGAGCTTCCCTCCGAGGGCGTGCCATTCCACCATCCTTCGTAACCGCCGATTGCCATGGAATCTTGCGGCCGGTATGAATGATCCGCTGACGAGCCATGGAGACCGATCGCGGCAGCGGCGACAACGGCGACCGTGGATCCAGCGATTCCCAAAATTAGTTTCATTTTCTTCCCCCTTGATGAATGCGACAGCAGGATGCTCGCGCGGTGAACTAGTTCTTTGAATCTTGATGTCGCCGAAGAACGCAGAGCCGCGAGCAAGAGAGATGATCTTGAAATCCCTAGCTCCGGGCCATCGCGAAGATCGGCTCGCCATTGCTCTTCGCGGATGTGCCGCAACCGAGCTGGAGTAAGTGCCACACAAATGCCGAGGAGATATTCTCCGCGGTTCATACCTGGGCCCAGGAGTTGGTGCGCAGGGCCGCGGCGGGACGAGGAGCCGTTTTAGTATCCTTTGCCCGCTGCGTTTTTACATATGCCAGTGCCAGTGGCCGAGCCCCAGGTACCAGTCGGTAGTAGCGGCGACGGGGACCCTTGCGGGCTTCCTCGGTGTCCCATTCCCCATCGATCCACCCTGAAGATTCCAGACGTTCCAGGATTGGATAGATGGTCCCTGGTTTCTTGCCGGCTTCTTTCACGATCTGCAGCCCCCAAACTCTTTCCGCAGATAGAAGCGACTCAAGTACCAGTGCCGTCGCTGGTGTAACCCGACCAATATTCTTCATAGGACAAATCTAACTATATAGATTTAGATGTCAAGTCCTATGTCACTGTTGCCCACATATTTGAGTACCTGCGTCTAGCTGCGCCTAGCGCCAGGTAGGGCATCCTACTGAAAAGGATAAGGAACACTCTGTAACTCCGGGCGAGCAACACTTAGTTGGACTGTGTCGCGCATATTAGGATTCAGTGGTGGTGTTTGAGTCCGGCTCACCAAGCTGGAGATCAAGCATTGTGTCATCGAAGGTGACACCTTAGACCTTGCTTTCCCATACCCGTCAGAGCATCACTTGGCCGAGCGAAACTTGCCCGCGATCTGGGCTAACTACCGTGAACTTGGCTACCGGAGGATGATCTACACGAACACGGTTAGCGTCCGATTCACCCAAGAATTAGCGACAGCCATGGGAGATAGCCCGAGAATCAACGCCGTACTATTGACAGCCAACGACGAGACAAGTTCAGCCCGTTTACGTGGGTGCAGCCAGGGAACTTGAGCTGGCAACGCCACAGTGGGTTCATCGATGTTCCGCGGACAAACGCAGTGTCCAGGGCATCGCCGCCGAAATCCTGTCTCTCACCGGATGGGCTGCTAATCAGCAGCGATAAGGAATTCTCTCTTGGCATTCCGCAATGACGCCTGAGCGGACAGTCCAAGATTCCAATATCGCCTTTTTGGAATCAGAAGGGACGCTTAACAATTGTTATAACTTGCCTTGACGGAGAGAGGCCCCGGAGCCAACGGAATCATGCCCGAAATCCGGCTATGATCCGGACCTACCTCCGCTCCGGAGTCCTAGTTGTCAATCAGGAAACTCGAGGCATCAGCGGCATTTGATCTGTTGTTGCTCGACTCGACCAGCTCCGGTGGTCCCTGAAAAGGCGACTCCTCCGAATTCGACGGTATGTTGCGGTGTATTTTCCTGGCGCGACCTGAAGTTAAAAGCCTCATGGACGGTGAGTTCTCCGACATTTGAGTCCCAATCCAGTGTGTAGGAACCGGCTTCGATTGGTCGGTATCCATCGTCGGTGCTCCATGCGCCCGCCAGCTGGCCTATGCCGGCAGTACCAACGGTATATACCTCGCCCCCGCCTGCCATGAGGAAAGCGGACTCACGCACGACGAGCTGGCAGCCGTCCTGGCCACGGGGATCGAGCATGAAGTTATGCATACCCATATCGGCAAACGCACCCATTGAACTGCCCACCCCGACGGCGGCCACCAGTAAAAAAGTGACGATGGGGCGCGTCCAGCCCCATATTCCACCATTCGCACTGTCACTTCGACGTCTCTTGGCGCGGACCCACAGGAGTACCAGCGAGGCCACAAGTATCACGCAACTGACGATCCAGGTGCGGACGACATGCGAACCAATGACCAGGATCCATCCGTTGAATAAGGCTGTGACGACCCCGAGCCCGAGCAACAAGCAACAAATACTGGGCAAGTCCGCAAGAAATTTTGCTGACTGGTTCAGTTGCTCTTTGGTGTCCACAGATGGAGTCTATCGGGGTAGAGAGGACTCCTGCCGGAGTGGAAGTGATCTGAAACGGGTCAGGCCAGGACGCCTCGTACACCGTCTCGAAGGTGAGGCGGCATCGCTTGGCCCGCACCCCCTGATAGATGCTGCGCCAGCAGCAGGGGTTCGCAGGGGAACGTTTACCGGACACCGTGGACATCCATGGCAACCGTGTGACTACTATGGGCGACATGAGGTCTTGGATGAAGAAGCATCCGGTCGTTGTTGGTTGCATATGCGTGATTGTCGTTTTTGTCATTCAACTGACACTTCTGGTGGTTTGGCATAAGCCGTTAAAAGAGGCCGCACTGCAGGCATCCTTATGGACCGGTTTCATGGCGCTTTGGTGGTTTATCCCCCAGGGTATGCGACGACGGACAGCTCGTAACTTGGAAGCGAAAGGCCAATTCTTGGCCTACATTCGATACCCTCAAGCCCGCCCAGGATCTTTAGATTCTATCTGGGACCAAGGAATTCTCACCCCAAGTTTGGGAGCATTTAGATTTCAGCCCGCGCTTTACGACACCCTTGAGCCCTCCGGGGGTGCCAGAACGTTCACTGTTGTAGAAGTGTCTCGGGTACTCAGGAAACTCAAGAGGCACGATTCAACGTACATAGGAGTTCAGGGTTGCCGAGCCACGACCGTCACCACCGACCCGGAAGTCATCGATATAGCCGCGAGTCCGGCAGCGCTTCAGAAAATCATTGACCATGTTGCCCCGCTGAGGAAGTCCGACATTCCCTAGAACGTGCCCTTTGTCGAACCTTTAACGGGACACTATCGGCGAAGCTATCTCCAGCCGAATCCACTTCCGCAATGAAATCCTGCAATTTGATACGCAAACGGGCAGTGAAGCCGCTGGCGCCTTCGGGCGGATAAGGCCAGAACCCCATTTCCTCGTCGTACACGACGACTCGGAGAAGCAAGTCCGCACTAACGATCGTTGATGACGTGACCGGCTCGCCTTTCGTCGACACCACATCCGAATGGGTGCGCTCGAGCTCACCCGGAGTCAAGATCGCCTCAGGCGCTGGCCGTGCCGCGAGCAAGATCTCTTCCACGATCATCATGTGTAAATACTCGCGGACACCGCAGACCTGGGCCAGAGAGGCGTCTGATCAAGGAACCTCTTGCGTTACAGCGCTTCGGGAGGCAGGAAATTGTGACACCTAAGGTCCACGTCTTAGCAGAGCGTGCGGAGATCCTGACTGATGGATTCGGAACGTCAACGTCTGACGTTTCTCATCTACTTGATCGCCACTTCTTGTAGGCGCTGGGCAGGAAAATAAGGATCAAGACCACTATGGCGCTGCTCGGTACCAAGACACCCGGGTTGGGGTTGCCCGCGGACCCAAAGGCAACGAGCAGCAGGCTAACGATTCCGAGAACTAGTAGTGAGATGTGAATCCAGAACATGGCTCGCCAGAATCTCAAGTCGCTCTGTCGGCTGGCTGCTTCCCAGTCCACCATGACCCAACCCTAGAACGCCAGCAAGAATTTGGATAGCAGCGGAGTCCGTCCCGAAAGGGACGTCCCGTTTAGACGATGCCAAATCGTCCCGCAAGCCGGTCCGGCTCCGGGCGGTTGGATCGCCAAAAGCAATGACGGCGACGGGATAAATGGTGCTGTCCGCAGGGGAACGCTAAGCGGGAACGCCGTTAGGGGATGGGCTGAACTTGTATCCGCATTGAAGCCCCTGCCATGGTGCTCAATTCCCATCGCGCGCGTGTACAGGTTCTAGCGGCCCGAGTCTCTGTCATTGCGACTGCGTCGAATGACAAACAGAGCCAGGGCAGTTACCGAAACGGCCAACAGGATCCAGACGGGAATTAGCCTTGCCCAAGTGGGAGCCTCGACCAGTATCAGGACTACGTTTGCAGCTGCGAAGGCAAGCAAAAAAGCCCAAACGGCCACCACTTGATGGGCTTTCGCTGCTGAGAATCCATAGCTAGTCCTGTCGATTCCGGGGTCGAAAGTTGAATACCTGGTGACGACGGTTCTGGCTCAGACTGTAGCAGCTGCTCTGATTAGAAATGTCTCCCACAGCCTGTGCGTCACTTTTGAGTTGTCCCTGTTGGTCGTATGCCAGAAAGGAACCCTCTACCTGAAGCACGCACCACATCGCACGGTCCCTGCCAGAGGGCAGTCGATCGCTAGTCTTCTTCGGGAGAGAAGCCAAACAATTTCATCATGCGAGGAACTTGGATGATCTCGTAGTCAGGTGCCCTGAAAGAAGTTTCGAACCATTTCACGAAGAATTCCAATGGCCGGCCTGCAGCTTCGGCTTCTGCCCAGGCTATCGCCTCCCTGACCTCTGACGCGTTGGATATTTCGTACTCATCAACAGCCCGGGCGTAGCCAGGTTTAATGGGCCCAGACCAAATACGCGCCCTATATGTAGGGGCATCCGAATCTTCACCGACGTTGTGCTCGGGCATCCAGTGGACGTCCATCCCCTCACAGTAGGGCATCTCTCGATTGACGAGAATGGATCGTGGATGAACTATGCCCACTTTTAGAAGTCGGCGGCACAAATATCAGCACTCGTCTGCACGGCCTTACCGCCTGCGTAGGACGAACCCTTGGTCGGTCGCGATATGACTTTGGAGATTGTGAATACCGCTAGCGATTCAGTTGAGGCGATGGGAGACGACAGTGAGGCTTCGGGGAGTGGGGGTGCGGGGCGACCCCTTCCCAGGAATTGAGGCGGCTAGTACCCTCAGCTCATGGCCGAGGATGAGGTGCCCAAAAGATTACAACCGAAGATGACCCGGGGAGGCGTCCGCGTACAGTTCATTTGGTGGTCAATTTGGACAGCACTGCAATTAGTCATCATCGTCATGAAGCTGGTCTTTGAATCTGTCTGGGATCTGCCGGATTACCTGTTCGTCGCAGCAGTCATCCTAGGTTTGGTTGCATTGGGGTTCCTTTTGTATGTTCGTCATCACGACGGACATTTCTGGGATGCGGAGGACGCCACGAGAGATGATTGGGATCGGCGTGGTCGGGAACTATGACCTAACAGAACCACTGTGACCGGCTGTCTAGCTTTTGCCCAGCAGCCCGCAGTGTGGGCGCGAACTCTTACTCTGCGCGCATAACGTTCTTGCAAGCCGATCTGGCACCGGCAGTTGTATCGACTGATCTGCGGTTTTCAACGCTAAATGTCGCAATCCCAAACGCAATGACTCTCGGTTGACACTGTTTCGCAGGGGAACCTTATCCGGGACAGCGTTGGCGCTTAGTCACTACATCGGGGGTCTGTGAATTGAAACGGTTCTTGGTTTTCCGAAATATGACCCGATCGGCGATCTGAATACGGACCACCAACTGTGTTAGCGACTAGTTTGTGCCCGTGTTTTGACTTCCCCTCGATGTGGACGGCTTTCCTGTCTCCCCGTGGCCGGATGCACGGCACGTTATGTTGGCAAATCGGTGGTGCCGCTTTTGAGAAGAATCCAGTGGCGACGGCACCGGCCTCCATGCAGTGTCCGAGCTCCTCGGTAGGGTGGAATATGACTTGAATTTGGTCACGGGGCATTACTGATTGGTGTGCACTGACAAGCCAGAGCGTCGTTTGGGGGTTCATTTTGGACGAGCAGTTGGCACGGGCATTGGACCGTCACAGGGATGCCGTGGATCAGGCAATTCGCTCGGCAGGGTTGAACTGGGCCGACTGGCCCAACGTCGTTGCGGACGCACCCCTGACCTCCGAAATTCGACTGTCGGCCTTGCAATTCATCCTTTCTGCCGCGGACCGCGGGACAAGTAGCAATATTATCGACAGAGTTCGCAGGCGGCGGCTCCCGTGGAGCGCTGAAACGGCAACCCTGGCTTTGCGGATCGTTGCCGAGGAGCAAGGTTTCGAAGGGCAGCTCTGCCTGGTGGCGCTCCGCGGTGCCGAACAAGTGTGTTTGGCTGGCGGGGCCACCGAAGAATTGCTTGCCAGTGTAAGAGAGCTCAGAGCGGTTCTCGGCCGCCGTCAGTCGTCGTTGGAGAACCTCGGGCCCTTGGACGCCTGGCAGTTGCCCGAGACAGTGGCTTTCATCGAGAGGGTATCGGCGGCGGCAACACACCCCGACCTTCTGGACCTTTCCGTTGTACGCGATGGAGACTCTTGGGGACCGCGTGCCAAAGAGGCAGCCTCCGCATATCCGGCCAGTGACGTTGCCGCGATTGTTAGATCGTTGACGTCACGGGGACCGGCCAAGCCATCGAAGAAGTGGCTTCGGGAGGTAGCCGTTGCCTTGGAATCTCCAGGGGCTTGTGAGCTGTTGGGTTCGTGGCTCAAACTGGCTGCAGACGCTGACATTGTGCCTCCGGATGACCATGCCTCCCATGGCTTTGCTGGAGCCATGCTTTTTGCGCACGGCAATGACGACGTCGTTAGGGCATCGGTGTTCGCGGTCCAACTGTTGGCTGATGAGCAGTGGATGTCCAAAGTTCTGGGAGTTATTGCCCGACGGGCGGCAGCCAGCAGCGGTGTTCCCGGGATGACCGGGGCGCTCTCGTTGGGTGTGGCAACGGCGGCCGTTGAATCGTTGGCCGTTCGAAATGGTGCTGGTGACACGGTTGTATTGCGGGAACTCTTGGAGGATCTAAGCCGTCGGGACTTGATCCGTAGGGTTGGCAAGCACCTAGGGTTGGCCGAGGAGGAAATCTCCCGGCGAGACAACACAGTGCGTTTGGCCAAAGCGACTGCCGTTAGGCGCAGGGCCGATCCGGCCAATCGCGAAGCTAGGTCGTCATTGGACGCGTTGATAAGGCGGTATCTTGCCCCGATATTGAAGCAACACGGATTCACCGGCCAAGGGCGTACTTTCCGGCGCGAGTTTACCGACAGGGTTGATGTCATTGCTTTGGGGTCAGTGGGACTTGATCAACTTAGAGTCGAATACGGATCCCGTTTTGCTACGAGTTGGCCCTCATTTAACGCCGATGTGATAGTCGGGTCCGTCCTGGACATCAGGATTTCCGAGTACCACGGCGTTTCCCAACCTGAAATCGATACCGTGGCGTTGAGGTTAGCCACGCACATCATTCCATTCATGGATTCCATGGGACGCTATGAACTTGTAGCCGCTCTCGCGGAGCACCGGGCCGGCGTTCCCGAGGGGGCCAAATTAGAAATCGGAGCGCACAGCTCCGAGTCCTGGGGGTTTCTTGGCCTCTACGCTTTGTCAGTTGGTGACCGGAGCAGAGCCATAATTCTCCTGACCCGACAATGCGACTTCATACAAAGGCTTTCTGAAACACAACACCCATGTGGGGAAGAACTAGGGATGTGGCGGGCACGACTCAACGAAGCAAAAGACAGTGACTAATAGCCTCGGTTGGTGGCAAATCGCAGCCCTCATAGGAACCCTTACCGGGCACTGTTCTTCCGCTCCCATGGATGAGCGGCACAACTCCGGGTATGCCCTGTGAAATTGCGACACGGAATTGTAGGTTGATGAACATGCGCGCCATCCAAACAGATCACGCAGAGCCACGCTACTCCGAGGATTTCCCCTGCTATCGCGTCAACTTTTGGGTACAACCGCATCCCGGCTATGCGTGGAACTTAGACGCCTATGCGCTGCTTGGGGTCATGGACGTGTCCGAGGCGCTCCGGTGGGTAGACGAGCACGCGGACGGGCGCCTGTTCGAGCTATTTGCAGAGACGGACCTTGAGCCCGAGGGGTCATTTGGGACTCCGCGAAAAACTGGGCTCGTCCGCCTGCTAGGAAGCAGTCCCAATGCCGGTGAAACGGTTGAGATTATCCTCTTTCGATAAACATAATCGACCGTCGATCTGGAGGATCCACTCACCTTGTACGCCGGATATTCCTCGCCACTTTGCCGTCGCTTGTTGTGAGTCGCAGTGGGAAATGTTCCATCTCCTTAGGGCATTCCTATCGACCTGTCCTCTTCCAAAGGGGAACGGCATGCGGGACACTAGTGCGCCAGTTGCACGACGGGAACGGTGGCAGTGTTTCGTGACTGCCAACGATTGACTGTTTGATATCAAACAGTTAGAGTTCTAACTATGGATGAATTGCACGCACCCCCCTCCACCAGTCTCGACCTGTTTCGATGGGTTGGATGGGCATTGATGAAGGCGGGCGAAGACTGGATCCGTGAGCGGGAGCTTAGCCACGCGCAGAGTTTCGTCTTGGGCTATCTTGTGCAGAATCCGGGCGCCATTCAGCGTGATATTGCAAAGGTCTCCCGGACGACGGCGGCTAGTGTTTCGAGCCTTTTGCGGGGGCTTGAGGCCCGTGGACTCATCGAGCGCCGGAGCGAGATCGCCAATGAACGCAGCAAGAACGTCTATGCCACACCCGCTGGAGCAGCGCTGATCAGCGGTTTCGAGGCGGCGATGGCTGCCGCCGAGCAGATGATCCTTGCTCCCTTGGACCAGTCAGAGCAAGCCACGCTTCACTCCCTGTTGAGCAAGATCACGGACGAGCTGCCGCGGCCCACCAGGTAGCAGCCGGGGGCGCACCAGCCCCACATATCCACACAAATTCTTAGCCGTGCCGGCGATCGTCGGTGCGCGCTCGACCCTGCCCGGAAAGGGGACAGCAATGAGCGCAACATCAATCCAAGAGCCACCCGTCGGAGACGCCGACAGGAACCGGTGGTTCCTGTCCTCGGCCCCCATTGTCCGGTCCTTGATACATCTTTGTGTGCCCATGGCAGCGGCGATGATTGTCGGAGCGATCTACAACCTCATCAACGCCGGCGTCATCGGATCACTGCACATCACCGTATTGTTGGCGGCAATCACCCTGGGTTCGCCAATCCTTGGCCTGGTCATGGCGGTCGGCAACGTCTTCGGCGTCGGTGGTGGGGCCCGTATCTCGCGACTGCTGGGTGCGGCAGAGCACGACGCAACCGCCGCCAGCAACATCAAGCGTGTTTCAGCGTTCTCCTTCTGGGGAGCAGTTCTTGCAGGTGCCGCAATCGGTGCCATCGGGCTGCTGATGTTGGACCCCGTTGTGTCTCTTCTGGGCGCCAGCGGCGAAGCATTTACCGCAACCCGGGTATTCGTGGGAGTACTGCTGGCATTTGTGCCTGTACTCGCCGCGGCAGTGTGCCTTGAACAGCTGGTCCGTGCCGAAGGAGCCGCCCGCCAGGTCATGATCGGACTCATCGCCTCCACCATCACCAACCTGCTGTTCGACGTCTTGTTCATCATGGTGCTGCATTGGGGAGTCACGGGCGCAGCGCTGGCAACCGGTCTGGCAAATCTGGCCTTGGTTCTTTACTTTGCCTTTTGGCTGACCCGGAACAGTGAGCACGCAAGTCTTGCCCCGCGCTGGTTCACGCTCGCACCCTCTGTTGTGAAACCAGTGCTCGGCGTTGGGGTCAGCACGCTTCTGCAGTCCGCTTTTCTCATCGTCACGGCCCTGGTGCTCAACAACCTTGCGGCTAGCTACGGCGACGGGCCACTAGCGGCTATGGGGGTTGCTGTCCGCATCGCCCAGGTCCCGGAGTTCCTGCTGATGGGTGTAACGCTCGGGGTGTTGCCGCTGCTGGCCTACTCCTATGGCAAGGGGGACCGGAACCGCCTTTCAGAAGCGCTGCGAAAATCCGCCGTGACCGTTGGCGGTATCGCGCTGATCTCATCGGCGGTCATTTTCACGTTCCGTGACCAAGTGTTCGAAGCGTTTGTCTCCGATCCCTCCGTCTTGGCGATCGGCGTCGTGGTACTCACGGCCCAGCTCGTTGCGATGATTGCCAACGCCTTCACCGGCCTCATCACCTCACTGTTTCAGGCCACCGGACGCGCCCTCGCAGCCACTGTCATGTCAGTGACGCAAGGCATCCTGTTCATCCCGGTGGTGCTTCTCGGTAATCTCTGGTTCGGACTCTCTGGCATCATTTGGGCGCTGACAGCCACAGAAATTGCCGTTCTCTTTACCGGGTTGGTGATGTGGATTGCTTCCCGGCGCGCAATCGAAGGGGGATTGGCTGAAGGCAGTCCGGAGCGGGCTGAAGCTGTGCTTGAGGAGCAAGCGGCCTAGACGGCTTCGCCTAGTGCATCATTCCTCCCGCTCCCTGTTTTGCAAGCAGGGTCATCAGTTTGGTGAGATATGTGCTGTCGCAGGTACCGGCCCACCGAACGGCGGGGGCCGCAGTAGTTATCACCATGGGTGCCGCTCGATCTCCAGGGCAGCTTCGCCATTGTCTCTGTCGTGCTCAGACATCGACACTACAGAATTAGTCAGAAATGGTCGGCACTAGACTTCAGAAGCTGCCACGTCAGCACGACCCTGTCCGCACGTTAACCTTCTGGGGGACAGTGGATGGCAACAAGGACTTGGTCAGGTGGGATCCTCGTAGCGCAATAGCAGCACCGGCGGGGCGGGTGCCGGCTGGTAGGTTCGTTCAATGAGGATGTTCCGGTACGTATATGTAGCCACATTCCTTTTTGCTGTGGCAATCGCCTTCGTCGTGGACCTGCCTATGTGTGCGAAACTTGCTGTTCTTACCTGGACTGCGATCCCAGCTCTAATTCACGAGTACCAGTTAAGGAAGCGAGCCGCTGCTGCTGAGCGGGGTAATTGCTCCTCGAATGCTCTGCCGGATCAGATGCTGCACGCTTACAAAGAAAGTTCCTAGGCAGTGACCAATCGCCCGAAAAGGGAGCCTCCCATGGGACAGTTTTGCGGCGTCGCATGGTGAGAATTTGGGCAGTGTCCATCGAACTCGTCCGACGCGTTGTCGATCTGGGTTGACAAGATCTAGGGATTTGGAGTCCATGGCACGGACAGGGGCGCTCGACCTAGCCACCCCCAGCAATAGTTAGGAGAGGATGGTCGGTATGTCGAGGAATGAGTTTGCAGTCTTTATCAACGGTAGTTACGGCGTTGGGAAATCTTCAGCCTTGGATCATGTCGCGGATCTCATGGCAGCTGCCAAGCGGCCGTTCAGTGTGATGGATGTCGACTGGTTCCATCGATCGTGGCCGCCTGCAGCCGACGATCCGGCAAACATTCTTATCGAAGCCAAGAATATGTCGGCGGTTTGGCAGAATTATCGCGCGACCGGGATCCGGAATCTGGTTGTATCTGGTGTCATAGCCTCAATGGGGGACCACGCTAGGTATTCTGCGGCATTCGGTCTGCGGGTCCGTTCGGTCCGCCTTGTTGCTTCTGAGGAAGTTACTCGTGCGCGTCTCGCTGCTCGTTATAGCAGCGCCCAGGGTCTGAGTCTCGATTGGCATCTTGAGCGGTTCCAGGATTTGAGCGAGACCATAGCGCAAGCTGGGCTAGATGAAATTGTCATCGATACGTCGGTACTGAGTCCGGCGGCAGTGGCAGAGAGTATTTGTGAGCACTTCGATCTAGTGGGCCAAGTCAGTTGAGATTCTGTCCGGTTACTGGCCCTCGAGCGTGGCCACACGATCATTGCTGGCGGATGGTGAACGAGCTGGCTCAGTAACGCGTCTCACCTGACCAGCCCGCATACGAAACGTTGACCGGGCGCTGACAATGTTGTTTGCAGGCGCGTGTTCTACTCGTCGTATTCCACGTCAGCGAAGGCTCTGACTTCTTCACGAAGTTGCTCGGCGATACTGGCACCCTCCACGTTCCACGCTGTTTCGTTTGCAGGCGAGCTCCAACCGCCGTCGTACACGTTCTCCGCATCCCAGGCGTCGTACCATCTGCGAAGTCGAAGCGTGAGGCCCTGCGACAGCCCAAAGTCCGCGGGCTCCATTGTGTATTTCGTCGATCGCTCAGCAGTGCCGTTCTCCCACGGTGGCCACCGATGGCCGTAGTCAGGAAACAGGCGGATGACGCGACGGACGGATTTCTCTGCCATGACCGAAGCCTAAGCAGCAACGATTGATTTCCGCCGTATCTCGGGACAATGGCCCGACCTGAGAACGACGGGCCATTGTGCAAAGCTTGGTAGTTAGTTTGATGATGGCGGGAACGCGTGCCGCCGGCTCACAACCACGACCGCCAGCGCAATCACGATCAGCAATGCGGTTGCCCAAACCAGGGAGTCCGAACCCAGTGAGCCGAGCAGGACGCCGCCGAGGATTCCACCTGCGGCGATGCCAACGTTCCATCCGGTGACCATGACGCTCTGGGCGGCGTCCACGGCGGTATCGGCCACCTGCATCATGGCTGTCTGGAGAAGGCTTGCGGCTCCACCGAAGGCCAACCCCCAAGCTGCAGAGCCAACAAATACAGCAAATGGGGCCTCGGCCAGCAAGCCGAGGCTGATCATGGCGGCTCCGAAGAGGGACGTACTGGAAATCATCAAGGCACGCAGGTGGCGGTCGATCAAGGTTCCGGTGACCACAATGCTGATGAGCGAGCCGACACCAAACACGAGCAGGACTGCACTGACGGCATCACTCATACCCAAGGGGGCCAGGAATGAGGCGATGTAGGTGTAGAACAGGTTGTGGGCGGTGACGTAAAGAACTGCTGTGACGAGTACCGGCACCAACCCACGTAGCTTGAATACCTGCAGCAGAGGCGTTTGCTCCGCTTTGTCTTGTCCCGGCAGAACCGGCAGGACCGACAGCACCCAGACGATGAGAACGGCGGCGAAGAGAGCCATTGTCGCGAACGTGAAGCGCCACCCGATCAGTCCCGTCAGTAATGTAGCGGCCGGTGTACCCACGGCCAGGGCAATAGGTGTGCCGGCCAACGCGATCGTCAGGGCGCGGCCGCGATGTTCCTTGCTGACGATTCGACCCGCTATGCCTGCGATGATTCCCCATAGGACACCGGCAAACATGCCTGCAACGAAGCGCGCCCCGATCGCCACAGCGAAGGTCGGAGCCACCGCGACCGCCAGACTTGTCAGGACGTATCCAATGAGCGCAGCGACAAGCAGGTGACGCCTTGGGAACCGCATGGTTGCTCTGATGATCGGAATCGCTCCCACGATTGATCCGAGGGCATACACCGAGACGAATTGTCCGGCCGCCGATTCGGAGACCGATAGTCCTTGGCTGATTTGAGGAAGAATGCCAGCGGGCATGGTCTCCAACATGATGGTGAGGAAACCGCTGGCAGTCAGGGTCAAAATGTGCCAGATCGGGAAACGTGAAGACCGCTGCGTTTCTTCTAGGCCGTGTTGTACTTGAGTCATAACCTTACAATAAATGGTTGACATTAGTGTCAAGGTCAAGTTGAACGCCCAAGTCCTTTGGAAGGTGCACCGCATGAAAATCGGAGAACTGGCAAAGCTCTCAAATACCCCGACGAGGTCGCTGCGCTACTACGAGGAGCAAGGCCTGATCATCCCGCGCCGCCTAGAGAACGGGTATCGCGAATACGACGCCTATTTGATAGATCGCGCGATGCAGATCCGTGGACTGATCGACAGTGGTGTTCCCACCAAGATCATTGCCCTGATCCTGCCTTGCCTAGACAAACCCCGCGGCATCGTGCCGGAGGACATCGAACCGGAGCTACTGGCCATACTTGGCGATGAACGGGACAAGATGAATCAGCGTATCGACTTCCTCACCCGCAATCGCGATTCCATCGATACCTATATCGAAGCCGCAGAGAAGGCCCTTGCCCGGCGCGCGACACTTACCAACTGAAGGCGCTCCCGAAGGATTCAAACAGCTATCGTGGCATTGCCGCGTTCGCTGTCTACAAGCGGTCAATTCTGGCGCGCCTTCGAGAACTTTGATCACTCGCAGCGATGAGACTGTCCGCTCTGAGTGGCGACTAAGTCATTGTTGGGAATGGTATTCCGGTGTGCCGGTGCTACTTGTGGCTGTTGGCTTCTAGAGCTGCGATGACGGAGGGTAGGAAGCCGGGGTAGGCCTGTTCCATGTCCTCGATTCGCAGGAGGTTCATCCTGGAGGTGCCGATGTAGTACTGGTGCAGTACGCCGGCCTGGCGTAGGGCAGTGAAGTGGTGCGTTGCTGTGGATGCCTTGATGGGTAGTTCGATGGCTCCGCAGCTGAGTGCTTCCTCTGCGCCGGCGAGTTGCTTGAGGATGCTCATGCGTACGGGGTCTGCGACGGCGGCGAGGATGCGGGGGAAATCGAAGTCGGCGATGTCGGGTTCGTCCGTCATCTTCGTGGTTCTTGCCATGGTTGTCCTTCTCTCAGTTTTCGATCCTACTATTCGCCGCCGTCGGCCGGTTAGTTGACTTCGATGACGATCTTCCCGAACGCGCCGCGGGCGAGCTGCTCGTAGGCGGCGTGGGCTTCCTCGAAAGGGTAGACGGTGTCGATGACAGGGTGGATGGTGTGTTCGTCGAGGAATGTGACCAGCTCGCGGAAGGCGCGCAGGTGCCCGACCGCGATCCCTTGAATCTGGGCCTGGTGCCAGATGACGTCCATCAAATCCAAGGTGGTGCTCTGGCCCTGGAGGAAGCCGATGACCGCGACCAGGCCGTTGCCCTTGGTGGCGCGCACTGAATCACGTACGCCGTCGCCGCCGACTACGTCGAGTACGACGTCCACGCCCTGGCCGTCGGTCATCTCCAAGACGGCTGCGGCCAAGTCGGGGGTGGTGCGGTAGTTGATCGTGTCGGTCGCCCCCAGTTCTCGGGCACGCAGCAGCTTCTCATCGCTGCTCGAGGTCACGATGACCCGGGCCCCGAGGGCTGAGGCGAGCTGGATGGCGAAGATCGAGACGCCGCCGGTGCCCTGGATCAGGACAGTGTCGCCGGGCTTGACTTTGCGGTACTCCTGCAGGACGAACCATGGCGTGAGCGCGGCGATCGGCAGGGTTGAAGCTTCGACGTCGCTCATGTCCAGGGGAGTGGGGACGACGTTGTCCTCGCCGAGGATCTGGTATTCGGCAAGCCCTCCGTTGATGGGCCCGCCGGTCTGGAAGTCGGCGTATTCGTTCAGCCAGGGTCCGTCGTGCCAGGTGGAATAGAAGTGGGAGGTGACGCGGTCGCCGACCTTATATTTCGTCACTCCCGCGCCGACGGCGGCCACGACGCCGGCGGAGTCGGCCACCGGGATCAGTCCCTTGGGCATCTTTTCCGGCGCATAAATACCGTCTACCAGGGCCTTGTCCCGGTAGTTCAGCGAGACGGCCGAGACCTTGATGAGAAGTTCCCCGGTGGCCGGTTCGGGTGTTGGAATCTCGTGCAGGTTCAAGTTTTCGAGGCCGAAGTTATCTAGGGTCCAGGCGCGCATATGTGTCCTTTCGTGGGGCGGGGCACCGTGCATCGCCCCTTCTATCCTGAACGTTATTTCGATGTACGTCAAATATGATGATGGTCGAACAATAGTTGTTCCGCCGAATGGCCGGTCTTTATCGGCCTTGGCGGGCAGCTTGGGTAGGCGAACCATGATCCGCCGGGTCTGTATCCACCGATTTGCCCCCTGTAGCAGACTCGTCATCCCGCAAGGAGGTCTGTCCGGTTAGGCGTTCGGCAGCGTCCCGCAAGCCGGTCCCTCACCGGACAAACAGCTCGCTGACCTGCACCGCAATTATTACGCGCTCCAGGACGTCCCGTTTAGGGTGTCCGGTGATGGGGCGTCATACGGTACGGGCTAAATGGCTTTGCGTGATGTTCAGCCGGGCGGGGGAGTGGGCTGGGCATCAATGGTGTTCCGCGTTGGGTTTGGTAGGGCGAGAGTTTGCGCGCGTCGGTAGAAGGTTGCGCATGACATTCCGAGGTCGCGGGTGACTTGGGCCGTGGGTTCTCCGCTTTCTATGAGGCGGATGGCGTTGCGGATTTGGCTGTCGGTGATGCGGCGAGGTCGGCCGCCCAGGTCTTTGCCTGCTGCTCTGCGTATATTGATGGAGTCAGTGATGCGTTCGCTTTTAATTTCGTGTTCCATTTGTGCCAGGGCAGCCATGATGGTGAACAGCATCGATCCCATGGGGGTCGAGGTTTCGACGTCGCCGCCGCCAAGGTTGAGGACCCGCAGACCCGCGCCGCGCTTATTCAGCTCTTGCGCGAAGTTGAGCATGTTCTGGGTAGATCGCCCGAGTCGATCCAGTGTGGTGATGACCAGGGTAACTCCTGCAATCAGGGCATCGAGTGCCCGATCGAACTGGGGTCGCGACGCTCGTGCTCCAGAAGCGCCGTGGTCAATGTAGAGGTCATCGGCCCGGACGTCGGCGGCGAGTAGGTCAGCTTGTTGCCGGTCGGTGGATTGTTGTCGCGTTGGTACGCGCGCGTAGCTGATTAGTTTCGTCACGGGTAGCTCGAAGGTGTCTCGTAACTAATGATGAATACATCAATTCAACCAGTCCTTTAGTAAGGCGACGCGACGACTAGACGTGGCCGTCGTTCTGACTCATGCGTGGCTCTCCGGTTCGGCTCGAAGTGGCGGTTGCGGTACCAGCACTTGTTGGATGGCCGGGGCCAGGACGGCGATCAGTTCCTCGGTTCGTGCCGCGAGGAGTGTGGGTACGCCGATGATCTGCCGGCCAGTGACGACACCGACGAGCATGGATGAGGCGATGCCTGCCCGCAGCGCGGCATCCGTATCCGTGCGTTCGCGGGTTCCCTCGAGGAGTCGGGACTGGATGAAGCTGCGCAGCTGCTCGGCCGCGCTTTCGTTGACGATCGCACCGCGGAGCATCGCCATGAGGGGCTCCGACACTTCGTGCGCGCCCTCCCATGCGCTCAGGTAGGCCCGGACAACCCGCTCGCCCAGGTCGTCGTCGGGTCCTTCGAAGGCCGTATTGAACCGCTCAAGAGCCTCGGATGGAATGGCCATGACGGCCGCGAAGAGCTCGTCTTTGGAGCGGTAGAACTGCATCACCTGGGATGCATCAACAGAGGCGTCCGCGGCGACGAGTCGAATCGTGGTGGCGGCGAACCCGTCGTTCGCAAAACGTGCGCGGGCGGCCTCGAGTATGGCCTGGCGCGTGTTCGACGTTCCAGGCCGCCGCCCCCGGCGCGCCTTGTTTGCCGTGCCGTCCTTCATCGTCATGGTTCAAATCTAGTCCGACCCGACAGTTTTATCAACAGCTGTTGATTTAATGGACTGATACGGCGTAGGCTCGCATCGAATTAAGAGTTGTCCCAGGGTCACGAGCCAAAAGGAGTCCGTCATGAGCGAAGACCAGAAGATGTTCGTCCCATCCCATCCGTTGCCGGCTGCCCGCACCGGTCTGTTGACCGGGTTCGATCCGGGCACCCGAACGCTGGAGGCGGGCTTCCAGGTGGCGCCTCAGTTCCGGCCACTGCCGGTCGATGTCGTGTTCGAAAAGGATGCCGCTGTCCAGTTGCGGGACGGTGTGACGATCCACGTTGATGTGTTCCGTCCCGTCGGTGTTGAAAAGGTACCGGTCATCGTGGCGTGGAGCCCGTACGGCAAGGGCCAAGGGACCTCCGCCAGCGTGATGGGCGTCTTCGGCCTTGTAGGCCTGGACAACAGTGTCGTTTCAGGTCTGGAAAAGTTCGAGGCCCCGGACCCGGCCTATTGGTGCGCGCAAGGGTACGCGGTCTGCAACCCGGATATCCGCGGCGTGGTCGACTCCGGGGGCGACAGCGTACTCTGGGACCGCCAGGAAGGGCGCGACTGCTACGACCTGATCGAGTGGCTTGCGGAACAGCCCTGGTGCACCGGAAAGGTCGGCATGAGCGGAACGTCCTATCTGGCCGTTTCACAGTGGTTCACAGCGGCCGAGCAGCCACCCCACTTGGCGGCGATCAACCCTTGGGAGGGCGTGAGCGATGTCTACCGTGACCTTGTGATGCGCGGCGGCATGCCCGACACCGGCTTCGCTCAGCAACTGCAGGACGGCAGCTTCTTCGGCAAGAACCAGAAAGAGGACATCCTCGCCGAGGCGGAGCGTTACCCGCTGATGAACGAGTTGTGGGAGAACAAGATTCCCGCCTTTGACCGCATCACAGTACCGGCGTACATCGTGGCCAGCTACTCGAACACACTTCACACGGCGGGAACGTTCCGGGCCTGGCGCCGGATCGCTTCAGAGGAGAAATGGCTGCGGATCCACAACGGGCAGGAGTGGCCGGACTACTACGACGAGGCCAACGTAGAGGACCTGCGCCGATTCTTTGACCGCTACTTGAAGGATGAGGACAACGGCTGGGAAGCCACGCCGCGTGTGCGTTATTCAGTCCTCGATCTCGAAGGTGGCGACCGGGTCGGGGTGCCTGCGGACGCATTCCCGCCAAAGGACGTCGTGTCCACGAAGTTCTACCTCGACGCCCGCTCGCGCACCTTGACCACCGACGTGCCGGCCGAGGAGGCCAAGGCCGGCTACGCCGTGACCTCTAACCCGAACGCGGTGTCATTCCTGACCCGGTTCGATCAGGAGACGGTGATGGTCGGCTACCCGAAGGCACACCTCTGGGTCGAAGCGGACGGCGCCGACGACATGGACCTTTTCGTCCTGGTGCAGAAGTTGGACGCTTACGGTACCCCGCTGCAGGCATTCACCGTTCCCAACCAGAGCGCGATGGTGCACGACCTCACCGACCACGGAGCAACCATCCTGCGGTACAAGGGATCCGATGGGCGGCTTCGCGTGTCAGCGCGCCACCTGGACGAGACACTGACGAGCGATGACGTACCAGCGCTCAGCTTCGATCGGGTCCAGAAGCTCTCACCGGGGGAGATCGTCGAGATCGAAATTGATATCTTCCCAATCGGTCTCGCGTTCCACCCCGGCGAACAACTGCGCTTCATCATCAGCTCCCGGAACCTGCTCGGAACACTGATGCCGGGAATTCGCGAATACGTTGGAACCAACGCCGGCAAGCACGTCATCCACACCGGCGGAAACCGCGCCTCGTACCTGCAACTGCCCATTCAGCACATCAACCCGCAGCGAAATCGCTCAGAGGACGGAGCACGATGAACACCGACACGAACGCGCCCATGGAAACCGCTCCGGAGCACTGGGTGCGCCTGGTAAGTGAGGACACCGACGAGAGCATCGACGGCTTCGAACTGTTCTCCGCCCGCCGAGCACTGGGACTGCTGAAGGGGAAGCTCGGACGCGAACGTCTCCTGGAACTCCTGCACGACGAGATCGCGGCCGGCGACGCTTTCCTTCGGACCAGCGTCGAACGTTCCGACGGTCAGGAGAGGACCGGGACCACCAGGCTCCGCGCGCACGGCATTACGGCAGCGCAGTTCACTGCTTGGCTCGGACGCGCCTTCAGCCGTAACGATGTCATGCTGGCCGGACATCCGGAGCACTACTCGATCCACGCGCAGCCAGGTGGCACGGTGAACATCGTCGAGACGCTCGGGGAGTATGTCTGCTCGTTCTTCATGCGCGAGTGGGATGACAGCGTCCTGGTGAAGCGGCCGTCCGACACCAGCGCGAAACCGGCCGGCCGTCGATCCCAGTTGCTCCTTGAGGACGGCACCGTCGTCGGCTCGATCGAGAACGCGTTCGATGAGGAACTCGACGGGTTCACTGCGACGCTTTCGGTGACCTTGCCGGCCATCTGCGGGCCGGATGTGATCCGGCAGCACCTGGAGCACTTCGCGGTGGAGTTCAGGACGTGGATCCTTAGGGCGGCGGCCGCGCCAGCCGGTCCCGAGTCAGTGGTGTGGTGAGCCTCAGGCGCCGGGTCAGCGTTCAGCGCCCGGCGCCGAGGGCGTCGCGGTCGAGGTGCACCAGCCCCCGTCGGTGTTGTCGTCCAGGTGATCGATGCTGCTCGTCCCGGCATTAGGTGACTACGCCAACTAGCGCCGGCAGACCACCGCCACTTACCCCTGCGATTCACAAGACGTAGTTACGAGAACACCTGCCGGGAGGGACTTTGTTGAGATTTCGCGGGATTCGAAGCAGGTGCCGAAGGAGCTAGCCGAAGTCAACGAGATGTCTCATATCCCATGGCTTACAAGACCAAGCAAGCGGCGGCGTAGTCCATATTCTCAGTCCCCGGACACATCGGCGAGCCCTTACCGCCGGATACTGTTCCAATATTCGTCAAGGGCCCGATCGACGGGCCAGTCTCAGGGACCTTTTTCTCAGCCTCACATGTCCCGGGTCCAACTCAGCCAGATTCCACACACCCATCAGGGACATGGCCGAGTCCGTGCCCTTCTGCATGATGGCTAGCGCCAGCCAGTGCCACCACACCGCCTGCGAGACCGTACAGGTTCGCTCGACTGGCCAGTGTGGCATTTGCGTCCGGGACGGTGCCGGCGTTGCCCGGCTCCCTGAGCTGCCCCAAGGCACAGTTGTCAGCTACACCGTCAGCAACCCTCCAATAAGGGCGGCCGGTGTACGGCTGGAGACGCACGGAATGCCGGATACCGTGTCGGCAGGGACAGGTCCCAGGGACCTCTCCTACTGGGCCAATGCTTTCCTTAGATACGGGGCGGTTCGGCTCGTGCCGGCCGGGGCCACGTGTTCGGGCGTGCCGGCCACCATGACACGGCCGCCGTCGGCCCCGCCGGAAGGGCCCATATCAATGACCCAGTCTGCGGCAGCCACGACGTCCATGTCGTGTTCGACCACCACCACCGTGTTTCCGGCTTCCACGAGGCGGTTGAGCTGGTGCAGCAAGAGACGAACATCAGCAGGGTGAAGGCCGGTGGTTGGTTCGTCCAAAAGGTAAAGGGTGTGACCGCGGCGGGCCCGCTGAAGTTCGGTGGCCAATTTGATGCGTTGGGCTTCCCCTCCGGAGAGTTCGGTCGCGGGTTGGCCAAGGCGGAGGTAGCCGAGCCCAACCTCACGCAGGGTTGCCAGGCTGCGCGCGGCAGCCGGAATGTCTGCCAGGAACCCTGCTGCCGCATCCACGCTCAGCGCCAGGACCTGGGCGATGTTCCTGCCACGGTATTCCACAGCGAGTGTTTCGTGGTTAAATCGGGAACCGTGGCAGGCCGGGCAGGGACCGTAGCTGCCTGGCAGAAACAGCAGCTCCACTGCCACCGACCCTTCTCCCAGGCAGCTTTCACACCGTCCGCCGGCGACATTGAAGGAGAACTGTCCTGCGCCGAATCCCCGGACCCGGGCGCCGGGCGTTGCCGCGAATTCGCGGCGCACGGAGTCAAATAACCCGGTGTACGTTGCCAAATTGGACCGCGGAGTGCGCCCGATGGGTCGCTGGTCGACTTGAACCAGCCGTTCGACGGGATCGAGCCCGGCTATTTTGGCCACAACCGGTCCGCGCTGTCCTTCTTGGGGCTCCCGATCCGCAACCTCGCCATCTGCCGGCAGCGAAGCCGACCCAGCCGTGTGCAAATGGGCCTCTGCCGCCTTCGCCACGACCTGCAGCAAGCTTGACTTGCCGGACCCGGACACCCCGGTGACAGCGGTCAGGATCCCCAGCGGCACCTCGACATTAACATTTTGGAGGTTGTGCAAGGTCATGCCTTCCACCCGGACCCAACTGACTGGGGTCCGACGGCGGCGGGCAGTTTCCTTGCCCGCGCCGGCGACGGCGGTCGGTGACGGGGTCCCGAGCAGGAACGGACGGGTCACGGACTCTTCCACCTGCGCCAGGCCAGCCACCGGACCGCTGTAGAGGATTCGGCCGCCGTTCTCGCCTGCCTGGGGGCCCACATCAACCAACCAGTCAGCCCGTCGCACCACGTCCATGTTGTGTTCGACGACAAACACCGAATTGCCCGAGGACTTTAGCTTTTCCAATACCTCCAGCAGCGGTTCGGCATCGGCCGGGTGAAGGCCGGCTGAAGGCTCATCCAGCACATAAATGACCCCAAAAAGTCCGGACCGCAGTTGTGTGGCGATTCTCAGCCGCTGCATCTCACCGGGGGAGAGGGTGGGGGTGGAGCGGCCCAAGCTCAGGTAGCCAAGCCCAAGATCCAGCAGCACCCCCACACGCTGGAGCAGGTCCTGGGCAATAGCTGCCGCAACAGCTTCGCTGCTTCCATTGACAACGGGCACTGCGGCGCCGAGGCGCCGCAGTGCGGCCGCAAGGTCCGTCAGGGACAGGTCATTCATCGCGGCAATATTCGATCCCCCGACCGTGACGGCCAACGCGTCGGGTTTTAGCCCGCTGCCGCCACAGCGGGGGCAAGGTCCGGAGTGCATGAAGGCCAGTGCGCGTTCCCGCATCAGCTGGCTCTTGGAATCTGCGAGGGTGTGCAGGACGTGGCTGCGCGCGCTCCAGAACTTGCCCTTGTAGGGTTTTTCCACCCGGTCTCTTTGCGGGGTGACTTCCACGACGGGATGTTCCTCGGTAAAGAGGATCCATTCCCGTTGCTCCGGTGGCAGCTCGGTCCACGGGACGTCAACGTCATAGCCAAGATGGATGAGGATGTCCCGCAAATTCTTGCCCTGCCAGGCGCCCGGCCATGCCGCGACTGCGCCTTCCCGGATGGTGAGCTGCGGATCCGGCACAAGCAACTGTTCACTGACAGTGTGGGCGATGCCCAAGCCATGGCATTCCGGACAGGCCCCAGCGACCGTGTTGGGCGAGAAAGAATCCGAATACAGGATTTCGGCACCTTTCGGATAGTCGCCGGCACGGGAGAAAAGCATGCGCAAGGAATTCGACAACGTTGTCACTGTACCCACCGAGGACCGGGTGCTCGGCGCGCCGCGGCGCTGCTGCAAGGCAACAGCAGGCGGCAGGCCCGTGATCGCTTCCACCCGGGGGTTGTTGCCCTGCTGGATCAGCCGGCGAGCATACGGTGCGACTGACTCGAAATACCGGCGCTGGGCTTCGGCGAAGATGGTGCCGAAAGCCAGGGACGACTTCCCGCTGCCCGAGATGCCGGTAAAGGCGACAATCGCGTCACGGGGAACGTCAACGTCGACATTCCTGAGGTTGTTTTCCCGGGCACCGCGAACCCGGACATAACCGTCGGACGGTTCACCGAAGACGGGCAACTGTTGCATGGCGGGGTCAGGAGATAGCATTTTCACGACACTAGGCCATTAAGGTTCGCAGTGGAAGTTGTCCACACTTGCCTATGTTCCGCAGGTGGAGGAAGGAAAGGCCAGTCCGGGCGCATTTGCCAAGTCACAGGATAGTGTTGCCGAATTCAGTACAGCGATCTTCGATAGTCGCGAGGCTGCTGCCGCGCTGACTCCAGTTGCCGGCGTCGCACTTGATGTACAGAGGATTCTGGCTGCTCTGCGGCGTAGATTGCGCCCTGAAGACGCCGAGCACCCTGACTGAAACCACCAGGATTGAACGTAGGGTGCAGTGTTGCCCGCTCTGAAACTTTTTTGCTGAAGGTCGGAGGTGCCTCAGCGTCCATCGCAATGAGATCACTGGATAAGTAGGACTTAGGAACGGCTAGATTTTTTGCGGTCGACTCGCTAGCGTGGGGCCTAGTATGGGCGTTGAAGACCGTCGGGTTTGAGAGGAGTTCGAATGGTTTCCAAGAAAATTTCCACTGCAAATTTAGGCTCAGAACCTTCTTCTCGACGGCATAAACACTGCCAATACTGATTGTTCCAAAACCGCCACCTAAGGCCTGAGTAAGCCAAACCATCAAAACTGCACGGCGTCGACCGAACCCACTGGACTGACGGGTGCAGGGTACGGGACAGCGCCAGATGACATCAGTCAGGTGTCATAGCCGGAGTTGTCGCTAGGAAACTAAGACAGGAGCGTGGAAAATGTCGACCAAAGAATTTGCCGACGGTAAGTCTATAGGCGAAGAACCCGATGATCATGAGGGCGTTGAAACAGCTCCTCAATCAGGATCAAGAGATGTTGAATCGGACCCGGCCCTCAACGATGGCTTAGGTCAGGATTGGTCCGATGAAGGCGGTGCCACCCCTAGCGGGCCCGCAACGTCTTCTAACTAATAGTTCTGATCCGGAGCAAACCTGGCCACCTTGGTCCCACCAGTGGGAGTTGCGCCCGGCGGGCAAACAGAGTGTCCGGAATCGTCGGCGTGTATAGGCCAAAAGATCCTTGAGCCGGCACCTCTGCGGCCAAGAAGGGCGGGACGGGGGTCAACTTCGTTTTGGCCGTCAATAAGGCATCGGTGTTGTGGGCGGACAGTGCAAGGCCAGGAAGTGCAGCTTGCCGCCGCAAGATTCAGTCATCAGCTGCAAGTTGACGCCGTCATGGATTGTTTGGGAAGAAATTCCCTTTGGTGGTGCCGTGCAAGGGTAGGGCGCCTTTGACAACTTTGTGGATGGTTTCACGAAAGTTTCGCTCAAGCCGCACGGGGACATGGGAGGGCGCGTCACTCGTCACCGTGGAAAGGAAGTCCAATGGCCGTGCAACTGCACCGGGTCGAACCGGGCACCGGGGGGATTATCCGCAGGGTTGCCGGACGTGGCTTCAGTTACGTTTCCGCGCATGGCCAGAGAATCACCTCTGATGCGCTGCTGGATCGTATCGAAGCGCTGGCCATACCACCGGCGTGGACTCAGGTGTGGATTGCTTCGGACCCCTACTCCCACATCCAGGCCACCGGTGTTGACGCGGCCGGACGAACTCAATATATTTACCATCCGCGGTGGCGTGAGATGCGTGATGATGAAAAGTTCATCCATTCCTTGGCCTTCGCCCGGCGCCTTCCTGTCATGCGCCGGGCCGTCACGCGAGACCTGAAACAACTGAAGGACACCAGACGGCGAACTTTGGCTGCTGCTGTGCGTCTGATTGACCGTGCTGGGTTGCGCGTGGGAGGTGCCAGCTATGCCGAGGACAACGGATCTTTTGGCGCCACGACCTTGCAACGTCGGCACGTCCACTCGGGAGGGGAGAAGATTCACCTGGTCTTCCAAGGCAAATCGGCCGGAAGTTGGGATGTGAGTTTGGTCGACGGTTTACTGGGAACCTATTTCGCTTCCGTCCCAAGTACGCCGCGGAAGGGGCCGGCACTTAGCTACGCAGTGATATCGGGCCGGAGTAAACAGTGGCATGCGGTTTCCGATTCGGAGGTTAACAGCTATCTCGGCGAGGTGGCGGGGCTGGGCATTACAGCGAAGGACTTCCGCACGTGGCAAGGAACAGTGGTGGCTGCCATTTCCTTGGCAGAGTCACACCGGAAAGGGACCTCATCCACGACTGCGGTCACGGTGGCGATGCAAGACGCCGCCGCTTGGCTGCACAACACTGCGGCCATTGCCAAGGAGTCCTATGTCAATCCGCGGGTGATTGCGCTTTTTGAAATAGGAAATGTCGCTAACCTGAACCGCCAGCACGATAGCGCGGTTCTGAGACTGCTGGAGGCTGACGGTCCGAAACACTGACCTTCTCACGCCACATTGCCTCACCCACAGAGAGTATCCGGGATGGAACTGCAGAGCCGCTCCACGACATGATGGGCATTTGCAAGTGCAGTGAAAACCCAATGTGCGCGTTGGCAAAGCAGAAAGTCGAAGGCAATCGTGGCCGCCTTCGACTTAGAGGTCCCCAGGAACCAGGTGCCTCCTGACAAAAGGAAAACTGAACCGAGGGTTGGCGCCCATCACATGGCTGGTCGCCTCGCTTCAGATTGTCTTGGGGACAGAATAGTCAGTTGTTCCGTGGAAGGGTGGGCTGCTCCCAGAGGCAGACCACCCTTCCATCCTGGCTAAGGTTGGGGCTTAGCCAGCATCGAAAGTCTCACTTCCGCTTTCTTGGCCGTGGCCGTGGCCTGGTGCGGAGCTCTGCGCATGTGTGCCAGATCCATCCGGAAGGTCGTCACTGTCAGTGGGCTTATGGCCTGTCGATGGCTTGTCGTCGGTGTCGTCCGTGCCGTGGCTCATTGGCTCAGCTGTTGTGCGTTTCTCTTGCCGATCGTCCTCATTGTGTTTGGGCATTCGTGCTCCTATTGGTTCAGTCGGGTAGGTGTGTTGCAGCCGCGGTTGCTGCCGCATGGATCGGTCAGAATGGCATGGTTGGAACAGATGGGGCCGAGGAAGGTAATGAATTTATGTTTTCGGACCTTGAGCACGGCGCTCCATCGATGCCTTTGATGCTCACCCAGCAGGGAGAGCGCAGGGTGAGCTATGAGCTGCCTGCCGCGTCCTCATCCGATTCAGAGGAAAAAGATTCACGTTCGGTCCGAGTGGGACCCGAATTGCCTTCATCGAGCGGGGCATCCGTGGAAGGTGCCTCCAAGGGCGTCGGCTCGCTCGGGTCCTCGTCTACGGCTTCATCATCGGTACGGGCAGGTTCTTCGCGGTACTGGTCGTCTGTGCCACCGAGTCGACCCGCTCCGGGCTCTCCATCGCTTCCTGCATCTTCGTTTTCAAAGAAGTTCCGATCCGGGGCGCCCAAGCTTTCATCATCGCCCAGCGAGAGCTCATCGCTTTCCTGACCACGCAGGGTGGGATCTGGGGATCCCGGGTTTGTCGCTGACCCCTCTGGCATCTCATCTTCGGGAGTTGGAGAACCGTAGCCGGACTCGGCTGGTATCTGGTTACGTTCGGTGTTGGCTGGATCGTTGCTGTTCATGGTGCTCTCCTTATTGTTGTTTCCAGCGAGGAACTTTTTGTCAGAAGGCCTATCCACCAGAGACTCTGCCACAGGAAAGATGGATAGCACCGACCCGTGGATTTGCCGATGACAGGACCAGGTGCGTGGCCTGCCTTTCTCACTGTAGCTACATGTTGCTACTTGCGAAACCCCGCGGAATTGGCAACAGTAGGGAGAGGAACAGGACACCCTTCGTCAAGAAACTGGAGGCAATTCCATGAACGTCGTCATTAAAATTTTCAGTGTACTGGCCAGCGTGGCTGCTGGTGCTGCAGCACGCAAGGCGCTGGAGATGGGATGGAGAAAAGGCACCGGACATGAGCCGCCAAAGGATGCGGGAGACCTGCGAAATTCCCTTCCGGGTGTCCTGGTGTTTGCTCTGGTCACCGCAGCGTCAGGTGCCGTGATCCAAGTGGTAACTCAACGTCTGGGACGAAAAGCCACAGTTGGGCTGGAGCGATATCCGGAAGAAGTCTAGACAGTAAGACTGTCAGTTTCCGCTTCACCCGGTCTCGAAGGTGGTGCGAATCGATTAATTAAGGGCATTCCGGTCTCTGACTCAACCGAATGGGCAGGTGGGTCGCCGATTCCGTCAGGAAAACCTCCTTCGGGGGAACGCGTCGAGTTTTTGCAAATACTCGCCCGCGATTGAGAATGCCATATTCTGCGAAGAACCTGGTCTCGGAGGTTGCAGGGAGCAAAAGGCACAGCTCAAGCTCATATATCCGAGCCATTTCTGATGAAGTAGGAGGACGAGATGAATGACAACACGAATGAACCGGTGGAAATATCCACACGCATGGCGGAAGGGGAATGGACCCCTAAGTCACTCGCTGAACTACTTAGCTCTTATCAGGACAAGTTGCGCGAGATGGGTGCGCCGGAATCTGAAATCGAAACCGCCGTGGAGACTCCAGCGGACGGTTCGGCCATGGTTAAGGTCAGTTGGCGCCGTACCGGGTTGCGCACGTTCGCGGAGATGGGGCAAAGCACCCTGCGAGAGGTGGAAAATTCGCGTGGGCATGGTGAGGTGATTCCTCCAGGAGAGGCCACGGAGGATTCCAAGGGGCTCGGTGCCGTGTACGGGGATGCCGAACGGTCGGCCATTGATGATCCGCCCACGCGCCGCGCCATGGCTGCGCTCGAGGATCAGACTGATCCCGACCTCGTGGTTTTTACCACTGAGGAGGGAAAGACTTACGTCGAAGACGCAGGTCCTGCCAAGGAATGACACAAATTCTGGAAGCAGTCCAGCGGGCTAATTCCGGTGAAGTCAAGATCAAACACAACAGGAGGAATGCAATGGGTATCGCCGATAAGTTTGATGCAGCAAAGGACAAGGTCGCAGGAAAGGTCAAGGAAACCGTCGGGAAGGCCACCGACGATCAGTCCAAGGTGGTTGAAGGAAAGCTGGAGCAGGTCAAGGGTGCTGCGAAGGACAAGCTGGCAGACGCCAAGGCTCATCTGAAGGAGGATGCATCCGACCTCCATACCGATGATACCGAGGGCGGGGCCCAGGTCAGTCACAAGGAGTAAGGACCGCGACGAGGCGTAGACGAGGAGGGCGCTGGAGCCTGCCCTCCTCGTCTGCATTATTCATGTCTTCTCCACTGGCCGGCGACACGTGCGTAACATGTTGAAGAACTGAATAGTTTCTCCAGGCACAGATCAACGGATCGTTGTGGAGCACGTGCATTCGACGGTGCTCGTCATGGTGCTAAAAAGGTACCTAGTTCTCCCAACCCACGTCTTGGGCCGACTTGTCTGTGCGCCATTCTCGCCATGTTGGATGACGGAGCTTGCCGTCCTTGGTGATATTGGTATACCGGACTTCAGCTACGAACTTTGGTGTAACCCACACCATAATGCGGCGATCGGGCGGTGGAAGGCCGCTGATGGGCGGTGGCTAACATTCAAGCCTCTCCAATTTCGTGGCAATCCCTTCCAAGGTGCGGGCCGTAAGGCCCGTACCGAGTCGGCCAGCATAGTGCAGATACTCGCCGTCGCTGACGGCCGATAGCAATGATCCGAAGGTGTTTTTACGCGAACCTTCGCCATTGCGCCAACCGAAGTTGATGACGCTCGGTCTTGATCTTGATCCAACTGGGCCGCTCTTGCCGGTCTTGATGAGGTTGTCGGCGATTTCTGTGGGTCTGTTGCCTAATTCTTTTAGTGAGATGCCCCGATCGGTCAGCTGTGATGCTCAGTCCAGCAGCCCAGGATTGTCGTCGCCATTTCGTAGGCAAACTTGCTGGCTGTGACCTTGTGCGGCCCTACCGTTTCCGGGAAGGACGTGGCATCAACGTGAAGTGTCATATTGTCCTTGGCAAAAATGACGTTCCCGTCCTTGGACTGGTACCCGGGCAGGCCCAAATTGGCCAAGCCCTCAATGGGAGGTGCCTGCAGTGATCCGGCCAGCTGTTTTGCCAGTGTTGCCGCGTCGGCGTCGTTTGCGGATTCCGTCACTGTCATCACAAAGTCGCCAACAGCCAGCGGGTAGGTGCAGGAATACGTTGTTCCGTCCCAATGGTCACTTGTTTTTGGTGTTGCGGGCAACGCCAGGATCTCCGTGACGGTTTCTTTGGCTTCCTCGGCGCACACCATGGTGGCTGCCTGGGACGGCCCAGTTGCCGTTACTGTCAGAACCCCCTGCATGTCCCCGGCACCGCCATGGTAAGGGTATCTTCCGGGCTTCTTGGGAGCCGCAAAGCTAGCCGTGCCCCCGGCAGGGACACTGATATTGAAGCTGATGGTGTCATCTGAGATGACTTTCTGGACGGTGGAATCCATGTTCATGACAGTTACGGTGGAGCCCGCGGCCAAGGGCTCGGGATCCATGAATTTGCCGTCTTGAATATGGATCATCGACTCCATGGATCCGGTCCCGTGCCCCACCATTCCCGACGCCGTCGACGACGCAGAAGGTTCCGAAGCGCCGGGGGAGGTGGAGCCCGCCGTAGTCCCCGCACCACATGCCGACAAGGTAAGTATGGCGGCAATGGCCAGGCCTCCGGCTAGGCTGACTTTCTTGTTCATCATGGTCCAATCCCGTGCTCTAAGACTCCGTTGCGGTATCGTCTGGTGGCTATCCGCCGTGGCTGGACAGAAGATGCCCATAGACCACGGTGTTTTCGGTGAATTCGCCTGTGCTGGGCTCATAGCCGCCGCAGGTGATGAGCCGAATTTCGGCTCGTTGGGTATTGCCATAGACCGCCAGTGTAGGGAACGCGTCCTTCTTAAAGACTTCGCTTCTGTCCACGGCGAAGACGGCAACGCTCCCATCGGCCCGGGTGACCGAAAACGTTTCGCCCGGGGTGAGTTCATGGAGCCGGTAAAAAACGCCTTCGGCAATAGTGGTGGTGTTCACATGTCCCAAAATGACCGAGGGGCCCAGCTCGCCGGGAGTGGGGGAGTACTTGTACCAGCCAGCGGGGGAGCCAGCGTCGCCCGGTGGGACTTCGGCCTCGCCTTTTGCGTCCCGGCCCAAGGCCATCAAGTTTGTGGTTACGGCTATGTCTGGGATGGACAGTGTCACGGGTGCCGATTCTTGCAGGATCTCTCCCTGGATCTTCGGCGGGGCTGCCTGAGTTGGGGCTGGGACCGGGATTGTGGAAATGGACGACGGCGGCGCTTTCGTTGCTGCGGAAGGCGCGGCTGGCGGACTGCCCGTGGACTGGGCTGCCGGCGTCGTACCGGGGGAACCGGGGGCGGTTGCCGACCCGCATCCGGCAACACCAAAGGTGAGGGATGTCAGGAGCACCGCCGCCGTCGCGGACGCCATGAGGCGCCCGCGACGGCTGCTGGTGAATACCATGGGGAATCGGCCGCCGCTACTTTACAGCGAGCGTCTTTTTGCGGTTCATGACCAGGACTGCGCCGGCGGCCAGCACCAAAGCGCCCCCACCAGCAAGCCAGGCAACGTCAGGGGACGTTGAGGCGTTGCTCGAGGCCACCTGGGTTGTGACACCGGTGCCCGGAGCACCACCAGGCATGGCTGCCATCTGGGATACGGCCAACGTCCCACACAAAGCCGGCGACGTGGCCGCCAACGGCAGGGTCGGTACCAAATCACTCTTGGCGGCCTGGCCTGCTGCCGACAACGTGGCTGGATCCAAACCATGGACAACAACAACGCCCTTGCCAGCCTTCAGCGAGGCGATGGTCGCGGCGTTCATGGTGAAGGTCCGCTCGTACTTGTAGCTGGCCCCCATGCCGCCAACGGCCAGATCCAGCCCGGCCTTGTCGCTGGTGTCACCGCTGGTGGAAAGTGTGGTGCCGATCTTTCCGTACGACGCCCCACCCTCGGTTGTGCTAATAACCCCGTCACCATTGGTGTCGGCTGCGGGATCCGGGCAAACGCCCGCTCCCTCGATGTGGATGTGTTGGACGTGCGGGTAGGGTGCACCGTCGAAGGTGGCTGCCAGCCCACTGACGTTCTCAGTCACTGTTGCCTGGTCGCCTGTGAGGGAGATCCAGACTGAGCCGGTGGCATTGCTGCCGTTGAGGGCACCCAAGCTAGCTTCATAGGTGGAGGTTTCCCCGTCGGCGGCCATGGCGGCCCCTCCGGACATGGACAAAGCTGCCAGTGCGAGCACCGGCGCGATCAGTAAAGCAGATTTCTTATACACGATAATCCTCCTGATACAGGGGTGGGCGGTCCATCGTTGGGCACGTCCACAGTGTGATTCGGAACACTAGTGGTTTTTGGATTGGAAAGAGTTCAAACTGGGGCTCGGCGGCCAATGTGGAGACGGCTCTCGACGCTTCTTGGCTTCTGCCCTGAGCAACTGAGGATTTTCCGCCGCTGATGCGCATTCTTGGAAACGAGCGTGACGCAGAGACCGAATTCCTTGCACGCCCACTTTGGCTGTCCGCAGTGCCAACAGCCAGTGAAGCTCAGCGTAAACACTGGCGCCACGCCCGGTGGCAGAATTGCGCCGGAACCTGCACGGTTCCAGCCTCTTTTGGCAGCACAACCCGATACCGGTTCAATTGCGGTGGGGATCGTCAACTCAACAAAGGGTTCTACGCCGTCGCCTGGATAAGGATCCACTGGGACCAAACAACCAAGGAGTATGTTGCAAAATGAACGAGCCAAGGATGAACGAAGAAAGAGATCATCTCCCGCTTCAAACGTTACATAACCCGCCAAATCTTCTGAACTCTCGAAACGGCAGTTGCACAGCCTGCTCTCATGATGCATCAAGAACACGGCAACGCTATTCTCTTCGTCCTCCCGTCGGTGGAACCTTGAGTAGGGTAGTGAGTCACGCCAAACCGCGGCAGCCCATCCTTTCCGCGACCGGTCAGGGTTGGGCAGTATTTTGGGGCTCCATCTATTCGCCGCACGCTGTCGCGCCTGGCAGCAGCGGCCAGGGATGAATTTTCACCTGCTTACCGTTGGGTAGAGTGGCTATTGACTAGCTTCGTATCCTTCGCTATGTTCGCTCGTCCAACGATGACGAGGGACACCACTGGCCTCATGCAAGGGCCGGAGCCTTCGATGAACAAAGTCATGATTTCCTGCTTTGTGGCCCGCACCGTGAATGCGAGAAGAGCGCTGGGGTACGAATGGCTCATACCGCCAGGGGCAGCTAGTCAAGCTGCAATTTCGATCGGTAATGACAGCACCAGCCGACGGACGTCACTTGAACTGCCTCATGCCATAGAAAGGCCGACAGCGAAATGTCGTTTCAGAGTCTGCCCATCGAAGAGGCCAACGACCCCTTGGGGCGCTTCAGCGCATCAAATGGTAGTCCCGCAATTCCTGGGATTGAACTGGTCTACTCGGTTGATGGATTCAGGGCAGGAGTCGGGGAGACACTTACTTTCACAGCGGGGGTCCTTAACTCGAGGGATGAAGCATTGACCAATGTTTGCCTGATTCTCAGATCGTTGACGAATTCGCAGCTAGTTCCGTTGCAGTACACAACCCAGCCAACATCCGCAGCCGCAACCCAAAGAGATCTCGAACCTTACACATGCTTCACCTCATCGTTTACTGACGTGGTTGATCCCCAAGACGTGACACATCGGGGAGTGCTCATTAGTTCCCTTCAAGTAAGTCTGGTGTCTCCAAGTCAAGGTCAGCTCCACAGCGAATGCGATGCCATGGTTGCCATGGAAATTGCTCCATGAGGTCCTGATGCTGATCGGACCCGCCGAAAGCAACCATCCATCAGTCCCAGCCCTCGACAGTCTCACCAATCCGTAGTCACGGGACTATGCGGCAGCCGTCATGGTCTAGTTGAGTCTTTCCCGCAAGCCGAACGTTCAGCGGGACACTTTGACAGTCGTTTAGGCGGCCTTCATCCCTCGGCCAACTTCGGCCACCGCGGGAAGGATCCGCATTCGTCGCTGCCCGCCCGATTCCCTTGTTCGCTCGGAAGCCTCGGCGTTCGATGGGCTCGGTGCCATAACTCTATTGGCTGATGGCCGCTTTGGCCCGAAGCGGGGCGTCTGCGAAGCGAATGTGCCCCATGCCGACGCATTCGCGTGCCAGTTCGATCGTGTCGAAAAGCGTCTTCTTGTCAGGGCACCATGGCGATTTCGCCACGAGGCTTCCGTTGTCGGTGACCACCTTGAACCGAAAACCACGCTTTTCATCCGTGAAGACGATGAAATTTCCCGACATGTCGCCTGCCGCTCCTCTGCTGGTTGTGTCAGTTCTGACGCAACCCATGTGTCCCGCGCCACTTCGGCGCGCCTAACGATTTTGCACCAAGGCGCAGGCTACTACCAAGTAACCGACGCGGGCCCGCCATGCCGCGCGGGGCGCCGCGCGGGGCGCCGTGCGGGGCGCCGCACGGGCCGGATTCCGGGCATCCCCGGACGGCGCCGAGGACTGCTCCCTCCACGGGTGCCTGGAGCCAAGGTAACCCCCTGGCAGAGGCCATCGGGTCCGCCGGTTGTTGTCTGCCTCAGACTTCCCGTTTAGGGTTGGGGATGACTCCGGGTGACCCCCGGGTGGCCGCAGCGTCGAGGCCACCCGCCCCCGAACGGAAGAGGCAGCATGAACCATAAACTCCGGGTATTGGTACGCGTCGACTTCGACCAGCGTTGCGCCCGCGTCGAGGCCCGGGGGCATGTGACCGCCGGCAGCCTAATACCACCACCACATTTGGTGGGGGCGCCGCAGAAAACGGAAAATCGTACGCTAAGGGCGAGTTGAGCCAGGCACCTCCTGGACTACAGCTTGCCAATGGAAGCCACCCAGAGTCTGTCCACAGCGGGAACCTTGACCGGGCGCTGACAATGTTGTTTGCAGGCGCGTGTTCTACTCGTCGTATTCCACGTCAGCGAAGGCTCTGACTTCTTCACGAAGTTGCTCGGCGATACTGGCACCCTCCACGTTCCACGCTGTTTCGTTTGCAGGCGAGCTCCAACCGCCGTCGTACACGTTCTCCGCATCCCAGGCGTCGTACCATCTGCGAAGTCGAAGCGTGAGGCCCTGCGACAGCCCAAAGTCCGCGGGCTCCATTGTGTATTTCGTCGATCGCTCAGCAGTCCCGTTCTCCCACGGTGGCCACCGATGGCCGTAATCAGGAAACAGGCGGATGACGCGACGGACGGATTTCTCTGCCATGACCGAAGCCTAACCTCAAGTGGAACGGTCTGTGGGACAGTGTCGAACTCCAATCCGCCCAGCACTCTCTCCAAACGAAATTTGCCTGGAAAAGCAGGCAAAAAGGAAATTTTCGAGGGGGTGCCCTGATGAATGTCTTAATAATCTGTAGGCTTCCGATGCGTATACAAGCCGCCCATTTTTCGTAGAACCAAGCGTGAAAGCTGGTCTTGAACTGAGCCGTGCATTGCTAGATGATGGCTTTCTAGCTTGACGGGAAGGCTCGCTTGCGGCCGAAGGTGACTGCCAGGAGGGCGAAGGTGGAGAGTGCGATCATCGCGAGAGGGAGTGCTGTAGGCCCGCTGCCATCGACGAGGAGCGCGCCGATCGCCGCTCCGCCGAAGATGGCGAGGTTGAACGCGGTCGTGAGCATAGCGTTCGCAACATCGACGCTCTCACCCGCCGCGTCGCCGATCGCTGTCTGCAGCTGTGTCGCGGCGCCCCCGAATGCGACACCCCACAGTGCGACCGCAACGATCGTCACTGGCAGCGAAGCAGGGAAGGTCAGCAATAGGGCACCGGCGACGATGAAGGACGCCGTACTCACGAGGGCAAGGCGCCGAAGCGATCGGTCGATCAGGGTGCCGGTGATCCAGATGCCGACGAGTGCGGCGACGCCGAAGACAAATAGAGCTACATCGGGCCGAAGCCCGACCCCAGTGCCGTCGAGGTATGGTGCGATGTACGAGTAAAGCAGATTGTGGGCAAGCATCCATGCAAACACCACACCGAGGATCGCGGCCACGCCTGGGATTACGAGCACCCGGCCAAGGGGAACTCGGTTATCCGATCGCTGCCCTGGCGCGTTCGGCACACACGCGAGCACCAACAGCACAACGACCACGGTGAGTGCGGAGACGCCAGCAAAGGACCACCGCCAGCCGACCGTCGAGCCGAGCCAAGCGCCGAGCGGCGTCCCGATAGAGAGTGCGACCGGTGTGCCGGCCATCGCGATCGCGAGGGCGCGGCCTGCGTGTTCCGGGGCGGCGATGCGACGGGCATAGCCCGCGAGCATGCCCCAGATCAGGCCCGAGAACGCCCCGGCGATGAAGCGCACGACGAGCGCTATCACTAGTGTCGGCGAGATCGCCATGAGCGTGTTCGCGACGAAGAAGCCGAGCAGCCCTACGATGAGCAGCGGTTTGCGGGACGCGCTTCGCGTCATCGCGATCGTAGGGATCGCGGCGAGGACTGTGCCGAGTGCATAAGCGGTGATGAGCTGGCCCGCAGTGCCGTTGCTGACCTGAAATTCGATGGCGAGTTGTGGGAGCAGGCCGGCCGGAAGTGTCTCGGTCATGATGATGATGAACCCGCTTAGGGCCATTAGGACGAGTGCGAGGACGGGCAGGCTACGTTCGCGTTCCGGCCGTTTCGAGGCGGTCGATTCGAATGTTGAGACAGACACAGATGACTCTTCTCTATTTATGGAACGAACGTTCCTATAGTGACAAGTGCATGTCTGTGTGTCAAACTGGAACGAGCGATCCGAAAGGGCTTAGATGGCACAGCAGGGACGACCGAGGACCTTCGTCGAGCACGAGGTACTCGATGCCGCAATGCAGGTGTTTTGGCGGCACGGGTACGAGGCGTCGTCGATTACGCAGCTGCGTGCGGCAACCGGGCTCTCATCGGCGAGCCTTTATGGTGCCTTCGGGTCGAAAGAGGGCCTGTTCGAGCGTGCGATCGAGCACTACATCGCCGGGCCGGGCCAGGTGAGCGAACTCGTCGGCGACCTGACGCTGGACCCGCTGGAAGCCCTCGGCCTGATGCTTCACGGGACGATAGAGATGCAGTCCGAACCGACACATCCCGGTGGGTGTCTCGTCGCACTGTCGGCAACCGTCGGTGCAGGCGGAGACGATTACGTCGCAGCGCGGAGCATCGTTGCCGCACGTCGGGAGGAGGATCGTGAAGGCATTGAGGCGTGCATCCGTCGAGCTGTCGCTGGCGGCGTAATCCGTTCAGACTACGATCCTGCGGTATCAGCGATCCTGGTGCACACGTTTGTATTGGGAGTCTCCACGCAACTGCTTGACGGCGTGCCGCCCGCTGTGCTGCATACTGCTGCCGAGCTGCTCCTCAACGGTCTTCGCCCTTCAGCCGCGGCCATGGGTCAGGATGGCAGCGTCGAAGCCCGGACCAGCATCCTTAACAACGACAAGTAGGGCGACTCAGCATTCAGGGAAAGCCGCCAAACAGACGCAGGCTGCACAATTCAATGGCCACTTGAAGAATGTTGCCCGTTCAGGGTTCGGCGAATTCCATCGGTCGGCGCACCCGCGCTTTTCATAAGTTCCGGTAGTAGCTGTTCCATAGCTTGCGCGGGGGTTCTGACGCCCAGGACCTTGCGGGGCTGAGTGTTGAGCTCGGTGGCGACTTTCAGCAGCCAATTCGTGAATGCACAGAAAGCAACGAACCTGCCGGGCGGATGCGTTCCATGGGGCTATGCCGCAAGCCAGTACGATACCGGGACGTTGAACCTCTCAATTCAACAGTGTCCGCCGGATCGAAGACGCTGTCCGTAGGGGAAGCTCCTGCGGGACGGCGAGACCGACCAACGAGGGTGCTAGTCCAAAACATGGAGTACGAGCGGTGATGTTCCCAATTCGCGAACACGCTTGTAGTCTTCAACGCATGAGACCGTCTCCGCCTATGGTGACGCGGTACTCGGTGCCGTTCTTCAGGAATTCGCCTTGGAGACGACGTAGTTCGGGGTGGCGAAGATACGCATGGCAATTTCGGGGCCGGGATGGATGGCCGCGGCGACCCGGTGGAGAAACCGGCCAGGAGCAGACTGACCTCAAAATTCGGAAACACGCCAGGCAAGCACATGGTCACCATGCGAACCCATCCCAATCCGCAAGAGCTCGTGCCCCCGAGATCCCGGCATCTGCGGGACAAGGCGCGGCTCCGCCGGCGGCACCTGCGACTGTCGTGTCCGGGATTGACCACTATGTGTCCGCTCGAGAGTGATGCCCGGTCACGATGGGCGTCCAAGATTGAAGTGCACAACCGGCCCGTGGCAGCAGCCCGCCGAACGGGCCATCGCCCACACACGACAGGAGCACGCCATGAGCGTCAACAAAGAAGAGATCAGCCACACAATCATCGAGCTGGAGAAGTCCTTCAACGAACGGTGGAGCGCGGGCGACAGTCGCGGCTACCTCGACGCTTTCGCCGACGACGTCAGCTACTTCGACCCAATTCTAAAGAGCATTTTGGTCGGTCGCGAAAAGGTGATCGCCTGGATCGACTCCATCTACTCGAACCCGCACATCGTGCGTAGCGAGTATCTCAACCCTTCGGTGCATGTCAGCGATACCGGTGACCTCGCCGTACTTGGCTACAACTTGGATACCTTCGTTCTCGATGAGTATGGCGCCGAACAGCAGCTGCGTGCCTGGAATGCCACCCACGGTTACCAGCTGATCGACGGCCGGTGGCGGATCGTGCACTCGAACTGGGCGTTCGCGCAGACGGTAACCGAAGCAATCGCCTCCTGAGTGAAAGCCGTCGGCCCTGTTTCACTATCACGCCCGCTAGAAACATGGATGAATGAGCACTTCATCAAGGCGAACTGGAGACGTTCGGGCGGCTGCACATGGACGCGGCGATCGCCGGTGGGAAGTGAACGCCTAATCTGTGCAGCAGACCGCTCGTACTGGGGGAGAGCTTTGTCTTACAAGGGTGCCACGGGCAGTGCGTGAACGATCTGCCAATTGATGATCGATGAGGCAGACGGCAGCGTCCGCGCCGAGGGTTGGTATTTCGCTGCTCGTGTATACGGATGGGCTCGTGCCCTCGACTGATAGATGTCCGTTGTTGACGACTGGGCGTCCGTTGCTGAGTAAGTGGCGGGTCGCAGCGGGAGAGATGGTGGAGAAGTGCGGCAACTGCAGATCGCACACGTCGATAGATAGGAAATGTCATGACCCCTGAGGAACTCAAATCGCTCGTCGGGTTCGAGAAGTCCATTCAGTGGTGGTGGAGCTCGGGCGACCCGACAGGCTATATGGATGCGCTGGCCGAGGACGTGACTTACGGCGATCCACTGGCCGACTACCTTCTCGTCGGTCGTGAAGCCGTGCGTGAGCACTTCAAACGCATCCATGGGGATGCGGGCATCACCCGCCAAGAGCATTTGAATGAGGTCTCCCGCTCGATCAGCACCGATGCGGGCCTGCTTGCTTTCACGTTCAACACGTATCAGCAAGACGGCACCGGCGAGGAGACACTGTTCCTGTCGTGGAACATGTCGCTCATCTTCCGGAAGACCGACGGCACGTGGCTGATGACGCATGGGCACCTGTCCCTTCGCCATTCGTGGGATGTCGACAACATCCAAAAACTGCGCAATTCGTGGAATCTCGACAGCATCCGGAAGTAGAACCCCGCCCTCTCTGCTATCTGGCGCCGCAATGCGTCGCGATTGTTGAGGAGGCGCGGTGACGGAGTCTTCCGGATAAGACAGCTTGGGCAAAGGGTGTGAGAAGAAGGCCCAAGCTGGCCTCCGTCCAGGGCCGCGACCAGAGCGACGCTGTGCAGATGCTGGAAGAACGTCCTCCCACGCCAGCCACGCCGAGGTCCTGTTGGACGAGTTGCTTCGGCTCCTGAGCGAGTGTCGTCTTCGTCGAGGACGGCCACTGCATTGATCGCGAACGTCGGCTGCGTGCTCGACGTGCGATGTGATGGGCTGGCGGTCAGAAATTGAATTGCGACGGGTAGTCCCGAGCATCTGTGTGTGAGTACCGAGAGCGTGGCCGATCGGTGCCTGCACGACGCATGGGTTCGTAACGAGTCAGAGTCGTTCGATGGAGCTCAATCGCTGGATTCGGCCTCACGTGCGGCGAATGAAGCCGGAGTCAGGCCGACACGTGTGCGAAAAAAGCGCCCGAAGTTTGCTGGGTCGCTGAATCCCAGATGGACCGCAACGGCGTTGGCATCCCACCCTGCGCTAGTGAGCAGTCGACGAGCCTCGAGAAGTCGGCGCTCATCGATTACCTCACGCGTCCGCTTCCCGGTGGCCTCGTGCGTCGCGCGGCTAAGGGTGCGGACCGAGCAGCCGAGCAGTCGAGCATACTCGGAGGCGTGGTGGAGCTCGCGGAAGCGCAGTTCGAGTGCATCCACGAATTGCGGGTAGGTGTTCCCACCGGACGCTGCCGGGGGAGCGACATCGGGGGAGTTCGCCAGGCGCAGCAGCAGAGTTTCGAGCAGGCTGCGCCGGAGAGCATGATGTACGTTGAGCTGGCGTCGGCCTAGCGCGCGGTGTTCATCCAAGAGCTGATGCACTGTCTGCTGCAGCCCGGCGGCGTCCTGCGCATGTGGGGTAAGCACCGGCGGGGCCTCGTGGGCCGTCACCCGAGCGAGGAGTTGGGCCACATCGGGCGAGAGTACGTCCGGTTCGAATAGAATCAGCTGCCCAAGGGCGGGGCCCGGCGGGTGCCAGCTCTGCGCATGCCCAGGACGAACCCAAAGCCATTGACCGGCGGCCACGGTCTGAGTGACATAGTCAACGTCATGGACGAACTCGCCCTCCGTGACGTGCACCAAGTAGTGGAACGTAGCTCGGCCGGGTCTATTCGAGGCCCAGGGCCACGGATCGTATCTGGCGAAGAAATCCTCGAGCGTGGTGACTTCGATACGATGCGGGGTGCCAACCGGCGGTCGGAACCTATACAGCGGTACCGCGGCCCGACGCGCGCTGGAGGGGATTGTAGACCGGGATGATCGTTGTCTACTATTCACTGTGCGTCCTGAATACCTGGCCCGCGCCCGGGTAGGTCGGCCGTCTCAGCAGCGCTCACACCCGGGAGGATGCCTTCCTCGACATCGGCATTCTTGAGAAAGTTGTGCAAGGTCGCTGAGGAGATCCCGTAGTTTCTGGCGATCTGAGCGATCGGGGCTTCATGCTTGCGAAGCACGGTAATAAAATCGCGGCGTAACTCGGCGGGGAAAGGCTTGGACATATCAATATCCTTGCTGCAAGGAAGGTATCCTCACAAGTCAGGTGTCAAACCAAGTCGGGGCAGACCCGTCGCCGGAGTAGGTGGAGCCGATCGGTGGTGGGGTTCGGGTGTTCATGGCTGGGGCGTTGCTTGGGTGTTGGGATGATCGCGTCGGTTTGTTGGGTAGTCGGCGGTTAGCGGTGTGGGCTTGAAGCCTTTGACGATCAGCCAGATGCCGAGGGAGAGTTCGAACACGGCGACGGGCAGTGCGGCGAAAAGAGCGATTGACGATACCGCGGCATAGATGCCAAAGTAAATCGCGATGTCGGAGGCCAAGAGCAGCGGGGCTCCGATGAATGCAATGATCGGGAAAAAGCGGGGCACCAGGGCCGAGCGGTACAGCACGTAGCCCAGGAATAGGTCACATGCTACGGGCATCAGGCTCTGCGAGAGCAGGAACATCCAAGTGTAGTTTGCCACCAGGCCGTGGGCCATTGTGGCAAGTGTCGCCGGGTCCGCGTTTGCCGTTCCCGCGACGTCGTTGCGCAGTGTGATGATCGAGAGCAGGCTGACGACGCTGACAAGGATGAGACAGGTTTCGATAAGTCGGGCGGCCACGAACCCCAAGGCTGCGGTTTGACTGACCCGCTTTGCCACGGGGTATAGCACCAAGGCGGTGCCAATGCCGGCCAGGCCGACGATGACCTCGGACAGGGCACCCAACTGCACCCCGGTGGTGCTGCCAGCGCCCAGCACGAAGGCGCCTGCATCATCCTTCACCGCCTTGTAAAGCGCGAGGGTGGGGATGGAGACAAACGTCAGCACATACAGCACGCCGACGGTCAGGGAGACCCTTCTTATCGGTGGCATTCGGCGTCTCGAGCTTGAAGGGCTGAGGGGTGGGGTGGCGTGGATGTTGGTGGCCATGGTGTACTCCTTCGAGGTTGGGTTGGCCGGTTGAAATTAGTCGTGTGCTGCAGTGGGTGCGGGATCACGTCAGCTTTCTGGCAGCGGGTCCGGCCCGAGGCCGATGGGTGCGTCCGCGGATTGGGACACGTCCTGGCCTCCCATGTCGAGCCGGAGCGGCGGGTATTGGTTGGTCATTAGTGTTGCGTAGGTGCTGACTCGGAACACCCATCTGTTTAGTCCCATGATGAGGTCGAGTAGACCGCGGGGGTAGAGGCCAGCAAACAGCAGGACGATGGCGGCAATGAAGACCAGCAGGCCGATGAGACCACTGCCGTAGGCCCAGGCGTTGTTATCTCGCACCTGGCTGTAGCCGGCCAAAGCAGCACCGGTGAAGACACCGATGATCAGGTAGTGAGGCAGCGCGAGCAGCCACCACTTCACCAACACGAGCCCGCGTGAGAGCGACTGCGGGTGCTCCATGGACAGTCGTGCCGGGTAGTTCGGATCGTCGGCCAGACTGAACGGCGGATAGCGGTCGGTGCCCAGCGCGCTGTAGGGGTAGTAGCCCACCCGCCACGTCCAACGCTGCACGCCGACATTGAAGTCAAAGATCGCCCGCGGGTAGCGGGCCGTAACCAGAATCGTGAAGAACGCGAGCACCGACAGCACAAGGAATACGATCCACAAGAAGAACAGCACGACGACGTGGGGGGGTGACCAACAGCCACTTGACGAGCCACAGCCAACGGCTTGGATGCGGGGAAAACTCACCGTCGAGAACGGGAGGGCAGGGGAACTGTCGCTCCATGAGGAATCCTTCCATGCGCCAAGATGCCAGCCACTTTCACGTGGGCGACGCCAGCGTCCCAAATGAGGTTGGCGTCTCCAATCCGTTCAGATCCGCGACGCATGTCGGCGGGGAAGCCATTTAGTCGACATGCGCAACGATATGCTGCTATAAAAGACATGTCAATGGATGCATGTCCCTGATAGTAGATAGGGTGGATGACATGACTGAATGGGGTTTCCTGACGAATCACTTGCATGCGCTCTACTGCGTCGCGCTTCACCCCGGCATCCGGATCCGTGAGATCGCAGACAGCGTGGGAGTCCAGGAGCGGGCGGCACACCGGATCGTGGCGGACTTGGTCGCGGGCGGTTACCTGACCCGCCGCCGGGTAGGCAGTCGGAATTTCTACGAGCTGCATCCGAATCAACCGATACGCCGTGAGGGGCTAGATGAGGTTGCGGTCGGTGAGATTCTCGATGTGCTCCTCAGGCCGGAGGTGAAGCATTCCACAACGCCAGGTGCCGCCGTTGGGGCATCCGGGACTGTCAACGGCGGCGTCAGCTGACGAGAACTGTCCACTCGACACTGCCACAGTGAGGGCACTACGTGTGACATGTCTTGTTTGCGCTTCAGGGGGAACGTTTCCAGTCCAACCAAGTCGGTGCTCCGTTGCCTGAGGCGTATTGCGACGGTGTTGTCGTGGACTTGTTGCGAGGATTTCTTGGGCTTGCTGTTGGCGAAGTAGCAACCCGTCACCTAGTCCAATTCCGGCGCTGGCCCAACATGGATAGACGTGGCCGCGACCCCAGTAGGAGTCTTCATGAACGGCCGCATGACGGGCAGGAAAAGTCGTTGGACGACGCAGGGGTCCTCAGCCCCAAATGCCGTACTGACCCCTCCTGGGTGCAAAGCGTTGGCGGTGACTCGGCTGGCCTGGAACTTCTATGCCAATCCGTGGGTAAAGAGGACTGTGGCGAGTTTGGATTGACCGTAGGCGCGCGCACCGGAATAGTCCTGTTCGCCTTGGAGCTCGTCGAAATCGATGCGCCCCGGGCTTGCAATGGGGAGGACACAGCGACTTTGCACGAAGGGTGACATCTTCCGAAGGTGACTGCACTGAGTGTCCAAAGTCCTCTGTCCTGGGCTGGTGCGACTACCGATTGAATTAGCCGAACCTCGAACGGGACCTGGGGTGACTTGCCGTGACAATGGCACTCCCGCAGCTTCTGGCGCCGAGTACAGTCAACGGAAATGAGCGACGGGCGAGTCCTACGATTCAGTTTAGGCTCGTCAAATGGACGTCTTCGAAATCTCAGTTGATGACGAGCTGTTCCGTATCAGCGAGAGGTATCAGCCTGACGGGAGGCTCAGCTGCGACTATTCCTGGCTCAATGGTCCGGCGGTAGGAACGTACGGGTTCACGATCGGGCGTAGTGGTGGCGAGGCGGCGCCAAACGATTCAGACGGCGCTTCACGGATGTCCAGGGAAGCCCTGGTTGAGGAGGCTCGTTCCTTCCTAGATTCGTTCTATGCGGCCGGAGGCGTAGGCGAAGAAGACTTCCCAGATCATATTCCTACGCGGATCCATGGAAACATTGGTGGGTAATTGCTCGAATGCAGGCGGACCTCTCGATCGTAGAAAAGCCCACCAAAACCCCAGACGGGGAACGGTTTGTGAGACGGGTATATTCCTCTGCAGGTCCAACGAGTTATACCTGAACCTCAACTAGTGCTGGCTGAGTTTCCAGAGCTGGGAACCGAGCCCAGTGGCGAGTACGTGTGCTTGCACCAAGGGTAGCCACCAGCATTCCCAGGGTTCAGACGCGCCGCCGTGCGAGGGGTCTTGTTCTCCGGCGACCCAACGCCGTGAAAGATCTTGCTGGGGGACTCTTAGTTCTAGGAAATGCCGGTTTGCGATTTCATCTCGCATTGGCCGTACGTCGTAAGCCATCGTTCCCAGTTCGCGGCTGACGATGCCTTCTAACCCTGTCTCTTCAAAGAGTTCGCGCTGTGCGGCTTGGGTGGGAGTTTCGCCAGGTTTTATGGTTCCGGCAGGTACTTGGACTCCTGTGATGTGCATGGGGTGTTGTAAATGAGTGAAGACCAGTAGGCGATCATCCTGGACAACGTAGCAAACGGCTTCTTCTTTCACAATTGGCATTGATTGAGAGTATCAGCGGCACAGAGGGCGCTTTGGGTGATTCCAATTTCCGGAGGTGGCTGAACAGCGCACGGATGGCTGTCAGGGGAATGCTTACCGGGCAATCGCAGAGATTGCTGCGTGCGGGCGGCTACCGGAATCTTGGCGGGCTTCGGTATCGATCACCGCAAACCCGGCGGCATGCACCAGGGAACTCATCTGATCGACTGACCAGTAGTATGCCGGGGCAACAGCATGGTCGAACGGTTCTGCGGGCTCGCCATCGAAAAAGCCCACGAGCAGGTGGCCTTGAGGCGAAAGAACGCGAGCGAGCTCGGAGAGAACTGACGGTAGTTCTGCTGGCGGCAGGTGAATCAGTGAATACCAGGCGAGCACTCCATTTAGGCTGCCATCGGCTTCATCGAGGGTGCGGAGCGAGGAGACTCGGAATGATACATCGGGGAAGCGAAGGCGGGCGCTCTCAATGAATTCGGGCACCAGGTCAACGCCTGAGATGTCGGCACCCCGTTGGTGGAGAAAATCCGTCCAATGTCCTGGTCCGCATCCGGCGTCGATGATGCGGCCTCTAATCTGCTGAGCCCATTGCCCAATACGCTTCCGATCAAGCTCATGCATGTCATCGACGGTCCCAAGAATGGCTGTGTACTCGGATGCCCGTTCGGCATAGGCCTGTTGAACGTGAGAGTCAGTCATGCAAGCAAGTCTAAGGACCCACCAGCACGACCGTTGGCATGATCTCCTCCCTCGCTGAACCGTAAGGGGTGTCCAATTTAGACATCGCCAAAGTGTCCCGTTAGCCGGTCCGGGACCTGGACGTTGAATTTCTCACCTCAACAGTGGCCGCCGGATCGACGATGCAGTCCCGCGGGGAATCCTTGAGCGGACAAGGGCGTCGAATCGACGTACACTCGGGAGCCATTGGAATCACCCGCGGGAGCAGGATGAGATATCAGGATCCATCGTGGTGGCAGTTGGGGTGCCTTTACGCAATCAGCGGAACGATCCTTTTGCCGCCGCTACCCCTGGCTAGTGCTGTTGTCGAAATTGTCTCCGTGGCCATCACGACGACCTTCATGATCGTTAAGGTTGTCCGCAGTCGTTCGGCCGATAAACGCAAAGGCCCGGCATCATTTTAGGAAACCCACAGCTGAACGATCTGACGAATGAAAAGTCAGTTCTGCAAGACGAACGTTGAGCGGGAACGTTGCAGGTGCCTCAGTGCGGCGATGGCGAGACCCCTGCGTGTTTGGCTGGATCGTCCTTGTGGGCAGGTCGGGAGGCTTTTCGTGGGTTGTGTCAGAGGAGGTGGGTTGTGGCTGCCCACTGGAGGAGGATGACGGTTTTGCCGTCCACGATAGCGCCATTGGCTGTCATGGCCAGTGCTTCATCGAAAGGAATCTCGAGCACTTCGATGTCTTCGCCGTCCTCTGGCAGGCCACCTCCGGGGGTTGTTCGATCGTTCGGGCGGTACTGTGCGGCGTAGAAGTGGACGCGCTCCGTGACTGAGCCGGGGCTCATGTAGAGGTCGAATATGTGCTGCAGGTTCCCGAGGGTGACGCCGAGTTCTTCGCTGGCTTCCCGCCGGATGGCGACTTCAGGAGTATCGTCATCGAGCAGTCCCGCGGCCGTTTCGATGAGCATGCCATCGCTGTGCCCGTTGACGTAGGCCGGGAATCGAAACTGCCTTGTCAGCAAGACAGTTCTCCTGACGGGGTCGTAGACCAGGATTGTGGCACCGTTTCCCCGGTCATAGCTTTCTCGCGCCTCCAGGACCTGTTGCCCGTCCCGCCGGCGGTAGGTGAAGGTGGTTCGACGCAGAACATGCCACCCGTCCGAGGTAACCTCGACGTTGGCGATCCGGACGTTCGGGTTTCCATCCAGATCGGCACCTGCTCGGTTCAGTCCTGTTCGCCCTCGACTGTCAGGTATGTCTACGCCAAGCTGTCCAAGAAGGGGGCTCCCATTGGTGGCCATTACTGAACCGTGTCCACGAGCGGCGCTTCGACGCCGGGGATGTCGCCCAAATGGTCATAGACGGGTATCCCGCGGTCTCTGGCCAGTGCAACGTCCTGGTCGGCGCCGCGTGACTCGCCGGGCAGCCTCAAGACCGCGTCGCATCGCTGGAGGAGGCGTTCGGCGGCCGGATACATCACCTCACCGGCCAGTGGATCCGAGAGGTCAGTGACACCCGCACTTTCCAGTACGGGCAGGGCGACCCACTCGCCGATCATCGGCAAGTGTCCGGCTTGAAAGATAGGCCACGCCGCAGCCTCAAGCCGGTTGAGGTTCCGGCGCAGCAGTTCCGGGTCATCCCCCGTTCCGGAACGGTAGGGGCCGGCGATCAGAATCATTAGGGATTTGGTCATGGACGTTAGAATAGTGCATAAACATGCAAAAGCCGGAAGGAACATGAATGCTTGCTGCTGAACGACACACCCTCCTGCTGCATCGCTTGGCCAAGGACGGGAAACTTGTTGCCAAGGAAATCGCGGCCGAGCTGGGCTTATCCGACGACAGTGTCCGTCGTGATCTCCGCGAACTTGCCGCGGCAGGGCTGTGTCAACGCGTGTACGGCGGAGCCCTGCCCGTCTCGCCAGCAACAGCCGATTATGCCGCCCGCACCAGTGTTGAGCCGGACAGCAAGGACCGGGTTGCCCGCCGCGCCGCCCGCCTCATCGATCCAGGCGCTATCGTCATCCTCGACGGCGGGACCACAACTCTCGCCGTCGTGCGGGCCCTTCCTTCTTCGCTGAAGTGCACCATCATTACGCACAGCCCCACGATCGCCGCAGCACTTGTGCCCCATGAAGGCATCGAAGTCTTCCTCCTCGGTGGTCGACTGTTCAAGCATTCGGCCGTGACCTGTGGCGCCGCAGCAGTGGAGGCAGCGCAAACAATCTCTGCCGACATTTTCCTCCTCGGGGTGACCGGTGTGCATCCCTCAGAGGGACTGACCACAGGCGACGTTGACGAGGCAGCCATGAAGCGGGCACTGGCCAGCCGGGCCGGCGACACCTATGTCCTCGCAAGCGGCGAAAAGATCGGCGTCACCTCCCGCTACCAAGTCCTGCCCTTGAACAAGATCGCAGGAATCATCACGGACCGTCCCCATGACGACCCGACCCTCAAAGAGCTCCAACGAAACGGCACAACCCTCATCGCCACGCACGATTGAGCGCCACCAGTCGGACCCCCATCACTAAGGCGGTATTCAGCTGGCGCATTTCGAACTAGGTCACTCAGCGTCCGCTAGGCCGGTCCGGATCCAGGACGTTGAACCACCTAGCTCAACAGCCGCTGTGAGATCGATGGTGCTGTCCGCAGGGGAACCCGGAGCGGGAATTCGGAATACTTATGCGCTCAACCCGGACACGCCCAGCGTCCAGAGGGGGACAACAATGGCAGCGACACCCAGTGATGCCATGAGGCATCGCAGGACGATTAATTTTCGTTCTGATCCAATCACGGCACTGGCTGCCAGTAGTGCCGAGAAGAGACTAACGATGACTACAGTTCCCCATCCTGCGGGACTGAAAGGGGCATCCAGGCTGCAGCTGGCTGGTGCAGGGTAGATGGCCGGGCACATTGTGGGCAATTGTTGGGATGACCAAGTGAGCCACAGGGATGCACCGGTGACGACTGCTGCTCCTACGGTACTGCGCCACAGGGGACGGGGCCCGGGTGCAGTGGCAGGTTGCGTCATGGCTTCACCGTACCGGCTGATGCGGGTTGGTTCGTGCTGACGCGACAAGTACCCAACTACGTTTCACAGGGGCTCCCGGTTGGAACGGGGCAGGCCGTAACCGGAACGCTCTACGGGACACCGGCGCGTTGGAGTCGTTCCGGTGCCTGACAGGTGAGCGCATCCAGTGCGACCGGCGGGGATTGGAAGAGACTTTCACCGCGGGCGTTATGCAGTGCAGGCCACAAGCTCGCGGCCCAGGCAACCTCCTGCTCTTCGTCGGTAAACCGTCTATCACGCGCCTGCTGGTAGGCGTCAATGAAATTTCCCGAGCTTTCGATGGTTGACAGTGTTGGGGTGGCGGTGCTGGCAAAGGCGCCGGATGCTGCACCGACGATAGCCGCTTCCGGGAGGGCGACGAGGCTATCCCAATCGTGGACCGCCCATGGGAGGTCTCCTTGCCAGCGAAGATTTTGGCTTTCCCAGTCGCCGTGCCCAACAACTAGGGGTAAGACTCCTTGTGCCAGTCGTCGCGATACGGAACGGGCAATGTCATGCACGTGTCCAGGTACGAGGTCTTGGTTCATGGCGTCTACCACTGGATTTGTTGGCCACAAGCCACCTGTTGGCGGATTCCAGTGCATCCACGGAGGCGGTGCGCCAAGCCCGGTGGGGGACTGTGATTCAAGAATCTCCATCAGACCCGCCAAGAGTTTCGCGGACCGGGCGGCAAAGGAAACCTCTCCACCGGAGCGCATTTCACCGCCAGCAAGCCATGTCTCAGCACTGACCACCACACCCGGTTCGAGTAGGTCTGCTCTGGTCAATGGCCGGGCACACGGGAAGCCAGCATCCGCTGCAATGCGCTGAATTTGAAGGCATCGACTGATCCTGTCGGCGGAATCAGACCGGACCTTGACGGCAACAGTGCCTTGCTCATCGGAGTCGTAGCGGAACTGATGAGACATTTGACCGCCAGCTTCGGCACGCAACGACGTGAGAGTGCCGTGGCCGAGCACGCGAAAACACCACGCCTCAACTTCAACGAACATTGATCTCAACACCATCGTTCGATTCTACAAACAGGGAACCTGCGGCTAGTTCCACCATCGGCCATGACTCTCTGGTGTCGCATTCTCTACCGTGCCGCATGCGAAACCTTGAACGGGACGGTTTGCTACTCCTTGTGCCGCCTACGCAGTATTGACGTGCGAATCCGTGTGCTCGCGCTGGAGAAAGTCGCGAGGCAGGCTTTGCGGAACCCTGTTTCAGGTGCACCAATTTAGTGTTGAGGGGGTTAGTTGCATACGTCAGAATTTGATCTAGAGGCACTCTCACGAGGTTGGAGCGACTGGCTTCGCCTCGCCGAGGTCCTGCAACTATTTCGTGAAGCAGGATCGCCGGCGCCACGAGAAGACTCAATTTTGTGGGTGCTCAGATTTTGCAGCGAAGGTGTTCTGAAAGCAGGAAACTACGATATTCAGGGGCTCAACTAGTGGCCGGAACGTGGCCAAGAACTGGAGATCAGGATGCGTGAATGGCTTGTCCCTGACCCTCGTGATCCGTTGGGCGAAGTCATGAATCTCATGTTCGATCTCACAGCCATCGGTATGCAGTTAATCCCAGAAGATCTGCAATGCTGCCCCTAGGTCTGGCATGCAGGATTGTTCGCGGCAGCGCGAGAAATCCCCAAGAGGAATCCTCTACGGGCGATTTCACATACTTAACGATCGCGACAAACCCGCCACGCCGGCCTTCGAGGTAGAGCCTCAGAGTGGGTTCAGGCGTGCCTTGAGCAGGCAGAACTCATTGCCTTCGGGATCGGCCAGGACATGCCACTGTTCGTCCCCTGTCTGGCCGATGTCGGCCGGGAGCGCACCGAGCTTCAGAAGGCGTTCGAGTTCGGAGTCCTGATCGCGGTCGGTGGCGTTGACGTCGATGTGCAGTCGGGATTTTCCCTTCTCCGGCTCATCCCTGCGACTGAGGAAGATTGTCGGCTGTGGACCGCCGAACCCTTCGCGCGGCCCGATTTCTACCGAGCCGTCGTCCAGTCGATCGAGCACGACGAAGTCAAGGACCTCGCACCAGAACCGCGCCAATACCTCAGGGTCGCGACAACCGAGCACGAGCTCACCGATACGACATGCCATTAACGTAACCTGCTCTCTGTATGGGAACTGCCGAGGCGGCCAGACATGGAACTCATATGCTCCGAGCAGTGAAAACAATGCCTGAATTGTACTGGATATGGCGATGCGCGGGGGAAATAATTTCAGGGCCGCCCCTGCCTCGGCAGCCGGGCAGGCCCGTTGGTCATGCAGTGGGGAAACTGACTTTGAGAAACGACCAAGTGCCTGGCTCCCACCTTGCAGGAAGCGGGGGCTCCCTGCGCTTGACCGGGTACCAAGAGGGAACGGCGGATTCTGGCGGTCAATGCAACAGGAGGGGTTCGATCAGTTCGATCGGTTTCTTGGCCTCTAGTCGTTTGCGTGGTCTGTCGTTGAGTTCAGTGGCGACCCAGTCAAGATCCTGGGCACTGTGGATGCTCAAATCAGTGCCTTGGGGGAAATACTGACGTAAGAGTCCATTGAGTGCTCGTTGATGCCACGCTGCCAGGGCGAATGCGGGTCGCAAAAGTAGATCTCGATCCCGATATCCAGCTTCACCGTTTTCCAGTCCTGCATTTCGATGCCCTGGTCCCACATCAGCGAATGCCGCAGCGCTTGGGGGTGTTGATCTTCGCGGTCAACGCTTCACGCATCTGCTCGGCTTTGTAGCCATCGTGTAGGTGAACGAGCATCGTGTAGTTGGTAGTCCGCTGCACGAGTGTCCCAATAGCGCTCTGGTTACCTTTGCCGATGATGATGTCCCCTTCCCAGTGCCTTGGCACGGCACGGTCCTCTACCTCCGGCGGACGCTGGGAAATGTTGATCATTCCTAGGATCCGGTTCCTACGCTGCCCGGCCTTGTGGGACGGACGCCGCACAGCCCTCCCGGTGCGTAAACACGTAGCCAGATCCCGATTCAAGGCGCCCCGGGACTGGACATACAAGGACTGGTAAATCGTCTCCGGTGACACCCGCATCTCCTCATGGTCGGGGAACTGGACCCGCAATCGTCCTGCGATTTGTTCCGGTGAATACTTCTTGGCAAGGTGCTCTAACACTTTCGCACGCAAGAGCGTATTCCTGTGGAGTTTGGCCGGTTTCGGCCGGCTGGCACTCTCATAGGCGAGGATATGGGCAGAGGTTGCCCGATAGGCGGTGCCAGGTTTCTTGTTGCGCCCCAACTCCCGGGATACCGTCGACGCCGAACGGCCAATAACCTCCCCGATCACTCTCAAGGACTGACCTTGGGCGCGGAGAATCGCGATCTCTTCACGCTGGATGAACGCCAAGCACCGGCCCATCCAATTCCTGCCACGGCGAGGTCGGACGCCACCGGCAGCGGCCAAGACAGTGCGCCCCGTACGCCTACTGGTATTGATCTGAATCACAGCATCAATAGTGAAATCACCAGCCCGCATCCCTACCCAAAACACCTGTATTAAATCCGGCCGGAAAAGGATCAAATACTCCGCCATGACAACACTCATTCACTAAGTGTTGCAATCACCGCAAGAACCCAAGCAACTCTGAGCGGGACACAAAACATGAGGGTTCCATTCGGAGGACTCCACGGGGCCGAGCCTGCTTGGGCTGCCACCTCCATAGCCAGCGGAGGGCGTCTGGCAACAGGACACCGCCGTGGTTGGGGCTGTGGCCGCCGTCCCCGAGGACGAGGCGGAAGTCGTAGCCTGCCTCTGCAAGGGCCGCTGTGACGCGAAGGTTATTTGAAAGCCAGTTTCGGTCTGGTTCGTTCCAGTGCAGGTCACGGTGACCGGCCTGCATGAAGATGCGGAGCGGTTTGGTGGTCGTGTTCGGGATTAGTTCGGGGTATGGATTTCCGTTGGGTATCTGTGCAAAGCTCGGTAGGAATCCGATGACGCGGCGGAACTTGTCTGGGCGCAGCCACGCGGCAGTGAAGGCACAATTGCCCCCACTGCTCCCACCGCAAATTCCCCAGGTTTCTGGGTCTTCGGAGACGGAGTAGCGCTCGGTGACTTGCGGGATGATCTCGGTGAGTAGAAAGTCGACGTACCTGCCATCGAAAGCGTCATATTCAGTGTTGCGGTTCTTCGGCTGTTCCGACTCGGGGAAGATTCCCGGGTTGAGGAAGATACTGATGGTGACTGGGATGTCGCCGGAGTGGATGAGGTTGTCCAAGACAATTCCGCCACGGACCTCTCCCTCGGGATCGAGGTAGAGCCAACCGTCCTGGAACACCATCAGTGAAGTCGGCTCGCCCGGACAATACTGCTGCGGGACATGGACCCAGAACTTCCGAGAGGTGCCTGGGTAGAGCGTGCTGTGGTTCCATTCAAACTCGACGACGGTACCGACTGGGACTCCCTGCTGCTGAATTGAGTTCGGCCCATGTTGGTATCGCACGGAGGATTGGTCAATCGGCAGTGGTTGGTACGGCAGTTCGATAGTCACAGGTGGCAGTCTAGCGGTGGCTTGCGGACGTGGTCCCCAATGGGCCTGGCCTGTCCACGTGGCGGTGAGGTCACTGGACCTTTTCCTTTGAAGTGTCAGCTACAGGTGCGGGTTTGACCTTGTGGGAGGGATCCTCTCGTTGCTTCTTGACTGGTCGGAAGACCCCACCCAAACGGCCGCCGATCTAACCATGTTCGTTGAACGGATGCTGCCGGACTGGCTGAGGGACGAGCATGAGATAGAAGCCCCGGTGTTCATCGCGACGACCCCTTGGGCCACGCCCTACAAACGTGCCCGTAGCACTCGACGCCAGGCCATCGAAGTGGCCCACTTTACGACCGTCAATGGTGGCTCGGCCGCCTTAATTCGCCGGTCCTTCACGGGAGAATCCGGTGCCAGCCAGTGGTCTTGGTGCGGCTGCCCACAGTCTGTTCGTTTGGACCACGCCTGGGATGTGAGTCTTCTGTACTCGTAGTGAAGACGTCCAGCGCATCTTGCCGGAGAAGATGGCACGTGGATCATTTGTCCCCAGGTTCAGGGTGACGCGCGGCGGTGGATTGATTGGTTTCCCCCGGTTGGTCCAATCTCACCCACGGACGTGGGGCTCATCAATGGGAGACAGATGGAACTTCAGAACCACGTCAGTAGTGGCGTGTTCCAGTTGGGAACACTTTTCCTTTCGGACGGTTCCGGATCGCGTCGTATTGGGACGGAAATCTGCAGGAGCTCGCTGCTTCCCTCTGTTTTCGAGGGTCAATGTTTGGTTCGAATCCCACCATGGGCACTCGGCGCTCACGCTTGTTATCCCGGACAGGGTTATCTGTGGCCAATGGGCCCGCTTGCTGAGAGGGAGTGCGTTATAGAGGATTTGAATCCTTTGAGATGATCGGCCAGCCTTCTCGTCCACGGGAAGGCTTTCGATGACATGCTTCGTCGATGTTTCGATGATGACGACGGAATTCTTGACCCAGGTCGGGTCTGGCACGACTTCAAAACGAACGTCTGAGACCAGGTTTGGCTGTACGGCGTCGTTCTTGGCTCGGTTTAAGGCGTCAACGAGCTGGTTCGTGGTTGTGTTCACGGCAACTGTTTCTTTCGGCAGACGTGCCGAGTTTCCCTCGGCGGGAGTGCCATTCCACCGTCCGTCGCAACCCCACTCGTCATGGAATCTTGCGGTCGATCGTGATGGATCGGGGGTTGCCGGCCATTGAGGGCTTGGACGAACTGCAGCGGCTGCGCCGGAAAGGGGTCACCACCCTTGCCCTCGGCTCTCGGCGCTGATTCATCCCGCGGACCGGGTCGAGGCATTGGACCGGGGTGACGAAGCCTACTCGGACAAGCCCTGCGACATGGAAGACCTGCTGGCGCGGATCCGCCCGCTCCTGCGCCGTAACGCAGACACATCGGCCATCGGCGCTTCCCAAGGGTGTCTCGTGGATGTGTTGATCGCTAAAGGAATGGGCGTAAGGGGATGATGACGGATTCACTGAATCGTGCTATCCAGGGACGGGTGCTCCATTCCTCCAGCGTGAGTTCGTGGCTGTTGCGACTGTCAACGTCGAAGACGTCCTCCATGTTGGTGGCGAAGGCCTCGTCGTGGATTTCGAGATTGGTTTCGTAGTTGCCGGTCAAACTCAGGCGGTCAATATTTGCTGTGCCGATGGTTGACCACTGGCCGTCGATGGTGGCAGTTTTCGCGTGAATCATGGCGTCACGGTAGAGCAAGATCCGGACACCAGAATCTAACAAGGACCTGTAGAAGCCGCGCGACAGCCAGTCGGAAAGAACATGGTTGGAATCGCGGGGTAGGATCACTCGAACATCCACTCCGCGTTCGCTTGCTTCGAGTAGGGCCCTGAGGATCTGCTGGTCGGGAATGAAATAGGCCATCGTGATGTAAATATGTTTCTCGGCTCGGCCGATCGCGTCAAGGTAGATTCCCCGGATCGGGTATACCAGGCTTGCTGGAATATTGTTGATGGCTCGAATCCTGGACTCCCAGGTCCCGGGCGTCGTGTGGGGAATTTTCGGGTTTCGACCGGGAAATTGGCGGTTCCATACCGAGACGAAAGCGTTGCGGATATCCCATACGGATGTCCCGGTGACGCGGAGATGGGTATCGCGCCATTCGGTGGCATAGAGCGAGCCAATGTTGTAGCCGCCCACAAAACCTGTTTCGTCGTCGACAATGAGCAGCTTGCGGTGATCCAAACTTGTGGAGCGGATGGTGCCTAGCAGTAGCGAGGGTCGAAACATGGGGAATCCATAGACGTGGATGGCCGGATGGAACTTGAAAAACGCGCCAGGAACCACGAGGTTGGCAAAGACGTCATAGATGATGTAGACCTCTACGCCGCGCTCTGCAGCTTCGTTCAGTGCGTCCTTGAACTGGAGACCGGCTTCATCGTTTTTCCAGATGAAGGTTTCGATAAAAATCTGTTTCTTGGCACCGCGGATCGACTCGAGCATGTCGGTATATAGGTCAGCGCCGTAGGTGTACAGCTTGATGTTTGACTCGGCGATAGTGCTGTGAAAAGTGCCTGGATGGGGGAACCCGGTTCGTTTGGACCGGGACCGGCGCTTGACCGCATCCCAGACAACAAGGCCGGTTATCACGGTGCCTTGAACGGCTGCAACCGCAACGGCGGTCCTCAGGACGGTTTTTTTGGCTGCCTCTACGGCAGGACTGGGCGACGCTTGATCCATGACCACAGCCTAGCCCCCGTTCAGTCCTTAACTTGCAGATACTGGTTCGTGCCGATGTCGCGCCCGACCCTGGGCGCGCGCGTTTTATCAGCCTATTTTCCCGAGGCACTGACTGTGGGGTCGGGTGGGCAATAGGTTGCGCCCGTCCGCCGCGGTCGGCGGGCCACCTGACGAATCGCGGCGAGCTGACCATGAGGGATCAGGTATCCGTCCCAAAGGAGGCGGTTGTCGCCTGGCTGGAAAACCGTCTCGGGTGTGAACGTGCGCTGGCGGAGGCTACAGCCCACACCACGGATGCGTGGTTCCCCTCACGGGTATAGACGTATCTCTGGATCTCGATGCCGGCATGCCTGACCACCAACTTCGCGACCGTCGCCCGCGAATCAGCCGATGATCGGGAAAGAGTGGGCTCAACCTGAAACTGTGTGGACGGTTGCGTGGTTGTCGTCCGCACTATTTGGCCATCATGTCTTCAGCTGAGCACGCGGTCATCGAAGGTTCAGCTGATTTTCGATTGCCTGGGTCGTTGAGCGAATGTCCATTCCGGTGCAACGCCGCTACAATTGCCTGTTCGCGGCGTGCAAGGTCTGCGATCCGTCCGGGGTTGGTGGCAGTTCTATGTTCGTCCTCGGTCAGGGCCAGTTTCACAATAAGTTCTCGAACAGTCGCCTGGCCGAGATCGTCGTCCTCAGGCATGGGTCCGTTCATGGTTTGGGTTGCTTCCATTCCCGAAGCCTATTTCGCAGAGGGGGTTAACTTCTTCACCCCTAGGGGTGAACTTGCCTGCCCATTGTTGCCTTACAGTGAGGGGATGGAAAGCCTTCGCATCGCCCTGGTGGATGACTATGAAATTGTGCTTCGCGGGCTGGAGATGATGCTTCGTTCTTACGGGGACACGGTGGAGGTAGTCGAACTGGACCTCAACCGTAATGTGGATACACCTGTCCACCTCACGCTCTACGATACTTTTGCCGCGACCCCAGGAGACGGCGCGGACGTCCACGAACTGGCTAGCAATCCGCTGGCTGGCAAAGTCATTGTCTATTCCTGGGATCTCGATGAAACAAGGGTCCAAGCGGCACTGGCGAACGGAGCCAGCGGATATCTTTCTAAAGGCTTGCCCGCAGCCCGACTGGTCAGTGCACTCCACGAAATCCACCGGGGAGAAGGCAAGGTTTTCCCAGGACCCAGTGGCCAAGCGAAATCCAGCCTGGGCGATTGGCCAGGCCGCGAAGAAGGCCTCACTCAACGGGAGGCCGAGGTGCTGGCACTGATCACTCAAGGTTTGAATAATGCCGAGATCGCCGACAGGGCTCGGTTATCAATCAACACCGTCAAGACCTTCATCCGCAGCTGCTACCGCCGCATCGGGGTAACTGACCGCTCCAACGCCATCCTCTGGGGCCTTGAACACGGTTTCATTCCTGACCATAAACGCGTTAATCCGCGCGGATGAGTACCTGTCATTTTCCGAAGCCAGGTCCAAGAAAATAGGCGTTGTTTCCGTTCCCTCTGTTTTTGGCCGAATCGTTGGCATTCTACCGAAAGCTAGGCGTGCACATTGCGGATGATCAAGCTAACGCACCGCATGTCGATGGGAAACTGGACGACGGAACTGTCTTGGCGTGGGACACCGTAGAGACCATACGTGGCTTCGATGCCGCCTACATCTCACCCATCGGAGGCCACCACATCGCCTTGGCTTTCGACAAGGGCAGCCCTGCCGCTGTTGATACTGCTTTCGCGGAGCTGATCGAGGCTGGGTACACCTCGCATGTTGATCCGTGGGACGCGCATTGGGGGCAACACTACGCCACGCTTCTTGACCCCGACGGCAATTCCGTTGATCACTGCGCGGAGCTTGACAAGAACTGACCCGGGCTGACGCCGACTAGTCGCTGGAACTCTCGGGAGAGATGTGGCTGGTCGGCATACCCGGCAATCGCAGCGGCGTCGATCAGGCTGGATCCTTCTTTCAACAGCGCACACGCGCGTTTTGCACGATCAATGCGTGCCAGCGTTAGATAGGCATACCCAAATTCTTGGAGCATTCGGCGTGTGAACCTACGCTGCGACCAGTCCAGTAATTCGGCTACTCGCCACGGGTGTGTGCCCTCCTGGCGTGGCCGTGAATGAACGATGCCCACGGGCGACTTTGGCTTGATTGTGTGCTGAAAGCAGCGACAAGTTCTGGTGCATTCGGCCATGTTGCCCGAGCGCCTTGAAGACTTCCTCGTTCCGGAGGATCAGGTCGACACAGCCATCAGCTGGAATGATGGCCCCATTACTCCCTCTCGAACGCTAAATCGTGCGCCCTCCACCAAGAGCCAGTTCCGCATACATCTCACCAGCATCTCAGCCATCATTCCCTTTCCGCGTATGCGTGCCGTAGACCGGTTGCCAGATCATGACACGAAGAACTGAAGGTAGGTCATTCTTTTGTCCGTAAGGACCGTCTACGGGACAGCAGTTCATCTGGCCTGTTCAAGTTATGGTTACGAAATTTTGAACGGCATATGTGTCAATTGCGTGGTCCTGGATCAGTCAATGCCCGAGATGTCGCCGTGTTCGGCCGACTGTCGACGATGAATCTGACTCGACAGCTGAAACTCGACGATGTATGGAGCGATCCGCTGCCCTTCGCCTGCTCGCCAAGACGGCTCAATCGGGGGCTTCGATGAACCGACCTTTTTTGTGGAGAGACTCAAACGGGATGCCAAACTTTATGCCAAACCCGGACTCTGTGAAGCACTGCAAGCTGGCGGGGGAGAAACCACGCACTTACTCGGTTTGATCGGCAGGAATTAGTGCCAGCAGCCAACCCCTGAGGCGTCGAAGAACTCTGGCTGTCTGCTCCCACGACAAATTGTGGCGCGTGTTCTTGCTAGAACGGACATCGAAGTCCTGCCCCTAGTGGCCTCCGCCATTCATGCCCGACCACACGTTCAAATGGCAGAGGGTACCGACGCACTTGGCTTCATGTACTCTGATGCATCCATGATGGCAACGGACCAGTTGGCTCCACTGTGCGCACTTTCGAGAGTTTCAACCATCCCGCGATGTGAAAGCCCCAAAGTTCTCCAAGTTCATGCACCCAGGACCCTAAGCGGACGTTCCGGACACAGAAGTGCAAGCTGTCCTTGAGGACGGGGCGCCGAAGTCGTGTTCAGGGAGGAATCGATGGAAGAGGTCTTAGGCCTGCCATGCGGAATCATAGAAGGCCTAGGGCTCGCATGTTCCGTTGGTCCTCCAATTGGTTCGTCCTCGCCGGGTTTGGTCCAGGCCGCTCAAGTCCGGGCTTCGACTCGCGAACGTGTCAGTGCCCTCGGTCAGAGTCTCCGTCATGTTGGGCTACTGATCTGAGTTGTGTCTTGGGGGAAGTGCTCAACCCCGAACGTCTGTCAGGCTGGCCCTCGGAGTGGCACTTTCGCGTGGTACTCGTACTGACTCAAGGAAGAGGGGAATCAGCGGATCCTTGCTTTCCCTCAGCCACGCGGCTCCGATATTCCAGGTCGCTGATTCAAAATCGAGCGGAATCAACAGCACCCCTTCGGGAATGATCGCTGACGTACTGGCCGGGACCAGGGATGAACCCGCACCAGCAGCAACGAGCGCCAGCACGGTCAGCAAGTCGGATGTCTCGTACAAAAAACTCGGGCTGCAACCCAAATCGGCGAACAATTGTTTGATTTGGGATGCCAGACCGGGGCCACGCTCGGGTACAAGGCGGATCAGAGCACGGGAATCGAGCCAATTTCGCAGGGATTCGCGATTCAGCTTCGGATTTTCCTCGCCGATTGGGACTGCTAGAGCCAGTTGATCGCGGCGAATTGTGCGCGTCGCGATGGCCGGCGGTGCTGGCAGGCGAACAAATCCAATACTGAGGGTCCCGGCACTGATGGCAGCAAACTGCGCGGATGAGGACATGTCCTCGAGTCCGACGTCGATCCCGGGATGGCTGGCACGGAAGTCGGCCACCGCGCGGGGTGCAATGTCGATCGCCGACATGCCGAACCCCACATTCAGAACGCCCTCTGTTCCCGCCGCAATACGCATCATTCGATGATCCAGCGCATCTGCTCTGCGGACCAGTTCAAGTGCATCGACCAGCAACGCCTTCCCTGCCGGTGTCAATGCCGCACCATGACGACCTCGGGTAAAGAGAACGCTTCCTGTCTGCCGTTCCAAGACCTGAATTTGCTTGGTGAGGGACGGCTGGGTTGTCGACAGTGATCTCGCTGCGGCTCCGAAGTTCCGACTATCGGCAACAGCAATGAACGAGCGCAACAGTCGTAATTCCATTTATTCATTCTATCGAAGTAGCGCTAACCATTCACCAGTGTGATGCATCTGGTGCCCGAATCTGAACTTGCATCCATGCCCTTGTGGAATCGAAAGGCACTAAAGATTCATTGGACAGAATGGATAACAAACACAAGCATTGGAGGAAAATACTATCTAGGAGAATCCGATGCCCACCGATTCACTGCCCATTCTTCGAGCCTCTGTAGTCCAGTTCGAACCTGTCCCGGACCGGCCCGACCTTAACCTCAGGACAGTCCGAAGGTTGGCCATCAAGGCAGCAGGCGATGGTGCACAACTCGTCGCGTTTCCGGAAATGTCCTTGATTGGCTACTGGCACCTGCGCAATCATTCATCTGAACGATTGCTTGAGCTTGCAAAACCCGAAAGCGGCGCGCATGTCAGAGCTGTCAAGGACCTGGCCGTTGACCTGGGCGTGGGGATCGGCGTGGGATACCTGGAGGCCGGCAGCGACGGGATGTTGTACAACTCGTACACAATTTGCCTTCCTAACGGGGCGGTTCACACACACCGCAAGCTTCACGCTTTCGAGCACGACGCCATCGAGAGCGGATCGAACTTCACTGTCTTTGACACCCCGTGGGGCGTCCGGATTGGAATACTGATCTGTTGGGACAACAATATTGTTGAGAATGTCCGGGCAACGGCACTCTTGGGCGCTACAGTCCTCGTGGCTCCGCATCAGACTGGGGGAACGAACTCAGCAAGCCCGCGCGGGATGAAACCCATACCGGCTGAACTCTGGGAACGCCGCGCAGTCGACCCTGAGGCGATTCAGAATGCTTTCCGTGGACCCAACGGCCGCGAATGGCTCATGCGTTGGCTGCCGGCTCGTGCCCATGACAATGGGTTGTTCGTCCTGTTTAGCAACGGCGTTGGCCGCGACGACGACGAAATCCGGACAGGCAACGCCATGATTATCGACCCCTACGGAGCAGTTATCGCCGAAACTTGGGTTGCCGATGAGGCAATTGTTACGGCCAATCTCGACTTGGGTCTCGTACCTCTTTCAACCGGCAGGCGATGGCTCCGGGGACGCCGACCTGAGCTTTACGCCATTCTGGGCCAAACGCAGGGCAACGAGCTAGGTGCCCGTGCCGCGCGTTTCTCCCAATCTCCAGTCGACATCAATAGGTAATGGAAAAACCTTTCAGGTATTCTCCGCGGGCGCACTAAACCCCCTTCGTGCCAGGGCCCGGCCACGTTGCCACCAACCATCCATGATGGTTGGTGGCCCTGCTTTCGGTTGGCGTTAGCACTCCCGCCCGTTGAGCATAAGTGTTGATCGTTAGAAAGGTCGCCAAAGAGGACTTACAGCTGCTTCCGAGCTGGTGCCAAGCTAACGGTCAGGGTGTCGCTGTACTGTCTTAGTTGAAGTGGCCAACCGTCCCCCAATAGGTTGGCCACTTCATTTTTATGCTAGCGAGCAGTAGCCGGCCATCGGGCAATTTCCCCATGATCTGTAAGTGTTGGTGGTGGCTAGCCCCCGGCTGGCCACGTCTAACACTTGCAGCGGGTTCAGTCAACGACGATGGCACGGCATTTGGCATCTGAAACTAGTGAGTTCGTGATTGCAGGGAATGCAACCGAGTCACCGGTAACGTACCTCTTTGAAGTAGAAGTCACAGCAAGTTAGTAGCTACTGTTGTTGCGCCTGTTCCCCAAGAGCAACGGTCAAAGACCAAGTCTGGCAAGCCTAAAGAGTCCCTAGAGCCTACAGCTGGGATCTGCCATTCAAATCCCACCTTGGGCTTGGAATTCGCGGGATGAATGAGGACATGATTCCCCTCGACACCCTCGGCGATGGTGAAGTCCTAGTCGTGACCAAGCCGTGGTGGGGCGAGGAGCCTAGTCTTCAGCGGCGATCTCCTTGACCAAAAGACATGTTCACGTATTCATCAGCACGAGTGTCGCCGCCATAGACGGCAACGAGGGTTCTGTCCTGGGGCTGAAGATTGCGCCAGGAGTTCACGGTTCCTGGGTGGCAACTAAGTCCCTGAGCTCGGCCGATGCCGCAGTCAGGTCTTCGCCGGGATCTAAAGTGACTTCCGCCTTAATCGTCCATGTATCCGGTCGGTCGAAGTCCTCAAGCTCCAAACGGAGCCGGACATGTCCATCGTGCTTCGCGGACAACCTAAAAACTCCCTCTAGGGAGTGAAAATTCTTCTCCCCGTCCCAGCCGCGCCAACTGACTGCCAGCCCTTCGAAAAAGGACAAGAGCCCCGACCACCCGTCGAAATCGTAGATGCTCTTCTTGGCTCGAAGTCCTTCCAGTTCTGCGGCAACTGTGAGGTAGTTCGTTGTCCCAGACAGGTTGCGAGAGGTTCGTTCAACGTCGAATTTGGGCGCACGCTGATGTCCGATTTTCGCCGCATTCATGACCCAGTTCTCCATCAGAGGCTCGAATGGTTTGACCATTTATTGGGAGACTTCCTCCATGGGGTGCTAGACCATCGCCGGTACCCAGCCATCCAGCTTTGGCTTCACAAATTTGAGGCTGCCCCATCGGTCATGAGCAGCTTATTGGAAGGCGCCCGCGTGTAATCCGTGAGCGGCTCAACCAGATGGGGGTGTGAACTGGCTGGCGGTGAACTCTGCTCCCTGGGGGTCGCGGATCAGAGCTTCGCGAGTCCAGTAGGTTTCGTTTTGGCTTAGGACGTGGGCGCCGAGCCGTTCGGCATCGGCCACCGTTTGGTCCCGGTCCGCAACGGTGAATGTTACGTGCCAGTGCGGCGGTTCATTCGGGGTTGCGTCTGAGATCCAGGCGATCGCGTCCTCGAATCCGGATGGGGTGGCCACTGCGGCTTGCCGTGCCCTGATGCCGGGATCGGTTGTCGCTTCAAGATGGTCGCCGTAGCCGGGCTTGCGGATGAGTAGCCCGTAGCCGAGATCGTCGACCTGCCAACCGAACGCGTCCCGGTAGAACGCCATCGCGGCGCTGGGGTTGGAGGTGTGGAGGTCGCTGAAGTTCCAAGCCCCGGGAAGGTTGGCCACTTGTGATCCCTGACGCCGATTGGCCTGCCAGATGCGGAACTCTGTGCCCTCGGGATCGGCAAGGATGGCGCCGCGGCCGCCCTCGCCGACATCGGCGGGAGTTGACTGAATAGTGGCGCCGGCTGACGCTAGCCGCTGTGCGGAGGCGTCTGCGTCGTCGACTGCAATGTAGGTGTTCCACACCGCTGCGCCATTTCGGGTGCTGGACATTCCGCCGACATCCTGACCGTTGAGCTTGGCTGTCAGGTAGCGGCCTGGTGTCCCCGGGGGTATGGCGTCCTCGAATGTCCAGCCGAAGATTGCGCCGTAGAACTTCGTCGCAGCCTCGACGTCGGGCTGTTCGGTGTCGATCCAACACGGTACGCCTTGCGGGTAGGTCCGTTGGTTCATGGCTTGTTCCCCTCCATGAGCAAAGCATAGCGAGCCAGGGCCTGGCCGGGTACCCCGCGCGCCATCACTTTCGACCGGAATGGTCGTCCATAAGCAGGAATCCCTGCTGGACTGTGTCGATTGAGCCGCCCGCCGTGTTCCCACGTGATTCCCCTGAGCGGTCGTCTTATGAGGTGTGTTGTTTCTCCAACACCGATATAGCTGTTGGTTGTTGGCGACTCCTTTCTGCCTGATTCCGGACTACTTTCCCCTTCGACCTGTTTATGGTGCACGGGAGCCTCAACAACGCCAAATGGGGCGGTTTCCTCGTCAGATCGGCTCGATTCCACGCCGGCGACGTGATTCCCGGGCGGGCTTACTTCGGATTTCCACAGACAGCTGGCTTTTTTTGGTGGAGCTAGGCAACCTTTTCCTGCGTGTAGAGGTCTAGTGTGTAGACGGCCAGTTGGACTTTGGGGGCAGGGCGAGGCGTTTCCCTTTCCGGGCGCCGAACAAAGCCATATTTCACATAGAGTGCTTGCGCCCGGTGGTTGTCCACTGCCGTATCCAGGACCAGCCTGCGTGCGCCTGCTGCGGCTGCCAGGTCGGCCGAGTTCTTTAGCAGTTTCCAACCAAGCCCTGACCTCCGGGCGAGCGGGTGCACAGCCAAGAGACGTAACTCGTACTCGCCTGGTCTCGCCTGTCGTGACAGCTTTGACCCGGACCGAAGCAACGTCGCCGTGCCGACCAATATCCCACTGGATGGCTGCACGGCCACCAGCAGTATTCCTTCCCGGGCCCTGACCGCCGCGTCCAGCAAGAGTTCGGCCCTTTCAGGCGACGGGGCGTCGGCACCGGGCAGATGATGGTCAAACCCTTGGTAGGTGACTTCACCTACCTCCTTGAGCTCGGGTTCTTTGGCTTCGCGAATCAGGTACTCGTCGGAGGCCAGCGTCTTCGTAGCCATGAGGCTCCTAGTTTTCGTGTGTGGATTGTGGCCGGACGTGTCAGGGCGTCAGTCCCAAATGGGATTTGAGGGTGGTGCCGTAGTACTCGGTTCTGGCGAGTCCTTGTTCTTGCAAAAGCGGGATGACTCTTGATGCAAAGGCATCCAAATCATCCGGCAAGAGGGAAAACATGAGGTTGAAACCGTCCGCTGCACCAGCGGCGTGCCATCGAGCCAGCGACGCGGCGATCTTCTCGGGGCTTCCGATGAAGTCGTCATTGCGCTTGTCGCCGGTGAGGATTGAGTACAACTCCTTCAGGCTCACTTGATCTTCGCGGCCGCGAATTTGTTCGCTGGCAGATCGAAAGTCACTGCGCGGCGAGGTGAGGGCGGCGATGCCGGATTCGGACACAGTGCTGGATTCGTTGAATAAGGTGAAATCAATGACCCCGCCGAAGTACTCCGTCAGGAAATGTAGCACTTGCTCTGTTGTGATGAGGGCATCCAGTTCCCTGCTCCGGGCCTGTGCCTGTGCATCGCTGTCAGCAACCACAGGGGAAATTGCCTGATAGATAAAGATTTCGTCCGGATTGCGGCCAAAGCCGTGGGCCTGCATCCGGATGGCGTTGCGAAAGTCTTTGGCCTCGGCAATGTCCCTGTGGCTGGCAAAGATGGCGTTGGCGAACCGGGCTCCCAGTTTTTGCCCCGGCCCGGAGGAACCTGCCTGTGCCATCAAGGGGGAGTGTTGCGCGGATGGTGCAATATTGAGGGGGCCCGCAACTTGGAAGAACTCGCCCTGGTGGTTCAGCCGGCGCATTTTTTCGGGCTCGAAGAACGTGCCGGCGGCCTTGTCGTAGGGAAAAGCATCTGAATCCCAGGAATTCCACAAGCCATGTACTACTTCCACGAATTCCTCAGCGCGCCGGTAGCGGAGTTCGTGGTCGAGATGTCCTGTGGCACTGAAGTTGGCGCCAGTACTATTGGTCAGGTCCCGGGTGGTTACGACGTTCCACCCCACCCGGCCATTGCTGATGTGGTCCGCTGTCAGGGCAGCCCGGGCAAAGTTGTACGGCTCATCGTATGACGTCGAAGACGTGGCAATGAGGCCGATGTTGCTGGTGACGGCCCCCAAAGCCGTGGCCAGCCCCACCGGGTCAAAGCGGTTGAGGATTCCCGGATTTGAGGTTTCGTTGATCGCCAAGGAATCCCCAAGAAATACGGCGTCGAACTTCGCGGCCTCTGCAACCTTTACCAACCGCACCTGGTGATCAAAATCGATGCTTGCCGCCGGTTCGGCATGGGGATGGCGCCATGAAGCCAGATGAATTCCTGTGCCCACAAGGTAAGCGAAGAAGTGGATCTGGGATCTTTCACGTTCGAGCGATTGAGTCATGGCGGTTCGTCCTTCTGCAGCGGATCGGCCCCTGCCGGGGGTAAAGATCTGGTGCGGAGCCGGGTTGCTCCGCACCAATGGTTCTACTTTTTGATGTTGTCTTCTTCGGTGGTCAAAACTTTTTGAAGCTGCTCAGCCGTCCAATCCGCCTTGAACAGCAGGTTCCCGCCATTGAGCTTTGTCACCGCGGCCTCAACTTCAGGGGAGTGGTAGGCATCAACAATCTTCTGCCACCGCGGATCGTCTTTGTTTTCGGCCTTGATCACGAAAACGTTGATGTACGGGGCGAGTGCATCGGAGTTCAGGTCTTCCTTGAAGATGATTTTGTCATCGCCCAAGCCACCCTTTTGGGCTTGTGAATTATTGACGACGGCGGCATCCGTGGCGCCCTTGAGCGCGTTGACGGTTTGGTTCGAGTCAACAGGGGTTACCTTGATCTTGCTCGAGACGATTTCAGCCGGGGTGGACAGCGAATTTCCGCCGTCCTTCAACTCCAGGAGCCCAGCCGTTTGCAGGTTCAACAGGGCCCGTGCCTGGTTGGTGGGATTGTTGGGGATGGCCACCGAAGCATTGTCCGGGAGTTCCTCAACCGCCTTGTACTTCTCCGAGTACAAGGCCAGCGGGTAGACCGCCGTTGCGCCCACCGGAACCAGCGTGCCCTTGCTGTTGACATTGAACTGGGACAGGAACTTCAGGTGCTGGAAGAGGTTGATGTTCACTTGGTCTTGTTGGGTGGCTGAATTGATCTGGGCGCCGTCGGTAAAGTTCTTGACCTCAAGGTCGATCCCTTCGTCCTTCAGCTTGTCCTTGAGGATTACCCAATGCGCCTCCGCGCCATCGTCGACGCCGATAGTCACTTTGCTGTCCTCTGTCGAATCTGAACCGGAGGCTGCTCCTGCGCATGCAGAGAGGGAAAGAGCGGTGACAATTCCGACGGCGGCTACTAACAGGCGTTTCTTCATGACGATTCTCCGAATTGTTGCGAACGGTCTTTTGGGGGTGGGTGATGACCCAACCCATACGTTATGTGCGGTCACCAAGACCTCCCAGTCAGGCGCAACAGAGCTTCGCGTGCGGTCATGGAAAGCAACTTGGCGACACCGCGTGTCATCGCAATTGATTCGACGGAGACTGCACTGCTGCAATGGCAAGCACTACTTACCGGGTGCAACACCACCCGGCTTGACCACGTCACAGGAAGGCGCCATGAGCGCAATTGTCTCGTTGCACCACGTATCAAAGGAGTTCCCGGCGCAGGGCCGCTCAGGCCCAGCGGCCGTACGTGCCGTCGATGACGTAAGTCTCGACGTCGAACAGGGATCGGTGGTCGGCATCGTCGGCTATTCAGGGGCCGGCAAGTCCACCCTGGTCCGGCTCATCAACGGCCTGGAACGTGCCACTGCAGGAACGGTGCTGATCAAGGGCCAAGACATTACTGCCCTGTCCGAACGGGAACTACGCACCGTTCGAGCTGGGATCGGCATGATCTTCCAACAGTTCAACCTGCTCAAGTCCCGCACCGTCTACGGCAATGTTTCCTACCCTTTGAAAGTGGCGGGCTGGAAGAAGGCCGACATCAAGGCAAGGGTCCAGGAATTGCTCGAATTTGTCGGTATCGCCGACAAGAGTGGGCGCTATCCGCGCCGGCTTTCCGGGGGACAACAGCAGCGCGTGGGCATTGCCCGGGCGTTGGCGAACAACCCGGATATCCTGCTGGCAGATGAGGCCACCAGTGCCCTCGATCCCGAAACCACGAGGGAAGTTCTGCAGCTGCTGCGCCGCGTCAACAAGGAGCTGGGGACCACCGTCATTGTGATCACCCATGAAATGCATGTGGTCCGGGAGATTTGCGATGTTGTGGTCATGATGGAAAACGGACGTGTGGTGGAGTCTGGCGAGACCTACTCCGTGTTCGTCAACCCGCGGGCCGAATCAACCCGCAGGTTTGTTTCGACGGCAGTCCACGGCAGCCCTGGCCGCGAGACCCTGGACAGGTTGGCATCCGCACACCCGGGCAGGCTGGTATCCGTGGGAATCTCGGAGCACGCCTCGACGCCCAGAGTTGCCGAGATTTTCACTCGCCATGGGCTGGTTGCCGCCGTCGTTTTTGGTGGAGTGACGGAGATTCAAAACAGAATCCTGGGCAGCCTCACCTACGAACTCATTGGCAGCGAAACGGCCGTTAACGCGGCCTTGGCGGAACTCTCAGACCTTACAGCAGTTGAAGAACAGCCCACCTTGGCTCCGGACAGGCGGTCATCGGAGTTGGCATCCCTAGGAGGGAAATCATGACCGATTGGGAAACCCTGCTCCCGGTATTAGGGGAATCGTTTCGTCAGACAGTCTTCATGGTGTTCGTTACCGTGCTTCTGAGCGGCGCCGCAGGACTCATCCTCGGGGTGACGCTCTACGCCACCCGGCCCGGAAACCTCTTCGCCAACAAGGCCATTTTTTCGGTGCTGAACTTCATCGTGAACATCATCCGGCCCATTCCATTCATCATCTTCATCACCGCGATCGCCCCTCTCACCCTGGTGGTCATGGGGACAACCATCGGAACCACAGCGGCAATCCTGCCCATGGCGCTCATGGCTGGCGTTGTGATCGCCCGCGTCGTGGAACAAAACCTCGTGGCCTCAGACCCTGGCGTAGTTGAAGCAGCCCGCGCCATGGGGGATGGCAGGCTGCACATTCTTGCCGCCGTCGTAGTTCCCGAGGCCATGGCCCCCTTGATCCTTGGATACACGTTCATGATGATCGGCATCGTGGACATGTCTGCCATGGCCGGCTACATCGGAGGCGGCGGGCTGGGAAACTTCGCCATCATGTATGGCTACCAGCAGTTCAACTGGGAAGTCACGCTGGTCACGGTGGTCATCATCATCGTCATGGTCCAGGCACTCCAGCTGACCGGAAACTGGTTGGCGCAGCGCATCCTGCGGCGTTGATGCCCGGCTCACGATTGTGTCCGGTTTTTCCTGCTTGATCCAAGCACATTGACCACTATTTCAAATTAGAAGGAGGCCACAGTGCCAATTGAATTCCTGGGAATGGCCGCCGGCAACGACGCCACCGAGACGACGCCGGCCACCACCACAGCATTTGACCCCGCTTATGCAGCTCACATTGCCACGATCCATGAAGACAACAACTGGGATCACGTCTTGTTTGCCTACAACTCGGCCACGCAGGATCCGGCCGTCCACGCAGCGTGGGTGGCTGCAAAGACGGAGAAGATCCAGCTCCGTCTGGCCCATCGACCCAACGTTTCCCACCCAACTTTTGCCGCCAAGTCGTTCCTGACGTTGGACCACATCGCCCAGGGCAGGGTCACGGTCCATTTCATCACGGGTGGGAGCCAGGCTGACCAAGCCAAGGAAGGAGACTTCCTGTCAAAGGACGAGCGATACCGGCGGACCCAGGAGTACATGCAGATTGTCCGCCGCGTGTGGGAAGGCGGCGAGCCCTTTGACTGGGACGGAGAGTTCTATCAGTTCACGAACTTTGCCAGCGATCTGCAGCCATTCGACGCAAAACGTCCTGGCGTCTCCTTTGGCGGTTCTTCCGATGCCGCCTGGTCAGTCGGGGCGGCCGAGGCTGACATCTACGCACTGTTTGGTGAGCCGCTGGCTGATGCCGCACAGCAACAGCTCCAGATTCTTGCGCGGGCGGCTGAGCTTGGCCGGACTGATCCGCTGCGCTGGCAGATCGCCTTCAGGCCCATCGTGGCGGCCACCGATGAACTTGCCTGGGAAAAGGCACACTCCATCCTCGGGGTCCTGCAATCACGCCGGGCAAAGGGCGAGGTCATTGACAAGGTCCGGCACTACACGGACAAGCCGGAAGCGGCCGGCACCCAGCGTCTCTTGGCGGCAGCAGAGCGTGCCGACCACCATGACCGGGCACTGTGGACCGCCATCGCCAAAGCTGGAAGAGGCGGCGGGGGAAGTGCGACTGCCCTGGTGGGAAGCTACGAGACCGTGGCACAGGCACTTCTGGACTACTACGAGATGGGTTTTGAGATTTTTGGCCTGCGAGGATACGACTTTGTCCCGGACGCTGTCGAGTTCGGCACCCACGTGATCCCGGCACTCAAGGCTGAAGTGGCCCGCCGAGAGGCCGGTGTGACCCCCGCCGAGCTGCGGGAACGCCAAGCCAAGGCGCGCGAGCGGGCGCTGGCACGCCAACCGGGGGAGAATTCATCCAGCACCGCGGTGTAATTCGCGTCGCCGTCCTGCCTGCCAGCGAATGGGCAAGCGGCGATACGAAGCCCCGTCCCGGCTAAGGGGTTTCAACGCAATAAGAATCGCGGCAGTTTCCACGCCCAGTTTGTCGTGCACCTGCGGCATGTGCTGAGTCGCCGCAAGATCAATTCCGGTTGTCATCCGCGGCGTTTAGTTCGTGACCCTGCTCCGGGAGGAGTGTTGCTGCTGCGTCGACGGTGCCGGTGGCGTTGTCGGGCGTGAATGCTGACGGGTTGGATTTGAACCAGTCGCTGGCCAGATCGTACTGGTGGTTATCTCGGCGTAGCTGGCGCCGACGTGGCTGGCGAGGCTGTTGCCGATGCCTTGCAGGACGGGCGCGGCGCCACCGATGAGCTTGATGTCGCCACGATTGCCACGAGCCGCCCCGCTTGGCGCGTTCATGGAGTAGGACCAGAATTGGGTCTCCGGTGAGTTCGCTGGCGTAGCCGGCGAGCATCTCTATGGCGAATTCGCAGTCCTTCCGGGGCGAGTAGGTCAGTGAAGGTGGCTGCTTAGTCGCGCCGTTCCGGGTCATGGTCACTATCGCGGGGGATAGGCGTAGTGGCGGAGAAGGAGAGTCCTAGCGTTCCTAGGTCTGCCATGGTCTTGCGGAGTTCGGCACGGTCATGGCCCGCTCGGGATCAATGAGGGACTTCCGTGAGACGCCGGCTGCATCAGCCAACGCCTGTTTCAACCAGGCTCGACTCAGTCACTGGTGGCGGATCAAGGCCCCGGCCGCAGCCGGTCTGTCGATGTTGCTCTCAAATGTCATGGCGTCATCTCTTCCGCAATCCATTGAGTCGCCGTATGGTGGCTTTCGCATCCATGGCGCAGGAAACGGAGGAGGGTTTGGGCGTTAACGTCGTTCGTTGACACTGCCAACACTTTTCTTGTCGGACTGGCCCGGACTGCGTCGTATTGGGCCGTACTGCAGCGTTGGTTCGCTGCTTCCCTTTGAGGTGTACTACTGATGTTGGATAGTTGCTGAAAGGATTCTGTCCAAGTCTTCTCGGCCAACTTATTCCGATCAGTTCAAAGCTGATGCTGTCGCACTAGTTGATTCCTCGGGCCGCCCAGCAGCTCTCGTGGCAGCTGAGCTCGGTATCTCCCTGACTGCACTCAAGCGCTGGGTGAAGCTCGCCCACGAAATGCCAGGAAGCGCCGTTGTGAAGCCTGAGCAGCCGGTGGACGCTGCGAAATACAAGGCCCTGGAAGCCCACTTGAAAGGGGTTAAAAGGGAGAATGAGTTTCTGAAAAAAGTGTCGGCATTCTTAGCCAAAGAACAACGGTAGATACCAGCCACAGTCTTGTTCAACAGGAGGAGAACGCCGGAGATCAAGTGGCTTGGATGTGCCGACAACTACAAGTTGCACCTTCCTCGCAATACCGCTGGAAAGGAGTTCGAGCGACACCAACGAGTATCCGCCGTCGGGAGCTGACGGATCAGGTGCGGACCATCCACCAATTGTCGGACGGGATCTTCGGGAACCGCATGGTCGTGCCCAACCATCAAAACGAGTCCGACCACCACTGCAGCTCCACCAACCGCCAAGAAGCCAGGCGCGCAACCATGCGCTGCATCGGGGTCTTCTACAACCGTTGGAGGTCCCACACCCACAACCGAGGGCTACCGCCAACACCAGCAGCTACCCGCCGGTGCCTAACCCGTAAAACAAGACGAACTGTCCGCATGCTTGACACACCTCAAGCTATGTTCTCAGTCACAATGCGCCCTGTTAGGTGCGTTTGGTCGCATAGGCTGACGCTGTTGCCTCGAGGAAGAGGCAGCCGGAAATCAATCAAAGAAAGCAATGGCGCATGAACTTTGAATCCAATTCTCTGACCCTGAAGATCTGGGACCGCTCCACGATCGACCACACCTTGGAAATGGCGATTACCCACGTTTCCACTAAGTCCAACGCTCCGAGAGACCTAGTGAAGGTTACGCGAAGCGGGCCCAATCAGTTCACCGTAAGCGTGACCGAAGCATAATCGGCGACTGTTCGACCGGTCTCATTTGGATCCTGGCGTTCAGCTGGTTCAAAGCGAACCGTCTCGGAATCCATGTCACCGTCTTGTCGGCGACGACGTGGGTGTGCAGTCGTCATCATCGTTCGTCGTTGAGGGGAACACCTAGCCGGGAACCGTGGTGGTCGGATTGTTCCGGCCCGGAACACCTTTCCTTCCGGACTGAGTCGTTCTGGGCCGGAGATCTTCAGGGTGTCGGGACTTCTCTTTGTTTCCGGAGGCTAGAGTTTGGTTCGAATCCCATCTTGGGCACGGAAAAAAAGTTACATCTCGGTCTTCGGATCGGGGTGTTTCTTTTTTGCCTGATGGGCCCGGCCAGTAATCCAGGTGCAAGGTCTAGGGTCCCAACGGAGCACGCCGCGGGCATGGAACGGCCCGGTACCCGTCGCCTCGGGGCGTTCCAAGATTCCTGGTAGCCGCCACAAGGGGCGAATAGCTCCCTAGGCGGAAACGCTCAACCATTCCAGTAACCAAGTCCTGAGATTGCACAGCACCTTGAGCATGGTAAATCGCCTAGTCGCAGGGGGTTTTCGTGTATAAGTGTTCCCGCGATGTGTCGGCATTTTCGCAGCACCGCGCTAGATTTGTCCTAGTCCAACCCAGCTCACTTTGCTCGCGCTGGTGACGTGGCAACGGGCACTCCTACAAGAGGAGCTTCTCGATCAGCAAACGGCTGGTCTCATATGCGGCCGTACCGGGAGTGATAATTGCAAGATGATCCCCTGATGTCTCGTGTAGCTCGGCAGGGTCCCCGGCGGACACTGCGGCTGCAACGTAAGCCTGAGAGATCCCGAAAGGGACGCTCTCGTCTTCACTGCTGTGGACAGCATGGATGGGTACACCGACAGGCAAGTGGGCTATGGGGTCGGCTACGGTGTAGTGAGCCGCCTGCTCGGCAGGTGTTGACCCCATCAAGTTTTCAACGGCACCAGCGCTGAGGTTTAGTCTCCATGCAGCAGTGAAGTCCAGGAGCCCTGCTTGACTAACGACGCCTATGAGGGATGCTTTCGGGTTCGCCCCTGGAGCACCGTCCGGGAGGGTGCCCCGACCGGCAGCCCAGACTGCCAGGTGTCCGCCAGCGGAATGCCCGAGGGCCGCTATCTTGAGTTGGTTAAGACCATACTGATGGGCAATTCCTATCAGCGCGTCGATTCCTGATGCGACGTCCTCAAACGTCGCCGGCCACCCGCCTGCGCCTTCAGCCCCATCGGAGCCGGCACGCCGGTATTCCAAGTTCCACACGGCGAACCCACGGGCCATGAGGTCGAGGGCCACAGGGATGCCAAGCTCTGCGGTGTATCCCTCTCGCCAGTAACCTCCATGGATGACGACCACAATGCTAGGAACGCCACGATCTGTAGGCAGTCCTGGGAGAAACAGCTCACCCCACTGATCACTATGGGGCCCGTAGGCGATAACTTTTCGTAGCGCTCCCACGATGAGACCCGTCTGGTGAGATTTTTGATAGTACCGGCTGAACTCGCGGCAAAAGTGGCGTCAGCAGAATCCTATCGGCACCGCACCGGAAATTCAATACCTTGACGATCGTCGCATGGGTGATATTGTTTGTAAATGACAACCCCCAAAAGTACGCCGCGCACTGCTGTTAGGGACATAGAAGAATCAGTTCGGACTGACTTCAAAGACACCATGTCCTACGGTTGTTATTTGGGCCTCGACAGCCTACTCACTTCCCAACATCCGTTGAGCAAGCCGGAACACCATGATGAGCTATTGTTCATCATTCAGCACCAGACGAGCGAGCTGTGGTTGAAGCTCGTCTTGCACGAGCTTCTGGAGTCGCGCCGACTCATGGACCAATCCGATCTTGGCAAGGCATTGAAGTGTCTGGCCCGGGTCAAAGCGATTCAACGAACGATGACAGAACAGTGGTCGGTCCTGGGGACACTCACACCACGCGAGTATGCTCAGTTCCGGGGCGCCTTGGGGAGCTCGTCGGGATTTCAGTCGTACCAATACCGAGCGGTCGAGTTCATTCTCGGCAATAAGAACGCCAACATGCTCAAAGTCTTTGAGAGCGAGCCCGAAGCCCACAAACTGCTCTCTGGGCTGTTGGAGGAACCGACAATCTACGACGTTTTCCTGAGAGCCTTGGCCCGGGAAGGGTACGACATAAGTGCGGACATTCTTCATCGCGATGTCCGTTTACCCTGGGTCTTCCAGAAGTCCCTTGTTCCTGTTTTCAAAAAGATCTACGAATCGGATGAGACGCCCTGGGGATACTACGAGGCGTGCGAGGATCTGGTCGATCTTGAAGACAACTTCCAGGCTTGGCGCTTTCGCCATCTGCGGACGGTTCAACGGACCATCGGGTTTAAGGCGGGGACCGGCGGATCATCGGGCGTCGACTTCCTCCGACGTGCCTTGGACCTAACTTTTTTCCCAGAGCTGTACGCAGTTCGGACTGAAATCGGCAACTGAGGCTGCCCGGAAACGACTTACGGCAAAGAAAGATGACACGATGACTTCCACATCCGATCACACCGCAACCGCTGCATCCCTATTGGACGAGTCTGACCCCCTGCGGAGATACCGAGATTATTTTCTGGACTCCACGGAAGACAGGATCGTGGCCTACCTTGACGGAAACTCTCTGGGACGGCCCTTGGCTGCAACAAAGGGACGCATGGCCGACTTCATCGACAACGAGTGGGGAGCGCGGCTCATCCGTAGTTGGGATGAGCGATGGATGGACGAGCCAACCCAGGTCGGCGATAAGTTGGCCGATGCGGTACTTGGCGCCGCACCTGGTCAGACCGTCGTCGGAGACTCCACCTCCGTCCTGCTCTACAAACTCATCCGAGCAGCCTTGGACGGATCCATGCCGTCTGGCAGGGACGAGATAGTCCTTGATCGGGACAACTTTCCGACGGATCGTTTCATCGTCGAAGGCATTGCGGCCGAACGCGGAGCAACGATCCGATGGATTGAGCCAGACGCTGCCAGCGGTGTCCGCCCGGAGGACCTGCTAGGCCTCCTCGGACCCCGCACGGCCGTGGTCGTGCTCAGCCATGTGGCTTACCGTTCAGGCTTCCTCGCCGATGCACCGACCATCACTAAACTCGTCCAGGGCGCAGGCGCGTTGATGCTGTGGGACGTTTGCCACTCGGTCGGTTCGGTCCCAATGCACCTCGACGACTGGGGCGTGGATATAGCAGTCGGTTGCACCTACAAATACCTCAACGGGGGCCCTGGGGCGCCGGCGTTCGCCTACGTCAGGAGTGAGTTGCAAGATCGCCTCCAACAGCCGATCTGGGGCTGGATGGGCGCCAGCCAACCCTTCGGCATGTCACCAAATTATGAACCCGCGGCAGGAATTCGCAGGTTCATAACCGGCACCCCTCCGGTGCTCGCGATGCAGCCCCTAAAGCATATGCTGGAACTCATTGCCGAAGCCGGCATGCTTGCAATCCGAGCGAAGTCTGTAGCACTGACCGCCCACGCCGTCACGCTGGCCGACCAGTGGCTGGCACCACTCGGGGCTGAAATGGTCAGTCCTCGTGACCCTGCCGAGAGAGGGTCCCACATCACAATCAATCATCCAAAGTTCGCCGAGGTCACCGCGCGGCTTTGGGATGTGGGCGTCATCCCCGACTTCCGCCCACCACACGGTCTTCGCATTGGGTTATCACCCCTCAGCACCAGTTTTTCCGAACTGGAAGCAGGAATGTCCGCCATCCGCGATGTCCTCACCGAGGCCCTATAGTGTCCGTCCTGGATGATACCTTCTCGCGGCCGGGCAGCGTCGTTTCTCTGCTTCGAACAACAATAGGTCTCTACCTGCGCCAATGCGGTGGGTGGATGCCCGCCAAATCCCTGACAGATCTCATGGAGGTCCTGGACGTCCCAGTGGAACTCACGCGAACGGCGCTAACCCGCCTGAAGCAGAAGGGTGTTCTGATAGCGGAGGTCAAAGCAGGAACGAAGGGATTTGCACTCACAGACGCAGCAGACATGTTGTATTCCAGAGGGGATCGGAGGATCAACTTTCCCCGAAACATGCAGCCGGACGATTCCTGGTGCCTCATCTCATTTTCTGTACCGGAGGCCCAGCGGGAGCGCCGACATCAACTCAGACGCCAGCTCAGCTGGATTGGATGCGGGACAGTCGCCCCTGGACTTTGGGTATGCCCCGACTTCCTGCGAGAGGAAGTCAACGTGATACTGAAGGATCTCGACCTTCAGCGTCAAGCGGTTCTGTTCACCACACGGACACCAGAAGTAGCCGGAGACCTTCGGGAGATAGTCAGTGAATGGTGGGATCTAGACTACCTCGCCGGCCTTCACAAGGATTTTTGCACCGAATACGGTGCCGTGGAGACAGAATCGGTACCAGCCGACTCGGACACATTCGCCACGTACGTGAAGTGCATTGACCGGTGGCGGGTCATCCCCTACGTAGACCCAGGCCTTCCTGCGACCTGCCTCCCTAACGACTGGCCGGGTGGACGATGCATCGAACTATTCCTGGCCATCCGTAGATCACATGAGCGCCCCAGCCTGGCATTTGTGCAAACCATTCTGCAGGAGGATTCGGGTGTTGCCACCGAGGTTGGGATGGCAGTGACGTGATTGCTGATTAGGGGCGTGGCCACAAAATATGGATTCCGGCCGTAACGCGGGGTGCCATCAATGGCGCAGGTGACACCAGGTAATCGCTTGGTTTTAGATTTTTGTACCAATACGCCGGGGACCCTGGGCCCGACAACCAAAGCAGGGGACTGCCCTGGCCTTTGCTTGCCTCCTGGGCGAAAGAATTGCACTCAGAGCCACTTGGGTTCAGGACACGTTCTGAGTAGGAGTTGGGGTCTGAGTGCACTAACCCCGTCCAGAACGACTTTTCGCTCATCTGAGCTGAGTCGCGTGCCTGCCGATGTGTTTGCGGCTGCAGTGGATCCCCCGTTCGGGTCACTCTCCGCGATGGTGAGGCGCATGTCCTGATGTCGGAGAGCTCAGATCAGGCCCGCGTCTCGCTGTTGGAACTTGCTGCTCAGCTTGTCGCGGTGTCAACGAGCGCGGATGGAAGTCTTGCCACTCGCATGAGCGACCGCTTCCCGTCGTGGTGTGAAACGGCGATGGCTATCGCGGCGGGTCTTGGCAGGGAATCGGTGGAATGGCTCGGTGACACTGAAGCTGTGGACCATCTTTAGAGCATGTCAAGGATTGAGAAGGTTCAGCGGCCGGCAAAGAAAAACGAATACGACTTCGATTCGCATCTGTTCAGGCGGAGCGTGGCTGGACTGACCTGAAGGCTGTATCAGGAATTCCCTGGCTGATGCGGGGGACTATCAGACAAGAACGCCTCGTCGCAACACCTAACAGCTACCGCTTATGTGGGGAGCTGCGTGTTGGGACGAGGGATGGGTCTACCCATGAGCGGTGGTAACGCTGAGGTGTACTACTGGTGTGAGAGCACTCCTTTCGGTAGCTTTCTCGCATCAGTAGCACACTTCACGGCTCATCTGTTAGAAATTCCCGGGGTGTGAGACTGACAATAGCCGCCCCGCGAGCGATCGATGGTCTCCCGACGCCACCGCCATCTGAATCGCCTGTGCTGGTCGGAGCTGAACATTGAACTATCCAGTTTTCTCCCGGAACGGGATAGTACAGTTTCCCGGCTAGGCTGTTGCGGCTGAGTGTGCCTCGGCCGCTGCCCGTACGGCGATGGATAGCGGTGTTGAGGGGCGCCCGATCAGGGTCTGCAGCTCACCGCCGGTGACGAGCAAGTCGCCACGGGCGATGCCCAGGTCGCTGTCAGCCAGGATCTGCGCAAATTGCTCGGGGACTCCTGCCCCGACTAAAACCTGTGTGTAGTCTTCAGCCGGCAGTTGTTGGTAAGCGACATGTTGGCCGGTGGCCGCACTGACTGACTCGGCGAGCTCAGCAAGTGTGAAGGCGGCATCGCCGCCGAGCTCGTAGATCTTCCCTGCCTGGTCGTCGCCGAGTAGTACCGCTGCCGCAGCGTGTGCATAGTCTGCCCGGCTTGCGGCGCTGACCCGGCCTTCACCGGCGCTGCCAAGCACGGCGCCGTGATGGAGGAAGTTGCCAAGTTGCTCGGTGTAGTTCTCCAGATACCAGCCGTTACGCAGGAGAACGAAGGGCAGGCCGGACTCGCGCAGGGCAACTTCTGTGGCCTGGTGTTCTGCGGCCAGCGCCATGCCAGTCGTGTCAGCATTGGCGATGCTGGTATAGGCAATCAGGTCTACGCTGGCCTCCTTGGCGGCGGCGATGACGTTGAGGTGCTGCGGGAGCCGCTGGCCCACTTCGCTGCCGGAGACCAGCAGTACCTTTTTGGCGCCGGAAAACGCCTCGCGCAGGGATGCGGGGTCGTTGTAGTCGATCGAGCGAACCTGGACACCACGGTCCGCAAGGTCTTCAATCTTGGCCAGATCCCGGCCTGTGGCCACGAGCTGTCCTGCAGGAACGTTCTGTTCAAGGAGTGCTTCGACGACGAGGCGGCCAAGTTGGCCGGTTGCGCCGGTAATGACGATGGTCATGAGGGAATCCGTTCGTTGGTGGGTGTCTTTCACCTGTGCCAACATCATGTGTTCGGCATTTCTTCCGAAAGGAGAGTACGCACTTAAAGGTAAGGTGCATACATGAAAGTAAGTACGAGTCCATCCCCGCCGCCCGCCCTTGTCCGCGACGGCATCTTTCCGGCCGCCTGTCCGAGTAGGACGGTGCTCGATCATGTCTCAAGCAAATGGGGTGTGCTCATCCTTGTGGCCTTGGCCCAGGGCCCGCAGCGCTGGAGTGAATTACGCCGTCGAACCGAGGGCATCAGCGAAAAGATGCTCGCCCAAACTCTCAAAACGCTCGAAGGCGACGGGTTCATCCATAGAGACGCCCAACCGGTAATTCCACCCCGGGTCGACTACAGCCTGACTAGCCGCGGTCATGACCTCGTTGCGCTCCTCATCCCGTTAATGGACTGGATCAACCTGCATGCCGAGGAAATCGTCAACGGTCAATGACCCGCACCACTTCTGGTGGTTCCTAGGCCTTGAGTAGGCCTGTGGCGATGAACGCTTTACGGTAGATCTCTTTGATGACGAGTTCCTTGCGGGCGTTGTACTGCATGGAATGTTCGCCGGCGGCCCGTGACAAAGCTGCCGCCTCACGTTTTGTATTTGCGTAGAGAACGCGATCGAAAGGATTGGCGCGAAGCCAGTCGCGAAAGATTCGATGCTTGATTACTTCGGGACTGTCATAGCCAAAGACGTGCAGATGGCAAGCCGGCTCCGAGTGGCGCAGGACACGATGTCCAAACCACCAAGGTTCGCGAACCCGTAGTTCGAAACCGGCACGTTCAAGTGCCGGAACGTACAACGCCTCATCGTTTGGGTCGGCGACGATCAGGTCAATGTCGATAATCGGTTTGGCGGGGAGGCCTGGAACGGACGTCGATCCAACATGCTCGATGACTAGCGCGCGCCAGCCCAGAGCATCCTCGATCTCCTTGGCGAGCAATTCGAATTGCCCGGCCCATGCATCATTCCAATCGACTATGTCAAAATTCAGTGATGGTCCGGCGCCAGGAACATAGGGGGATTGCCCTTCGGGAACAGGCGGTTCGTGAAACGTTACGATGTCGTTGGGGTGCGGCATGGACCAATTCTGACTGATCCTGACCGCTTCCGAGCTGTGCAACACTCTTCTGGTGGAAAGCGCCCAGTAGGCCGGTCCTTCACCAGCGGAACCATGTGCTGGCCTGAACGTATGATTTGGCAGATCAGAGGATGTCGGTTTGACCCGTTCGGTGGCTTGTCGGGTGAGTGCACCGTCTATGGTGCACGGGCGCGTTGGCCTACTACGGTTCCCGTCGTTTCTGACGGTGTGCACCTATTGGCTCGGTGTATGGGCGTTAACCTCACGTTGCCGTCGACGATGAGGAGTTGCTCTCATGTCCTGGGTTCTGTGCGAAGCATGACCGTGGACTGGTTGGTCAGTCACCGGTTGGTACAACTCTGTCCACTGATTTGAGGGTTCACCACCGGGAGATGGATAGGACTTCCGAACCAAGGCCTTACCGGTTTGTTCCCCTGAAGGGTTTTGTCATGCGGCGTTTAGGAACTTCAATACCGATTCTGCTGCTTGTCTCTGGCGGCTCGTTCGTGGCTAGGCCGCGACATTTCCCCTTCACCCTGTTCATGGTGCGCAAGGCCCTTGACTACGTTTGGGGTCGGTTGCCCGGTTCGGTCGCCAGATGCTAGTGCGAAAGGCAGCCGTTCCTGTATCAGTCATGACTGTAGCGGCCCCAATTGAAAAGGGATTCACCGGCGACCTTGAAAGTGTCGCTTCGGCTGACAGGCTCTGTCGGACAACGTCTGACGCAATGCATGCCGGCTTTAGAGGCCCCGATAAAAAGAAGCACCAAGATTCACCTGAAGTCGGGCAGCCCGGTCCTCATCGGCACATTAAAAACGGCACGCTCAACCCAAGGACGCCCTAATTCGCTCGTCTAGCGGGGTGGTTTGTGTTGTTTTTGCCTGGAGTCCGCCAGTGTCCGGGTTTTAACAATGTGGTGGTGGGGCTTGGGGAGTCCGACCATTTTTTGTTGCTGGTGTGTTCTTGTTCGGTTGGGTGTTAGATCCAGGTGGGTGCTGTGGGTGTGTTGGTGATGGTGTCGCGGCCGGTGGCCCAGGCTGTGATTGTTGTCAGTGGTCCGGTGACGATGACGGCGTCGGGGTTGGTGGTGTCACCGTAGCGGGTTCCGGTGCCCTCGATTTCGATGATGAGTCCGGTGTCGGTGCCGCGGGTTTTCCAGGCGCCGGTGATGTCGGTCAGGAGCCGTTGCAGGATGGGTGCGGGGATGTCTGAGACGGTGGCGCCGTTGTTGAGGTCGACGGCGTGGAGCCAGACTTCGCGGGTGCGCATCCAGACCGTTTCCGATGCCGGAACGGTGCGTCCTTGGGCGGTCTTGACCTGATTGGACCACTTGTTATCGGGGAGGTCGCGCCATTCCACGCTCAGGTGCACGGCGGTGTGATCGGTCAGATTACGTAACGCGATAGGGGAGAGAGTCGCACCGAAGTCGATTTCCTGGTTCCTCGCGGTGGGTGAGGAATACATGGGAGTCTCCACCCCTGTGGCCGCCCATTCGATGAGGCGGGCGATCGCGCGGGCGTTGTAGCCGATGTGCGCGGCGATGTGGCGGCGGCTCCAGCCGGGCAGGAGTGAATCGCCGTCGAGCTGCTCATCGGAAAGCTCATTGAGTTTACGGGCGAAGAACGCCGTACCGCGCCGGGCCTGCAGGAGCGCTTCCTGCAGGCCCGGATCGGTGGTCAAATCATGGCGGGCAACCATCAGACTTCCTTGACTACCTTGTTAGTGAGCGTGCCCAGGCCCTCGATGGTGGTGAGAAGGATCTGGCCCTCGGCGAGGTAGCGCTGGGGATCGCGGGCATGTCCGACCCCGCCGGGGGTGCCGGTCGCGATAACGTCGCCCGGGTTCAGGGTGATGATGGTGGAGATGTAATGAACCAGGAATTCCGGGGTGAAGACCACATCGCCTGTCGGGGTCGACTGCATGATTTCCCCATCCACCGCGCTGGTCATGAGCGGGCCCGCGGTGAATTCATCGGTGGTGACCAAGGCGGGGCCGAACGGAGTGCTGTTCTCCCAGGTCTTACCCTGGAGCCACTGAATGGTGCGGAACTGGTAGTCGCGCATGGAGACATCGTTGAGCACGGCGTAACCGGCAATGTGATCGCCCGCGTCTGCTTCGGAGATCCGGCGACCGGGCTTGCCGATGATCACGGCGAGCTCTGCTTCCCAATCCACGGACTCTGACTCGGCCGGCAGGGCCAGGTCGTCGTTGGGGCCGATGAGGGATTCGGCGTACTTGGCGAACAAGGTCGGGTACTGGGGTACTTCGCGGCCCATTTCCTTGATGTGGTTGCGGTAGTTGTGGCCCACGCAGATGATCTTGCCCGGAGCAGGCACAACAGCGGCCAGATCGGCACCGTCGTAGGCGTGGGTAGCGCCGGTAGCGGCTGCCGCAACAGCCTTCCATTCCGGGTTCTTCAGCAATTCACCCACGGAGGCGTAACCATCAATCTCGGTCAGGGTCTCGCCGTCTTGACGGACGGCCTGGGTGGGTGTGGTGCCGTTGGGGGTGCGGAGGGTGAGTAGTTTCATGAGGTGGCGCGTCCTTCGGTGTAGCTGCGGTTGAGGTTAAGGCGTTCAATGATGGGGTGGTCACCGAACTGGAACAGATCAAATTCGGTTTCAGCGTGGATTGACCAGGCAGCCCAGGACGGGACAACGATGAGGTCGCCCTTTTCCAGAAGGTTCGTTTCGCCGTTGATGATGATCGAGCCGCGTCCTTCGAAGACCTGGTAAACGCTCGAGCCGACTTCCCGGACGGTGTCGGTGGAAGCTCCGGCACGTAGGCGGTGGAACTGGGCCCGGATCGTAGACATGACATCCCCACCGGTGGTCGGGTTCACGAAGCGTACCGCCGCATGACCCTGGGAAACGGTGGCCGGGTGGCCCTCATCCTCCAGCAAGAGTTGTTCGGTCAGGGCCCTATCGGTGTGTTCCCAGCGGTAGGCGGCGATGGGGGAGGAGATCGTGTTCTGCAGGCCCGAGAGGGGCCGCAGGCCCGGGTTGGCCCAGAGGCGTTCGGAGCGGGAAATGTCAGGGGTGGATTCATCCGTGACGCGCTCGGTGCCGAATTCAAAGAACGCTGTGTCGGTGTAGTGCACGAATGGGATATCCAGGCCGTCGATCCAGGCCATGGGCTGATCTGTTTCGTTGTGGTGGCCGTGGAAATTCCAACCCGGGGTCAGGAGGAAGTCGCCGCGGGACATGCGTACGGGGTCGCCGTTAACAACAGTCCAAACACCTTCGCCTTCAACGACGAAGCGGAAGGCGTTTTGGGAGTGGCGGTGCTCGGGCGCTGTTTCGTGACCGCCGAGGTACTGGATCGCGGCCCACAATGTTGGGGTGACGTAGGGTTTGCCGCCCAGACCCGGGTTCGCCAACGCAATCGCGCGGCGTTCCCCGCCACGACCAACCGGCACCAAATCACCGGATCGTTCAGCTAGGGGAAGCAATGTGTTCCAACGCCAGACATGCGGGACAGCTTTAGGCGTCGGTACCATCGGCATCAGATCAGCGATCTGCGTCCACAACGGGATCAGGTTCTCGGACTCAAAGTCCTGGTACAGCACCTCCAACGCGGCCACCTCTTCAGGCGTCGCCTCGGGCACGCCCTGCCCGGCCGCAACTGACTCATGCGTGATGTCATCGGCATTGATAGACACTTCTGGCCTCCTGCTTTGATCTGTGTTGATGGACAAGAATGTTGCTCTCGTCACAACAGTAGGTGGGGCGGGCCAATGCATCAAACTTATTCTGTCTGCCAGAATCTTTCTACAGGGCTTTACTGCCATCGGCCAGGCTTCGCGGAGCCGATTCGTCCCAGTTGACCTTCAGTTAGTCGCGGTTGGCGGGGTTGGCGGCAATGTCCAGCTCTAGCTGGCGCCTGGCCGCGGATAAGTGCTGCACCAGTCCGGCATCAAAGAGCGGGCGGAAGCGGGCGATGGGCGTGGCAACGCTGATGGCGCCAATCACGTCCCCGGCACCGTTGTGCAGTGCCATGCCCAAGGCGCTGATGCCTTCCTCGGTGCCTTCGAAGTTGGCGGCAAAACCATTGCGGCGTATGGCCTCTAGTTCGCGCGTGAAGGCCGGGAAGTCCGCTTCGTTAATGTGGTCTCCGCCGATCTCGGCACTGCTGCTGGAAAAGAGCTTGTGCACCATGCCCGGATCCAGTTCGGCAAGGATGGCCTTGCCGCCGGACGCCTTGTGGGCTGGCATGACGCTGCCCTGCCTGTCGCCAACACGAAGTGCGTTGCTTCCTTCAGCTGTGCTGAGAAATCTGACCTTGGTGCCCACTCGCACCATGAGGTTGACCGTCTCATTGAGTTGGCTGGAGAGCAGCTCCATGTGGGGTTGGGCCAGTTGTCTCAGCTGCCTTGTCCAGCCAAGACCTGCAGGACCCACGCCAATGGCCACTCCAGGAACGTAGTTCTTGTGCTCGTCCTGGACCGCGAATCCGCGGTAGACAAGCATCGCCAGCAGTCGGTGCGCCGTGGACGGGGCCACCCCCAGCTCGGCAGCGGCATCCTTGAGCCGCAGCTTGCCACCGTCGCGCAGGAGCTGCAACAGGAGCAGGGCGTTGTCCACGGCCTCGATTGGGTACATGGGCTTTTTTTGAAACTCGTTATTCTGCACAATAGAATTATATTGCCTCCCGGATGTGAAGTGGGCCACCCTTATGAGATGGATTACACAAACAACCCCGTCACGGCCGGCAAAACCGCCGGTGTGAGACGAACCAGGCCAGCAGCGCGGCCGGCCAAGTTCCCGCGTGCATCACTGATGGCCGTTCTGGTTTGCTGGCTGCTAGTGGTCTTTGATGGATACGACCTGATTGTCTATGGCACCGTCCAGTCCTCGCTGATCAACGACACCGGTTGGGGCCTGACCAAGGCAACCGCCGGCACCGTCGGTTCCCTGGCGTTTGCGGGCATGATGATTGGCGCTATTGTTGCCGGCCGACTCGCTGATGCCCTAGGACGCAGACGAACCATCCTGGCGTGCGCCATTGCTTTCTCGGTTCTGAGCGCTGCATGTGCCTTTGCTCCCAATGCCTACGTTTTTGGCGCACTCCGGCTACTCGCTGGCATTGGATTGGGCGGACTTGTGCCGTCGGCCAACGCACTCGTGGCCGAATTGGTGCCCGAGAAGTGGCGTTCCGCCATTGCCACCTTGATGATGTCCGGCGTCCCCATTGGCGGTACGTTGGCGGCAGTTGTTGGCATCCCGTTGATCCCACTCTTCGGCTGGCCAGTGATGTTCTTGGTCGCCGGCTTGGCCCTGGTCATCGTTGTTCCCTTGGGATTCAAATACCTGCCCAAGACTGCTGCTCCCCGGTTGACGGGTGAGCGCGGCGGCTTCGGCGCCTTGCTGAAGGCTCCTTATCTGGGTGCCAGTGTCTTGTTCGCGTTGGCCACCGTTGCCACCTTGTTTGCGTGGTACGGGCTGGGCACCTGGTTGCCCAATCTCATGCAGATGGCGGGGTACAACCTCGGTTCGGCTCTGACCTTTGCCATCGCCCTGAACCTGGGCGCCGTGGCTGGTTCCATCATCACGGCGTGGGCTGGTGGTCGATTTGGTCCCATCCGAACCGGAATCGTCGCAGCAGCTGTAGCCGCAGCAGCCTTGGCCGTCATCATGACCGGTCCACCCGTATTCCTTGTCTACGCCATGTTGGTCCTGGCCGGCGTGGGCACCCACGGCACGCAGTGCCTGATCATCGCCGCCGTCGCCACCCGTTACCCAAGCCACTTGCGCGGCACGGCACTTGGTTGGGCGCTCGGCGTCGGACGCATTGGTGCAGTGGCAGCCCCCCAGGCGGGAGGATTCCTGCTAGCAGCCGGACTTGGCGTGAACTCCAATTTCCTGGCTTTTGCAGGGGCTGCAGCCATTGCAGCGATCCTGCTGTGGGTCATCTCTGTCCGGGCCAAAGTCACTACCTCATCTACCTCATCATCGAATTCATCAACAAACGTAGGAAGCAGCCATGTCTAACTCATCTAGTTCCACCACTGAGACGATCAATACCACCCCGGCACAGGACGTTCTGGTGATTGGTGGCGGCATAGCCGGTCTGGCGGGTGCTCTCGCCCTGCGGGAAAATGGCGCCACTGTCACACTCGTGGAGAATGCGCCGGCGTTCGGCGAAGTGGGTGCCGGACTGCAGATGGCCCCTAACGCCTCGCGTGTTTTGAAGCGCTGGGGCTTGCTGGAAAAGGCCTTGGAAATCGGTGTGCAGCCCAAGCACTTGGTGTTCCGCGACGCCGTCACCGGCGAAGAGCTCACCCGCCAGTCGCTGGGGGAAGAATTTACAGAACGCTACGGTGCTCCTTACGTGGTGATCCACCGCAGCGACCTTCACCGAATCCTGCTGGAAGCCTGCCAAGAGTCCGGAGTGACGCTGCTCAACGGCGTCTTCGTTGAAAAGGTCGAGACCGAAGATGACAAAGCCCGCGCCTTTGCCGCCAACGGCGACGTTTATGAGGCCGACGCCGTTCTGGCCGCGGATGGTTTGAAGTCCACCCTGCGCAAGGCTGTTTCCGAGGATGTTCCGGTTCCGTCGTCGTATGTTGCCTACCGCGGCACGGTGCCCATCACGGACGCCACCCCGAAGGCTGACTTGGAAGACGTCATTGTCTACCTTGGCCCGAACTGCCACCTGGTCCAGTACCCGCTGCGCAAGGGTGAGCTGCTGAACACCGTTGCCGTTTTCAAGTCGCCGTCGTTTGAGCGTGGCGAGGAGCAGTACGGTGGCGTTGACGAGCTGGAAGAGGCCTACAAAGACTGTATTCCGGCTGTTCAGGAAGCCCTGAACAATCTGGCAACCGGCATCCGTTGGCCCATGTACGACAAGAACCCCATCGAGAACTGGGTCAGCGGCCGCATGACTTTGATTGGCGACGCCGCCCACCCCATGCTCCAGTACCTTGCCCAGGGTGCGTGCCAGGCGCTCGAAGATGCTGCCGTTTTGCAGGAAGTCACGCAGGGGACCGTCTTCACCGATACAGGTATCGACGCCAGGGCATGGGAAGGCGCCTTCAATGACTTCAACGAATCACGCGCCGGTCGCACGGCCCGCGTCCAGCGCACCGCTCGCGTCTGGGGAGAGTCATGGCACGTCTCCGGCTTGGCTCGCACGCTGCGAAACCTGTTGTTCAAGAGCCGCGGCGATGGCAACTACCAGTACAACGACTGGCTGTACGGCCAGGAAGGTGATGGCGTTCCGGCCGTTGAGTCCAAGGGCGCAAAGGCTCTGGCCAACTAAATGAGCTAACGAAGTGCCCGCCCCGATGCCGGTGCGGGCACGTTCTCATGCGAACCTTCTAATCGTCCGAGGGTTGCAATCCATTGCTTGAAGGGTTGTCCTGCCTGGACACATGCACTCATTGAACAGCCAGTCCGGAGGCTGGAGGTCTTCGGGAACAGCCGTGGCAGGTGCATGCGAAATGTAGTCTTCGTCCTGAAGCCGTGTCGAGGGGCGTCCCCTCGGCACGGCGATGCCTATCGGCACCATGAGGTTTCATGGTTGCCGACTTAGTTTCTGATGCCGTCATTTCCTCGTCACGCCGGTTACAGCACTCATATGGCGCGACCGCGAGCGCAAGGCTGTTTCCATGTGCCTGACTGCGTGCACGTATGACGGACTTGCTAGAAATTCACGGAAGCAAAGGTGCTCGTCCTGCCTGTATCAGACATGCGGCAGGCAGGGCTCCGCGAAGCCCCGGCCGCATGTCGGGCGGGGGATGCCTTGGGCGTCGTCAAGCTGGACCGCCTGACCCGTTCTGTCCAGGATGCCCATGAAATTGCGGATGACCCGCCGACCCAGTAGGCGAACTACGGTTCAACGTAGTGGCCATGATCTCAGGGCTCGAGGCAGACATAATCGGCCTGCGCGCGAAGGAATGAAGGTTGTCAAGCCCAAGGGCAGCTGCGGGGCACTAGTCGCGACCGTCCCTGATGCTCTGTGCAATGAACTTCTGACATTTTGTGCACTCGACTTCTGAAAATGAAACCTGAAGTCTCCGTTGGAGCGGCCAAGCTGTCTCATTGATTGTTCGCGTACATAACGCACGCCAACAATCGTTGCGTGGAGGTTTTTCCCTGGCGCTGCTTTCCTGCACAGTGGTCCCATACTCCGAAAGCGTAGGCTAAGGCGCAAGTGGTGATGGCGGGCTTGCAGGGATGTCACGCAGTGAACGTTCGCGTTGTAGACAACCCGATTAACTTTGCGATGCCGTCGAAGGGATCATCCTGAAGGATGTCCTCGATGAGAGTGTTGATGCGCTTTAGGTTCTTGCCTTTCTGAGGCTGCCAGTACAGATAATCTGCCCAACCCTCGGCTGTCCAAGCGAGAACGCGGCCATTCAAGGCTCTATGAGCCCATACTCAGGTAACCTGACCCCCGCGGGCCGATTCCAGGGCTGGCAGCAGACCGATCGCGTTCTTTGGGGAGCGCAGAAGGTAGCTGTTTCCACCGACGAGTCGTGTTCACCCTTGGACATCAGTTCCGCTGAGCTGCGCTTAGACGCGATCTCAACGTCAGTGTGGTCGAGATTGACGCGCTCCATGAGACCAAACAGGTCGCGTCGAGCTTCCGTCGCTGTTATAGCCACAATTTCCTCCTACATGTACCAAATGTGGTTCCACTTTGTCCGGATGGTTCACAGAAATATCACCACCCCTGACAGTTGGGCCAAACACAAAAAGTTGATCAAGATCCCGAGCAACTCTTCTCACTCCGCCTTGAGTGTTCCTGTTCCTGGGTTCCTTAGGGTCTTAAGACCCTGTGACGGACTCGGTGGGGGTGCAATACTGGCATTTTTGGGGGGAATGCCATGGCTGCACAATTCGAGATAATTCTTTACGCCGACGAGCGATACCGGTTCCGGCTGGCCTGCGCGGAGGGTAGAACCTTACTGCTCTCAGGGCCCTACGACACCAAGAGGGAGACCTTGATGGCGGTCCATGCCGCCCGGGAGGATGCCGCCATGGCCCACATCAAGGTCCTAACAAACAACACGGACCAAACGCGAGGGCTTGGACCGGTGGCGCCAAGCCTCCCCGTCCGGGCGGGTCACTTGGGCGAGGAGTTCTGCAACCCGGCCAGAGATCATCCCGCCGGTGAACCATTTCAGCCCTAGACGGGGACGTTGTAGGACAGCGAGGCCGGCACCGGCCCGCGTGTCCGCTGCCATCCCGGTTCCAAGAAACTGGACCACGCCCCTTGGCAGCGGTCGCGTCCGAACCTCGGTGGGTGTCCGTGCCTTGCCCTTTTTCTTAGAAAGTCCACCACAATCGCCGGTACACAGGATGCGGTGTCAGGGCAGGAAAAGGCCCCTGCCGACGTCGCAGTGGGACGGGCAGTATCGACCCGTCCGCGTTGCGGCGGCCGCCTGAATCCGCTGTTTGCGCCGGCGTAGTGCAATGTTGGGGACTGCCTCTCGATTTCTCAGTTGGGAGTCACCGCCATGTGCGCTCGCCGAATGGCTGGGCTGTTCCGACGAGGATGGACGCGGGCTTTTCAGTAATTCCTTGTGCAGAACCGCCTTCCCCATGCCGTTGTTTGCACCGAAACTTTCGATGCGGCTGTCGCACAGGAGACACATAATCGCCGAGCCTCGGGGTTGACCGACCACTATAGGGGTACGGTGAGGACATGAGGTCGAATCTGGGCCGAGTCCATCCTTGTGGGAACACCTCAGTTAGGGCGCAGCCATGCTGACCATCATTAGCTCTCTTCCTTCCAGTCCAGGCCTGCTCGTTTGCTCGTCCAGAGCGGCTATAGGGCTGCTTCTTGAACGCCAGGCGGTCGTTTCCCATGTGGCGTGAGGTTCTGAGGAATCGTGTTGAGGCCCTCCGTGAAGAGTTTCTCTCCACGGCCGAGGAGCTGCTTACCACCCAAGACCATGTCCAGGTGCTGCTGTCCGCCGTCGTTTCCATGGCGGAGGATAGCGGCTTGGACGCGGTCCTTGACCGAATCGTCTGCTCTGCATGTGAATTGGTGGGGGCACGATACGGTGCGTTGGGCGGCATGGATGGTGAGGAATCCCTAAGCCATTTCATCACCACCGAATTCGACCCGGAGCAAATTGGGGGTATCGAGGACCTGCCCACCGCCCAGGGGGTATTCGGAGACTTGATCGCTGTCCCTGCACACCACCCGTCCGTGAAGACTTTCCTGAGCATACCCCTCCGGGTTCGTGAGACTGTCCTCGGGAGCCTGTATCTGACAGAGAAGGTCGACGGCGGCGAATTCAGTGCCGAGGACGAGGCCCTGTGTACAGCCCTGGCTGCAGCTGCCGGCGTGGCAATTGAAAGCGCCCGCCTTTTTGAGGCCACCGCCCGCCGCCGCCAATGGCTTGAAGCCGGGGTCGAAGCCAACGAACGAATACTGGCTGGCAAGGACGACAGCAACGAACAAATTCTCGCGGTCATCGCCGGGCACGCGCTGGCAGCCGCCGATTCGGCCTTGGCGATCGTCGCCTTGATCACCCCGGATCGACAACGCCTCATCTGCCACACCACAGCCGGTGCCGGCACGTTCACGGCTGGGCAGGAAATAACTCTTCAACCACTCCTCACCAAGGTCCTCACCACGGGGGTCACAAGTGCCGTGCGCACCGCCGCTGAGGTATTCGGCCCCGGAGTCACGGCCCAGCTTGGACCCGCCCTGGTGGTGGGCCTGGATCTGGCAGATTTAGGCCCAGGTCTGCTCATCCTCGCACGCCCCGCGGGGGCGGTTGTCTATTCACAGGAGGATGCGGAAACCAGTATTCTCTTCAGCTCACGAGTTGCCCTGGCTGTTGAAATGGTCCACAACCGCCGGGAGAGGGAATCCCTATTAGTCTCCGAAGACCGGGACAGGATTGCCCGGGACCTGCACGACCGGGTCATCCAGAGGATCTTCGCGGCCGGACTGAGCCTGCAAAGTCTCCGCCAAGTCATCACCGATGAGCCTTCGCTTCGGCGTGTCACCTCGATCACCAGGGAGCTGGACGAATCGATTCGCGAACTCCGCGAAACCATCTATTCCCTCCACCATCCACAAAAGCTCCTGGAACCGCTCAGCCGCCGTGTCCTTTCCACCATTAGCCTGCTGACCCTCGACGCCAGCTTCAAACCCCGCATCGAGCTGGTTGGACCCCTCGACGGCGTGATCTCCGTGGCTGTGGCCGAAAGTTTGATAGCCGTGGTAACCGAAGGGCTCAGCAATGTGGTCAGGCATTCCGACGCCGTTGCCGTGGGTGTGAGCGTCAAAGTGGACCACACAATGGTGACACTGGAAATTACCGATAACGGCGACGGATTTGCCAACCCCGACCGCATGAGCGGTCTGGCCAACATGAAACACCGCGCCACAGCCTTGGGCGGGTCTTGCAGCATCGACAGCGTGTTGGGACAGGGTACTTCCCTGGCCTGGGCCGTGCCCCGCACCCAACCCACGTCCAGGGCTTCTTCATAGGCGCAAGCATTGATGGCCCACAATTGGTAGCCTGAGACCCCAGTGTGCCGAGATCGTGGTGGTTACTTCAACGTCACTTTCAAGGATGATTGCAAGAGTTCACAATGGGCGGTCTTCTCCGCAAAATGCCCGTCACATCAGTCATTGGAGCGAGACGGCATCAATTGCCACGCCATCCACCACGAGGGCCACGCCCGCTATGAGCTCAGCGATCCCCGCCCCTCCTTGGTGGACCCGTTGCGAGCACGGCAGATCTGCGCCGAATCACACGTCGAACAGGTGCTCCAGGCCCAAGATTGTGGTGCCGTTCAGTGAGTTCATCGGCGATGAACTTGTACCCGAATGCAGGATCGACAGCACGGACATACAACGCAGCATTGATCACGTGCACATCATCCCAGTTCCACTCCGTCACAGGGATTCCCAGACCGTCTTGGTCCGTGACCAGCGGATAGTTCATTGGGCGTTAACATCCCGAGCAAGATAAGCGGCCGCCCGCCCCGACACACCACATTCTTGCTCGAGCATGCCATTGCGATTCTTCAGTTCACGATCTCCGTGCCGTAGGCAGCAGGCGTGCTCAACACCCTTCCATGAGCGCCACCTCGCTGGGGCAAGGAGTCAAATAGCTCCGGGTAGACCCAAAGGAGCCGAGCTGCGGTAATGGACTTCAACGTTAGTTCCGCGCGGTTTGTTCACCGCAGCGGGCGGATCCGGCTTTGTTTGGCTCAGTCAGATGGCCTCTGGCGCGGCGAGGCGGACGTCGCCTAGGACGCGGGCACTCGTCCGCGCCAATGCTCGGCGAGAGAGCAAGCGACTGCTCAGAGCGGTGACGTGGTTGAGCCGGCCTGAGACGATGCTCGGGCGGCCGTTTGCCTTGTCGAGCTCCCGGATCGCTGTTTCGATCACTTGTGTGGGTGTCTGTTGTTTTCCGACGGATGCCTCATCAGTGCCGACGACATCGAAGAACTCCGTTTTTGTCGAGCCTGGGCTCACAGCGAGCACGCGAAGCCCTGTGCCCCGGGCCTCGGCCCAGAGTGCCTCGGTGAAACTCAGCACGAATGCCTTGGTTGCTCCGTAGACAGCCATGCCGGGCGTCGGTTGATAGGCCGCGGTGCTCGCTACCATGATGAGCGCGCCACGGCCCTGAAGCAACTGGGGCATGAAGGCTCGGGAGAGCTCGACGACGGCGCCCACGTTTAGCTGCATCTCACCGGCCATGCGTTCCGGGTCGGCCTGGTCGAACGCACCGTGGCTCGCGAAGCCGGCATTGTTGATCAGTGAGGTGATACGGATTTTGCGGTGTTCCAGTTCGTTGCGCAAGGCGACCGCGGCACCACTAATTCCGAGGTCGGCTGGAAGTACCTCGATGTGCACGTTCGTTGCGGCACGCAGTTCCGATGCGAGTTCCTCAAGTCGTTCGGCTCGTCGGGCGACGAGCACCAGGTTCGATCCGCGCGCTGCGAACCGCCGGGCAAATTCGGCACCGAGACCTGAACTCGCGCCGGTGATCAGTGTGGTTCCCTCGCTGAGGTCTAGTTTCATAGTGGACTCCTTTGGTCGAAGCAGGCAATGTTGTCAGTGACATCATTCTGTAGGGACTCGTCCTTGTTGTCAATGTCAACATCGAGGTAGGATCAGCAGGTGCGCATTGACTCTTATCATCACGGCGATCTCCGCCGCACCCTGTTGGAAGCGGCTGCGGCCAGCATCGAGACCAATGGTGTTGAAGCGCTCTCGCTGCGGCAGTTAGCCCGCGATGCCGGTGTCAGCCATGCTGCTCCGAGTCGGCACTTCCGCGACAAGCAGGCGCTCCTGGATGCCCTTGCGGAAGATGGTTTCAACCGTCTGGCCGCATCTCTCGACGAGGCAACCAGTGGTGCGGCGACCACGTCGGAGGAAGCTCGACGACGATTCGATGACCTGGCGCGCAGCTATGTTGGGTTCGCTCTCGCCCAGCCCACGCTCTTGTCGCTCATGTTCAGTCTGAAGCACGCACCCAGCGCCCGCACTGAGCTCCTTGCCGCAGGACACGCCTCGATGGAACTGACGATGCGCGTCGTCGTGGCGGCTCAGGAGATCGGCGCGATCGGCCCCGGAGACCCGCAGCGCATAGCACTCGTCGCCTTCGCGACCTTCCACGGTGTCGCGACACTCACCTCTGGAGGCCTCCTTGACGAAGTGCCGGCAGAGGATCTAGTCGCGACCGCGAGTGAGCTTTTCTGGAACGGCCTCCAACCATGACCAGCCCCGCTGGCGTGACGTTGGGCTCAGTCGACCCGTGATATGACTACTTTTAGGGCCTTGGTTGTGGCTGCATTTGAAAATGTTTCGTAGGCTTCCATCATCTGGTCAAGAGGGAAAAAATGCGTGGCGAACCGTTCAGCCGGGATCTTGTTTGAGGCAACCAACTTGAGCAGCATGGGCGTCGTATTTGCATTGACCAAGCCCATGGTGATGGAGATGTTACGAATCCACAGCTCCTCCAGATGCAGTTCGACCGCTTTGCCATGGACGCCAACGTTGGCTACATGGCCACCGGGGCGAACGGCGTCCAGGGCCATCTCAAATGTCTCGGGTACACCAACGGCCTCAATGGCGACATCCACTCCGGCGCCATCGGTCAGTGCAAGAACCTGTTCCTTCCAGTTCGATGCGCCCGACACGACAGTGTCTGTGGCACCAAATGCCTTGGCCTGCTCCAACCGCCCGTGGTCAACATCAATGGCAATGACCGTCGCCGCCCCACATAGCCCGGCTGTCATCATCGCTGCAAGACCCACCGGACCGGCACCGATAACCGCCACCACATCCCCAGGTTTAACCTGGCCAGACAGCACGCCGATTTCGAACCCCGTGGGCAGAATGTCGGAGAGCATGACCGCCTGGACGTCTGTCACGCCGTCGGGCAGTTTGTGCAGGGAGTTGTCTGCGTACGGCACGCGCACGTATTCTGCCTGCGTCCCGTCAATCAGGTGGCCAAAAATCCAACCGATCCCGGGCGCACCCTCTGCTCCGAGACAGTGTGAAGGCAAGCTGGTGCGGCAATTGACACAGTGTCCGCATGACTTGATGCAGGAGATAATGACGCGGTCACCGACCGCGAAATCCTTGACGCCTGTGCCGGTTTCCGAAATGGTGCCCACACCTTCATGGCCCAAAATCCGGCCAACTTGGACGGCAGGAACGTCTCCCTTGAGAATGTGCAGATCCGTTCCGCAAATGGTTGTGGTGTCTATGCGGACAATGACGTCACCAGAATTCAGCACTTGCGGCATCGGAACTTCCATCCACTGTTTGACTCCGGGGCCCTGATAAACCAATGCTTTCATGGTGCGTCCTTTCGAAAGGAGGGGATACGCGGTCACCAGCGGTTCGGATTGGGGTGCACGCGACGGTTAGGGCCATGGGGCCTGCATTCGCGGGACTAGTCACCCGGAACCTTGCGTCCTGCGCAGGGCGGCACTGCCGGGTGAACCATAGCGACGGGGACGGGTAGCCAGTGCGGGGAGGGCCGCTATTCCAGTCCGGCACGGATTGCGGCGGCCAGAGGAACATTCCAAGTCATGGAGGCATCCAAGGTAATGCGTCGGCCCGTCACGGTTTCCGGAACAATACGGATCAGGTGGGTTTTTCCGACGCCCTGCCAAGGAAACAAGCCGCGAACGGTGGAGTTCAACTCGAGGCTTTCTGGTGAGGCATGTTCAGCGCGTCCCTTGATGACCACGCTCCAGGCTATTCCAAATTCGGCGCTAATAGCATCCGCTTCCACGGCGACATTCGCGTCTTCATCGATCGCGTGCAGCTTTGTGCCATAACCTGTCCGGAAGATGAGTGATTCTCCGTCGATTTCGTAGTTGACCGGGAATACATCGGGGCGACCGTTTACGTTCACGGCGAGGCGGCCGACCGACGTCTCTCCTAAGAGCTTCCAGCATTGCTCGGCCGTCAGGATGTCTGCTTGGGGTGCCACTGTATGTTCTCTCATCTGAGCGATTCTACGGAGACGCAAGCAGGTGAAACTAGGGTCCAAAGGCCCAACTACAAGGGTTCCACTGAACGGGCAGGGCCGATCGTGGGGTCGCCGGTGGAGGCGCTTGCCATCCCATAGTCCTCGATCATGGGGCATTGTTGCCTTTCGTCTGCTGAGCTGCCGCGGCTGCTCCAAGAACGTCAACTGTTGTCCACAGTCCTATGTCGCAACGACTTGGGACCACCCCTGGCCAAGGACGCCAGGGGTGGGTGCTGGAGGCGGCAGCCGAACACCGGCTACGGAGCTCAAGTGTGGTGCCATCCAGACTCGACGGTTAGGGACTTTTGACCCTGTGCAGCAACCTTCGCCGGAGTCGATCATTGAGCTGGAGAGACTCTGAGAAAAGCGAATGCGTAAGAAAGATGGATCAAGCAATGGAAGAAAAGACAGTCCACGAGGGTTCGCGCATCGTGGTCGGTGTGGACGGATCACCTGAGTCCGTGCTGGGTCTAAAATGGGCGCAAACACTGGCGCACGCACTGGATGCAACCATCACAGCCGTTACCGCCTGGCACATGGAAACAGTTTTTGGCTCGTACATCGTCCCTGATTGGGACCCGGACGAGGGGGCGCGCCAGATTCTCAAGGATGCCGTGCAGGAGGCTTTTGGAGGCAACCAGCCCGAGGGATTCCGCGGGGTGTGTATTCGCGGCACGCCGGCCAAAGTGTTGATGGAGCAGAGCAAGTCCGCACAGATGCTCATTGTTGGCTCCCGTGGACACGGCGGATTCGCAGGGATGCTGCTGGGCTCGGTCAGTTCGGCCTGCGCCGAACACGCAGGCTGTCCAGTCCTGGTGGTTCATGGTGAGAGGGATGCATTGAAGGTGCCGGCAATGGTGGGTGTGGGCCATGAGGATGGCCATGATCCCGTCGGCAACAGCTGAGGCGGCGAAGCCATCACAACGCTCCATCACAGCAGAAGTCCACCTCAGCGTTGAGCACGTTCTGCTCGATCTTGGGTCCACGAAACGATGCCTTGGCAGTGACGAGGCGGCGCTGGGAACGTAACTTTACATTCCCATATGGATCTTTTTGTTCGTCACAGCAGGGCTGTCCTTGTTCTTTGGGGCTACCACAAATTCGGTTGTCGTTGCTGTGATTTTGTTGGTGATTGTCGGTTTGGGGTTCAGCAATGAATTTCGCGCCGAACGTGCTGCCGAGGCCCTTCGTTCACGCGTTACGCATACGGTTCTGGCCCCCAGGGAAGGAACTCCTGCCAAATCGACGTCGTGAATTTAGTGCCCGGCAACATGGTTCGCTTGGGGGTGGGTGCCATCATTCCTGCGGACATCACATTGCCCGATGCACAGGACCACTTGCGTGATGAGAGCATCGTACGGGGACAGTGCCTGCTGGCGGATAAAGTCGCTGCACAAACCATTGGGGGTGGTCCCCTGGGAGAGATGTATTGCTGTCTCCCTACTGGGGACCGTGGTGCAGCCCGGCAGCTACTCAGGAGTCGTGGCCACCACCGGCGGTCGTGCTGAGCTCGGCAAGACTGCGCTGGGCTTGGGGGAGCGCCCGCCGCAAACGCAATTCCACAACGACTTCAAGCCGTTCTCGTTCCTCCTCTTGCAGGTGGCTGTTGTCCTGGCAACACTGGTCTTCATCGCTCACACGCTGCCGGAGCTTCTGCCCTCCTCGGGCGCAGTTGATCGTGGATGAACAGTACGACGCCGGAGCGCGTGTTGTTGCTGTGGCCTCACGGCAGTTTGTGGGTTTGCGCGGGGGCTCGGATGGTTTATTGAATCCATCGCCACCAGAACCCGCCGCGTCAAGTTCTTGCGCAGCCGCCCCACACGCCGTCTCGTTCTCCTTGCTTCTCTTGGCCATGACTGCGGTGTATTTGGTCCAGTTGAGGGCGCCAAGGGGGTGGGTTTTCTCCCGGCCCCGCCAACAGGTCCCAGAGGTTCGCCACCGCGGAACCGAGCGCCATGATCGCCGCCGGGCCGCTCGCTTCAGTGTTCCGGACCCTCTCGTCTCACCATGGCAAGCCCGCCACGAGCAATCGACAGAGGTGAATTAGGGTCTTTCGACTCTCCACCCATCACGCGGCGGGCCCTAGCGTTGGAGGCAGCACCGCAATTCTTCAAGGGCATAGTTCATCTCCAATGACACGCCATGAACTTGCATAAACGTAGAAAGGTCGATGACCAATGGTCTTTGAACCTCAGATAATGGTGGGGGTGGATGGTTCCCCCGCCAGTCGCGCTGCCCTCGAATGGGCAGCGCACCGGGCCCAACAACAAGGGCGGCCCCTCCTGCTGGTCCACTCCGTGCCGGACTACCTGGTCTCGCCGGAAGGCGTTGACTACCAGACTTTCCGGGCTGGCCTCCAAGGAATGCTGGATAGTGAAGCCAACAGGGTGCGCGGGTTGGTCCCGGCCGTGGAGGTGCGCAGCAGCCTCCAGTTTGGTGAGCCGGCCCGAGTGTTGGCTGAACTTTCCGCTCGATCCGTCATGGTGGTGGTCGGGACAGACAGAACGGCCGATGTTCAGGGTGAGAGATTCGGCACGCTAAATTTCCAACTTGCCATGATCGGGCGATGCCCCGTGGCAGTCATCCCAGAACCCGAGAACTCCGTGAGTGCCGGCGTCGTGGTTGGTATTGATGGTTCCCCCGAGTCCATGGCCGCCGCGTATTTTGCCGCCGCGGAGGCTGTACGGACCCGGCAGGACCTCACCGTCGTTTGTGTCTCACAGTCCCCGGCAAGGTGGGTACATTCCAGTGCCGACGGATCAGTGAAAACCCGGCAGATTGGAACCCAGGGGCGCATGATCCTGGAAGCTGTTGTGGCCGCTGTGCGTGCCCGGCACACACACCTCACAGTTTTCGATCGATTCGAGCAGCACGATGCGGCGGCGCGGGTGCTGATCGAGGCAGGGAAAGGTGCCGCCATGCTCGTGGTGGGAAGCCGCGGCAGTGGAGCCGTGCACCACGCCGCCATGGGCTCCGTCACCCGGGAGTTGCTTTTGCATGTCCCGTGCCCCCTTGTCCTGACCCAACAGGAAGAAGCCGCCGTTGTGGGTGAACGCTACAAGGGCCACCGCGCAGGCCTGCACACGCTTGCGCCCGTGCAGATTTCCCCAGGGGGATTCTAAGCATGAGCCTTGGCTTGGCTGGCGGCGATGGAGGCTGGCAATGACAGTTCGCAGGCTTCCCACTGCCCTGCGTGGGACCTGGTTGCCGAAAGCCGGGGGGATGATTGTTCAGGATTCAGGATTCAGGATTCAGGATGCATTGGGGCACGGGGGCCTGCCCAAGGACGTTGTTGTGCTCGTCTCGCGGACTTTTGTGGATCCCATAAATCCATGCCTGTTGGTCCCCACGAAGGTCGTGGGATCACTCTGTGACGAGTCCAGCGCGCACTTTCTTGGGGCCATCATGAAAGTAAACGCAGGCACGGAGATTATCGGGCCGATTCCGGCTTCTTCCGGGTAGTCACGCTGGTCACCAAGTAGGCTGGCCAATCTATTCTGGCTAGGTGCTATTCGAAGGAAGCGCGCCGTGCATCGGACAAAGGTGTGTGCCAAATGTCAGGCCTTGTGACCTTGAATCGCCGGCCGCTGAGGTTCAGGGGCAGGATCCGCATCAGGTGGTTCTTGAGGCCGCCCTGCCATGGTTCCAGTGTTAGGCTTTCCGCCTCGGCAAGCGCGGCGCCAGCCCTGATCGCAAGGACCGTGCCCCGCAGCACCACACTCCACGCCTGCTCAGTTGAGGGGTTGTAGCCATCAATTTCAAAGGCAACGGGCGTGTTGTTCGTTGAACCGTAGAGTTTGGTGCCGGCGGCAGTCCGAAAGACCAGGGAGCCGTCGTCCACTGCATAGTTGATGGGAAAAATGTCGGGGTGATCATCGTCCACAACTGCCAGGCGCCCAATGACCTGTTCACGCAGCATTTCCCAGCATTGGTCCTTGGACAGTGACTCAATCTCCGGTGTGGTCCCTGACGGCGGCGTATTAGTAGTCATGAAATCGACTCTAGGGCCAATGATTCTGGGATCGTAGAGTCTAAAGTCCCCAGCTCCTGTGCCTGGACAGCCCTACCAATGCTCCCGTATGGGGACTTCAGGTTGGCAACGGGGGTAGCCTGTGAGTAATGGCCGGGATCTTGAGGCTTTTGACACAACGGCCGATGGTCGATCGAAGGTGGATCTGGTGCAGGATTCTGATGCGGACAAAGCGGTTCCGTTGTTGCCCGCCGCTGCGGGGACTCGGATTGAGGACTTACTGCGGGAGTTTGTGGACCGAGCGGGCGAACTGCTCTCCACACAAGAAAGGATGCGCGGCTTGCTGGCAGCCGTGGTTTCTGTGGCAGAGGATCTCAGCCTCGATGCGGTACTGGAGAGGGTGGTCAAATCAGCCTGCACGCTCCTGGACGCCCGCTACGCAGCGTTGGGAGTCATCAGTGAAAATCAGTCGTTGAGTCATTTCATTACCGTTGGCATAGATCAGGAACTCAAGACCGAAATAGGTCCCTTACCCACCGGACACGGTGTCCTAGGACTGCTGACCAGTGACCCGCACCCGTTGCGGCTGCATGATTTGCACGATCACCCCGCCTCTTATGGTTTCCCGGAACACCACCCGCCCATGGTGTCCTTTCTGGGTGTTCCAGTGCGAGTGAGAGGAAAGGTGTTTGGGAACCTGTATCTGACTGAAAAGGCAGGCGGTGAAGACTTCACGGCCGAGGATGAAGAGTTGGCTGTGGCCTTGGCGGCTGCTGCGGGGGTTGCCATTGAAAATGCTCGCTTGTTTGAAGACGCCAGGCGCCGTTCCCGTTGGCTGGAAGCGTGCATGGATGTCACAGGCAAGATGATGGATGATGAGCGCAACATCACTGAAAGCAGTCTGGACATGATTGCAGCCACTGCGTTGGCAGAATCAGACTCTTCCCTGACCATGATCGGAGTTTCCTCTGATCGTGGTCCTGAACTGTATGTGGCAGCGGCTGCGGGTGAACGGGCGCCTCTCTTGGCCGGCCGTTCCTTGGCTTTGGACTCCCCTGAGATCGCGGAGGTTTTGAGAACCGGTGTACCGACTGTCTTCGAGGACGCCACTGATCTGCTCGGCACTGAAGACGGGATTTCCTTTGGACCGATCATCGTTATTGCGTTGGGACCCCAAGGCCCGAACCAAGGCTTGTTGATCCTGGCACGCAGCCAAGGATCCGGGAGCTATTCCAAGATTGTGGTGGAGATGAGCGCCGTGTTCGGATCCCACGTGGCCTTGGCCTTGGAACTAGCCAGAACGCACAGACTCCGTGAGCAGATCATGGTTTTCACGGATCGGGACCGTATTGCAAAGGACTTGCACGATGTGGTCATTCAGCGCCTTTTCGCCGCAGGCCTGAGCATTCAGAGTTTGCAGCGGTTTATTACGGACAAGACGGCGTCCCAGAGAATTAGGGCTGTTACGACAGAACTTGACGAAACCATTCGGGACTTGCGCAATACGATTTATTCGTTGCGGGTCAGCTCAGGTGAAACTGAGCTGCTGAGCGACTTGATACTGAGGACAGTTCGCAATGCGGCGAAAACGCTCGCTTTCGCTCCCCGGTTGAATCTGGCAGGGCCCATAGACTCCGCGGTTTCCGAGGAAACGGCCAAGCATCTGTTAGCGGTGCTGTCCGAAGGGTTGAGCAATGCGGTGCGGCATTCTGACGCCGGGGCAATCGAGGTTTCCGTTGACGTCACGTCCGAGCTCGTGAGCGTCATTATTGACGACGACGGGATTGGGGTGGGCGATCTCGATCACCGAAGCGGGCTGCTCAACATGGAACAGCGCGCCGAGATTCTACACGGAACCTTTGACCTAGAGAGCGGCGAAAATTCTGGAACCCGATTGACCTGGAGTGTGCCCGCCGCAGATGCTCATTGACGGAAGTCAGGGGCCTTCCATCGTGTATCTGTAATGAAAATGGCAGCCTGCGTCCGCCGCTCAAAGCCCAGTTTTGCCAGCAGTGAGGACACGTAGTTCTTGACAGTCTTCTCGGCAAGAAACATTTCACTACCAATCTCTCGATTGGTCAATCCTCGTCCAATGAGTTTTAGGACGCGCCCTTCCTGCTGGGTCAAGGCGGAGATCCTTGGATCCGTCCGTTCAGGCTCTGCAAGCCCCTGAACAATTTTAGCCAAGACGTCGGGGTTGAAAAGTGTTTCACCCTTGGCGGTGCGACGCAGGGATGAAAGTAAATCCGTGCCGTCAATTTCCTTCAGCACATAGCCGGCGGCGCCGGCTAGTACAGCGCCACGCAGCGCCTGCTCATCGTCGTAGCTGGTGAGAATCAAGCATTGCAGGGTTGGATCCAACGACCGGACATCGCGGCAGACCTCTATGCCCGTGCCATCGGGCAGCCGGGCATCCAATACCGAAACGTCAGGATGCAGGGCCGGGATGCGTCTGGTTGCTTCCAGTGCGGAGCCGGTAGACCCAATAACTTTGAAGCCCTCACCTTCGAGCAGTTCCTTGAGTCCCCGCCTAACAAGTTCGTGATCGTCGAGGATAAAAACGGTGATCGGTGCCGTGGCGGTCTTTTGCGGGTCGGAGGCAACTAGCCCATTCATTGTCTTCGTTTCCCTTCATGGCTGTGGTTCCCGCTTGGGGAATCGTCCTGCTTATTGATCGGCAATGCATGATCCTGTTGCATCAACACTGACAGTCTGTCTTACTCACTTTCGACCAACAAGGGTACAAAGTCCTCAGGGGGCTCGCGTCATTTCAAGAACGAGCGACGTGAGGTACGGTGCTGCGCTCGAGGGTGCCCGTGGGCGGACGAACCCTCGCCCCATCTGAGTAGGCGCAATGCGTTGAAAATAGTGGCCGGATCCACCATTTCCTGGCTCAGGGCCCCGACCCACGCCCAGCAAAATGACCGCCAGTCGCCCCACCGCAAGAGGGTCAGTGATCATGAGATGGGTGCGAATGAAAGTCGTGGTCACTTTCGGATCCACGAGTTGAGCGCTGACTTGCAGGCCCATGACCAGAAGCATCATGGCCTCAGGTTCGCGAGGCTGGCGCAGCGGACCTCCATCGATGGGTCGCAGGCCTGAGGAGGGGAACTGTCATTCCGGGGCAGCATGTGGGGCCGTGGCGTGGGCAGTCCACCATTCCGCTGGATCGGCCACCGTGAATCTTCTGCCCGTGAGCGACGTTGGCGCTATACGGATAAACGTGTCCTTGTGTCCGGATTGCCAGGGGAAGAGCATGATCGAAAAACTGTCCACGACCTCGTCAATTGAGTCGACGCGTACTGCATTGCCTTTGGCCACAACGCTCCAGGCGACACCGCTGCCCGGATCAACTCCGTCGGCTTCAAACGCCACGGGGGTTTCGCCGAGGGCCGCCTCCAGCTTGGTCCCGAGACCCGTGCGGAACACCAGCGTTCCGTGGTCCACCGCGTAGTTTATAGGGAAGATGTCGGGATGGTCGGTGACCCAGACCGCTAGTCGTCCAACGGAAACGCCACGAAGAAAAGCCCAGCATTCATGGGCATCTAGTTCTTCGACAGGTGCATTTGCTGGTTTGTTCGTCATGGTCTGAGACTATGCTGGCGGAGGCCACGCCAATAGAGGCCAAAGACCCGCTGTGTGGGGACAACTCTGGCACCTCCGAAGCCAGGTCCATCGGGGAATTTTGTGGTTTTCCGTTCCTCCCGACGGGCCCCAGCCTGACTGGCGGAGCCAGAACCATCAGCACCGGGCCAATAATCACCGAGACCAGTCCCTTTGAGCAATAGAATTGTGGCCAACCGGGAAGGGACTGGAATTCTTGGTCCTGTGTTCGATGACAGGACCCAAGAAGTCTGCAAAACAGAGCACAGAGGCCCAGACCTTGGCTGTACTAGCGCTTGCCACCGCCACTGCGCCGTGCGGTCCACGCCAAGTAGCCGCCCAACGCCGTGACCACGCCAACACCGCCAGCAACCAAGGGGTTTCGCCATGCCATCAAGCGATCCTGGTCGGCTGCAGTTAGCTCCCCAATTCCTCGGACAAATGCTGCAACTATCATCCCTGCAACGAGGCGATTTCCGATGCGTTCAGCGCGGGTCACCAGAGGCGACAATTCCTCTGAGCGCAAATGAACTTCGACGCCGTCATCCAGTAGGTCAAGTAGCTTTCGCAGCTTTTCGGGCAGATCAGCGCCAAGGTCTGTGGCATCCAAACCCCATTGGGAGAGGTTGTGAAACAGAGCCAGTGGAGTTGCCCTGGCCAAGGCCAATCTTCTGGCATAGGGCTTAACCACTGTGCCGAGATTGAAGCTCGGATTGAGCCGTGCACCCAGTCCTTCTGTCATGAAGATCATTTTAGTCAGCATGGCTATTTCACTGGGCCGCTGAAGATGGTGATTGCGCAGAAGAGCCAGCATCTGGGTGACCAGGGGCGAGATTTCGATTTGGCCCAACGGGCGTCCTTGATAGAGACGCATGAAGCGCAGAATATCTTGCTGCAACCGGCCACGATCTGTGGTGGGTCGGTTGATCGAGAGTTCCAGCAGTGCCCTGGCTATGCGGTCGGGGTCGTCAACGCTGAATGCCAGCAATAGTTTCCCCAAGTGACCCTGGAGCTCGTTGTCGATTTCGCCCACCATTCCGAAATCGATCAACGCTATGCGTGAAGCCGATTCCACAAAGAGATTTCCGGGGTGGGGGTCGGCATGAAAGAAGCCGTCCTCAAAGATCATCTTGACTGCAGCCTTGGCTGCCAGATCTGCCAGGCGGGTTCGCTCGAGGTCTGACATGGCAAGAACCTCGACGTCGTCGATTTTCAGGCCAAAGATTCTTTCGATAGTCAGCACTCGGGAGGTGGTGGTGGACCAGAAGATTCTGGGAATGTGGATGCTGGGGTCGTTAGCAAAGTTTCTTGCAAATCGTTCCGCGTTGCGTCCCTCTTGCAGGTAGTCAAGTTCGGCCCGAAGCGTTGTGGCGAACTCGGCGGCAATGGCCTCAAGGTTGTAGTCCGCCACCGCCGTCCAGTTCCGGTTGGCCTGGTGGGCCAGGTTTTGAAGGATCTCCAGGTCTTCCTGAACCTGGGCAACAACCCCCGGCCGCCTGACCTTGACAACGACGGCGGTGCCGTCATGCAGTGTTGCTGCATGGGCCTGGCCAATCGAGGCGCTGGCCAGTGGAGTCGCACTAAAGGTTTGGAACAGTTCCTTGGCAGTTCCACCCAACTCCTGCTCGATGAGTGAGGTGATGACCTCCGCAGGAACTTCCGGCGCCCCGCTTTGAAGTTTGGACAGTGCGCCGAGGTAGTCCGGTGGAAGGATATCGGGCCTTGTGGAAAGCACCTGTCCGAGTTTTATGAAGGTTGGTCCCAGTTCCTCCAGTGCGTGCCTGAGCCGTTCGGGGTTGGAGAGATCATCAGGTAGCCACGGTCCTGAGCCCAGGTGGATCCGGCCAAGACCCAACTTCGCCAGGAGGGAACCGAAACCATGCCGCGCCAAGATTTCCGCTACCTCGGCGTACCGCTCAAAATGGTTGCCCATGGATGCAATCATCAATGGTGGTCCGCCCCGGCCGGCTCATCAGGGCCCTGATCCAAGCGGAACGGCGGGTACTCATCCCGCAGCAGGAGGGCATAGCTGGCGACGCGGTAGATCCACCGGTTGATGCCCATGATGAGATCAAAGAGCGGTCGTTGGTATCGCCCCGTGAACAAGAGTCCGACGGCGGCGATGAGCACCAGAATGCCCAGTAGGGAGAACCCGACCGTACGGCCGTAGTCGGATTGCCAGTGACCGCCCTGGCCCCACATGGACCACCCTGCGCTGGTGAATATGGCTACAACCAGTAGGTGGGGGAGCGCCAAGAGCCACGACTTGACCAGTACAAGTCCACGGGATAGTTGACGGGGGTAGTCAACTTCGAAGTCGGCGGGATACTCGCTGGCGGCAAGGGTGAATGGTGGGTACTTGTCGGTGGCCAACGCCGAGTAGGCGTAGAACGTCACCCGCCAGTTCCATCTCAGGACTCCGACATTGAAGTTGAACAGTGCTCGCGGGTAGCGGCCGGTGAACAGGATGGCGAAGGCGGCACAGATTGTGGTGATGACCACGGCGCACCACAGGAAAAACAAGACAAACATGTGCGGCAAAGCCAGAAGCCATTTGACCAACCACAGCCCTCGAGACAGCTGCGAGTCAAGCTGCCCAGTAAGTCTCGCTGGATAGCCTTTCGCGTAGGCAAGCTGGGCAGGGGATCCGCCGTCGCCTGGTGCCTGATTGCCAGGCGCTGGCCGCCGAGACGAAGGAGCCCGTCTGCCCAGGCCTACGGCACCCAAGACGATCAACCCGGCCCCGATGATCAAGGCGATCGCACCGCCAATCAACAATGCAGGTGTGATCGCTCCAAACAGCTCGGAGTGGAACCCGGCCGCCATGCTGACAGTGACTCCCGGGTTGGCATCGGCGTTCATGATCACCAGGATCCAGTCACCGCTGCGCAGGTCCATCATGACGTCCTGTGTGCCTGCCCCGGACGCTTGCACAGCCCAAAAACTCTGCTTCCCGGGCAGCTCGGGTTCTGCCTGACCGGGCACATCGCTGTAGCTCACCCGGAACGGCTGGGTTTCGACGCCGGTGATGACTGTTGTATGCACACCGTTGAGATAGTTGTCCACCTCCGCCTTGGGGCCAATGCCAATGAACACCTGGCCCCCGGGGGCAGTTGATGCGGCACTAATCCGGATGCTGCCAAGGTCCAAGGGAATCGACTCGACCCCAAGCTGGGCCGGGGGAGAGGAGAGAGCATGGGAAGTGGTGGAGAATTGACGCATCCCGGAACTGAAATAGCCCTCCGATCCCTGCTGGGAACCCACGACTGCCGAAGCGACGCCGCCGATGATCCCGCTGGCACCAAACAACGCCAGCAGCGTGCCGACTACCAAGGCCACCACAAATCCGGCGACTCCGCGTTGCGCGTTGCCCGAATGTTGATTCGTTTTGTCGACAGCCGAATTGCTCATCATGCAATCACTCCTCTTTCACCCTCTACCACTATGTGGCTTCCCCTGAGGCGTCACTAGAGGCTAAGGTCACGTGTGACATTGGCTCTGGCGGCACCGTCAGGGATGCTGATGGTATGGAGGCACCGGTAGATGCCATGGACATGACTGCGCCATTGATGCGTTGTGGCGCGAATGGGGCGATGAGAACCGGAGCCACAATCCCATGTCACGGATGAATCTTCTGATCCAGGCGGCATGGTCGTTGCTTCGGGCATCAACGTCTACGCGTCTTCACCGCCTCATTGCTGCCACCATGTGCGCCAGCGCATCCCCCACGTCGCTGACTTTGACGCAGTGAGCAGAAAAACCGTCACATTCCAGGCACGAGTAGCTTAGACCCACCGCCCCAGCATGGCCACATAAGCACGGAGCAACTGACTCTATGAGCAGAAAATGGCCAGTTCCGCACGCCTGGCACCACGGGCGCTCTACGGCTCCACAAAAAATCCCCAATTTTGCTATTTGAGTCATCGGGCTCCACCTTTCGGGCCAGTCCGGCTGTGTGGCTCGAATGAGACGCGTCAATGGGTCAAGCCTGGCTGGTAACTTCATCGTGGCAGCCACGCGTGAGGATCGACAGTGCCTTTCGTCCCTTCATCGCCCTCCGCAGCCACGGACCTTGTCTTCTACTCGTGCCAGCTGGAACCGGCCTGTAGCTGGAAGGAGGATTGGGCTGCCTGGGATTTGCTTGTCTCCTTGACCTGCCCCAAGGTTTGGTTACCCATGTCGGAGTGAATGTCAGGCCGATGGTTTTGGTTTCTTGGAGTGTGGCTCGTGTTCGATCGGGGTGCGATAGTCCAATCCGGAATGGCGGCACCGGCGATTGTAGAAGATCTCGACGTACTCAAATATTGCGTTGGCCAGATCGGTTCCGGTCAGCCACTTCTTCCGGTTCAGGAGCACGATCTGCATGGCCGACCGGAATGATTCTTGTCAATGGCATTCTCGTCGCCGTCCCCGACTTTACCGAATGACGGCATCATTGGTGCCGAACGGATCTTCTTGGTGAAAGCCCATGACGTGAATTGGACGCCGTGATCGGCGTGGACAATACTGCCCGGTGCCGGATCCTGGTCGGGCCCGTACAGAAGCCGCATTTGCGGCTTTGGCAGGCACTTTCCCTGTCCCTGCTTTGTCAGGGAGCGCCAATCGTCGCAGGCTCAATCGAGGAGTTGATCGCCAGCTAAACAGGGTTGTTTGCACTTTGGTTTTGATCCGCACGAATCGCGATCCAGCAA